>JAFQKE010000001.1 GCA_017397065.1 Clostridia bacterium
AAATTACATCAATTACCTTATCCTCGGTAAGACTTGTATAGTTAAGTTCAACATTTTTTGCATCAACATAAGTATCGCCTTGCAAGATATAGGGAGCATATCCTACAACGGTAGGGCTAACAGCCGTATAATTAAAAGCGCCGCCGTACTCTATAGTCGCAACAAACGGCTCAAATGCAAGTGAATTATCCTCATATGTATAGTTGATAACAATAGTACAGCTTTGCAGTTCATCATCAGTAGCAGCCAAAGATACATTGCTGTTTGCTGTTCTTAAACTGTAACGTGCCATAACCGGAGCAGAAGTTTCGGAGATTTCTTCTGCCTTTTCATATGTAATAGGTGCATTATAGGAAACATTGACGGTTAATGTATTGCTCAAATACTCATTTGCACCATCTGTAGCTTTACATCTCAAATAAGCACTACCATTTGTGTCAAGCAAGCTACCGATTAAGGCATAAGATACGATACAAAAATCTTTTGTATAACCCTTAATGTTTACCCATTTATCACTTTCCTCATCAACACGAATCTGCCAACGATACGAAAGAGAATCAGAGCCGGATGCAGAAGTTGTTAATGTGATTTTTTCATCTTCCGTCAAAACCAAATTATCAACCTTTAGTCCGTTATAAAGGATACTGATAGGTTTTGCCTCAATCGCATTTGCTCCAACACTACTAATAGGCATTGCAGTAAAAATCATAGTAAGAGCAAGGAATAAGGACAATATTCTGTTTTTGCTTAATCTTTTCATTGTAATAGGTATCCTCCTTATTCAGATTTAGGCCAACCATTAGCCTTTAACACGGTTTCTCCGTTATGTATTACTTGGGTTGCTTGTGCATTAACGCCTATAACAGCTTTGCTATACTGATATAGATTGCTCATATCGGTGGAAAATGTAACTTTGGTAAACAAAGGTTTTGTTGTTTCACCTGATTTTAAAATTGTGTTATAATAGTAATAACCGTTCTGCTCGATCCAATACTCGGTATTCAAGTCATATGATATTAGAGATAGGTCAACCTCACCCTCAACACCATCTGCAAGAGTTATTGCTTTGTTAAGGGAAATGCGAACCCACGCATCCTGACCGCCAGTATTTTTAATCTGAACGATTTTTGAAATATCCATACCGGGTTGAACATCTATTACATCCTCAAACGGTATGGGTTCTCCACCACCGTTAGGTATAGACCACTCTTGTAGTTCTATTTTAATATTTCCCATAGTTATTACATTTGTAGCTGTATCTTCATATGTGAAATATGCAGTGGTACTATATGCAATAATTGATAGGCAAACAGCTATAAAAGCACAAACGGCTATTTTCTTTTTCATTGCTTATTTCCTTTCGCAAAATATTTATAAATAACCTACTCTATATTTTTAGCAGGGCATATATGGGTATCCCAACTTATTTGAGGTATCCATATATACCCTGCTCCCAAAGGGAGCAGAGTATAGTGGAAATTTTAAATTACATACCGCAGGTGTTGAACCATTCGGCAATTTCTTCAACGGTCATTGCCTGAACATCTGTAAAGCTGGGACGAGCACCCTGCGCCTGAACTGCATAAGCGGTAACATCAATGGACTTGGTTTCTTCGTTATTGGTCAAAGCGAAGGGAATAACTATCTGGTCAAATAGGGCATCTGTAGTCTTTCCAGAAGCCAGAACCTCGGTGTAGTAAAAGTAGCCGTCAGTATGGAGTGTCCAGTTTTCACCCAAAGCATTTTCAACATAATCGGTACGGTAGGTGATCATAGCACCATCAAACTTTTCAGCGAACTGGTCAAGGTTTGAAACAGAAATACGAACGAAGCAAGGATTCTTGCCTGTGTTTGTAACAGTAGGATCTTTTGCGAGAGGTTCACCGGGATATACATCCTCCGCTTCTACTTTACCGGTTTCATCCCAATTAGGTTCGGTGAGGTCAATGGCAACATTACCCACGGTAAATACATTTTCCGCACTATCTTCAGCGGTGAAGTAAGCCAAGGATGCACCAGCGATTGCCATTACTGCGATTACTGCAACGAGGCAAATAGATAAAATTTTCTTTTTCATAATTCAAATGTCCTTTCGGTAAAGAATAATTACTTGTTGATTTCAGTCCAAGCTAAAGCGGCATTTTCTTCAACTGAATTTTCAGGATTGTTGAAGCCATCTAACTGTACTGCATAGGCAGTAAATGTAAGCGTGGGCTGTGTTTTAGTACCATTCTTAATGTCTTCCATCATAGATTTTGTTACTTCATCAAGAACAGTAACCTTATCTTCGGCAAGCACCTGATAAGAAGTGCCAGCCTTTGCTGTTGCAGCATCAACCTCACGGTAGTAAACCTTATAGTTAGTACCTGCTGCAGATGCCAGTTCCGTCCAACCAGTATCGATTGTACAGTCTTTAAGGTAAGAATCGTAAGTAGCAGATTTTTCAACCTTTACAAACAACCAGCATGCTTCACTGCCTGCTTTAACGGTAACTTTCGGATCTTTCGTAATATCATTTCCAGGGATCATCTTTAAGTTGAGATTCTCAGACTCAGAAAGGTCTATGTTTATATCGCCATATGTAAAGGTATTAACAACAGGTTTAGTTTCATCTTTTAACCAAGCAAGTGTACCCCCAATAGCAAAGCAGAGTACGAGAAGTAGAGCCGTAACCGCAATAGTAGCTTTCTTTTTCATAACCATTGCCTCCTTTCCTCACAATTTTTTGATAAATAAAGGCATTATGCCGTTATTTTTACTTAAACAAAGCCCATATCTCAGCGGGTGTTTTTTCAGATAAACCGTCTGCTTGAATAGCGTAAGCGGTGACGATAATCTTTGCATTCTTTGT
>JAFQKE010000002.1 GCA_017397065.1 Clostridia bacterium
CCGGTAGCAGTAACTGTGTGGGCATTTGTGTTATTGGTTACTGTACCGTTAGTTGCTTTCCAATTACCGTCTGCTATTGCAATACCTGCAAGAACCTCTGCACTAGCCTCTTCAAATTTAAAGTTGCTGAAGGTAAATGCAGATGTTGCGGCTGTACCGGTTTCGTTACGGAAAACAAACCAGTATGAGGTTACTTCGGGGGTAATTTGAGCAGAAAATGTTGTACCACTAACTGATATAATATGCTTGCGTGTAGAATTGTTAGGTAAACCGTTGCTGAATGAAAGTGTTTCAGTGCCCGGAACTACCCAAAGCTGAAAGCTTGATGTAGGGCTGGTATCAAAGGAAAAATCATAGGTTTTGCCAACCTCAAGATTTGATACCTTTGTATACATAGCACCATACTGTGTTCCTGTAAAGGCAACAGTACCTGCCGTTGTATCAGAAGTTACGGTGCCACCTGCACCCTGTGTTACATACCAATCGTTAAGATTGAATCCGGGTGCATCTGCTGATGCCGAAAATGCAGGAACCGCGCAAATTGTTCCCATAATCAGCACTAACGAAAGAATGACTGATAAAAGTTTTTTCATAAACCAACCTCCTCATAGAATAAAATTATATCTAAAAAACATTGGATTAAATTAAACTTTCCAAAAGTTCTTTAGCCATTAAAATATCTTTGAGCTGTTGTTCACCGCTTATTTCACGCTCAATGGTCAAGGCTCCGTCATAACCAACTTCTTTTAATTTCTTAACAAGTGCGGGGAAATTAACCTTGCCTTCTCCAAGGGGCTTTTCTTTACCTAATTCCTGACCGTTAACGGGATATACTCCATCTTTAGCGTGAATTCCTCTTACGAACTCACCAAAAACATCTAAAGCATCTACAGGATTTCCCTTTCCGTATAAAATAAGGTTTGCGGGATCTAAATTGACGCCTAAATTGCCTGTTCCAACCTCCTCAATGGTACGACGAAGTGTAACGGGAGTCTCCTGACCTGTTTCAAAGAGTAAATACTGGCCGTTGTTTTTCAGGTGCTCTGCAACGATTTTTATAGCACAAACAACCTCTTTAAATTCGGTTGAGGATGGATTTTCGGGTAAAAATCCCATATGAGTTACAACATCAGTAACGCCGATTTTTTTAGCAAAATCGCCACCTTTTTTAAGGTTTTCGATACGGGCATATCTATAGGTTGCGGGCACCAAGCCTAAGGTTAAGGGGCCCTCATAAAAATTCCAAACTGCAGGGCCTTCCCAACCGCACCAAAGGGCTGTGATTTCAATACCAAACTCCTCTTTTGCGGCATTAACGATATCTGCCATTTCATCGGTTTTTAAGGCATCATCCCATACATCAACCTGACAGGTCGAAAAGCCGTTGTCCCTAAGTTTTTTAAATTCTTCTCTTATATTTTCGCTTAATTTAACAAAAACACCCAGTTTCATATTTTAAAACTCCTTATATTATTATTTATTTTTTAATCATACCGCCGGCGAGCTCAACCTCTTTAAAATCCAATTCCAAAGACTTAACAGCCTCGCAAAGCGGTGCGATGGTTACCTGCTGATTGTTTTCAACTGTATCTAAAAAGTGTTTTATTTCATTATAATATCCGCCAAGACTTGAAACGTTAATGCCCTCAACCTCACCTACGAAAGCAGGAATAATTTCAGGTTCAAACGCCTCGCCATCTTCGGGATATACTGTTAATTTTCCGTTATGTAAAACGGCGGTGGCTTTTTCAAACTTCACTCTGAATCCTGACTGGAAGGGGAAACAATCAGGATAATCCCAACAAGCCTCTAATGTAACAATAGCATCACCATAACGGTAGGTCGCAAACATCTGCTGTAAAGAGCCATCTGCCTTTCTTGTTGCGTGGGTTGAACAAACCTCGTCGGGATCGCCGAGTAAATAACGAACATAGTCAACATCGTGAATGTGCAAATCAAGTGCTACTGCACCACTGAGATTTGGATTTTGGAACCAGTTATCCCAACCCCAAATAACCTTTTGGCTTAATCTGTAAAACACACCCGATAAAACCTTGCCATAGGTATTGTTATCCACTACATTTTTAAGCCATACGTATTCATCCATAAAACGTACAACCTGACCGATTTGGATTTTTTTGCCTGTTATTTTTTCTGCCTCTAAAAGTTCCTCAGCCTGTTCAAGATTCAGACAAACAGGTTTTTCTAAAAATACATCGCATCCCTTTTCCATTGCTTTAATAGCATATTGCGAGTGGAGAAATGTAGGCAAACAAATATCTACAATATCTACCTCTGCATTATTTAAAAGCTCCTCTGCTGAGGCATATATTTTTGCATTGTGATTTGTGTTTGCGGCCTCCGCTTTGCTTAAATCTAAATCGGCGATTGCTACTACAGTTGCCTGATCTTTAAGTGCCTCATAACATTTTGCGTGGAACGAGCCCATTCCTCCGCAACCAATAAGTCCTATTTTAAACATTTTATTTACCTCCATTTTTAATCAGCATATGTTGTATAAACAAGCATTCCGTAAGCCGGAATTTTTCCTTTTATTATCTCTTGGGCTATATCGCAACCGCTATGTACAATTGGTTTTGCGGTTTCATCACAAATAATGGTATTGGGATCAAAGCGATATTTATATAGGTTTAAATCTAAAGGATTTTCAAATTTTAACTCAAACTCATCATCTGTATCTTTACTATTTACAACAACTATTGTAACATTGCCATCCGGCATAACATTCATTGTACAGTTGATATTATTTTCACCAAATCCTTCATAAACCTTGCTTCCCTCACCGCCCGTATAACGGCTAAGAAGTGAAAAAGCGTAGAAAGATTTATAAGGTATTAAACTGCGTGTCAGGGTTGGTGCAGTACCACAACGATGATCACCAGCCACAAAGGAATCATCATTTGAATGGTTACTGTTGGGCCATTGTTGGTCAAAAAGAGACCACAGAAGGCTACCTGCCACGCCACTATTCATAAGAGCCACTGCCGCGTTGCAAATTTGAACACCGTGCTCTGAACGGCTATTATCTCTGCTAAACAAGGTATTATATTCATCAAAAATATAGGGCTTGCCAACAGGAGTATTATTAACACCGTTTTTGCCCCACTGATACCAATCGTAATAGGCATCAGTCTGTCCTCCTGCCGATTGACACATCCAATGCTCATAACCATCTTCGAACTGAGGATTTCTGATTACATTTACATTGGTTCCCTCTTTATAAAGATGCATACTGTCAACATAAAGCTCACATTCGGGAAAACCTATACCATTAAAAAGTCTATCGGACATTTGTTGCCGTTTTACATCATAGAAAAAGCAAACAAAAGCCTCATCGTGCTCCCCTGAATTAAAGGTGAAGGAATATTCTTTGTATTCTTCTGTCATTTCAGCGGGATCTAACATTTTTACACTGTTAAGGGAAATTCTTGAGGTTGGTTGTCCTCCCGCCAAAACACAACTAAAGGAGGTATCAAAGGCACCAAAAAGAATATTTCCGCTTACGTGCAAAAGGTCGGTGCTTTGCAAGGCCGCCACCATTTTCATAGTGTAGTTTGTATTTTTTTCAAGCTTTACGGTTTGTACTACCCTACCGCCCGGAACTTTTGCCATAGGTGAACAAATACCCGTTCTTTTGAATTTTTGAGGAAGGTCTGCCGCTAATTGATAATAATGGGATGAATAAATATCTAAATATTCGAAAGCGTTTTCTGCCGCCCATTTTACCATTTTGGCTACTCCCTCGCCTGCTTCATTGGGGCCCATAAGCTTAACCAAATGACGGCGGTTATCACGCTTAAGAGCATTATGTGCCGCCTTTAATTCTTCAAGCCATAAATTATAATCATGTTGAGGTTCTGTAAATATAACTACGATTTTAACATTTGTAAAGCCGTGTACCTCTACAATTTGGTGTATTGATTCACTTACCCAATCACCATATTTTATCAGAGATTCCTCTATAGTATCTGACATAAGTGCACCATAGGTTGAGCCGCTATCACCTGTCAGGTCGCTACCCGACCACCAACCAATATTTATGGCAACGGTAATATTTCGCTCCTTCATTCTTTGAAGCCAGGCATAAAAACCCTGCATACGCTCGTTTTCCCAATTCCAGGTTTTGGTATCAGGTTCCCACGCATATGCACCATAAAATGTACGAGCAATTTTAAGCTTCATATTAGCCACACGGTCGGCTTCTGTGTCACAAAGCTCATCGCTGTAATTTCTGCCTAAAGAATCGGGCATTGATGCAAATCCGTGATAAATAGCACCGTTACCCAAAAAGTTTTCTTGTACAGGTACAGTATTTTTTATAGTTATATTCGCCATAATAAATTTTCCTTTGTTTTTGATTTAAAAATAGGCAGTCTTGAAGTCATAACATTTCAACCTTAGACTGATATTTATAAATCCCTTTATCAATACTCACAGGTTGTATAAATATATATTCCAAAAGGTTCAATTACATCGGCAAGCTTTGTACCAACATTCATAAATGTAGCGTCTGCGTCAGCAAGTCTTGCTGATGTTTTGGGCACACGCTTATCCAAAACCTCCCTATGTCTATGAAGGTTTTTGCCAAGTGCTTTATCAAAATCAATAACGAACTGAGTATCAAAAATATTGAGGCTAACAACAGTAATGGTAAAGTTACCGTCCTCAAGCTCGGTAGCACCAATATAAACACCGGGATAATCAGAATAATCACCCGAAGAAGTAGCAATTGCCTTACCGCCATTTACAGAATTATTATATTTTGTAAATAGTCCCACTCCGTAATATGTTATGTATGGAGTTGCAGATTCAAAGAACGAGGGACAGGTACCTGTTATATGAATTCCGTTTCTGAACTCGGCGGCATTTTCAAGAGATTGTGGAAATGCCTGATCAAATGCCTGCCACATAAGAACGTTATCTACTCCCATTTGCTGTGAGCAAATAGCACTTATTACAGTTTGGTTTGCAATACTGGAAAGCTTATGTGTGTTCATTGAAACATCCTGCATTTTTGCAAACATTTCATCCTGCCAAAACTCAGCCTTATCCCAAAGACCATACTTTTTCATTACATCTCTGTATGAGGCTAAAGCACTGTAATTATAATCATAATAAACATCACTTGTAGCATCACCCGATTGGGGATAATAATGGGATGTTATAATATCAAACAGTTTGGGCTCTCTTGAAATAACATATTCAAGCAAACCTTCACCGGTTGTTATGTGACCTTGGTTAGGTCCAACGTGCTTAACTCCATTCATAACCTTCTTTTTGTCAAGCACATTACGAAGCGTTCTGCAGAAGAAAAGATACTCCTCATTAACAGGGCCGGTAGGATCATCGGGTGTTTGATAATAGTAGGAAGGTTCTGTGAAATAAAATAGATAATCTACATTATTAACGCCATTTGCTTTTAATGTTTCAAAGATTTTTGAAATATATTCACCATAACGGAGCGCAGAAACACCTATACGCTTATAATAATCGGTCATAGTTGCATCGTTAGGGATACTGGAAAGCTGGAGCCCATAATCTTTAGGAGAAACATTGCTTTTAATCATATATTTGGTTGCAATACAATTTGAATAATTAGCCGTTTCGCCAAATCTGTCTGCTCCATTGCCGTGTAGATAATAGTCGGCACTTGAAGACGAACTTTTGCCCGAATTGGAGGGAGTATTAAAATACCAAAGATTATTAAGCATAACCTTCATACCACGACTGTTTAATGCTTTACAATAATCTATAAAATCCTTCATATATTTGGTATTAAAATCGAAATCCTGCTTTGATGCATCCCATAAAAATCTGCTTTGCAAATCGGTACGCATATTGGTAAAGCCCATATTCTCCAAGCGATCAAGTTCAATTTTAAGCATTTCATTTGTATAAACGCCGCGGCTATCCGAACCGTCTCTGAAAAAATAGTTAAAGCAGTGATAAACAGTGGCGTTCATACCCATATAGTTATTATTTATTGCAGCACGAGAATTATAAACCTTTAAATATACAGTTTCGTCTATATCTTCTTCATACTCATCATAACTCTCATCAAAGTATTCTTCGTCGAAATAATCTTCTTCATAATACTCCTCTTCTTCGGTATCATCCTCAAACGAATCATCATCCGGTTCGTCTGTCAACGATTCATCCGATGAAACTGTTTCTTTTGGCTTTTCGGTGCTACAGGCACCGAAAGCAAAAAGAGTGATTGAAATACAGATTATCAGGCAAAGCACCTTTAACATCTGTAATTTCGAAATTAAATTTATAATATTACGCACAGTGCTCACCCTTTCTTTTTTTAATAATTACACTTAATACTAATACCAATACAGAAGCTACAAGCAGCACGAATACAAGCTTGATATTTGTATAGTCACCAAGACTTCCATCTGAACCATAACCGCCATCACCTATAGTGCCATCTTCATTATAGCCACCATTATAAATTTTAACGGTAGGATTTTTATAATTATAATTCTTATAAATGGTATAATCATTGTTATCTGTAGGTGTGGCATAACTGCTTTCAAACAGCATCATATCGTCCACTTCCATAGTTCCGCCCGAACACTCAATAACAACATAGGTTATACCTGAAGTGTTTGTTACAAAACTAAACGCCTCTCTCTTCCACTTACCATTAGTAGGTGCCGTAACCTTTGACCTTGTAACGCCGTTTGTATCGCTGTAATAGTATTTACCATTTGCATCAACCGTTACCGATACAGAGCCTTTGGTTTTGTTATTACCTTTAAGACTAACAGAGAATTCATAAATTTTGCTGGCCTTGGTATTGAATGCAAAAATTTGCTTGTTACCGGCTTTTACGGTCAATATACTTGTTCCCGACTGTGCAGATGCACTCTTAACAACGCTAAAACCTTTGGGTAATTTACCCATATTACCGTTTTCTTTAAAATACTCGAAACCGGTGTAGTCAATAGCGTTAAAAATAGCATCACAATAGGTATTTTCTAAATCATATTCATAAATAAGAGGCAAGCGGGATTTAATGGAAATATCATCAAAATATACATCTCCGATTGTTGAATCGACAATGGACGACATAATAGCCTTTAATACAGTTGTATCAAGTGCAGTAAAATGGAATTCAGCCTTCTTCCAGCCCTTACCTAAAGAATAGGTATAGCCTTGCTGTACACCATAATTTTCCTTAATATCGGGAGATAGATATATCTCGCCGCTACCTGTAGCCTTATAATTAAAGGTTATGGTGTAGGAAATGCCTTTAACGGGTTGATAACTCATAAAGCTTTCAATAAATTTATCATTATCTTCAACTCCGCTTGGTGAGAATTTAAGGGAATAATTACCGCTTAAAACATTAGTATCATTATTTGATGACTTGTTATAAATCTCAAAGCTTTCATCGCTTACATCGGTAAGTGCAAATCTTTCAGATTCAAAATCAATATTTTCAACTATACCGCCTGCTGATACTTCGGATTTAGTAAGCTTAACATCATCTACCATAGCACCGTCAGATAAACCTTCAAACATAAGCTTTATAGCCTGTTGATTGTTTGTATAGAATCTAAAGGTATATCTGTTCCAGCCGTTTTTATCTGTATCCACATATGAAACAGATGACAATAGGTTTTTAATGTTTGTACTGTTCTTTGCTAAATCAACGGCAGCACCGCGAACCTCACCCTTAGCCCTAAAGGAAACGGTATAAAGTCCATCAACATCGGTGTTGATAATCTGATATGCAGTTTGCTCGTTATCCAGTTTCAGTACACCGTTACTGCCATCGGTAGCGGCAGAAGCATCGGTCATCCAATCAGAAGGATAATCGGTTCCGTCATTATCAGAGATAATAGAGAAATCAGCGTTTAAAACACTGTTATTTCCTGTATACTCGCTAAGAGTCATATTATCAATATAGGCACAACCGGTAGAATAATCCTCTGAACCGTAATAAAGCTCATAATTAACTGCAGTTGCATCGCCGGTATTAAAGTACATATCAACCTTATACCAACCAGTATTAGCCTTAACATTCCTCAAAGTTACATTAGAATAAACTTTATTCGCTCCCACTGTGTGTATGCTCAAGGAATCTAAAATGGCGTTTGCAGAAATATATCCTTCTTTTTCTCCACCATTATCCTCATACAACACATAGAAGGATAAACGATAGTTTGTATTTTTGTTAAGATCGGTTAAGGGCAAAATAGAGCAACGATGGTATGCCTGTATTCTGAGAGATTTATTGCCCTCATAAGCATGACGGCTTGAAACGGTATAATTACAGAAGCCTACATGGTTTGCATCCGCCGCATTATAGTGGGTTGCATACCAACCGCCAATCGTTCCGTTTTCAAAGGTACCGTCATATCCTCTTTGAGAAAAAATATCATCACTTGAAGTATTAGTACCACCAAATACAGCGGTTAAAGAGATATCATTTTCTACAATTACAGAATAGGTGCTCTCACCTGAAACCAAGGTTTCGCCCATATACCAGCCTACAAAATAGTTACGCATACTGGGAGTTGCTGTAAAGGTGACACTAGTGTTTTTGGCAACAACAGTACTTGGCGATATTGAAACCTTACCGCCCCACTTTGTGCTAGCCGAAACCTTGATGGGATCGAATATAAAGTCGCTGAGTGTAACTGTACCTGAGTTATTTTTTACTGTTAAATAAATATAATCATTTTTTGCAGTAAATCGAACTACGTATCTGCTTTCTTCTCTGGTTGCTTTTACAATGTTCTCTTCCTTACCCTCTATAACGCTTAACGATTGATATTGTCCATTGATATAAGCACTGCCGTTTTCTAAAACAGCCGCAGCACCCTCAATACCTGAGGCTATAAATGTGAGCTCGTATTCTTTACCCGGAGTAAAGCCGGTAACCTTTGTAAAGGAAGTACGGCAAGAGTTAGGATCGGTAATGGTAACTGTACCATTTACTCCATAGAACTTACCCCAACCATCGGTGCCTACCAAATCGGTGGTGGAGCGACCGCCCTCACCGAGTGTCCATTGACCGCTTGCTATAGCCTCAGCAGTAACCTCTTTGGGAATCCACTTACCAAAAGCAATGTTGCTAAGCACAAGTCCTTCGGCACTTCCAACCTTTAAGCCGATACAGTAAACCGATTCTTCTGCTCCTGTTATAAAGGTAGCACTAACCGCACCTGTCTTTTTCTCTACTGTACAGGAGGTATATTCTGCAGGTCTGTCTTTTGCAGAATTTAAGGTCATACTATTTTTAGTGCCTGTATAAAGCCAAACCAGTTCAATCTGATTTGAATCAACAATGTTATGCTCAAAGTAAAGCTCATACTTTGTATTAGGCTTCAAGCCTTTAAGTTCAGTATAAACAGAATGCCATGAGGGATCTGAAGTCCATGAAACATTATTTTCAAAGGAGTAATATGTAGCACCACGGGTTGACCACCAAGTGCCGCCCGCAACCTCTGTGCCTGTTGGCTCTCCAATAGCCTTTACGGTCAATTCAAAATTGCTGAATGTAAATTGTGATGTAGCACTTGTTGAAAGACAGTTTCGGAAGAAAATATATTGTGAATCATTTTCGGCCGTAAATTCAACTACAGCAGATGTTCCACTAATCGAGCCAATACTTGCGGCTCCACCCGGTACTGTACCATCAATAGTAAATGTAAGCTCGGCATTGCCCGCTAACATCCATACCTGAGCCGCAAATTCCGGAGATACATCGAAGGTGAGCTTGTATGTGGTGTTTGCGGTAAGACCGGTAATCTTTGTATACATTGTTTGATACTGTGTACCAGTAAAGCTAACAGAATTATCGCCCTTTGTTACGGTACCACCGGCATTTTTGGTTATATACCAATCGCCCTTTGCAATATTAGCGTCTTCAGAATCTTCGTCGGTGACAGTTGCGATTGCAAAATTGCTTAGCTTAACTGTACCTGCTTTATTTTTAACTATTAAATAAATATCATCGCTTGTGGGAGTAAAGGTGATTGTTGCAACATCGTTTGATACAGTGCCTGCAACAAGATCGCTTTCTTTACCCGATTTTGCCATAACAATCTGATCAGTATTAAAATAGGCACTGCTATAATTGAGGACTGCATAAACAGCGGATATACCTGTTGCATTAAAGGTAAGCTCGTAGGTTTCACCTGCAGAAAAGCCCTTAATATATGCCATAGTAGAGCGGCAAGAATTTGGATCTGTAATGGTTACCGCACCATCAGCACTTACAAAAGAACCCCAACCATTAGTAAGACGGAGATAATCTATGTTACCGCCTTCTGAAAGTCCCCAGGTTAAACCGTTGTTGATATTAGAAATAACGGTTTCAATGTTGTTTGCATCATTCGCCGACTCGGTAACGCTAAAATTATTAAGTGTTACTGTGCCGGCCTTATTTTTAACTATTAAATAGATATTATCACTTGTAGGAGCAACGGTTATAGTTGCGGTGCTGCCTGATACACTACCAACAACCAAATCCCCTTCATTTCCCGCTTTTGCCTTAACTATTTGATCGGTATTAAAATATGCACTATCATAGTTTAAAACTGCGAAAACGGCAGAAATACCTGTTGCGGTAAAGGTAATATCATAAGTTTTTCCTACTGTAAAGCCTTTAATATTAGCCATTGTAGAGCGACAGGAGTTAGGATCTGTAATGGTTACCGAACCATTTGCACCCGTATAAGAGCCCCATCCGTTTGTGGTGCGCAAATAGGTAATATTACCGCCCTCTGAAAGTTGCCAAGCCACACCGTCCGTAAAGCTTGCGGCGGTTACGCCCTCTGCCGAACCAATTAAAGGCAGACAGAAAAATACGCTAAATACCACTATCAATGCCAAAAAAATTGCCAGTGTTTTTTTCAAAGCAAAAACCTCCTTAAATATGCTTTAAAAATGTATAGAAGTAAGATTAGTAAAGTTTAACCCGAACGATTTAAAAAAATCGAACCGAGATATTGTCTGCCGAAACTTTTCGGCAAGCAGTATCTCAAAGGATAGCAATGCAGGAGTACCCCGCATTGCTACCCTTAGTAAAGTACTTTATGTTTAAAAGTAATTATTTAGCTAACCAAGCGTTATAGCCATTAAGAACAGCCTCATCTTCTAACATTGCGTTAACAACTGCTTTATCATCATCGTTATCGCCATTTAAAATTGCATTCATAATACCATAAACGCTGATAGTTTGAAGATCACCATAAATTACGCTTCCATCAGAAAGAACCATATATGAGCAAACCTTCATATCAAGACCATAGAATCTGGTTTTAATGTTGGTTAATGCAGCGGTGTAGGTAACATCTACATCATCCTCAGCAAATACAACATTTATACTATTTGCCTTATCGTATGAAACACCTTTTTTGATTCTTAAACCGTCAACATTTTCGTAGGTGAAATCGGTTACAAGGTTTGCTTCAAATGCTGCAAGAGTACCATACTCAACAACCTCTTTACCGTTGTAGCCGTTTGCTAAAAGGTCTTTAGAAATTGTATTCTTAAAGCGCATAGCCTGAGTAGCATCCTCAGAAGCGGTGCGGATAGCGGTACCTGCAAATTCATAAGCGGTTTCATAACTGAATTCAAAGTTGCTTAAAGTAACTTCACTAACGTTGTCATTGTGGAACACTATGAGATAATTTGTATTAGTATCATCTGTTGTAAATCTAACGGTGGTAACAATAGCACCCTCATCATTTACTTTGTTACTGGCTTCGCAAGAATAAACAACTGTACCCTCTTTAGATTTAAGGCTCTCAGCATAAGTTGTTTCACCGGGGATAACATAAACTGTGTTAGCGAACAGCTCTATACCGCTTGAGCTATTTATAAAGCTTAATGTATAGGTTGTGTTAGCCTCTAAATCGGTAAGAGGTAAAGAAACATCTTGATACTGTGCACCTGTGAATTTAACAGTACCTTTAGACTTAGTTACTGTACCGCTTGCATTTTTTGTAACATCCCAAGCACCGTTATTTGCAATGTCATTACCTGCAATCTCAGCCTCAGAAAGGGTTCTTACTGCTGTAAGTGCAAAATTGCTTAAAGTAATATTTGTAACTGTTGCATCGTAATCTCTGAATACTAAGTGATATGAAGCTTCGTTTGCTGTGAACTCTGCAAGGAATTTTGTACCCTCTGTACCTAATGTTGCTCTAAATGTACTGCTGTTTTGCGGATATGTATTACCGCCTAGGTCAAGAGTTTCACTACCGGGTACCATCCACAACTGTTTAAAGCCTGTGTTCGCACTCATATCAAAGGTGAGCTGATAAACAGTGTTAGGAGTTAAACCTGAAATGGTTGTGTAGATTGAGTGATATGAAAGGCCAGTAGCAGTAACTGTGTGGGCTTTTGTGTTATTTGTTACGCTACCATTAGTTGCTTTCCAAGTACCATCTGCTATTGCATTACCTGCAAGGTCAGCTTCGGTAAGGGTTTTAACTGCAGTAAGTACAAAATTGCTTAAAGTAATATTTGTAACTGTTGCATCATAATCTCTGAAAACTAAATGATAGGAAGTTTCGCTTGCTGTAAACTGTGCAACGAATTTATTTCCGGAGTTTGTGCTTATGCTTGCAGTAAATGTA
>JAFQKE010000018.1 GCA_017397065.1 Clostridia bacterium
ATAACGGCATACACCTGATTGGATGTAACAGGTTGTCCATCCTTGCGAATATGCAACCGTTGGCGGTTAATCATTTCTGCAATCTGCTCCGTTCGCATTCCTCGGTTACGGCTTGCAAGGCAGCAGAGTATGGCTTCTTCTATTTTCATATAATTTCATTATATTTTGCCAAATCGTCTGAAAATGTGGGATTTGACAGGGTAGAATATTCATATGGTTTTCATGAGTATCGTGTCTGGCACTATAATAGTTGCTGTTAAGATACAATCATTACTGATATTTACAGCAAATATACTTTTTTTGGGGTTACAATAGTCGCTTTTCAAAAGAAAAAACTTTGATTTGCCAAATGGGAACTATTTTGCTTTAATGTCGTACTCATATATAAGGATAATAAAGTCACAAGCGGGAAAAATATGGCTCCGCCATGATTTTTTATTTTAAAAGGCTACGTTTATCTAAAAAAAAGTTAAAAACGGATTTTTTCTGTGAGAAACGACTAATAAAATACTCTAATAGGTAGAAACCAATATCGGAACAGCGTTAATGGCTGCCATAGACGAGCAATGCGAGCGGTGGGCTTTTTCTAAAAAGGACAGGTATAGCGGTGGGGCTTGTCCCTATCATCGGCGATTATGGGATTGGGCAGCAAATTATGCGCAAGCCTTGTGGCTGGAAAAATGGAGGTTGAAAAACCTAAATGAAATGTTGGCTAAAATGTTCAGCCCGAAAGAAAAAAAGCATTAAGCCTTTTTGCGGAATAATTCAATGAATGGTTTAATCGCCCCTTGATAAATAAACCAAAGGAGGAAAAAAGGGAAGAAGATATACAGAATAAACTGTATAACTATACTTATATACCCGATTATGGTAATAATAAAATCCATTGTTAAATAATTACTTCGCTACGAATTTATAAAAAATATTCTATATGGCAAGCATTTTTGATTATCAATTTAATGTTGGTGGTAATTTTACCGCTGCTATGGACGGAATGGTAGAGAGCGCAGGCCGTTTTAATGCTGCCGTAGAAACCAGCACAAAAGGCTTGCCTAAGTGGGAACAGAAGTTTGCCGTATTTGGGTTAGCAAACGATTATATAGATAGGGCAAATCGAGCCTTTTAATAACTATCATTATCTGGCATAACCCTTGACAGCCGTATGCACGACTTCGGTGCTGTTGCCGGTGTTGCGGGTGATGACCTCAAAAAGGTTCGACAATCTATCCAATACGTCGCCGAGCATTCAGAACAGCACCTTATTGTAACATCGGTAGATTGTGGCGGTGGGGCAGAAGGCAAGTGATATTGCCCCAATGTTCCGGGGTGCAACTAAACTCCCCTATATAAGTCTGTCATAGGAGTTTTGGGATGGATTGAATTATTTCATCCATAAATAGCTGTGAATTTGCGTACTTATTAATCCGTCAATAAACTTATTTAAATTTTGATTTTTTTTATTTATCCCATGATAGAATTCAATATAATAAAATCTCTATACTATAAAAGTTATAAAAGTGAAAATATGATGATACAAGAAACTAT
>JAFQKE010000019.1 GCA_017397065.1 Clostridia bacterium
AAAATTGCACATTTAAGGTCGAAGAGTTTTGTAAATAGCATTATTTTTTGTTATACAAGGCTAAAACGCAGTAAATCCTAACGGATTTACGAGTATTTAAACAAAGTAGAGCAAAAAATATGTGTTTCAAAACCCGGTTCATGTTTAAGTACTTTGGCAAAGGAGGAAAAACTTATGAAAAAGTCTTTAGCAGTGTTACTGTCTGTTCTTATGGTGATTTCCACCATCACCTGTATGCTCACAGTAACAACAGCTCAGGCTGAAACAAATGTGGTTTCAGGCGAGCTAATTTCCAACGGCGATTTTGAGAACACAACCCTTAATGCTGTTGGCACAAATATGGATGGTCTTAGAGGAACTAGGAACCTATCTTCATTACTTAACGGCAAGTGGTACCGTGCAACAGGCGGTCTAAGCTTCGCCACCTACGGTGACCTTTCGGCTTACGATGAGGAAAACGATGTGGTAACTAAGGCAACCGAAACAGAGTACGCAACATATTTTACAGCTTGTAGTACCGTTATTGCTCAGCCTGATGATGCAACCAATCACATTGGTCGTTTCAATCAGACCCTCTTCCAGGCTATGAATTTTAATGCCGAGGAAGAAACCTTTACCTTTAAAGCAAAGGTAAAAAGCAATACCACCGGAAATGCCGAATTCCTTATTGGTTTTGTGGGTCTTCAGACCGAAGATGGCACTTCAGCAGTTGATTATTTCTATAATAAGTACACTCTTGAGGTGGTAAAATCAAGTGGCAATTTCACAACCGCCTCCGGTGATAACGGCAAGATTGCAGTTACTCTTGCAAATCCTACCGAGTGGACCGATATGGAAATTGTCTTCAAGGCTACAAAGGTTGCTGACCCCACACCTACAAGAGATAATTTTTCAATTCTTGATACCGATTTTACAATGCTTCAGTTCTACCACGAAAGCACCGCCTTAAGCAGTGGCGATAATGGTAAAAACTATCGCAAACAGGGTATGTATGTGGATGATGTTTCTATTAAAGGTTATGTTAATCCCTTTGGCAAAGCAGAAATCTACAAAGACGGTGAATTAACTGAAAATACCAACGAAGCCGCAGGCGTTGAGCTTACTGTAAATGGTGTTAAATCACTTGGTGTTGCAGTTGGCGATACCGTTGTTGCAACCCCCAGATACAATAGTGATGGTTTAGTATTTGCCGGTTGGTATAAAGGCGACGAGCTTGTTACACGTGATAAAACATTAACCTTTACCGCAAATACTACCGACGTTTATACACCTAAATTCATTAACAAAAACCTTTTAACTGAAACTGCAGGTTCATTTGAAAGTTATGCCGCAGACACTTCTTTATTGGTTCCAACCAATACCACCTTCCCTGAGGCAGGTACTTGGGGTGCCAATAAAGTAACCGGTTATTACGGTGCAACCTATGCTGAAACCATTTATGATGTTAATGGCATTCCTTACACGCAGGAGGCTAAAAACTCTCCTGAAGGATTAACAAATGCTCCTGTAAATGTAAAAACCGATTATGCATATACGGGAAATAATTCTTTATATGTGTATAATAACTATCGCGCCCTTTCTACTGCCCTTAATGTAGAGAAAAATACCAACTACACCCTTTCTTATTACGCCTTCGCTCCGAATGGTAAAATTATGGCAGCTTCCGGTATTGTTACTACTCTTAATATAGGTAGAACAAACGGTACTGTTATTGCAGGTCAACCTGTTGATAGCGAAGGTAATGCAGTAGCTGAGCTTTATAAGGCTCTTGCTGATTTTAGTAGTTCATTTACTCTTGCTAAATCTGCGAAACTCACCTTTGATGGTGAAAATTGGCAGAAGGTAACAATCAACTTTAACAGCGGCAATTTTGAAAAGCTTTATTTTGCAATTGCACCTTCTACCGATGCATATTTCTATATCGACGACCTTTGCCTTATTGCCGAGGAAGAAGCCGCCGCTACCGTTGATGTAAAGTTTGTTAATACCAACGGTGAGGCTATTACAAATTCAAACCTTTATGCCAAGACAACTGTAATCGATGATTTTGATGGTTCTAAAGTTCTTAGCATTGATTATGAAAATGAAAGCGGTGCATATCTCTTTGCAGGTTGGTATGATGCCGACAATAATCTCCTTAACAGAGATGAAGTTTATGATTATGAAGGCGATTTAGAGGGTGTTTATGCAAAAATCATCTCTAAAAATATTTTAGATGGTTCTGCTTCCTTTGAAGGATATGCAAATAACACCTCATTGCAGGTTACCAATAACACCAAATATCCCGAACAGAATGAATGGGGCTTAACTAAAAATGCCGGTTATTACGGTGCCAGCTATGAAGAAGTTATTTACGATAAATACGGTTTTGCTTATCAGCAGACCGCTTCCGGCTCACCTGAAGCTATCGGAAGCTCAAAAATGCTGGTAGTAAACGAAGCCGCTTACAAAGGTAACAGCTCCCTTCGATTCACTTTTAGTTCCCGTTCAATGGTATCCGGATTAACTGTTACTCCCTATACCAATTATACTCTTACCTATTATATTTTAGCGGGTGCAGGCACTTCGGCTCCTCTTAAATATACAGGTGTTGCCACTACTCTTAACCTTGTACAAAATAAAGCAGTTACTCCCATTGATGAAGGCGCTGTTTTAGCATCTCAGTTAACACAACCAATAGGTAATTTACCGGCGGCAGTAGCTATGGATATGGAAAGCGCTGTTACCCTCAGCGAAACCGAATGGAAAAAAATTACCTTTACCTTTAACAGCGGCAGATTTGATAAGCTTTATCTCTGTCTCTGCCCCAACACAGGTGTTTCAACAGCATATATTGATGAGCTTTCGTTGGTGGCAGAAGAAAAGCCCGAAACCGTTTCGGTTAAGCTTGTAGATGCAAACGGTGATGCTCTTGCAGAGGATGCCGCAGCAAATGTAGGCGTTACAGCAGGTGTAACAAAGGATATCTACACAGGTGTAAGAACCGCAACCGTTAATTACGAAACAGGCGCATATACCTTCCTTGGTTGGTATAATGCTGCAAATGAGCTTGTTTCTGCTAATAGGGAATTAGTTGTTACAGGTTCTGTAGATGGTATGTATGCAAAGGTTCAGAACAACAACCTTTTAACCTATGCTGCATCCTATGAAGGATACGCAAACGCAACCAGCCTTAAATACACCGGCACAGATTATCCCTCCGGCGTATACTTCGGCGGTAATAAGAATGCCGGTTACCTAGGTGCAACCTTCGCTGAAACCATTTACAACAATAAGGGCGAGGCTATAGAGCAGACCGCAGGCGGTACTGTAGGTGCAAGCTCTGTTAATGCGGTTATTTCTACCGAAAAGGCACATAGTGGTGATAACTCGGTTAGAATTACAAACAGCTATTGGACTGCTTCAATGGGTATTGATGTTAATCCCAATACCGATTATGCACTCAGCTATTATATCTTTGCTCCCAAGAAAGTAGAAGATGAAACCAATACAATTCAGATAAGTGCGATTTCTACCACCGTTAATACAGGTACCTCCGGTGCGGGCTCCACCGCAGCACTTAATCAGGCAACAAATCTTTACTTAGATTCTAAAGATTTAACCGCCGTTCACGATGGTGAAAATTGGATTAAGGTTACACACACCTTTAATTCTATGAATCTTAATAAGGTTTACCTTGTTCTCGGTCAGACAGCAGATACTCAGGCACAATCTTGCTGGGCATATATTGATGATATGACTATGATCGAAACAACACCTACTACTATGGATGTAGAAATGAAATCCTGTGCATCGCTTGATTTAGTTGATGCTTCTATGGATGGACTTTATATTGATCAGGAGCTTACCTTTAAGGTTATTGACAATATGGATACTGATGCCGTTGTTACTTTCAATGGCGAAGTAATTACTGCAAATATTGACGGCACCTACACCGTAATTTTAGCAGATGAAAATGCTATTTCTGTTCGTTTTGACGGCGACGAAAACCTCCCATGGTACGACGAAGATGAATTTGGCAGAAAGCTTAATGTAAACAATCTTGATGTTTATTCTGAGCCCGTTTGGGAGGGCGATACAGTTTACCACGAAACCGCACTCTTTACTCCCGATAAGGATACCGTTAAGCTCCTTTATCCCGTAGACAGCATTGTATCTCTCCGTTCTTATGACCTCACTCAGAACTACATTGAGGGTTATGACTTTGAGATTACCGAAGATGGTCAGATTAAACGCTTAGAGGGTGGACGAATTCCTGTTTGGGGCAGCTCCCTTGTTACTGATACCGTAGGCGACTGGAAAACCAACGACGGCAGATATGTTGTTCTTACAGGTGATACAACCTATCCTAAATACGCAATCAGCGTTACCTACAAGCATTCTACAACCTTTGCTGACGGATTTACTCCTGTTGCTCCCGAAGCTCAGCAGGCAGACCTCAATAACGTTTTAGGCAAGCTTGCAAGGGGTGAGGAAGTAAACATTGTGGTTTACGGTGATTCTATCTCCTGTGGTTGGAGTTCCTCCGGTATGAATCCCTCAATTAAGATTTACGATGAAACCAATACCGAGGGTAATTACATCACCCGTTACAACATCAACGTTGCTCCCTTTGCTCCTACTTGGATTCAGATGCTTGAAGCAAAGCTTAAAGAGATGTACCCCGATGCTACAATCAACTTCAAAAATCTCTCTCTTGGCGGTAAAAGTGCACCTTGGGGTGCTGAAAAAATGGCCGAACGTCTTGCACTTTGGAAGGACGAGGAGGGCAATCAGGTAGTACCCGACCTTATGCTCACCGGCTTTGGTGTAAATGATTGTAATAACTACATCAACAAAGTTAATAATGGTGAGGCTATCACCAAAGAGCAGGCTGTCGAAACCTTTAAGACCAATATGCAGGCAATTGTAGATATTGCACGTGATGTAACCGGTAACAATAATATGGAAGTACTTATGTACTCACCTATGTTCCCCAATCAGAACGCTATCTACTGGCCGGCAGATGTTCTTCTCAGCTATGAAAATGCTATGGTAGAAATCGCAAATGCCGATGATAACATAGGTGTATTAAAGCTTTCCTCTATCTTTAGCGAAATCGTTAAAAATAAGGATGCTGAGGATTACCTCAACACCAACCTTAACCACGGTAATGACTTCACTGCAAGACTTTACTACAACGGTATTTTAGCAGCAATGGCTAGAGATGAAAACGTAAAGGCTACAGGTGATGCTAACGGTGACGAACAAGTTAATCTTAAAGACCTTGTTGCTCTTGCAAGATTTGCAGCAGGTTGGGAAATAGAGATTAACGAAGCTGTTATGGACCTTAATTATGACGGCAAGGTTGACCTTTTGGATGTTACCTATTTGGCACGCCATCTTGCAGGTTGGGATGATTCTCCTATAAATTAGTTTTAAAGTTTTGTCATTTTAAACTGAATAAGAATTAAAATCACGCCCCAAAGGGAATAACCCTTTGGGGCGTGATTGATATAAATAATGAAAAAGAAAAGGCGTTGCAAAAAATCCGTGCGATAAATTGTTGTTTGAAACGTGTGACGTTTCATCCAATTCCGAACAGGTTTTATGCGTTTGGCTAAGTCTCGTTCCGCAGCCGGAAAGCAGGCAGATAAATTGTTGTTTATCGCAGAGATTTTTGGGAGATACCGTAGGGACAGGCCTCCCGGACTGTCCGTAAAAAAGCCTTTAAATTAGCGTTTTTTCACCTCATCCACCAACGTGCGTTGGTCCCCCTTCCCCATCAAGGGGAAGGCATATAAACTACAATTTATCTAACTGATGCATATATTTATAAACATAAAAATCTGCAACAAAGTGCTTTCCCACACTTTGTTGCAGATTTTTTAGGCTCTTTGTCAATAGTTGGGGTAAAGAGTTAAAATGAAAAAGATTTACGCAAGCAGTCGCATTATGCGGCTGCTTGTTTGTTATGAAGTTGTTGATGGGAAAATATATGTAAAATACGGTTTCTGAAACGTTTG
>JAFQKE010000020.1 GCA_017397065.1 Clostridia bacterium
ACATGGTTTTTCCAAGGAATAGAAGAGTTTGCTTTTATTGTCACGAGAAATGTTCTTGTAAAAATAGTGGGAATTGTTTGTGTTTTTGCTTTTGTCAAGGTGAAGGAGGATGTTGTAATTTATGCAGTGATAATGCAAGGGACAGCATTTATCGGCAATTTGATTGTTATTCCATATTTACGCAAGTTTGTGTCACTGATACCGATTACACAGATACACATATTGCCGCATATAAAAGGGAGCATGATATATTTTATACCGACCATTGCAACATCAGTATATACGATGCTTGACAAGGCAATGATAGGGTGGGTTACCAAGTCTTCCTATGAAAACGGGTATTACGAGCAGGCATATAAAATTGTGCAGATAGTGCTGGTAGTTGTAACCTCGTTGCGTACAGTAACATTACCGAGGGTGGTTCATTTATATAGTGAGAAAAATTATAAACAGGTTATGGAAATGGTGGACGGCACGATAAGATTCATATTACTTCTCTCAATGCCGATGAGTGCCGGGCTTATCATGGTGGCACCACAGTTAGTGCCGATTTTTTTGGGAGAGGGTTATGAAAAGTGTATTATTATTGTGAGAATCCTTGCAGTATTAATTGTAGTTTTGGGACTTAGTACATTGATAAGCGGACAGTGTCTGACCGCCATGGGGAAACAGAAACAGGCAAACAGTTGTGTTATTGTAGGAGCTGCTATTAATTTTACAATGAATTTAGTGCTAATTCCCAAGTGTGGTGCGTTGGGAGCGGCGATAGCTACGGTGACTGCTGAAACCATTATTTTAGCCATGTTTATTGTTTTTGGAGCGGAATACATTAGGTTAAAAGAAGCAAGTAAATATTTTCTTGAGTATTTGCTGTGTAGTTTGGTGATGGCTGTATGCATTTATGGATTAAGGTATACAGGACTACAAAATATGGGCTTATTCATCAGTCAGATTGCAGTAGGTATAGTTGTATACTTTGCAATATTATTATTAATAAAAGATGATATGATTATGAATTTTATTCACAATATAAAACACAAAAAAAGGCTTGATTAAAATCAAAGATATGATACGGGGAATGCAGTTATGAAAAAAATCCGCGAGAGATTAAAGGAAAATACAATATTACATTTTTTTGTAAAAGCATTTAAGCATATAGGTGACAAAGAATATTTGGAATTTTTTATTAACAGGGAGAATGCCCCGCTTTTGCTGGAGTTTGAAACAAGAGGGGAGAACTGCAAAGGAGACTGCATCTATCTGATAGAAGAGGTGGGAGAAGGATATGGTTTTTTTGCAGAATTTCACACGATGCTTCAAAAACTTATCTTTGCGGAGCATTTCCATTTAAAGCCTTATGTGCATTGGGGAAAAAACTTTTTATATTATGATGAAGAGATAGAAGATACAGCGAATGCATATGAATATTTATTTGAAGCAATTAACGGTGAATTGGGGGATAAGATTGGTAAGGCTGATTTGTTAACCATGGCAAAAATGGGACAGGCAGGATGGGTAGAGGAAAGATATCACAGAGGATATGATTTGTCGCCTGAGTATTTGGAACAAGCGGCGGATGTATATAAAAGATATATACGCCTGAATGCAAAAGTTTCTGAAAGAATACAGGAAGAAATCAGTGGTATATTAGGTGATAAGAAGACCTTGGCGGTTCATTACAGAGGAACAGACTTTAAAATGAACTATGATAATCACCCGGTATGTGTAACCATTGAGCAGGAACTTGAGCTGGTTCAAGCGGCAATGAAGGATGAAGGTTTTGAACAGATTTTTTTGGCAACCGATGACAAGGCGGCAATCGCAGCTTTTGAAACAGCGTTTGCCGGAAAAGTAGTTTTTTATCGTGATGTGGTACGTGGTGATGATACGACATCGGTTGCATTTAGTGAGAGTGACAGAAGGGGACATCACTATTTGCTTGCTTACGAAGTGTTGCGTGATATGTTAACATTATCGTCATGCGAAGGGTTAATTGCAGGTGTTTCCCAGGTGACTATATGTGCGCGGATTGCCAAAGCGTCTAAAGGAGAAATGTATCGGTTTTTACGGATTATTGATAACGGAAAAAACTATAATAATAAAAAATTTAAATCACTTAACAAATAAAGCAAGGCTGATGATATAGAAATACAAGTTGACGAGATAATTAGCTTGATGTATCATAATTGATGATAAAGAACAAATGGCATTAAGCTTAGAAAAATAGGAAAAGGAGAAATATTTTGATAAACGCTATTTTATATATTGCAAGCTTCTTTTTTGCTGTTATTATGATAACATTATTGCCAAAAAAAGAACAAAAAATTAATGCTGTTACAGATGTCATGTTTGCTTATGTTACAACCCTTTGCGTGGCATCGTTATTAGCTTTTTTGATAAATTTATTAGGTGTGCCGATTAACTTATTATCCATGGGTGGCATTTACCTTTGCCTTGGCATTTTTGCATTGATAGTTATTGCCGGTAAAAAGAATATCCAGCATCATGTCATACGTAAGATGGACGTCATTTCCGTGGCGCTTTTGGTATCTACAGTAGGAATAATGATGCTATTTATTTTTACTCCTTATATTCATTTTAATTATTATAATCAAGTAGATCCATGCAACCATTTTCTTTATGCGAGTGATATCGTACATTCTGAAAAATTGGGTGGAATGTTTTTTAATTCCTTATATAATGCCATGTTTATGGAATTGCTAGCTTGGGCAGTCCCGACATCATGGTTGTATAAGGCTTTTATTTTATCTGATATTTATCATCTTATTTTAGAGTTAATATTTTTTTATGCATGTATTGTTGCTTCAAAAGAAAAAATGAAAAAATATACTCCTTTAGCATGGAGCATGTTTTACTGGT
>JAFQKE010000021.1 GCA_017397065.1 Clostridia bacterium
ATTTCAAACGTTTCAGAAACCGTATTTTACATATATTTTCCCATCAACAACTTCATAACAAACAAGCAGCCGCATAATGCGACTGCTTGCGTAAATCTTTTTCATTTTAACTCTTTACCCCAACTATTGACAAAGAGCCCATAATTATTGCAGATTTTATATTTTCTACTTTATTATTTTAAGGATGTATCGCCATCTGTTAAAAAATTTGTTTACCTTTTAGGATAATTATATCCTTTTTGAATGCCAATCATATAATCGGAAGAAATTTTGAAAAAATCGCATATAGCCACAATATCTCCAATAGATGGTTCGTATTTTCCGCACTCGATATATGAAATTTTGCGTTGTGTCATTTTAAGGGCCTCGGCTAGCTGTGATTGAGTTAAATCGGAATCTTCACGCAAATTACGCATTTTGTCGCCAAAAGATAAATTCATAAGCTCACCCTAACATATTATATGTTAGACGGAAACTTTCTATTGACATTTAGATATAAAGTGTCTATAATTGATTTGTTAGGAGGTCAATCTTATGAAAAAATTTTTATCAGCATTATTAGTTTTGGTATTGTTAGTAACGATGATAATACCATCATCCGTATTTAGTGTATCGGCAGCGGGCGATTCATTTTCTTCTGCGAGTGCGATTTCATTAAATTCTTATTATTCGGATAATATTTCGGATAAAGAGGATGTGAACTATTATAAGTTTACACTATTTTCTCAAGGTAGCATATACCTTAATTTTAAACACGAAAATTTGTTTGACAGCGAGGAATACTGGGTTGCTACAATTTATGATAGTCAAACGAACGAAGTTGCGAAATATTCGTTTTCAGGAACTGATTCTAATGCCAATACCTATAAAATCGGTCTTGATAAAGGAACCTATTATATAGAAATAACAGGTGGAAGTTGGTATGCAGGCCTTGGGTATAGTGGATGTTTTTCTACAGTTACATATACATTTAGTGCCAAATATAGTGCTTCAAGTTACTGGGAAAAAGAAAATAGCAATAACGATATGAAAACCGCTACAAGTATGTATTTAAACAATGAGTATAATGGTTCTGTTTGTGATAAAGAAGATATAGATTACTATAAATTTACTTTGACTTCACCTGGTAGTATACAACTTAATTTTAAACATGAAAATTTGTTTGACAGCGAGGAATACTGGGTTGCTACGATTTATGATAGTCAAACAAATGATATTGTTACCTATTCATTAATGGGCTCAGATGTTAATGTTAATACCCATAAAATTGGTCTTGATAAAGGAACCTATTATATAGAAATAACGGGTGGACGTTGGTATGCAGGCCTTGGGTATAGTGGATGTTTTTCTACGGTTACATATACATTTAGTGCCAAATATAGTGCTTCAAGTTACTGGGAAAAAGAAAATAGTAATAATGATATGAAGACTGCACCCAATATAACATTAAGTGATACATATACCGGTTCTATTTGTGATGAGAGTGATATAGATTATTATAAATTCACCTTATCTAAGAAAATGAAAATTAGATTAAATTTTAATTTAACCCTTCAGGATTCAGATAAAGAATATTATGTTGTAACTATATTTGATAGCAAGACAAATAAATTGTTTACGCAAGGTGTTTGCGGAAACAAAAAAACAACAGAAATGGATGTTGAATTACCAAGCGGTTCATATTTTATAGAGGTAACAGGTGGACGTTGGTATGCAGGCCTTGGGTATAGCGGATGTTTTATCACAGAGGATTATAGTTTTGCAATCAAGTGCGGTCATACATACAGTAATGTAAACAATTACAAATGTGATATTTGCGGTTACACAGTTACAACGCCAACGCTAAGAAGAACAAACGGTGTTTGGTATTATTACAATAATGGTGTAATCGATCGCTCAAATACACTTGTAAAATATGGTAGTAAATGGTATCACGTAAATAACGGTAAGTGGGTAAAAGATACTACATTGGTTAAATACGGCAACGCGTGGTACTATGTAAAAAATGGTGTGAAGAATACTGCTAACACGCTCGTAAAATATGGTAGCAAATGGTACCATGTAAATAGAGGCGTGTGGGTAAAAGATACTACATTGGTTAAGTACGGCAATGCGTGGTATTATGTAAAAAATGGTGTGAAGAATACTGCTAACACGCTTGTAAAATATGGTAGCAAATGGTACCATGTAAAGGGTGGCAAATGGATAAAGGATACCGTATTTGTTAAGTACAACGGCAAATATTATTATGTTAAAAATGGTATTGTAAGTTATGTTACCGGCAGAGTGAAAGTAAGCGGTAAATGGTATAAAGTTGTAAGGGGAATAAGAAAATAATAGATAGAATAAAAGCCGGAGTTGGCGTATTACCAACTTCGGCTTTTTGTGTATCAACTGCTAATTTTAATTGTTAAAGAAATTTTCTTCTACCGCATCACATATTGCGTGGTAAACGGGTAGGTGATATTCCTGAATTTTATAGGTTTCGGTGGCGGGCACCTTAATGCAGATATCGGAATTGATTTCTAAGGTGCTGTGTTTTTCTCCTGTCATACCAATAACGGTAAGTCCCAAAGCCTTTGCGATTCTTGCGGCGTGGTTTGCGTTTTTAGCGTTGCCCGAAGTGCTAAGAGCAATAAGCACATCACCCTTTTTGCCAAGACCGAAAACCTGCTGTGCCAACATATATTCAGGGTTAACGTCATTGCAGAAAGCGGTTAAAAGTGCTTGGGATTCGCAAAGGTTAACGGCAGGAAGTCCGCACTGTAGGTTTTTAATGAGCTCATCGTCCACAAGGGGGTTGTTTTCCTTTAGCTCCTTGGTCATCTCAGCGGTTACGGGTCTTTTTTTCATAAAGCCCTTCATAAGCT
The DNA here is from genome assembly GCA_017397065.1 of Clostridia bacterium. The sequence continues at coordinate 2,871 of JAFQKE010000021.1, forward strand.
CGCCCACAATGTGGGTGCAGTCGGCAGCGCTGCCGCCGTTTCCGCAAAGGAGCACCTTTCCGCCGTTAGAATAGCAGGCGATTATTGCCTTGATAGCGGCCTCAACATCATCAGCGCATACCAAAAGCTCGGGATATTTTTCGGTAAGCAGGGTCACACGTTCATTCATTATAATTTACCATCCTTTCTAAGTCCATAAACGCCAACAGTAAGGGCGGCGTAATCGCCAATACCCTCTAAAAGCTGTGCGGGAACAACCTCGCAGCAGTTCCACGAAACGGCAAGGGCCTCTTTTTCAATAATCTCCTTGCAGGATTCCCACAGTCCCGCTCTAGAACGGGTGAAAATACTGCCTATAACAATTTTTTCGGGGTTAAGCAGGTCGATTAAAATAGAAAGGCCACGGCCTAAATATTCACCGCAAAGTCTGTAAACTTCAATTGCGGTGGGGTCTCCGTGTTGCTCGGCGGCAATGGCAACAGATTTTGCCGTAATGCCCTCGGGTGCGGTGTCAGGGTTAAAGTAAAGTGGAGTTTCGCCTCTTTGATATGCCGCAAGACCCAAAGTATAGCCGAGCTGTGCAATACCGCCGCCGCTGCAAAAGCCCTCAAACGAGCCGAATTTACCAAATCCAACAGGGCCGTTTTCGCTAAGCCTTATGTGACCAACCTCACCGGCGTTGCCGTTTGTGCCCTCATAAAGCTTGCCGTCTAAAATAAGACCTGCACCAAGTCCGGTGCCAAAGGTTAAAAATACCATATTGTTACATTCCTCGCCTGCACCGTAAAGCCATTCGGCAAGTGCACAGGCGTTGGCATCATTTTGCAGGTAAGCCGGCAGGTTATAACGTTCGTTTAAAAGCTTTGTTATCTCTACTCCGTGAAGATTCGGTAGGTTGGGCGGGCAAACGATGGTGCCTGTACCCGAATCGAGCGGGCCTCCGCAGGATATACCAATTACATCTGCTCCGTATTTTGGTATAAATTCATCAAGAATCTCATAAAACTGCTCCATCATTTCATCGGCAGTTTTTGTAATATCGGTAGCAAAACCTTTTTTATCAAGAATTTCCAAATGGCCTTCTTCGGCAAAGCCTGCTGTCACAGCACATTTTGTGCCACCTACATCAATTCCTATAAGATTTAACATAACTATTCCTCACTTTTTACTTGAATATCATCGGTAAGAAGCTCAATAAAGGCATCACAATAATATTTTGGATTTTTAAGTATGCGTTCCTTTAAAGAATTTGCCTGAGCCATATTGGGGAGCATAATACTGAAAGAAAGCAGGGTTTCCTCGCCGCCGTTCACCTTACAGGTGAGCAAAAAGCCGCCTTTTCCCTCGGCGATTTCTATGTTGGTATCACGCTCCGCCTTATAACGTGCAAGCATTTTTACAACGGCGTTATAAAGCTTTTCTCTTAAAAGAATCGATACGCTCTCCTTAAGAGTGTTGGAAAGAAATTCGCCCTTATCGGCAATAATCATCATATCCTTACCCATTTCACTTTGGGTTATGTAGCCCTCTTTTTCAAGCTCATAAATTGCAGTCTGGGTATCAAAATAGTTTGCAATTCCCTCATAGTGAAAAAGCTGTGCCGTCTCGGTAACGGGAATCGGCTCTTTAAGGGCCGAAAGAAGATAACATATTATTACCTTTAAATCTCCGTCAAAAAACATATCCTCCGGCACTAATTTATCAAATCTGTTTTCTTTTGCCATTTTTGTCTCCTGATTTTAAAATTCTACTGTTTTTAAAGTTGGGTTATTATCGGTGTTTAAAAGCATTACTGCTTTTTTTAGTTTGCAACCGGAAATGGTAAAAAGAGGTTTTAACTGCGATGTTATAAGGGGCAGGGGATTTTCATTGCTGCCCGCTGTAATAACCAGAGTGACATCTCTTTTACCGCCGATAGGTGGACGCTTATTTTTAAAAAATCTTGTATTATAAAGCCATTGAAATCGGTCTATGAGTGATTTTAAGGGAGCAGGAAAGCTACCGTTGTAAACGGGAAAGGCAAGGATAACGTTTTCTGCCCTTTCAAAATCCTTAAAAAAATCATTTAAATCGTCAAATTTACATCCGTCGCTTGCCTTGCAAAAACCACATCCGTCGCAGGGGGTGGGACGGGCTTCAAAGCAGTTGAAAAAGCAGGCGTTTTCAAGACTTTGCCTTTCGCTTTGCCTTAAAAGCTCCATTGTAAAGGAGTTTTTGTTTGGCGAGCCATATATAATAAAATTATTCATAAAACCATCCATTTGTTTTTATTACTTACTTATTATACTATTGCATAGCTCAAACTTCAAGAGAGAAGTTGAAATCTTTTACAATAATTTTTAAAAAATTCACATAAAAATTATTGACTTTATATCTTAAAAAATGTAGAATGTAAATGTATAGATATATTTATTTTTTCCATATTTTTTGAAAGGAAATTTGTAAATGAAAAAACTGATATCTTTATTGCTTATAATTGCAATTTGCTTTGGTATATTTTCGGTTAGTGCTGTAGCGGCTAGTGAGGATATTGTTGTTTCTGTGGCCGGAGGAACTGCTAAAAAGGGCTCAACCATTACAGTTCCAATTTCTCTTGATGTCAATAAGGGCTTTGCCACTTTGGGAATTAAAGTTTATTATGATGCTGATATTCTTGAGATTGTTTGTCCCAACCATCAGGATGGTCAAAATTGTTCACCCACAATTGAAAAAAGAAGATTTAATGTAAATTCGGGCAATTCGGCTTATAACAGCCAGTATCATACCGTTAATCCCTATCGTATTCAGTGGGCTTATGCTACCATTACCGATAATATTTATGAAACCGGACAAATTGCCGCCATTACCTTTAAGGTAAAAGATGCCGCAAGATATGGCGAAACAAAGGTTACTGTTGAGGTTGATCAAGCATCTTCTTTCAATAACATAGCCCGTACAGTTAAGGGCGGCGACGCCACGATAAAAGTAATTTGTACAAGCCACGCTTACACAAATGCCTGTGATACTATCTGCAACACCTGCGGTGACGTTCGCAAAATTACGCACGATTATGAGTGGGTAATTGATGAGCAGAACACCTGCGGTAAGGATGGCTTAAAGCATGAAGAGTGTGCAGTTTGCCACGTAAGACGTAATGAAAACACCGTAATTCCGGCAACCGGCAAGCACGCTTACACAAATGCTTGCGATACTATCTGCAACACTTGTGGTTATGTTCGCACAATTACACACGATTATGAGTGGGTAATTGATGAGCAGAACACCTGCGGTAAGGATGGCTTAAAGCATGAGGAGTGCACAGTTTGCCACGTAAGACGTAATGAAAACACCGTAATTCCGGCAACCGGCAAGCACACCTATACAAACGCTTGTGACACTATCTGTAACATCTGTGGCGATGTGCGTACAACAACTCATAATTTCAAGTGGGTTATCGATGTTGAGAATTCCTGTATAGCTACCGGTATAAAACACGAGGAGTGTACCGTTTGTAATGTAAGACGTAATGAAAACACCGTGATTCCTGTGTCGGAAACCCATACTTATGATAACGCCTGCGATACTACTTGTAATGTTTGTAATGAAGTAAGAACCATAACACATTCCTATAAAATCTATACCACGCCGGCAACTATTGATAATGATGGTGAATCGGTGGAAAAATGTAGTGTTTGCGGAGATGTGTTAAGTAAAAGAACCATAAGAAGGGTTAAATCTGTAGCTCTTTCCGGCTATTCTTGTGTATATAACGGCAAAAGAAGAACTCCGGCTATTGTTGTTAAGGATTATGATGGCAACACTATCACTTCAGAGCACTATCGTGTTAGCTATGCAACGGGCAGAATAAATGTAGGCAGATATAAAGTGGTTGTTGCACTTAAAGGTGATTATAGTGGAAGATCAGATTTTTATTTTACTATACTTCCGCCACAAACAACGGTATCAAAGCTTACTCCGGGTTCAAAGAAAATAACGGTCGATATTACCAAAAAAACCACTCAGGTAACAGGCTATCAGATACAGTATTGCACCAACACAAGATTTATTGGATACTCTTATAAAACCATTCGAAGCTATAACACCGTTAGACAAACCTTAACCGGTCTTAAGGCGAAAAAGACGTATTACGTAAGGGTAAGAACCTATAAAACGGTAGGTGGTAAGCATTATTATTCTCCTTGGTCTGCTTATAAATCTACAAAAACAAAATAATATTTTTAGAGTAACTAAAATGGGGCTGTAAAAAAACAAAGTTTATTAAATTCCTTTAAATAAGAATAAAATGAAATGAAAAATCTGCAATAAAAGTGTAAAAAAGCACTTTTATTGCAGATTTTTATTTTTATAAATATATTAGGCATATAAATTGTTGTTTATAAGCCTTCCCCTTGATGGGGAAGGGGGACCGCTTGCGGTGGATGAGGTGAAAAAACCGCTAAATTATGCGATTTTTTGCGGACAGTCCGGGAGGCCTGTCCCTACAGATGTTTAATATAATCTCATCTTCAAACAACAATTTATCGCACGGCTGTTTTTTTACAGCCCCTTTATTTTTTTAAATATTTTTACGGAATATAGTTAAGGGGAATGGCATTTGTTTTTCTAAATGTGGTGGGAGAAATGCCAAACTGCTTTTTAAAGCAATGCGAAAAGTAAGCAATATCATTAAAACCGCTTCGGTACGAAACAACGTTTATGGACTTTTCGGTAGTGGTAAGTAAAACCTGCGCTTTTTCCAGCCTTAACAAATTGACGTAGTTTGTAATAGTAAAACCTGTGTGCTCTTTAAATTTGCGGCATAAATAGGATTTATTATATCCAAATTTCTTAGCAAGGCCGGGTACGGAAAGGTCAACCGTATGTCCATCATCTACACCAACGTTTTTGTTTATGTAGTCAACAATGGTGTAAAACTGCTCGTTTGATGGAATTTTAATATTAGAAGAGAATCGGTTGTTGTTAAAAAATAGTCCCAAAAGCATATAAACGCTGCCGATTGCACACATAGAATCATTTTTAGAAAATTCTATAAGGCGGTCAACTTCTTTGATTATCTCCTCGTCCTTTACATAGTTCTCAAGTATTAAAATCTGTTCCAGTAAAGGCATTAAATATTTTTGTGTAAGGGTGGATTCGTTAAAAAGCTTATCTAGGTCAAACATAATGGCATAGCAGGTAACTCCATTTGAGCCCGAAATTCCCGTATGCATATTATAAGGATTTATCACTACCAGCGAGTCTTTTTTTGCGATAATGCTTTTTTGGTTCAGGGTTACTGTAAGTTCACCCGAAACAACACGCAAAAGCTCCAATCTTTGGTGACAATGTGGCTTAAAAATAAGGGAGTTTGGCATATTTTTTTCAAAAAGTGATACTTTAACACTTTTTTCACTATATATTACCTGCTTTTGATTTTTTTGCATACCTATATTTTCCATAGTGCACCTCATTTCTCTAATAAGTAAATATAGGACAAATAAAACTCAATATACTCTCTTGCCAAAATCGTTTGTTTTATTATAAAATAATAATAGAATTTTGTCAATGGGGTTATTATACTCTAATTTCGTAAAATATGATAATTTTGTATAAAAAACTCCTAAATATTATAAATCTTATGCATTCTACATAAAAAATTGCTATAAAAATCAAAAAGGCACTTCCATCAAAGAATGTGTTTAAATGTAGTTGTTGATGTGAGATTTAGTTTTTTACGATTTGTATTTTTGGAAATAAATAGGTAAATCATTGACAAAAAAATTTCTGAAGGGAGAATAATAATGAAAAGATTATTATCAATTATGCTTGTGGTGACATTGGTTTTCAGTATCATAAGCACTGGAGCATGGGCTGCCGGCGGAGGTACCGAAGTCGGCGAAAACATTATGGCCAACTATACATATAAAGATTGGAAGGTCACAAACCGAGCCACAATAAATGCTCCCACCGAAAGCTTTTCGGGTGATATGTCCAACGCATTTAGCGTAACAAAGCTTATGTGGCGTTCGGCATATACCAAAATAGATCTTGAAGCAGGGGAAACTTATGAGCTTAAGTTCTATTACAAGGAGGAAAACCCAAGCAAGGTTTACCTTACTGATGCCAACAATCGTGGTGTGTTAATGGCACCTACAAGTACAATGACCTTTGGCGATGAAATCACCTTTGTGAATAATGATTATTCAAACAATCTTTTAACCGACCTTAACTATAATATCCCTTCGGATAAAGAGGGTTGGAATATTGTTACTGCTGAGATTTCACCTTCCGTTACCGGTGAGCATACATTTTGCTTTACCGGCGCAGGCCCTGATGTTAACGATTTAAGCCTTGTTCACTTCAGTGATTTTAGCTTGGTAAAACAGGCAAAGGACTTAAATGTACTTAACGATACTACTATGTCAGGCCTTACCTGGAATGCAATCTGGAACACCGGCCTTAGAAATCCTAAGGAGGCCACACTTGATAAATCTCAGTCCTACAGCGGAACTGCTTATGCAATGACCTTTGGCAGAAATTCAAGATACCGTGATAATTATACCACAGTTACTCTTGAGCCTAACACTACCTATGACTTCTCTTTTCGTTATAAATCGGGAACCTCTGATGAGCGCATTGAGAAAATCGGTTTTGTAGATGCTTCTAAGGTTAATCTCAGCACCTACAAGGGAGATTTTGTTAAAAATCACCTTACCGATGCCGCTACACCTCTACTCGGCGAGAATGAGGCTAATATAGAGCGTGAGCTCGGTGGAGTTTGGAACTCGGTTAGCACAACCTTTACTACAGGTACAGCTACAAAATATATAATGTATATATATGTTGGTGAGGTTGTTGCCGACCAAAGCTTTACAACTATGACTCTCAGCGACTTTAGCCTTGTTGCAAAAGAAGCACCAACAGTTTCCGAAATGGTTTTAAGCCAGCTTATCAATGTTGAAAACTGGAACTCAACTTGGAGATTACAGGGTGCTACCATAAAAATTGAAAATTCAACCGACTCCTGTAAGGGCGGTGAGGCTGTAAGCGTTGATAAATCAAATTGGCGTTCTACATTTGTTAAGCTTACCCTTACAGCAAATACAGAATACGCTCTTACCTTTAATTATAAGGGAACATCCGCAGTATCAAACTTACATTTAATCGCTTTAAATGATATTGATGAAGCTAAATATGCGGCTAAACCCGACCACGTAATCCAGGCCTTAAAAAATGGTGCGAGCCCAGTATTCACTCAAAGCTATTCCGCCCTTAATTACAACGGAAGTGCTTGGAATGAGGTAGCCGCAAGCTTTACTACTAATAATAACACCGAATATTACCTTGTTTTTGAAAATAACACAAGCGGTTCGGGCTTTGTAGCATCGGATTTTGATGTTGAAATCGACACCTCCACCGATGAGGAAGAGCAGCCCGATGTAGAAAATGCATTGGAAAACTCTAAGGCTTCTGATTGGTTCTCTAGCTGGAACGGAGCTTCCGGTACCGAAGTAAGCGGAGCTATATTCGTAAGATGTGCCTACCGTTCTGCTTACACAAAGGTTACATTAGAGAAAAATACAAAATATGAACTCAGCTTTAGCCACGGCGAGGTAAGGGTTACAGATATAAGAGTTTTTGCTGCAAGTGAAATCACAGACCCTGCAACTCAGTTAAAAACTCCTGATGCGAACGGTGGTCCTGCCCCCGGTGGTACAACCAATCTTGCAACAGATACAGTGGCAACAACCTGCCCCGCAACACCTGTAGCAGGTGAGTTCTATACCTCATCTGAAAGCTTTACAACTACCAATGAAACTGAGTATTATATCTTCCTTGATTGCGGTGCGTTTAGTACTACAGCTATTCTTTTAAAGAATTTAAAACTTGTTGTAAAGCAAGAGTCTGAAGAGCTGGCAGATCCTAACGTTCTTAACGATACTACTATGGCAGGTCTTGCTTGGAATGCAATCTGGAACACAGGTCTTAGAAATCCTAAGACGGCTGATGTTGATAAATCTCAGTCTTATAGCGGTAATGCATATGCAATGTCCTTTGGCAGAAATGCAAGATACCGTGATAGCTATACCACAGTTACCCTTAAACCAAATACTAAATATAACTTCTCATTCCGCTATAAGTCCTCAAGTGATGGACGGGGCGAAGTTATTAGCGATATAGGCTTTGTAGATGCTTCTAAGGTTAATTTTTCAACCTATAAAGGCGATACTGTTGCTTCTCACTTAACAGATTCTGCTACACCTATTTTGGGCAAGGATACCGCTGTTAAAGAACAGTTAACCGATGGTACTTGGAATCTTGTTACTACCACTTTCACTACCGGTGAAGCAAGCAAATATGTAATGTATCTCAACTGCCAAACCAAAAATGGTGATGCAGGTTTCCAGATTTTCACTCTTAGTGATTTTAGTCTTGTTGCAGACGAGGGAGGGTCGTCCGATACTCCCGAATCGGTTGTCGAGCAGCTTATCAATGTTGAAAACTGGAACTCAACATGGAGATTACAGGGTGCTAACGTAAAAATTGAAAATTCAACCGACTCCTGTAAGGGCGGTGATGCTGTAAGCGTTGATAAATCAAATTACCGCTCTACCTTTGTTAAGCTTAACCTTACTGCAAAAGCAAAATATAAGCTTACCTTTAATTATAAGGGCAAATCTGCAATATCAAGATTACACTTAATTGCTTTAAATGATATTGATTCTGCTAAATATGCGGCTAAACCCGACCATTTAATCACCGCCTTAAAGGATGGCGTTGGTACTGTGCTTACTCAAAACTTTGACGCCCTTAATTATGATGGAAACACTTGGAATGAGGTATCCGCAAGCTTTAAAACCGGTGATAATACCGAATATTATCTTGTTTTTGAAAACAATTCAACCGGTTCGGGATTTGTAGTATCCGATTTCAATGTTGAAATCGACACCACTCCCGATGAGGACGATGAAGAGGAGCTACCCGATCCTGACAATTTACTTGCTGATACCAAGCCCGCCGATTGGACCTCCAGTTGGGGATATAGAAAGGGCGTTTATGCAGGTAATGCCATAAGCCTTGGTGTTGCTTGGCGTTCGGGATATACCAAGGTTACTTTAAAACCAAATGTTACTTATAAATTCCAGTTCAATTTTGAAAATGTTAAGGTTTCAGATATAAGAGTATTTGCCGCTTTAGAAATTACTGATATGGATACCCAAATGCTTTCAGCCGAAGGTGGCGGAGCAGCAATGGGCGGTACAAATAACCTTGCACCGGATACAATTACAAGCAATTGTATTACCCCTGTACTTGGCGAGACCTATACCGCCTCTGAGATGTTTACAACATCTTCGGAAACAGAATATTATATTATTTTTGATGCTACTGAATTTGTTGTAAGCTCTATCTTACTTAAAAAGATAAGCCTTAAAGAGTATTATGATCCCGCAACTGATATATTCGGTACTATAAGGAACACCAATGGCGGTACCGTTAAAAACAAGGGTACAACTCCCTATGAAAAGAACAAGGAAACTACCGTTATTGCAACACCTTTAGAGGGCAACACCTTTGACGGATGGTATGATGCCGATGGCAAAAAATTATCCTCCGATGCGTCTTATACCTTTACAGTAAAAGGTGAATTTGATTTAACTGCAAAATTTAAAGGTCCCAATATGCCATACATAGATTGGATGGCTGAAAACGGTATGGACGGCACCTTTGAAAAAGGCACGATGTCCGGCTGGCATGCTTATGATCCGGGTACAGGTGCAGTTGCAAACTTTGCAACCTTTACACCTAAGGATTTTGCTTCGCACAGAGGCAAAAAAGCATTGGCTATAAGTGCTCGTTATCAGATGTCTGAATTTGATTTCACTAATCTAACCAAAGACACCGATTATTATTTAAGCTTCTATATTTACTGTCCTGATTTACTGCCTTATGACTCGAAAGCTGAAATAGGTAAGCAAGGCTTTAAGCTCAATCAGATTTCTCTTAATGTAGGCGATGATACCATCTGGAGCAAAAATAATCAGTTCAGTGACGGAAATAATGGTTGGCATAGAGTAGAATTCTTCTTCAACACAGGTAATGCTACCAGTGCAACCCTAGCTATAAACTATTATGGCGATTCTAACGCTACCGAAAAATCAGTTCACTTGGACGATGTTATGTTTGTTCAGTATGTTGCAGACGGACTTGATAACGGCGATTTTGAAGCAGGCAAAGATGGTTGGATGGGCAAATATTCCGTTTCAGAGGAAAGCGGCAACAAGGTTGCTTCCATTGCAAAGGATGAAAAATTATATCAGCCATTAGCTGTGGAGCCACATTCATCTTACACCTTAAAATTCCGTGCAAAGGGTGAGCTTTTAGCAGCATTCTCAAAAACAAATGAATATTCTACAGCTTCAACTTCTCTTATAAGCTCCGTTTCATCCGTTAAAACATCGGGCGATTGGAACGAGTATTCACTTGATGTGTATACCGGTATGAACAGTGCAATCACTCTGCTTTTTGAAGCACTTGATGACGGTGCTGAGCTGGATGATATAAGCATAACCAAAAACGAGGATGCCGCAGGTGCGATACTTGAAAAAATCGACTTTGAAACCGACCGTTTTGCTATTAAAAACAGCACAACAAATACCGATATTTATGAAGTATATGAGGGTGCGGAATTTGCACATAGCGGCAATAAATCGCTTCACTTCAAGTATAATGCCGAAAACAGCAAAAACCAGCATATTTTCAATGAATCTTATCTTGGCTTCCAGATAAGCAACAAGCGTGTGTACAGACTCACCTTCTATTACAAAACTGCCAACGGTAGCACCATTAAAATCTCACCCGATTTCTTGGGCACTCAGGCAGGTAATGTTGGCGTTAAGCATACAGCTAAGGGTAACGGCTGGAATAGAGTAGATTTCTTTGCCTCATCATCCAGCGCAGTTTATTTTGACCCCATTATAGCTAACATAGTTGGCGAGACCAAAACCGATTTCTATGTTGATGACATTACTTATACCATTGTTTCCGCCGCAGTTTTGGAAACCGGTGTTAAAAATGTTTATGCTGAGCCTCCTCTGGCACTTCTTTATAACGAAGGCTTTGAGGAACCCATCACTAAAAAGAACTGGGGCAAGCTTCCTTCCACAATGAAGGCAGTTAAGGGCGATACCGAGTTTGGTAATAAGTTCTTAAGAGTAAGCGGTAAAACCTTCTACATTCTCCCCGTTTCGGTTGAGGCAGGTGTGCAGTATTACTTCTCTGCATCACTTCGTGGCAAAGGCGGATATATAGGACTTTCAACAACCCCCGACGGCAAGGGATTATTCTCAGGCGTTTCGGGTGAGGTGGAATCCTACCTCAAGCCCACTTCAAATAAATGGAGCAGAAGCGGATTTAAGTTCTCAGCTCCTATGAGTGGCACTATTTATCTTGTTGTCGCTCAAGAAAGCGGAACTATGGATATTGATAATGTCCTTATTTATAAGGAACAGTACGGCCTCGCTAAAAAGCCAAACGGTCACGCTATTTTAACCGGTTATGATTATAATGCTACCTCAGGTAAAAATTATATCATCAACGGCGGTTATGATGAAAATGGCGACGTATGGGGCGAGGAATACTGGGATGAAAGTCCTGCAACAGGTGATACATTCCCGGCAACAACTTTAATCATAATAACTCTTGTGGCAGCAAGTGTTTTACTGCTCACAGGTCGCAAAAGCAAAAAGGAGGCTGAATAATAATGAAAAATATTAAAAATATAATTTGTTTACTTCTTTGTTTTGCACTTGCATTCAGCCTTCTTGCAGGCTGCAGCACCAAAGAGGAAAAAAACAACAGTTCAGAGCCCGTTTCTTCCGATGAGACCATTGAAGATAATTCTGAATACGAAGAAGAGTATGAGGAAGAGGAGTACGAGGAAGAAGAGTACGAAGACGAATGGTACGAAGATTATGATGACGATGAGTATTATGATGATTTTGGTGACCTTGAAGAAATGCCTTTAGAGACTACACTTGAAATCTATAATTCTCAAAAGCCCATAATCAACAATTACAAAGGCTTCAGCGGTGGTATTTATCACGCATACGGCTTTATGAAGGACGATAACACAGGCCGTGTTTACACCGATAAAATGATGGATGTTGAGCTTGGCCGTCTTGAAGATACGGGTGTTAGAGTTGTTCGTACCCGTTATCAAAGCCAATGGATGTGGAAAGAATCCACCGGTTATGACTGGAACTCAAAAAGATTTAACTATTTCTGCGATTTTGCAAAGGAAATGCAAAGCCGAAATATTGATGTTATGATTCAGGTAGGTTGGCATTTTGATAAAATGTCAGGTTACGGTCAGGCATCAATTAACGATGTAGATTATTTGTATGGCTATGGCGATGACCGCTACGGCGAAAGTGCAGGCTACAATTTTAAAGGCCTTTCAGCAAATGATGCCAGAATTGTTAAGGGTGCCCGCCGCTATGGTTATTGGATAGCCGAAACCCTAAAGCAGCTTCGTGCAAGAGGTATTAACAATGCTAAGTACCTTGCTTATTGGGTAGAACCCTGTAACGGATATACTAAGGCTCTTGAAAACACCGGACTTAATCCCGAGATTGGTAATAACGGATATATGCTATATGGTCACGATAAGGTGGAGTATACTCTCTTCTGCCGTCAGATGAGAAACAAGCTCGCTGAATTAAAGGTAGACCATACCGTAGATCATATGGGCCCCAACGAGGCTTGCTCTACCGGAGTTTTACCCGTTACTATGGAGTATATTCTTAAAAAAGACCCCTCTCTTTTCACCATTTATTCTGCTCACCATTATCCTCAATCAACCTCGGCTGCAAACGATACCTATTATATCTATTCCAATTACTTGCAGGAATATTATATGAAGTGCATTAAAGAGGCTGGCCTTTTTGGAAAAGTGCAGTTCTGGATGGATGAGTTCAACGCTAAGGATGAGGGTGCAGAGCATTTGGCCTCCGGAAACTCGTGGTTAGGTCTTCAAAATGCTGTGTGTGCTATGACCGCTCAGCAAAACGGAATTCAAAATATTATGCTTTGGATGCCCTTTGACCAGCTTTGGACCGACAGAAACGGTAGTGGCGGTGAGTTTAAAGATGGTATACATATGTGTGGCTTAGCACCGTCATTGTTTGTATCCTCAATTCCGTATGAAAAATACTATACTAACGGACTTTTCACAAAATATAACTCCTGTAAAAAAGGTACCGTTTATAAAACTAACAATAAATATTTGGCAGAAGAAGAATATGCCAGTGTTTATGTAAGTGCAATGAAAAATGATGATGGCAAATGGGTAGTATCGGTTGTTAACCTTAACGCCGAGGATGTTAGAATCCACGTTAAGTTTGATAAATCCATAAATGCAACCCTTTACCGCTATATTTGTGAATCAGGTAAGCTTAATCCTGATTTTGGCGCAACACTTCCCGAAGCAGATAAAACCTACGGAGACGTTAAGGATAAGTTCACAGATTTAATCCCCGGTGGCTCTATAGCAATTTACACAGAAATTGCAGGATAAAGGTGTGAAAAAGCACAACGGTAATAAACCGATTTATAAATCGGTTATTATAAAAAATTAAAAGTGGAGGTAAATTTATGAGCAAAAAACTTTTGTCAGTTCTTTTGGCTATTGTTATGGTAATAAGCTCTGTAAGCTGCTTGTTTACTATGACTACCGTAACAGCATCAGCCGAAGGCGAGAACTTGATGCAAAACATCAGTGCTTCCGACTGGGTTTCCGGTTGGAATGGCAGTCAGGGTACTGAGCTTGACGGCGAAATATCCATTTCTGCCGCATGGCGTTCGGTGTACACCAAGGTTACCCTCGCACCCGAAACTGAGTATGACCTTACCTTTAAATTTGGTCAGACCAGAGTAGGTGATGTAAGGGTTTACCCTGCAAGTGAAATCACCGACATCGAAACTCAACTTAGATCTGTTGGTGCCGCACCTACTCAGGGTGGTACAACCAACCTTGCAAGTGATTCTATCACCTGCAGTATTACTTCGGGTACACCCGTAGACGGCGAGTTCTACGAGGCATCCGAAACCTTTAAAACCACTGCTGAAACCGAGTATTATATTATACTTGACTGTTATCAGTGTGCAGACAGCAGAAACAGCGTTCTGCTTAAGGATATGAAAATCACTGAGGTTCCCTTTGACCCCAATGTATTAAAGGATACCAGTGCAAAAGATTGGAAATCCAGCTGGGGTCCCAGAGATGCTACCACTACTGCTGATGGATATATCACCGTTGGCGTAGCATACCGTTCTGCTTATACCAAGGTTACTTTGGAGCCTTATACTAAGTATAGCTTCAGCTTTAAGCATGGTGAAGTAAAGGTTAACAATATCAGAGTTTTTGCAGCTTCTGAAATTACCGATACTACCACTCAGCTTGTTTCCGGTGCTGACGGCGGTGCTGCTCTCGGTGGTACTAACAATCTTGTAAGCAGTGCTTCAACATCAGAATGTCCTGCAACTCCCGTAGCAGGTGAGTTCTACAACGCTTCTGCAATCTTTACTACAGGTGCCGAAACCGAGTATTATATCATTATAGATTGCGGTGCTTTCAACACAACTTCTATAATCCTTAAAGATTTAAGCCTTATTGGTGAGGCATATAATATCGACGAAGAGCTTGTTAATCCCGCAAACTGGAACTCCACTTGGAGATTACAGGGTTCAACAGTAAATGTAACTGCCGCTACCGAAACCAAAAACGGCGGCGCAGGTATTTATGTTGATAAATCAAACTATCGTGATACCTTTGCTACAGTAGTTTTAGAGCCAAACAGCGAATACACTTTAAGCTTTAACTACAAAGGCTCTTCTGTTCTTCAGAAGGTTTGGGTTTATGACAAGGCAGATATTGATCTTGAAGCATATAAAGCAACAAACGCTAAATATCCTGACAGTATTTCAGCTGCTTTAAAATCGGGTGCTTCAGCGCTTGGCGAAATTTATACAGCAAATGCCGGCACTTTTGACGGCGAAACCTGGCTTAATGTTACCTTTAAGTTCAATACAACCGAAAACAGAGAGTATTACATTGTATTAAATCATGGTGCAAACAGTGGCTTTACCGCTTCTGATTTAACCTTAGAGAAAAAGGTTGTAGATCCTGATAATGTACTTGATAACACTGTAGCTGCTAACTGGGGCTCCAGCTGGAGCGGCAGAACTGCTACTACCAATGCTGCAGGCTACATTACTGTTGCCTCTGCCTTTCGTTCTGTTTATACCAAGGTTACCTTAGAGCCCAACACCAAGTATGTTGCAAATTTCGTTCACGGTGAAGTAAGAGTTACCGATATCAGAGTTTTTGCAGCTTCTGAAATCACCGATACTACTACCCAGCTTGTTTCCGGTGCAGATGGTGGTGCTGCCCCCGGTGGTACCAATAACCTTGCTACTGCTTCGGTTTCAACCAACTGCCCTGCAACTCCTGTAGCAGGTGAGTTCTATACCTCTTCCGAAACCTTTACAACAGGCAGTGAAACAGAATATTATATTCTTTTAGATTGCGGTGCATTCAGCACTACATCAATTGTTCTTAAGGATTTAAGCCTTAAAAAGCATGTTCCCGATGCTAATGTAGATGTTGTTGATCCCACCAACTGGAATTCCACTTGGAATCTTTCTTCTCCGGGCACAGTTGCATTCACAAAATCTACCGATAGTTGTGAGGGTGGAGAGGCAATTAACATTAGCAAATCCAACTACCGCTCTTCCTTTGTTAAGTTAATTCTTACACCAAACGCTGATTATAAGCTTTCCTTTAATTATAAGGGAACTTCCGCTGTATCAAACTTACATTTAATCGCTTTAAATGATATTGATGAAGCTAAATATGCAGCAAAACCCGAACAGTTAATCACTGCATTAAAGTCCGGGGCTTCTACAGTATTTACTGAGGGATTCTCAGGGCTTACCTATGATGGCACTACTTGGAATGAGATTTCAGTAGAGTTTGCAACAAATGAAAATACTGAGTATTACCTTGTTTTTGAAAATAATACTGCAGGTTCGGGCTTTGTAGCTTCCGATTTCAGCTTTGAAGCCGAAGAAAAGCCCATGGATATTGACGATTTAACCGATACCGTAGCTACCGATTGGACTTCCTCTTGGGGCGGCCGTGTAGGTACCTATGAAAAGGTTATAGCAGTTAAAAACGCATGGCGTTCAGCTTACACCAAGATTGCCTTAGAGCCCTACACAAACTATAACTTTACCTTTAAGGCATCTACCGTAAAGGTTAGCGGTGTAAGAGTTTTTGCAGCTTCTGAAATCACCGATACTACCACTCAGCTTGTTTCTCCCAGTGGTGGCGGTGCAGTAACAGGCGGTACCAATGATTTGGTAAACGCTTTCAGCACAACTGCACCTGCAGATGATTATGCAACTGCAACTCCTGAACTGGTAAATAAATTCTATAATGTATCTGCTTCTTTCGCAACCGGTGCTGATACCGAATATTACATTATAGTTGATGCTAGTCAGTTCCTTAATAACGGTGGAGATAATCCCAATTGCACCTTTACTCACATGAAGAACCTTAGCTTAATTGCAGGCGAAAAGGTTGAAATCGACCCCAATGTGCTTGCTAATGTAAGCTCACTTCCTTGGAATTCCACTTGGAATATCACCGCTGCTTCTACAACAGCTACAATCAAAAAATCCACCGATAGCTGTGAGGGAGGCGAGGCAATCGTAGTTGACAAATCTAACTATCGTGATACCTTTGTAAGAATAAATCTTAATGCAAACACCAAGTATCAGCTTTCCTTTAACTATAAAGGAGTTTCTGAGCTTAACAGAATTCAGCTTATTGCAGTTAATGATATTGATTCCTCTAAGTGGGGTGCATCTACCGAACATGTAATGTTGGCTTTGGCAGATGGCAAAACACCAGTATATGAAGAAATTTTCTCCGACTTTACCTTTGATGGTACCACTTGGAATAATATCTCTACAGTTTTCACCACAAATGAAAACACCGAATATTATCTTGTTTTATATCACACTGCCGGTTCAGGCTTTGTAGCTTCTGACTTCAGCCTCTTAGAGTATGTTGACCCCAACAAGCTTGTTGATGCTACCGTAGCAAACGGTGACGTTCGCTGGTCTGTAGGCGATGATGCTGAGGAAGACTACATCACAGGCGCTGAGGGCAAAGAAGATGAGCTTGTTACCTATACAGATGGTAATGGCAACGAGGTTACTCGTAGCCGTGTTTACTATTATGATGAGCTGAATCCCGCATACAACTACAACGGCGGTTATGCTTGGCGTATAATCATAAGCTCTGAAACTGCTATGAACGTTTACAACCCCGCTGTTTATGGTTATATTACCGCAAAGGGTCTTGCAGCTAACACCAAGTACACCTTCTCTTACATCTATACTGACACCTATCACGTAAAACTTGCTGATATTTATAATGCAGCGGGTAGCATAGCCGATATAGATGTAACAACCAAAATGCTTCCCACTAAGGAAAATTCTACCAATCACTCATATATGGTTACCGCCAACTTCACAACAGGTGATGAGGGCGACTACACCATTAAGCTCCAGACCGGTCGTTCCAGTAAATACTATATTTATGACGCCTCTAGCTGGGCAATGACCGTAAGTGATTTAAGTCTTACAGAATATGAGGAAGTTCCCGGTGAGGACATCCCCGATGATGCAAATCTTTTAGAGAATCCCGAAGAGCTTGATTGGAAGGCAACCTGGTCTACCATTACCCATTCCACAAACGGTTATAACGGTACAAAGGCTGTTTCTCTTGGTGGTATTCAGTATCATGCACTTTATACCAGATTAGATACCCTTGCACCCAACTCCGAGTACACTCTTACCTTTAAGTATAAGAGTAACGCCGCTATTGATGTAGTTGGCATTACAGATGCTGCTAATGTTAATCTTGCAAATGTTAATGATAAATTCAGCAGTACAATTGTAGAGGGCGGCAACATAGTATACTATGCAGATGTTCCCAAGGTTATTGATGGTGCTACATGGAACGATGCTACAGTTAAGTTTGTAACAGGTGATGCAACTACATATTACCTCTACTTTGAAGGTAATTCAGCCGCAAACCCCGAAGCAACCGGAGGTATCACAATCAGCGATATGAACCTTTCTAAGGTTACCGGTGCTTTTGAGGCTAATAAGGTCGAGTATGACTTTGAGAATGGTAGTATTGGTGCTATCAGTACCACAAGCGGAGCCGACATACCCTCTGTTGTAGAGGAAAATGGCAATAAATACCTCAAATTCACAAGAACTAATGATGGTATAACCGTTCCTTTCTGGTACAACGGCGAAAATAAATACGTTGTTTCCTTTGATATGAAGGTGCTTTCATATCCTGACGAAATCCTTGAAATGCACTTCAGAACCTGTGCAGATGATAACAATATGCAGTATTCCGAGGGTAATATCTTTACCTACCGTAACGATGCATATAATGTTGTTACTAAGGATTTAAACGGTAAATTACTTACATTCGATACAGGCCTTAACTACAATGAAAATCCTCAGTTTGAGGGCTCTAAGCACGTGTTCGATTCTTCATTAGGCACAGATTGGCGCCGTTATGAAATCACCATTGACCCCGAATACACCTATTACACCGGCCTTGCAAACTTTGGCTTCAATTCAAATTCAGCCGGTTGGAGCATTGCTTTAGATAACATTAAAGTAACTGCAATCGATAATGATTTTGAAAACACCGCAATTGATAAATTCAGCTCAACCAAGCTTGCAGCAATTCGTCAAAGAACTATTGATTCTAAACAGGGTATCCGTGTTAAGAGCACTATTGATACCTCCTTGCTCACAGCAGGTGATGATGGATTCAAGATTGTAGAGTACGGTACTCTTGCTATTAACTCTGCAAAGCTTGCAGGTGCAGAGCTTACCTACGATATGTTGAACAGCGATTATAACGCAAAGGTTGGCGTTGCATACTCTGCAGCTGATGGTAAAAACGAAGTATTCAGCAATGAAAACGGCGTTGTTACCTTCACAGGTGTTCTCACAGGTCTTAAGGATTACACCACCGAATATTCCGTTCGTGGATATATGATTGCTGAAAGTGCAGATGGTGAGCAGTTTGTACTCTATGAGAATAGCACAAAATCTCTCTCTGTTTATGATGTTGTTTACGCTATCCTAAGTGATGGTGTAGAAAACGATGATGATATTGTTGCAAATCAGATAGTATCTGCAAATGAAACAAAATACAATAATTGGGTTGAGGAAAATGCTGCTGAGGAGGAGCAGGAAATAACCGGCTCTAAAACATTTAACCTCACAGTAAGCAACTCTGCAGCCCCCATTATTGATGATTATCGTGGCTTTAGTGGTACAGTTTATCACGCCTTCGGCTTTATGGAGGATGATGTAACAGGTCGTGTTTACGATGCTGATATGATTGATACCGAGCTTGACCGTTTGGAGGATGCAGGAGTTCATTATTTAAGAACCCGTTATGATAGCCACTGGATTTTCGATGATGCAACAGGCTATGACTGGAATTCTGATCGCTTCAATTATTTCTGCAACTATGCTAATGCATTGCAGGAAAGAGATATGGAAGTTATCCTTCAGGTAGGCTGGCACTTTGACTTCATTTCAAGAGAAGAAAATGCTACCTATTCCATCCACGAAAATGATTACTTTAATGGTGAAGGTGATGACCGCTATGGCGAGAGTGCAGGCGTTGATTTCACCGGCAAAACCGATGATGAGATTCGTATAATGAAGGCTGCTAACCGCTATGCATATATGATGGCTAATACCCTTAAATATGCAAAGGCAAAGGGAATCAACAACATTAAATACTTCTCATACTTTGTTGAGCCTTCTAACACTTACTCTGTATCAGAAGATGGTACTCTTTTGGATCAATATAACTTGAAAGCAGGTCACGATAAAGTGCAGTATGTTCTCTTCTGCAGAACTATGAGAGATGCTTTAGAGGATAAGTATAACGTTACCGGCATTAAGCATATGGGCCCCAACGAAGCAAGCTACTCCAAGCTTACCGAGTATGTTGTTGAAAATGACCCCACTTTGTTTGATGTTATTACAGCTCATCATTATCCTGAAGAGGGCGATGTTGCTACCAATTATGATACATATTATAATACAATGACCAATAATACACATAATCATTTATTGAATGGTTATTCGACCGACTTTAATGACTATAAGAGCTTCCTTGCAACTGTACAGCAGTCTAATGCAAGTGCTGAATTCTGGTGCGACGAGTTCAATATTAAGGACTTTGACCCTTATGAGGGTAGAGGAACATCCAGCTTCTACCGTGGTCTTGCAACCGCAATGGGCGGTATCGTAGCACAGCAGTGTGGTATTCAGAATACAATTTTATGGATGAGCTTTGACCAGCTCTGGACAGATCATACCGGTGGCACTGCTGGTAGCGAGAGCGAGTTTATGAATGGTATCCACCAGTGTGGTAACGCTCCTTCACTCTTCCTCTCTGATCAACCTTACGCACAGTACTATCCCACAACCTTGTTCAGCAAGTACAACGGTTATCAGAATGGTAAGGTTTATGGTACCAACCTCTCTTCTACCGAACAGCAGGGCGTTTATGTAGGTGCAGTTCAGCTTGAGGATGGTAGTTGGACAGTTTCTGTACTTAATATGAACACAACAGCTGTTAATATTAACGTTGCATTTGATACTGCCATCAACCAAACACTTTATCGTCACATAGTTTCAGCAGATAAGGCCGATTCTTATGCTGACGCAAAAATCCCCGATGCAGATAAATCCTTCACTAACGTAGGCACATCCTTTAGTGATGTTCTTCCCGCAGGTTCATTTGCAGTTTATACCGGCGTTAGATAAAGTGTATAAATTGATTACATCTTAATTCTCCCATACCAAAGGGCACGGCCTTGTGTTTAACGCAGGGCCGTGCCTGCTTATATAACAAAATTTAATTGTATAACTTATAGCACTCGGATGTTGACATATCAACAACCGAGTGCTATAATATTTATGTTAATTATAAATTAAAAGGAAGTGCGCCAATGAATAACACAAACGAAAAATACAGTGCTCTTTTCACCCCTTGGAAGATAGGTAATGTAGAGATTAAAAACAGAATTGTTATGTGCCCAATGGGCGGAACCTCGCTTTTTGGTTGGTTTGAGCTCACAGGTTGTCATTTTGACAAAGAGGCGGCTAAATTGTTTTTAGAAAGAGCTAATAACAACGTTGGCCTTATAATACCGGGAATTGCACCCTTGCGTGATACATTTTGGGGTAAATGGCTCTGGCAAAAACCTAAAATGTTTGAAGAGCTTAAAGAGTTTATGGATGAAATACACAAAACCGGTGCCAAGCTTTTTATTCAGTTGACGGCGGGTATGGGTCGCTCATGGGCAATCACCGAGCTTGTTGCTCCACTTCATAAAAATAAATTTACCCGTGCAATTATAAAACCCATTATTGATACCTCCCACGAGCTTGCAAGCCCAAGCCCTCAAAAATCCCGCTGGGCACACGATATTGAGTGCCCCCAAATGACGGTGGAACAAATTCACGAGATTATTGAAGCCTTTGCCAAAACCGCCAAGCTCTGCAAGGAGGCAGGGGTGGATGGCGTTGAGGTTCACGCCGTTCATGAGGGCTATTTGCTGGATCAGTTTGCAATTGAATTTTTCAATAAACGTACCGACGAATACGGCGGTAGTTTTGAAAATCGTTACCGTTTTGCCGCAGAGGTTGTAAAGGCTATAAAGGAGTCTTGCGGAAGTGATTATCCGGTATCTCTCCGTTATTCTGTAGAATCCAAAATGAAGGGCTTTTGTGAGGGTGCTATGCCGGGCGAGAAGTACACCGAGGTTGGTCGTTCTATGGCCGAATCAGAAAAAGCCGCTAAATATCTTCAGGATGCAGGCTACGATATGCTTAATGCCGATAACGGAACCTATGATTCTTGGTACTGGGCACATCCGCCTATGTATATGCCTGAAAACTGCAATCTTAACGATGTTGCACATATAAAGAAATTTGTAGATATTCCTGTGGTTTGTGCAGGTAGAATGAATATGGATGCAGGTGCCAAGGCGGTCGAAGACGGTCTTATTGATGCCGTTGGTGTTGCCCGTCAGTTCCTTGTTGACCCTGAGTGGGTTACAAAGATGCTGGATGACAGAATGGAGGAAATCAAGCCTTGTATATGCTGCCATAGCGGTTGCTTTAATTTCTCCTCTTCCAAGGGTCACGCTAACACTCAGGATTTAAGTGATACTATGGGGCTTGCAAGATGTGCTCTTAACCCCGAAACAATGCAGTCTAAAAAGTATTACGTAGCGCCGGCCAAAAGGTCTAAAAAAATCGCTGTTATCGGTGGCGGCATAGGCGGTATGGAGGCGGCAATACTCTCGGCAAAGCGTGGTCACTCGGTTACCCTTTATGAAAAAAGTGATAAGCTCGGCGGTGTATTTATTGCGGCATCCACTCCCTCCTTTAAGGAGAAGGATAGAGCCCTCATTGCTTGGTATATCCGTGAGCTTTCAAAATATCCCATCAAGGTTAATCTAAATACCGAGGTTAAGGATGTTAAAGCCCTAGATGCTGATGAAATTGTTGTTGCAACCGGTGCCAAGGCAAAGAGAATCCCCGTACAGGGTGCTGAAAAAGCCGTTGAGGCGGTAGATTACTTGCTCGGTAACAAAGAGGTTGGCGAAACAGTTGCCGTTATTGGAGGCGGACTTACCGGCTGCGAAATAGCCTATGATTTGTACCTTAAGGGCAAAAAACCTATTATTGTAGAAACACAGGATGACCTTATTGTAACAAAGGGAGTTTGCCTTGCAAACACCAGCTATTTGCGTGATTTCTTTAAAACCAACAAGGTTCCCGTTTACCTTGAAACATCGCTTATAGAAATTGCAGATAACAGCGTTAAACTTAAAGGTAAGGACGAAAATACATTTAATGTAAATGTAGATTCCGTAATTCTCTCGGTTGGCTACAATTCAGATCCCTTAGTTAAAAAGGGCAGACATATACACGTTATCGGTGATGCCGAAAAGGTTGGAAATCTTCGTACCGTCATTTGGGGCGTGTGGGATAAGTGTATGAAATTCTAATCATATTATCAGATAGGAGATTTTAAAATATGATACTTACAAAAGAGCAACAAGCTATTCTTGACGGTGAAAAGGGCGAAACGCTTGCAAAGGTTATGAAAACCCTTGTTATGTATGGTAACGCTTTTGAGGCTGAAAAACTAGTTCCCATCACATCAAAGTACAATCACCTTGTAACTTCTTTCGGGCTTAAGGTTATGTCACCCGTTTATGATTTAATGCAGCAGCTTTTGGATGCAGGCGTTATATCTGAGCAAAAGTTTTCGGTTGACCCCCGTCCTTTGGATAAAAACGTGCCTGCAAACTTCTTACAGAATTTTGTGTTTAATAAATTTATGTACACCAAGCAGGATTTTTATGAAAATCAGCTTAAAGAGTTGGGACTTATAGATGATGAAGCCTTTACCTGCACCTGCTATATGGATGAGGTAGGCAATAAGCCTAAAAAGGGCGATGTGCTTTCTTGGGCAGAGTCAAGTGCCGTTGTTTATGCTAACTCTGTGCTCGGTGCAAGGTGCAACAGAAATTCCGGTATTATTGATATTATGGGTTCTATTGTTGGTTACGTTCCTTACTTTGGACTTTTAACCGATGAGGGCAGAAAGGCTACTTGGGTTGTAAAGGTTGAAACAACTAAAAAGCCCGAGGCTCAGCTACTTGGCTCGGCTATTGGTATGAAGGTTATGGAGGATGTACCTTACGTTGTAGGTCTTGATAAATGGATTGGTAACGAGCTTAACAATGAGGCCACCGCTTACTTAAAGGATTTTGGTGCCGCAACCGCATCTAACGGTGCTGTTGGCCTTTATCATATTGAAAAACTAACTCCCGAGGCGGTAGAGCAGGGCAAAGACCTTATAGCCGATGGCGCAAAGGAATATATTATTGATGATGCTGAGCTTAAAAGGGTGCAGGATAATTATCCCGTTGTGTGGAAAAATCCTAACGCAAAGCCCAAGCTATGCTTTGTTGGTTGCCCTCATCTTTCTCTTGAGCAGCTTAAAAGTTGGACCGAGAATATTGAAAATCAGCTTAAGGCTAAGGGCAATAAAAAGGTTAAAATTCCAACCGTGTTCACCGCCGCTCCCAAGGTGCTAAAGGAGTTTGAAAAAACCGAGCACGCCGCTAAATTAAAGTCTTTTGGCGTTGTTACATCCTACATCTGTCCGCTTATGTATATGAACAATCCGCTTTGCAAAAAAATGCCGGTTATCACATCTTCCAATAAGCTCCGCACCTACACAAGTGCCAAATATTATACTGATGAAGAGATTTTAAATATAATTACAGGAGGCGACAAGTAATGAGAACTTTTAAAGGTAGAGTAATTACGCCCGGCGAAGTTACGGCCGAGGCTATTGTAACTAAAGAGGGCTTTAATACTTTGGCCTCCTTGCAGATGGCCTTGCAGTTTGGTGATAAAGAAGTTAAGTGCGGAGACCAGAACAATAAAGACCTTCACGGCAAACCAATGCTTAACAAAGCACTTTGCTTGCCACAGACAATTGGCTCCACCACAGGTGGTCTTGTGCTTTATTGTGCCTGCGCAATGGAGAAAAACCCCGCTTGTATGCTTTTTGCAAACCATATAGATTCACTTGCCGCCGCAGGTGCCGTTTTAGCCGATGTTTGGGTAGATGGTGTTACAATGCCGGTTGTGGATTCTTTGGGCGATGAGTTTTTAGAGTACGTAAAAGACGGTATGAAAATTACCGTTAAGGCCGACGGCACAGTTGAGGTCGAGTAACATTATATTTTAAATTCAACATTTTTAATATTTATTGACATCCTCTTTTGCTTATGGTACTATATTTTATAGTATAGTCAAAAGCAAAAGGGGATATTATTATGGTAAAAATCAATGGAATACATCACGTTGCAATAAAAGCAAATGGTGAAGAACAGTTTGAAAAAACAATTGCCTTTTATAAGGATATTTTAGGTCTTCCGCTTATAAGAAGATGGGAAAAAGGCGGCGCACTTTGTGCAATGCTTGATACCGGTGCCGGTATTTTAGAGCTTTTTTCCAATGCAGACAGCGAGCCTTTGCTTGGCCCCATTCGTCATATAGCATTCAGTGTTGAGAGTGTTGATGACTGTATAGAGGCGGTTCGTGCCGCAGGCTATGAAATTACCGTTGAGCCTAAGGATGTTGATATTCCGTCCAACCCTGCATATCCAATAAGAGTGGGATTTTGCATAGGTGCCGCAGGCGAAGAGGTAGAGTTCTTCAGCGAGAGGTAAGGGAGAAACTGAAGAATGTAAATGTGGATATAAAAAGAGTTAATAAGAGTTTGGATGGAAAAGCGTTAGAGGTTTAGGCTCTGACGCTTTTTTTATCTAAAAATTAAATTAGATGATTTCAAACCAATTTTCATAATACAATTTTTGGATTTTTATATCCGCAGGTTTTGTGCGGTTGTTTTTATGCCAAATAACGAATAAATAAAATTGGACACATCACAGGGCAAACTCCTAAAATGATGTGTCCAATTTTTGTTTATCGATTATTTGTGGTCGATTTGTGAATCGACCCTACCTATTCACAAATACTTTTAGCATACTCCAAAGCGTCATCAATATGTGGTTTAAAGTTTTCGGAGCCAACCTTATCAAAAAGGCCTGCTTTTTTAAAGCTCTGCATAGGCTGTTCGTTTAAATGTGAAAATACAACCGTTATTCCTTTTTCAATGCAATTATCACACAAATCCTCTAAGGCGTTAAGTGCTGTGGCATCGACCGCCGGTACGCTACGCATACGGATTATAAGGCATTTGGTGTATTTTTTTGTTGTGATGTTGGCGATTCTGTCGGTCATACCAAAGAAAAGAGGACCGCTTATCTCAAAAACACGTACCGATTTAGGCACATCTGCGAGCAGTCCGGAATCGTCCTCGGTCTGTTCATACTTCCAGCCCTTTACTTCGGTTTCGTCACTCATACGCTTCATAAACAAAATGCAGGCAAGCACAATACCAACGCCAATTGCAACAACTAAATCAAAAACAACGGTTAAAACAAAGGTTAAAAGCATAACGAAAATGTCGCTTTTGGGTGCGGTTTTTATAAGTCTTAAAGCGGGTCGCCACTGGCTCATATTATATGCTACCTGAAACAAAATTGCGGCTATGGTAGGCATGGGAATAAGAGCGGCGTAGGGCATTAAAAATACCAAAATGATAAGTAAAACAATTGCGTGCACAATGCCGGCAATGGGGGTTTTGCCTCCATTATTTATGTTGGCGGCGGTTCGGGCGATGGCACCGGTTGCAGGAATACCGCCAAAAAGTGCCGAGCCCACGTTACCAATACCCTGAGCCACAAGCTCCATATTCGAACGGTGCTTTGAGCCTATCATACCATCAGCCACAACGCAAGAGAGCAAGGATTCAATAGCTGCCAGAATTGCAATGGTAAAGGCATCGGGCAAAACGGTTCTTATAAGCTTTAAATCCATTTTGGGAATGTTAAGTGATGGGAGATTACTACTCAGCTCACCGAAGGTGGCTTCAATTGTTTTTACATTTGTGCTTTCGGGTAAAAGCATAACCATAACTGCACCTGCAATAACCGCAATAAGTGATGCAGGAATTTTTTTGCTGATTTTTGGCCATACAATAAGTATTAAAAGACTCACCGCTCCAACAAGCACCGCCCACCAATTAACAGTGTTAATATTTTGGGCAAACGCTTCAATTTTTTCGGGGGCTTCAATGGGTGATACGCCCTTAGGGTAGACCACGCCGAAAAAGTCTTTAAGCTGACCGATTAAAATAGTGACGGCAATACCTGCGGTGAAGCCTGTGGTTATGGTGTAGGGAATAAATTTAATAAGACTACCAAATTTAAAAATTCCCATAAGTATAAGAATTATTCCGGCTAGTATAGTTGCTATTACCAGACCTTCCATACCGTTTGCGGCAACAACGCCCGCAACAATGGTGGCAAATGCGGCAGTAGGGCCTGAAATTTGCACCTTGCTACCACCAAAGATGGAGATTAACGCACCTGCGATGATAGCGGTGTAAAGGCCGTTTACCGGTCCCACGCCCGAAGCGATTGCAAGGGCAATGGAAAGTGGCAAGGCGATAATCGCAACAATAATACCTGCCACAATATCTTTAACTAAAATGCTTGGCTTGTAGCCCTTTAGGGTGGTTACAAGCATAGGGGTAAATTCTTTCATTTTTGTGCTCCTTATTAGCCAAAGCATTCAAACTCGAATCAGCCTTAAATGGCTATTTTTAGGCATCTTTAGGCTCATCAAATTTCATAGGCGGTAGCCTTATGAAATTCTCTTCACCAAAATCTACTTTAAAAATTGCACATTTAAGGTCGA
>JAFQKE010000022.1 GCA_017397065.1 Clostridia bacterium
AAAGTGTTTACGGTTCAGAACTTTCTTTTAATGAAGTTTTTGCTGATTGGACAAAAATCACCTTTGCCTTTACTGCTATCGCTTCTGATACTAACGCAGGCGAGCAGATAGTTGGTCTTAACTTCTCGCTCACTAACTTTATTCCAGGTCTTATGTATGATATTAAAGATGTTAAACTTGTTTGCAC
Source organism: Clostridia bacterium (assembly GCA_017397065.1). Next base: position 188 of record JAFQKE010000022.1, read on the forward strand.
CGACGACGGTACAGCAACCAAAACCATAATGCAATCTGACTTTAACGACCCAGACGGAACAAATTGGCAGGCTACAAACCAAAACGTTACATTTGGTGATGATAACGGTGATAGTGTTAACGATTATGCCAGTGTAAAGATTTCTTCTACTAGTAAAGGTGCCGGTTTGGTTAGTTCACCATTTAATCTTATCCCCGGTAATGATTATGAGCTTACCTACTATATTCGTGTGCCTGAAGAGAGCGTAAGCTTCACGTTTGGTTCAACCTTCTATGCTCCAACCGTTGCATTTTATCAACCAACAGTTAATTCGACAGGAACAAAAGTGAAATCTGTACCAGTTGTCTCTACCGAAGAAGCATCAAACAACTATTATGCATATAAAGGCTCTGATTGGTCACGCCGCTCAGGTTTCTCTGCAACATGGACAATTGATGGTTATGCACCTAAAGTTAAATCTAACTTCTCTAACTTCGGCTATACCGACCATAGTTCTGTTTTAAGTGCAACAAATGCTGATTTAAATGAAGCATTTGCAGATTGGACCAAAGTAACCGTTAATTTTACTGCAATGGAAGCGGTAGAAGGTGAAACATCACAGGTTACTGCACTTGGCTTTACCTTCCACGATCACAAGAGCAGTGATAACTTTGTGTTCGATATTAAGGATGTTACGCTTACCGAAACAGCTCCTAAAATAAACCCCGAGCCTGATACTACCGATGCTATCTTCTCTGAAGGCTTTGAAAGTTCACCTAATCCTACCGATGTTGTTACCGTATATAGCGGCACAACTCAAAATGCTACTTGGGTAAACCCAACAATTACAAGCTCAGATGCAGCAACAGGTTCAAAGGCATATTCTGCATTTGCAATGTATCAAGATATCTTTATTCCTTTTGATAAATCCAAATTACAGGCAGACACAGTTTATAGCTTTTCAATGGATTGGATGCTTAATGAGTATACTAGCGCTAAACAACGTAGAATAAATAACGTTTACGCTGTTGGCTATACACCAACAGAAGGCGTAACCTTTAAAAATGGTCATGAAGCTTTTGGCGGTAAGGGAACAGTTAACGGTACAGGCAACTGGGAAGCGTTAAGCTTTAACTTTAAAATTACTGAAGATAAATTTAATAAGTATGAACAGATTGGTATTTATATAAGCTACTCAACTTCCGGTACAAATACCGATCCAGATGATAGACTATATTTAGATACCTTGATGCTTAAAGTGTCTGAAAATCAAGATGTTGTAAATGAACTCGAATTGAATGAGGCTGATAGAACAGAAAATACCGTTAAGGTTTTAGCCTTTGGTAATAGCTTTTCTAACGATGGTACTTCATTTATTCCTCAAATAGCTTATGCCGATGGTGTGGATCTTCGTGTGGCAGACTGCTCTATTGGCGGTTGCACACTCGCAAAGCATTATAATAATTCAGTAACCAATGCCGCTGCATATTCCTTCGCTTTCCGTACACCACAATCGCAAGGAACCAGTTCGAAATCTTTCACTCAGGTTACTATGGAGCAAGCGCTTACCGCTTCTGATTGGGATTATATCACCATTCAGCAGGTTAGTACTTTAAGTGGCGACCCTACTTCTTTTGAGCCTTATCTTGGTAAACTTATAGAAAAATTCAAAGAATATTGCCCCGACGCTAAAATCGTATTCCAAATGACTTGGGCTTACCGTGACGGAATTGTAAAAGATGGTTATGAGAAATATAACAACGACCAGGAAACAATGTACAATGCTATTGTTAATACATACTTACAGTATGCTGAAATGTATGACGTTGAGTTTATCATTCCCTCAGGCGAAACTATTCAAAGCTTAAGAGCCTTGATAAGCGATGGAACCGGTTCTGAAACAGATACAAATATGTTCTCATCCGAAATTGCATCGACCACTGATGATTCGGGCGACTTCACCCGCGATGGATACCACCTTAGTCAAAAAGGTCGTGTTGCAGCAGCATTTACTTGGTATGAAATTTTTACGGGCATTTCCGCTCTCGATACCAAAATTGATTTAACCACATCTGCTTACGGCACTTTGAGTAACACCACCGACACCCTTATTGGAATTACTGAAGAAGAAGCACTTGCTATAAAAACTGCCGCACACAATGCAGTTTCTCTTTACAAAAAGGCGGTAGAAACAATAAAAGCAATCAAGGCTATCGGTGAAGTTACTGCAGATAGCGGTGAAGCAATTGAAAATGCAAAGGCTCTTCGTGCTGAACTTAACAATGATGGGCTTCTCCCCAACCTCCAGACCCTCCTTGATGCAATTGAAGCTTTTGAAAGCTTAGGTACCGAGACAATTCTCCCCGGTGATTTCACAGGTAGCGGTACGGTTGATTTGGAAGACGTTACTATATTAGCAAAGCTTTTTGCAGGCTGGAGCATTGAAACCACTTCTACTTCCCTTGACCTCAATGGTGACGGTGCTGAAAATCTTAAAGACTTAGTTTTACTTGCACAGTATGTTGCAGGTTGGGATGTTACTCTTTCATAATTCCTTTAAGGCAACATAAAAATCAATAATTTTTAAAAAACTTATAGGAGCTGAATTCGACCTTGGATTTTGGCTCCTATGTTTTCCTTTTGTTTGAGGTTTAAATTTAAAGATTACTTTTGGCTAGATAAAAAGTAATTCTAAAATCCTATTACATAGATAATAAGAAGGTATCTTTATGAGCAAAATGCTTATCGGTTGGGCCGAGGAAACCCTTGTTCCTGAACAAAAAATCGCACTTGCAGGACAGTTCTTTTTAAGAGTTTCAGAATATGTTGAGTCTGAAATTACCGCTACTGCTATGGCGCTGGAATCTGATAATGAACAAATGATTATGGTTTCTTGCGATCTCCCCTCAATGCAATTTTTTCTTCAAGATTTAGTAAGAAGCAATTTTGCAGAAATCTGCCCTGAGGTTGATCCCCGTAACATTATCCTTGCTGTAACTCACACTCACAATTCCCACACTCTTTCCGACCCCAACGCAAGCGAAGCACCTCTCTTTTCCACCACTAAATCCCTGCTTAACGAATTTGTTCCCGAAGAAAACCGCTATGTTGAAAATATAGAAATTGATGATTCTGTAATATCGGCTACCGAGGCTTCTATATTCGTTGCAAAGCAAATAGCTCTTGCTGCTAAAAAAGCTTGGGATAACCGTGCGGAAGCCTACTACACCAACGAATTTGGAAGAGCTGCAGTTGGTATGTGTCGCCGAGTACAGTATACCGATGGCACCTCTCAAATGTGGGGCAACTCTAATACCGCAACCTTTATGAATTTAGAGGGTGGTAATGATTCAGGTATTGAGCTTCTTTACACCTTTGACAAAAACAAAAAGCTTACAGGTGTGGTTGCAAATATAGCCTGTCCTTCACAAATTTTAGAGCAACGCAGTTTTATTTCTGCCGACTATTGGGGTAGAGCAAAGGCTATTATTCGTGAAAAACTTGGTGAAGACGTATTTCTTTTGAGTCTTTGTGGTGCTGCAGGTGATCAATGCCCACGTGACTTGGTTCGTTGGGTAGATCCCGAAACTCCCATTGATGATCCAAACGTTAAAAGACCCAAACCAAGCAACAAAAAGGCCGACCCCTCTATGTATGATATTTCAGGCTGTAACCGTGTTGGTAAACGTGTTGCTAATGAAATTATTTCTGTTTATGAGGAAATCACCGAGCTTAAAAGCGAAGCTATTTTTAAACATAAGGTTATAGATCTTGACCTTCCTTTACGTAAAGCAACTATCACCGAATATGAAAATGCTATCAGAGAGATTCAGCACTACGTCAATCAAAACAAGCATAAAGGTCGCTTCACTTACGAGGATAATGCCAAGCTTTACGTTCATTTAGGTACTATTGCCCGTTACAGAGACCAAGAGGTATGCGATGTTGTTCCTATTGAATACCACGTTGTGCGTCTTGGTGATATTGCCTTTACTACAAATCCGTTCGAGCTTTTCCTCGATTACGGTAATATAATAAAAGCACGAAGCAAGGCTTCACAAACCTTTATTATTCAGCTAACAAACGGTTGGTATGGTTATCTTCCTACCGAAAAGGCTGAAAAAGCAGGACACTATAGTGCATATATCTCCAGCGGTAAAGTTGGTCACGTTGGTGGAGATATGTATGTCCGTCACGCACTAAATGAAATTAGTAAAATGTTTGAATAATTTTGGGGAAGCGAAAAAATGGATAATAAAATTTCAAATGATTTAAATGAAATTTTCGAGTATTCAGTAAAAATAAGAAGAAAGCTTCATATGTACCCCGAAATTGGTTTCGACCTTGAAAAAACCGTTGCTTTGGTAAAATCGGAGCTTGAAAAAATGGGCATTGAATACACCGAAAAATACGGAAAATCAAGTGTGGTTGCCCAAATTGGCTCGGGCGAAAAAATTATTGCTTTTAGGGCAGATATGGATGCTCTTCCCATTAATGAAAATGCAGATGTTCCTTTCGCTTCAAAAATCCCCGGCAGGATGCACGCCTGCGGTCACGATTCCCACACGGCTGTTTTGCTGGGCGTTGCTAAATACTTAAAAATGGTTGAAGATAAGCTTAACTTACGTGTTCGTTTAATCTTTCAGCCCAGCGAAGAATCGGTTAATAGTGGCGGTAAAATGCTCACCGAAAACGGCGTTATGGAGGGTGTTTCGCACATTCTTGCCGCTCACTGTGACAATGACATAGAAAGTGGAACGCTAGGCATTTGTCCAGGCGATTTTATTGCAGCCTGCACGGTAGTGGATATTAAATTTTTCGGCCGTTCCTCACACGTTGGTTTACCGCAAAACGGTATAGATGCAATCGCTATGGCAAATGATGCTTACATAAAAATTAAAAAAGAAGTATCAAAAATTATGGGCGATAGCCCCTATGTTTGGTCTGTCGGCAAAATTTCAGGCGGAACAAGCCATAATATAATTTCTGATTTTTGTGAAATGAATGTATCTTTCAGATATTATAATAGCGATATTGCCGAGCGTGTAAAAACTGCTGTGTTTGAGATTTCTAACAGCGTAGCCGATGATTTTGGCGGCAAGGTTGAAATAGAGTGGAATAACGTTTGCCTGCCCATTCATAACGATGAAGAAATAACCAGAAATTTCAAAAAAATCGCAGAGGAAAACGGAATCCCAACCGAAAAAGCTCCTATTAGGTTAACATCTGAAGATTTTTGTTGGTATGTTAATGAAAAGCCCGGAACGTTCTTTAGATTTGGTACACGAAACGAAGCGTTAGGTTGCACATATCCCGTTCACAGTCCCGATTTTAAACTGGACGAAAACGGAATGAAATCTGCGCTTAAAGCATTTGTCAGCTATGCTCTTGCTTTTGAAAATTAAACATTTTTTGAGGTAATTAAATGAAAATCGAATCATTATCTATGGCAAAAAAAGCCTTTGAAATAGAATACGAATGTATTAAAGAACTGGCAAATTATTTTGATGAAGAAGCATATTCGGCGGCGATTGAGCTGCTAAAAAATGCCGAACGTATAGGGGCTTCGGGTTGCGGTCATAGCGGTATAATCTGTCAGCATTTTACACATTTAATGTGCTGTATTGAACGCCCTGCCAGATTTATTTCCCCCGCCGAAGCAGTACACGGCGGTATGGGCTTTTTGCAAAAGGGTGATGTTATGGTTTTTGCTTCCCGTGGCGGAAAAACCAAAGAGCTGATTCCTATTTTGGATATTTGTAAATCAAAGGGCGTAAAGGTTATAACCATCACCGAAAATCTTGATTCTCCCCTTGCAATAGCAGCCGATGTTGTGCTTAAACAGTATGTAAATCGTGAAACCGATAAATACAATTCTCAAGGCACAACTTCATCCACAGCTCTTAGCGTTATTTTTCACGTTTTACAAACAGCTCTTATTGAAGAGACTGATTATAAAAATGAGCAATTTGCCTTGATCCATCCCGGTGGAGCGGTTGGAGAAAGGTTAAATAAATAATTAAAATTCTTTGGAGGAATAAAAATGGAATTTAAAGTAGTACAAAAAGAAATTGAGTTACAGTCAAGAGGTTGGATCCCCACATTTCACGACATATCAAAAGAGATCAACGAAATTGTTGAGTCTTCAGGCATTGTAAACGGTACCGTAAGCATTGTATCTCACCACACCACCTGCTCCGTAATGGTTCAGGAATGCTCACACGATATTGATTCTTTCGATCTTGAATACTTACAACACGACCTTTTGGATATTATGAGAAAAATGATTCCCGACTTTGCTGAGGAGCATCAGTATCGCCATCCCGGTCCTATCCACGCTAAATACGGCAGATATGTTGATGAGCCCGGTGACTACTCTAGTATGAACACCGACGGTCATTTAAGAAGCTGTTTCTTCGGCAGAAGCGAAACTATGACCATTAAAGATGGTATTCTTGACGGCGGTAAATTTGCACACGTTTATTTCATCGACTGGGATCACGTTCTTGCTCGCCGCAGACAGGTTAATGTTACCGTTATGGGTACTACCGAGGATGTAGGTGACAGAAAGTACAATAATGGTGAGGTTATCGATACCCGCCATAAGTTCCTTGATGAGGAAAAGGCTTATGATGTTCACTATGACCTCCAGCTTAAAAGATAAGAAAGGCATTGTCAAATGATTAAAGATTATAAAATCTCTGTACCTTTTTTTGAGTTTGGTCCTAAAGCATATCTTTACGGCGAAGAGCTTTTAGAGCTTATGAAAAAAATCGACGGTTTCGCCCAGAAATATGATATGGACGTTATTGCCGACGTTCAAACAACCGATTTGCGTTTTATTGCCGAAAACACCTCCGACCGCATTCACGTTTATGCTCAGCATATGGATAGCATACCCGTAGGTCGTGGTATGGGCACCATTCTCCCCGAAGCTGTAAAGGCTACCGGTTCGGTTGGTGTTATGCTTAACCACGCTGAATGCAAGCTTACCCTAGATGAGGTAAAAGAAGCTATTTCTCGTGCAGAAGAGGTTGGCCTTGCAACCATAGTTTGCGCCGATACCGAGGAGGAAATTAAGGCTATTGCCGAAATGAATCCTGATATTCTTGTTGCCGAACCCAGTGAGCTTATTGGTACCGGCATTGCCGTTGGCAGAGAGTATGTTGATGCCTGCATTGATCTTGTTAAATCGGTTAATCCCGAAATTATGGTGCTTCCCTCTGCCGGTATAAGCTGCGGTAATGACTGCTATAACATCATTATGGCAGGTGCAGATGGCTCGGGCTCCAGCAGCGGTATTTGCAAAGCTCCTGACCCTGCCGCAATGGCTGAAGAAATGATGGCAGCCGTAAGAAAAGCTTATGATGAGCGGGAGGGTAAGGCTTGAAATACTTACTTGGAGCAGATATAGGCACAACTTCTCTTAAAGCATCGGTTTTTGACACCGACGGTAATTTAATTAAAAGCATTACAAAGGATTATACTCTTATTGTATCGGGCGATGAGGTTGAGTTCCCTGCCGATGATTATGTAAAACTTTTCTGTGAAGCATATGATGAAGTGTCTGACGGCATTGAAATATCGGCTTTTTCCATTGATACACAGTGCGAAACACTTATAGTAACCGATGAAAATGGCTCTCCTCTTATGAATGCCATTGTATGGCTTGATAATCGTGCTGCGGCTGAGGCAGAGGAAATCAAAGCTCATTTTGGCACCGAAAGGGTTTATAATGTAACGGGTCAGCCCGAAATTACAGCAACCTGGCCAGCCGCAAAGCTTCTTTGGATAAAAAAGAACAAACCCGAAATCCATTCAAAAATCAAAAAGGTCTTTTTGCTTGAAGATTACCTTTTATACAAATTAACCGGCAACTTTGTAACCGAAAAAACCCTTCAGTCATCTACAATATACTTTGATATTAAAAACGACTGCTGGTGGGGTGAAATGCTTGATTTTATCGGCGTTAATCCCGAATGGTTGCCAAAGATTTACAACAGTGCCGAAACGGTTGGAGAGTACAAAGGCGCCATCGCCGTAACAAGTGCAATCGACCAGATTGCAGGTGCAATTGGTGCAGGAATTACCGATTCAAGCGTTGTTAGCGAAATGACAGGAACAACTATGGTAGTCTTTGCCCCCTGCGATGAAGTTCCTTGCTTTGACCCAAACAGCATTGTGCCCTGTCACAAAAATTATGACGGTAAATACTGTCTGCTCTCTTGGACGCCAACCGCAGGTATAGCCCTTAAATGGTTTAAAAACAACTTCTGCGAAAACTTCAGCTTCAAAGAGCTGGATGAAATTGCAAAAGAAGTGCCTGCAGGCTCGGCAGGGCTCACCTTTTTACCATACCTTTGCGGCTCTACAATGCCAAAGTATAACCCCGATGCAAAGGGTGCTTTTATGGGACTTACTATGGAGCACACAAGAGCACACGCCGTGAGAAGTATCTTAGAATCGGTTGCCTGTATGTTAAAGGCAAATCTGGATTATCTTGACGTTTCCTGCGACGAAATCCGTTCTATGGGCGGCGGCGCATCAAGCCCCTTATGGTGCCAGATTAAGGCTGATATGACAGGCAAAAGTATTGCTATTCTTGAGAATAATGAAACGGCTTGTCTTGGTTCTGCAATTCTTGCCGGCGTTGGTGTAGGCATTTTTAGTGACGTTAAATCAGTTTGCGAAAAACTGGTTAAAATCAAAAAAGTTTACACACCTAGTAATACAGATTATACTGAATGTTATAAAAAATTCTGTGATATGGAGAATAAAATAGTATGAGTAAAATAGCTTTTGTTGGATTCGGCGAAGTCAACACTCCTATTGACATTATTGTTAATAAATGTAAAGCCGCTGAAGAATCCCTTTTAAAAGAAGGTCTTAACCTTGTTAGTGTATATCCCGTAACAGATGATTATGAGGAAAAAGATATCGCCAAGGCATATGAAGCACTCGATGGTCAGGACTTTGACTGTATGGTAGTTTGCATTGCCGGTTGGATTCCCACCCACGCAGTTGTAAAGGTTACCGAAAAATACCGTCATTTACCTATGGTGTTATGGGGTCTTTGTGGCTGGAAGGAAGATGACCGAATCGTTACCACCGCCGATCAGGCCGGCACAACAGCCCTCCGCAAAACCTTCCGTGATTTGGGTTACACCTTTAAATATGTTTATGATATTATTGGAAAACCCTCTAATTCTAAAAAGGTTGCAGATTTTGCTAAAGCAGCATCCGCCGCTAAAGAGCTTCGCTTTGCTCGTGTTGGTATGGCAGGCTACCGTGATATGAATCTTTACGGCACTCTCTATGACGGAAGCTCTTTAAAGCGTGAAATCGGTCCTGAAATTGAAACCTTTGAAATGCTTGAAATCAAACAGCGTTACGATGCTATAACCGCCGAACAAAAGGCAGAAGTAATTGATAACGTAATGTCAAAATGGAATTTCTTAAAGCCTGCCAAGCGTGAGGGTATGGAAATGGCCGCAGGCTATTACCTTGCAATTAAATCCCTTATTGATGAGCGTGGTTACAAAGCAATCTCCCTTAAAGATGTTGACGGTATGAAAAAGCTTTTAGGCTTTCCTCCTGCCCCCATCTTTATGCTTCTTGCTGATTGCGAGGGTGTTTCCACAATTCCCGAGAACGACTGCCTTGGCAACGTAACTCAGCTTATGGTTAAAGCTCTTACCGGCCAGTGCGGTGCCTACCTTGAATTCTATGAATTTTTTGAGGATAGTGTGCTTGCAGGCGTTCCCGATTACATTCCCAAAGAGGTAACTTTAGGCGATACAACCGTTATGCCTGCCGCTTTTGGTGAGCTTTCTGAAGGTATTTTAAATGTTTCTAAGGTTAAAACCGGCGAACTTACAATGTGCCGCCTTTTCTATGAAGATGGCAAATACTATATGCATATGATTCTTGGAGAGGGCAAAACTCCTCCCAAATGGGAAGAGGCAGGCTGGACTCAGCCCGCACCTCAGCTTCCCGGACTTCAGATATTTATGGATGATGTTGAGAAATTTGCTCAGAACGTAATGTGTCAGCACTACATTATTTCTTATGGCGATAATACCGCTATAATTAAAGATTTATGCAATATTCTTGGCATTGAAATCATTTAAGAGGTGTTTTTATGGAATATATTTTAGATACCGCCGATTTAGCGGCAATTAAACACTGTAATGAATTTTATCCCCTTTCGGGCGTTACAACCAACCCCTCCATCATTGCAAAGGAAAACACAGATTTTTGGGCACTTGTAAAAAACATTCGTGATATCATCGGTCCCGATAAGCTTTTCTTCGCTCAGACCGTTCAGACCAAGGCAGAAAAAATCGTTGAAGAAGCCTGTATTATGAACGAAAAATCAGGCGGAAACTTTTGTGTTAAAATCCCCATTTGCGAAGAGGGTCTCAAAGCTACAATGGAGCTTAAAAAACGTGGTGTTAAGGTTCTTATGACCGCTATTTTCACTCCTGCTCAAGCACTTATCGCCGCCAAAGCAGGTGCCGATTATGTAGCACCTTATGTAAACCGTCTTGATAACATCATCGGTGACGGCTGTGAGGTTGTAGCCCAGATAGTTGAGCAATTTGAGCTTTACGATTTACCCTGCAAGGTGCTTGCCGCATCCTTTAAAAACGCAGAGCAGGTTCACAAGTGTGCTTCTGTTGGTTGCCAATGCGTAACCGTTACTGCCGATGTTTTAAAAGCAGTTATCACCCATCCTATGACAGATGCCGCTATTGATGGCTTTGAAAAGGATTGGACAGGCGTTTACGGTGATAAAACCATTCTTGATTTTTAAAATAACAATATAATATTTTAATTGTTGATTTTTTTAGCTATACGTGGCATAATATCCTAAAGGAGGAATTTTATGAAACGTATAGCTTTTTTTGATACCAAGCCTTATGACAAAATCTGGTTTGATGAATATAATAACGGACGATATGAAATTGTTTATTTTGAGGGCAAGCTCAACCACAATACAGTTGGAATCACAGCAGGCTTTGATGGTGTTTGCGGCTTTGTAAACGATGATATAAACGCTGATGTTATAAACTCTTTGGTTAAAAACAATGTGAAAATTCTTGCAATGCGCTCGGCAGGCTACAGTAACGTAGACCTAAAAGCGGCGGCCGGCAAGCTACCTGTTGTCCGAGTTCCGGCATACTCACCCTATGCAGTCGCCGAGCACGCTATGGGTTTGCTTCTTACCGTAAACCGCAAGCTGGCAAGAGCCGTAACCCGTACCCGTGATTTTAACTTCAGTATCGCCGGTCTTATGGGCGTAGATCTTCACGGTAAAACCGTGGGCGTTATAGGCACAGGCACCATAGGCAGAGTTTTTATTGATATTTGCAAAGGCTTTGGTATGAAGGTCATTGCATATGACCCATATCCTGCGAAGGGTTACGACATAGAATACGTAGATTTAAAAGAGCTTTTTACAAAAAGCGATATCATATCTCTGCACTGCCCTCTTACCGACAGTTCCTATCACATTTTAAATGAGGAAGCCTTTTCTCTTATGAAAAAAGGTGTGTTTATAATTAACACCTCTCGTGGTGCCCTTGTAGATACTAGTGCATTACTGACCGCTCTTAACAGCGAAAAGGTGCGTGGAGCCGCACTGGACGTATACGAAGAGGAAGATGATTTGTTTTTTGAAGATATGTCGGGCACGCTTATCAAGGATGATACTCTGGCACTTCTTATAAGCAATCCTAACGTTGTGCTAACCTCACATCAGGCATTTTTAACCGAAGAAGCCTTGCAGGCTATAGCAAAAGTCACCCTTAACAATTTTGATGATTTTTTCAAAGGCTTGCCGCTTGAAAACGAAGTAAAATCTAAACGTTGATAATAAAGCAATCTAGGAACGGGGTTTTGAGGTAAAAAGTAAGAAGTAAGAGGTAATAAGTTTTAAATGTTCTATACTATTACGGCTAATCCCCCCAAAAATTAACCACCTAAAATCAAAATAGCGGTATGGCTCTTTTTGGGCTATACCGCTGTTTTTATACAAATTTTAGTTTATAAGCCTTCCCCTTGATGGGGATGATTCCCCACGGTGTGGGGAAATGTCACGAAGTGACAAAGGGGACAGGCGCCCGTCAGGCGGGGGACCGCTTCAGCGGTGGATGAGGTGTAGTTACGCACATACTTTCCTTGCTTTTACATAAATTGAATTTTTGACCGCATAAATTTTGGGGAACATTTGTAGGGAACTGTCTCGACCGTTCCGCAAAAAAATTAGTACAAACTTTGGCGGCAGGAGCAAGCCCCTATCCTACGAATATTACCAAAAAAGGCGAAGCACCTATAATTGACAAATGTACATAAAAATGGTATAATAAAACCATCAAAAAACTCATCTTAAATTATATATCAGGGGAACTGATTTGTTCCAATCTAATAAGACATAGTACCGTCCCCTGTCTTTCTGAACCGTCCCCTGTCTTTCTGTTAATTATTAATTAAATTTAGTCAATCGGTATTGACAAATAAAATTGACGGTGATATGCTTTAAATATGTACTATTTATGTTTTTAGCGTCAATAAGTCTAGTTTTATTTTACAAATTAACTTTATAATTTCAATACCAAAAATTTATGTAAAATATATTGATAATTTTCTTTGAAAGCAAAACTAAAATTAATTTTTTAACGTAGCTTTGCTCTTAATAGAATATTATATAAAAATTTTTTCGGTAGAAAAGAGGTAAAAATATATGTCAGAAACAATGCGTGCATCTCTATTAAAGGACATAGGTCATTTTGAGGTAGAACAGGTAGCCAAGCCTCAGATTACCGAGCCGGATGAGGTGTTAATTAAGGTACAGGTGTGTAGCATATGCGGCACCGATGCAATTCTTTCCGATCTTTTAGAATACGCAGGTAAAGATTTGCGTGGCGAAATCTTGGGACATGAACTAGTTGGTGAGATCGTAGAGATCGGCTCAGGCGTTACCGGCTTAAGTGTTGGTCAGCGTGTGGTAGTTAACCCAAACTCCTACTGCTGTAAATGTCCATCCTGCCGTGCAGGCTATCGCAACCACTGTGAGAATATGAAACTTATGGGTCTTACCGTAGACGGTGGCTTTGCTGAGTACGTAAAAACTAACGAATTCTTAGCCTTCCCTATTTCCAAGGAAGTTCCTCTAAATCACGCCGCTTTTGCAGAACCACTTTCCTGCGCCATGAATGGTTTCTCCAGACTTAACATCACTCCCGGTGATACCTGTGTGGTATTCGGCTGCGGTCCTATTGGTTTGCTCTTCGCTCAGTTGGCACGTGCTTCCGGCGCTAGAGTTGCTTGTGTAGAAGTTAAGGAAAATCGTATGGCCATTGCCCGTGAACTCGGATTTGACGTTTATGCCGCTGGTCCTGACGTAAAAGAAAAACTAATTGAAAAGTGGGGCCGTCGCGCTAACTTCTGTATTGATGCCGCCGGCAGACAGTTGGTAACAGCTATCGACTACGCAGAATACCGCGGTACCGTTTTATGCTTTGCAGGTCCTAGAACCGCCGAAGAAGGCTGGAGCTTTAGCCCAATTCAAAACAAAGAACTTACCGTAATGGGTTCTTTCATCATAAACGATTCAATGGCTCAGGCTATTACCGTTCTTGAGACCGGTATGCTTAATTTAGATCCCCTTGTAACCCATGTACTTCCTCTTGAAGAGCTTGACAAGGGCATTCAATTGATGAAGTCCGGTGAAGGTATGGAAATCATCATGGAAATCGCTAAATAATCGCAATACGTAAAAAGTATGTTATTTTAATGAATTCTCATTTTGAAAGGAGCTTCTAAATGAAGATTTTGATCACTGGAGGTACCGGCGTTACTAGCTGCGGTGCCCAAGCCGAAGCCCTTGCTCGCGGATACGAAGTATACCTTCTTAACCGCGGTAATAGCAATGACAGAGTTTTACCGGGGGCTATAATAATAAACGCTGACTATACTGATGAAGCCGCTACCAAGGCTGCTATCGGTGATATGGTGTTTGATTCTGTTATTGACTTCCGTGTTATGAATGCGGCTGCCATGGAAAAGGCTGTTCGCATCTTTACAGGTCACACAAAACAGTATATTTTTATTTCATCAGGCACTGTTTATAAAAAGCCCCTCCCCCAATACATTGTAACAGAGGATGCACCTTTGGGTAATATCCATAGCGTTTATGCCCGCAATAAGTTGGCTGCAGAAAACGCGCTTCGCCGCCACATTGAAAACAGCTTCCCCGGTGTTATTGTTCGTCCGTCCCTTACCTACTCCGATTTCCATCCTCTTCTCTCATTAAATAGCCGTAAGAACCCTTACACCCTTATTCACCGTATGCGCAAGGGCAAGCCTATCGTAGTAAACGGTGACGGCACTTCTCTTTGGACCATCACCCACACTGATGACTTCGGCCGTGGTCTTGTAGGCCTTTGCGGTAATCCCGACACCATCGGCGAGGCTTTCCATATCACCACTGATGAGGTTTTAGACTGGGATCGCATCTACACCGCTTTAGCTCACGCCGCCGGTGTAGAGGCAAACTTAATCCACATTGCTTCCGACTATTTGGGAGAGTGGGATCCCGGCCTTCGTGATGGCTTACTCGGTGACCATTCCTGCAGCGCCGTGTTTGACAACAGCAAAATTAAGAAGTTCGTTCCTGATTTTGCCTGCAAAATCTCCTTTGAGGAGGGTGCAAAGCGCATAGTAGAATGGTTTGACGCTGACCCCGCCACAAGAGCTATTGTAGACTATGATTGGGATAACGATATGGACAATCTTGTTGCTACCTATCGTGCAGGTTTTCCAAAAAGATAATTATAAATAAAATCAAAATAGCGGTATGGCTCTTTTTGGGCTATACCGCTGTTTTTATATAAATTGTAGTTTGTTTATTAAGGCTCCTCCTTGACGGAGGAGCTGTCGCCGTAGGCGACTGAGGAGGTGAAAGCTTGCACAGAACTACACCTCATCCGTCACTTCGTGACACCTTCCCCGTCAAGGGGAAGGCTTATAAATTACAATTCGGCGTGTTAATTATGCAAACACTGTAGGGAACGGGCTTGCTCGTTCCGCAAAAAAATTAGTACAAACTTTGGCGGCAGGAGCAAGCCCCTGCCCTACGGATATTACCAAAAAAGACAAAGCACCTATAATTGACAAATGTACATAAAAATGGTATTATAAAATCATCAAAAAACTCATCTTAAATTATATATCAGGGGAACTGATTTGTTCCAATCTAATAAGACATAGAACCGTCCCCTGTCTTTTTTAACTTAACAAATAATAGGAGGTTTTTTTATGAAATTAACCTGCAACATTTGTGGTGCCCCACTGCAAATGAACCCTAATAACAACGGTGCCTTTTGCACCAACTGCGGTATGAATTACTCGGTGGAAAGCCTGCGTAACAAGTTAAATGCAGGTGCAAATGTGCCACCAACAAACTCAATACTTTTAAAAAAGAAGCCGACCTCAAATGAAGTCGGCTTTCTGCTTTTTTAATATTTTTAAAATTATAACACAAGGCTTGGTGCGGAGTAAATTCTTGCGGCAAGCTCTTGATCTAACAGATAAAGGCTTTTGGGGTCATCGCCGAAAAGCTTATATTTATTAACCATTTTATCGGCGTTTTCTTCCTCCTCCATCTGCTCTTTAACAAACCAATCTAAAAACTGCATTGTTCTGAAATCCTTAACAGAATAGGCGGCATCATAAATGTTATGAATAAGCTCGGTTACATAACGCTCGTGCTCGGCACCTGCTAAAAGCGGGTCAATATGGCCGGCAAAAACCTTATCGGGCTTATCAATGGCTTTAAGCTCCACAGGAATACCGTTAATCTGCAAATATTTAAGGAATAAAAGTGCGTGGTCACGCTCCTCTTGAGCCTGAATGGTGTACCAGTTTGCAAAGCCGTCTAAATCATTAGCGGTGTAATAGTTTGCAAAATCCAAATAAAGATATGCGCTGTAAAACTCCTTGTTTATCTGGTCGTTTAAAAGTTCGATTACCTTTTTATCTAACATAATATTCTCTCCTTAAAAATTAGAATTCAAGCTACTGCTTACTTAATTTATTATAGCACACTTTATAATAATTTTCAATACCGCTCCCCTCAAAAAAACAAAGAATGTAAAAAAACAGCCGTGCGATAAATTGTAGTTTGAAATGCCGTTTGGCATTTCAAACTTGTAGGGGATGGCGCCCACGACATCCCTAAAAATTAACGCAATCTTTGAAATTTAAACATTGATTTTTTGTATTGACACCATATTTTTTAATAAAAATGAAATTCCTTTTTTGCGAAAATCAACGGGTCGTCGAGGCGCCGACCCCTACGGTAAAACCCGAAATCCGCACGTCTAACAACAATTTATCTGCTTAATATATTTATAAACATAAAAAACTATCACTAAAACAAGTAGCACAAATTAAAGCCGATGGATTTAAGCCACTTTTCAAAAATTACACACCTTAACACACACTAAAAGGCGGTATATAATGTGTAAAAAATGCTATGAGGAAATTTCCTCATAGCATTTTTATCTGTTCGAGTAAATTGGAATTTGTTTATTAATTATTGATAACCAATTTCTGCAATAATATCTTTAACTAATTTGTTAGAGTCAGCATCTGCTTCGGCATATATTACTGTATTTCCTACTCTCGTGCATACAGTATAATAATTGTCATATTTTACCCAATAAACAGTAAAATTAGAGACAGAGGACGAGTATTCTTGGTTAGTGGCTTTTGTTCCAAATCGACCGCTATCATATCGAGTATAGTTATAATAAGAAACTCGTGCTGCGTGTGCAGATTTATCATCATCAAAAATAAAAAAGTTAAAATCAATACCCCTGTCTGGGTTTATGAATGTTAGTGCCTTTTGTAAAGTTTCACCCTTGCTATCGTTTCTCTCTATCCACGCAGTTTTAAACATTTCGGTTGTATCAGTGGGGGTAATTCCTTGATTTTCAACTGCTGTCCAAACTTGTTCATAAGTTGCAACAGTTTTTGGTTGTCCATTTATTGCGAAATAAATCAAAATAGCACCCAAAAGCAAAATCACTACTACCGGAATTAAAATTAGTTTCAAATTTATTTTAGTCAACTCAAAATTCATCTTCTTACCCATTATAAAATAACCACACCAAATTCTTATTTATTGAATAGATTATACCATAAATATGCGGTATTTTCAATATGTGCAGAAATAACTAAAGGGATAAAAAGAGCAAGATACCGCTACGCTCTAGAAAGAAAAACACAAGCAAAATAAAAAAAGCACCCCAAACGAATGCTTGACAACTTCACAAATGTGTATTATAATATAAATGAAATAAGACACACCAAATAGACGGTTTGTCTTTACTTAGTTATTAGAAATAACCGCGACTTTGACGAGGGCGGTTATTTCTTTTTTGTTATATCAATAACAAGTGCTACTATGGAAACAATAAGGGTTAGTAATAAAAACAACTCACTATATGTAATCATAAGCACCGCCCCCTTTCAAAGAGGGCGAAAGTGCCCTCAAAATAAAAGAGGACAAACCGCCTACCGTTAAGGCATGCCTTATTCCAAAAGCATTTTACCACATAAAATCATATTTTTCAACATATATTTACAATATATACAAAAATTAAAGGACACCCACCAAAACGGCGGATGTCCCGAAAACCCTTATTTTATGCGGTTTTTGCTTACTTAAAATAACGGCCCAGAAGTCCCTCAAATGCCTTGCCGTGTCGAGCTTCATCTTGAAAGTACGCTCAAAAGCCGCTTGAATAAAGGGCTTTGTTATTGAATTTTCAAAAATCACACTTTTGTCACACTAAATCTCATTTTGTTTTTTTAATGCAAATAAATTAGTCGACAATATAAAAATTGAAAAATACAACAATATGATAAAAACAAATTCTAAGCATATACCCACATTAAATTTTGGTGTGTTCTCTGGTAATGAACGGTAAAAACCACCTGCATATTGGTATTCAACAAGCATATGAAGCACTTTAGATACCGCACACAAAAGACAACCGAATGAGAACATAATAACAGTTTTGATTTTTGTATCATTTAAAAACCTTGGCAAGAAACATAAAATATTTCCAAAGACAAATATCGCAGAGAAAAAAATATCACTGATGTAGTCTTCTGCATATACATCCCTTGAAAAACATAAAAAAAGAATTTCAATCGTTAAAATAAAAGCAAATGATACCGACAAAAAGGGTTTATTTATAATATTTTCCTTTTTAACAGCTAATGACAGAGTAATAAGAGAAACCGCAAGAGGTAAAAAAAGAACACTTATACGCTCCAAATTATAACCTGTTTTAAACGGAAAAATCCAAGAATAGATTGTAACAATAATATAAAAGACCGCTACTGTTAGTGCAAATATGTTTTTACCTGTTCTGCAAAACAACAACTTATTCATAATCGCCTCCAAAACAAAAGATGTGCTACCGTTATGATAGCACATCTCAGGTGATTTTTCAATCAAATATTACTTAAAATAACGGTTTAAAAGTCCCTCAAAAGCCTTGCCGTGGCGAGCCTCATCTCTTGCCATCTCGTGAACGGTATCGTGGATAGCGTCAAGGCCAAGCTCCTTAGCAAGCTTTGCAAGCTCATTTTTACCATAGGTAGCGCCGTTTTCAGCCTCTACACGAACGGTTAAATTCTCTTTGGTGCTGGGGCTTACAACCTCGCCCAAAAGCTCAGCGAATTTTGCTGCGTGCTCTGCCTCTTCTAAGGCTGCTTTCTCCCAGTAAAGACCGATTTCGGGATAACCCTCTCTATGTGCGGCTCTTGCCATTGCAAGATACATACCAACCTCGGTACACTCGCCCATAAAGTTCTCTCTAAGACCGTCAATAATTCTCTGGTCAACGCCCTTTGCAATGCCGATTACGTGCTCTGCTGCCCAGCCCATTTCTTCTTCCTGAAGTTTGAACTTGGTATCGGGAGCTTTACAGATAGGGCACTCGGAAGGTGCGCTGTCACCCTCATGAACATAACCACAAATTAAACAAACATACTTTTTCATAATAAAAATCCTCCAAAATTTTTAATTTTAATTTTATATATGACCGCTACTGCAGCTTTATGCTACAGCAATCGGAACATTTACCATAAAAAACAATGTTATGACTTTCAATTTCTGCGCCGGTATGATTTGCGCTCTTTTTTGTAAAATCCTCCACAAAGGGAATATCCAAATCAACTATCTGCCTACAAGCCGTACAGCACAGATGTGGATGCGGTTCGCAGGTAGCATCATAATGCTCGCTGCCATCAAAAGCTTTAAAGGCAAGTATATCACCCGATGAGCTGAGCTCTGAAAGATTACGATAAACTGTGCCTAGGCTGATGTTTGGTATTACCTCACGTGCCTGCTCATATATTGTTGTTGCGTTTGGATGGAGCTTTGTGGAACGCAAAATTTCTAAAACTACTTCACGTTGCTTTGAATATCTTTTCATCTCCCTAAGCTCCTTAAATCTAAATAGTAATTGTTACTGTTATTATAATATCAAAGACTTGAACATTTGTCAAGTCTTTTTTTAAAAATTTTTATTTTTATTCTATTTGTCCTTTAGAATTATCCTTTCAAAAATCTTAACATAATTCTGTCGATTACAAAAAACAAGGCGCATCCTACAGCATAACAAATAATATCATAATATGAAAAAGATCTGCCAAACCAAACCGAAACAAATTCACAGTCTGCTAATCCTAAAAGCTTGACTACATCAAAATACTGAGCTATTTCCACTATGGCAGAAAATATAAAAACAAAAATGGGTAAAAACGGTATTTTTTTAGGAACTACTGCCGACAAGAGGCAGCATATAAGCATAGTTATAAAAACATCACCCAAATACGAGCGTACAAATACATTTGTTGCAAAAGCGGCAATATAAAGTTCGGTAAGCATTAAAGCTCCAAACATCACAGCGTAAATAATACGAATTTTTTTAGACATTTATTAATCTCCCAAATATTTGTATATTCATTATATCATATGAGAGTTTTTAATACAACCTTGTTTGTAATTAGCCGATTTATTCTTAATAAAACGCTTGTAATTTAATAAAATTTGATATATAATATTATGATGGAAAAGGAGTGCGGAAAATGGATATTAAAGTCGGTGACAAAATAATAATGAAAAAGCCACACCCCTGCGGCGATAACCGTTTCGCCGTACTGCGTATAGGTATGGATTTTAAACTGCGTTGTCTTGGCTGCGGCCACGAAATAATGGCTCCACGCTCCAAAATAGAAAAACGCATTAAAACTGTTATAACTGAAGAATAATTTTAAGGAGAAGTATTATGATAGAAAAGCTTAAAGCTGTTGAAAAACGTTATACCGAAATAGGCGAAGAGCTAATGCTGCCCCAAACCGTCTCGGACAACAATCTCTACAAAAAACTTATGCAGGAGCATAAGCACCTGACCCCCATTGTAGAAAAATATCGTGAATATATTGCCGCTGAAGAATCTTTTGAAGAGGCTAAAATGCTTCTTGGTGACAGCAGTTTGGATAAAGATTTTAAAGAGCTTGCAGAAGAAGAATATAAAGAATCTAAAGAAAAAATGGAAACCTGCTTTGAAGAGCTTAAAATACTTCTTTTACCACGTGACCCTAACGATGATAAAAACGTTATTATTGAAATTCGTGGCGGTGCAGGCGGCGAAGAGGCAGCCCTTTTTGCAAACTCTCTTATGAGAATGTACACAATGTACGCCGAATCCAAACGCTGGAAAACCGAAGTTTTAAGTATGAATGCAACCGAGCTTGGCGGCATTAAAGAAGTCAGCTTTATGGTAAGCGGCGACGGTGCTTATTCACGTTTTAAATATGAAAGCGGTGTGCACAGAGTTCAGCGTGTTCCCGAAACCGAAACATCAGGCAGAATCCACACCTCCACCGTTACGGTAGCAGTTTTACCCGAAGCCGAAGAGGTTGATTTTGAAATAAATCCCACCGATTTACAGATAGATACCTACCGTTCCAGCGGTGCGGGCGGTCAGCACGTTAACACCACCGACTCCGCCATTCGTATAACCCACATTCCAACAGGCGTTGTTGTTGAATGTCAGGATGAACGTAGCCAGCATAAAAACAAGGATAAAGCTATGAAGATTCTTCGCAGCCGTTTGCTTGAAGCCGAGATGCAAAAACAAACCGATGCCATTGCGGGCGAACGCCGTGCACAGGTTGGTACCGGCGACCGAAGCGAAAGAATCAGAACCTATAACTACCCACAAGGACGTGTCACCGACCACAGAATCGGTCTTACCCTTTATAAAATAGATCAGATTTTAAACGGTGATTTGGATGAGGTTGTTGACAGCCTTATCACCCATTATCGTGCAGAAATGTTAAAATCAAGCGAAGAATAAAAATAATAACCGAGTGATTATATGAATACCCTACACCTTAAAGCAATGGACGAAAAAGCTGTAAATGAAATAGAAAAAGCTGCCGAAATTATTAAAAACGGCGGCTTGGTTGCTATTCCTACCGAAACGGTTTACGGCTTGGCCGCCTCTGCTTTTAATGAATCCGCAATCGAAAATATTTTCAAAGCTAAGGGTAGGCCAAACGATAATCCTCTGATTGTTCACATTGCAGATATTGAAGAGCTTTATAATATAGTAAAAGAAGTGCCAATTGCTGCAAAGCAATGTATGGACGCTTTTTGGCCCGGCCCTTTTACTGCGGTACTTCCTAAAAAAGACATTATTCCTCTGTGTGTTTCGGGCGGTCTTGATACCGTTGCGGTGCGTATGCCAAACAATGCCGTTACAAAGGCCATAATAAAAAAAGCAGGTGTGCCTTTAGCAGCTCCCTCGGCCAACCGTTCCGGCTCCCCCAGTCCGTCCTCGGCAGAACACGTTATTGATGATTTAGAGGGAAAAATAGACGCCATTGTAATATCAGAAAAATGTGAGGTTGGGGTGGAATCGACCGTTGTAACCTTTGCTACAAATCCACCAAGACTACTTCGTCCGGGCGGAATTACGGTCGAAATGTTAAAGGAGTTTATTCCAAACCTTATTATAGATTCTGCCGTTACCGCCGAGCCTGAAAAAGGTGTAGCAGTAGCTTCCCCCGGTATGAAATATAAACACTATGCTCCAAAGGCAGAGGTTATAATGGCAACGGGTAGCATACACGCTTTTTGTGACTACTGTAACGCACATAAAAAAGATTTTGATTTCGCTCTGTGTTACGACGAAGACGAAATAAACCTTTCTATACCACATCTTTCTTTAGGAGCAAATGAGGACCACGAAAAACAGGCCGAATTATTATTCGAATTTTTAAGGGATATTGATAAAAAAGGATACAAAAAGGTAATTGTTCACGCACCGCTGAGAGAAGGGGTAGGCCTTGCGGTTTATAACAGGCTTATTCGTGCCGCAGGCTTTAAGGTGATTGAATTATGAAGATAATAGGACTTACAGGCCCAAGCGGTACGGGTAAAACCTCAATTTCAGATATTGCCGCCCTTTTAGGCTACGCTGTAATCGATTGCGATAAGGTTGCGAGAGAGGTATCAGATGACCCCGATTTATTAGCCACCCTTGAAAAGGAATTTGGTAACGTTGTTATAGATGGCAAGTTGGATAGAAAATCCCTTGCCGAAAAGGCATTCGCCACCAAAGAATCAACCGAAAAATTAAATAGTATAATGCTACCCGTTATATCAAATGCTATTGATAAAAAAATAAAAATTCTTGAAAACATCGGTGTAGAACATCTGCTTTTAGATGCTCCTACCCTTTATGAAAGCGGCGAGGACAGACGCTGTGATGCCGTAATTGCGGTACTTGCCGATATAAATCTTAGAGCCGAGCGCATAACAAAAAGGGATAATTTAACCCCCGAGCAACTTGCAAGTAGATTAAAAGCCACCAAGCCCGATGATTTTTACAAAACTCGCACAAAATACATTATATGTAATAATGGTAATATAAACTTTTTAAAAGATGAAGCACTAAAGCTTTTAAAAAAATTAAAGGAGATATGATTTATGGAAACAAAGGAACTTAAAGAAATGCTTTTTAACAAAAAGAAAAATGTTTATTCCGTTATTTCAGAAGAAACAAAAAAGGCTGCTTTCGATTTTTCAGAAGGCTATAAGGATTATTTAAACAATTCTAAAACCGAGCGCAAGGCAGTTAAAACCTCTATTGAAATAGCCCAAAAAGCCGGTTTCAAGGAGTTTGACCCAAAAGCGTCCTACAATGCGGGTGAAAAGCTTTATATAAACAATCGTGGCAAAGCCGCCGCATTTATCGTAATAGGCGAAAATGATATTGAGCTTGGTGCTACCGTTACAGCCGCTCATATTGATTCACCAAGACTTGACCTCAAGCCAAATCCTCTTTATGAGGATACCGAGCTTGGTCTTCTTAAAACCCACTACTATGGCGGAATCAGAAAATATCAATGGACTGCCGTTCCCCTTGCTATACACGGTGTTTTTGCCAAAAAGGATGGCACTGTTGTTGAGGTTACAATAGGCGAAGATGAAAACGACCCTATTTTCGTTGTTAATGATTTGCTCCCCCATTTAGCCGGTGAACAGAGCAAACGCCCCTTATCACAAGGAATAAGAGGCGAAGAGCTTAATGTTTTAATTGGCAGTATGCCCTTTAAGGATGACAGCGAAAGTGAGCTTGTAAAGCTTAATCTTTTAAATATTCTATTTGAAAAATATGGCGTTACCGAATCCGATTTTCTTTCGGCCGAGCTTGAATGTGTACCCGCCTACAAAGCAAAGGATTTAGGTCTTGACCGCTCAATGATAGGCTCCTACGGTCACGATGACCGAGTTTGTGCCTATCCTGCACTTAAAGCAATAACCGAACTTGAAAACCCCAAAAAGACCGCCATTTGTATTCTTGCCGATAAAGAGGAAACCGGCTCAGACGGAAATACCGGTCTTAACTCCGACTTCCTTTATCATATTGTAGATGACCTTTGCCGTACAAAGGGTAAATCCACAACCCTTGCCCTTCGAAACAGCGTTTGCCTCTCGGCCGATGTTAACGCCGCAACAGATCCCACCTTTAAGGATGTTATGGAAGCTAGAAATGCCTCCTACCTTAATTACGGTGTAGTTATTACAAAATATACCGGTTCCGGCGGCAAGGGCGGCACATCTGACGCCTCTGCCGAATATGTTGGCAAGGTTCGCAGTATGCTGGATAAAAATGAAATTGTATGGCAGATTGGCGAGCTTGGCAAGGTGGATGCAGGCGGCGGCGGTACCGTTGCAAAATACGTTGCAAATTTAGGCCTTGACGTTGTAGACCTTGGCGTTCCTGTGCTTTCTATGCACGCCCCATTTGAAACCGTTTCAAAAATGGACGTTTATATGGCCTACCTTACAATGTCGGCATTCCACAAAGAATTTTAAATTAAAACAAACAGGAAAGGGTCAATAGCTCCCTGGTTCTGGCATACCAATAGGTGAGCTCTTCCACGGGTGGTACTGACCCTGCCCCTATTTTTACGGTGATTGCAGGTTTTTTAAACTCATATGTAAACCAATCCCCAAGAGTGAAATCTTTTTTTATAAGTGGCGGCGTAATTGTAAAGGAGGTAACGGCTGACATAACCTCTGCCATCTTTACGCTTCTTGGCGGAACCAGTTCCGCCCCGCTATACATAATGGTCTGTCCTTGAGCCGAAAGGTGTATTATCTGGCGAACATTTTTATTTCTGCAAAAATCAACAAGAGCGAGTGTTTCGGGCTCGGACTCGGGTCTGTAGCCGCTAAAGCCTTCAAAACGTGGCCCACATATATTCTTCTCACGTTCAATGCATCTTCTTTGCTCAAATTCAGGGAAAAAATTTCGTGAAATTTCTACACCCCTTAAATTTGCACGCCATTTTGAAAAATCGCCACCACAAAGTCGGTGTATTTTATTTGCCATACCTCCGCAACCCTTTTCGCCCCTTGACGCTATTTCAAATCCATCAGGATTTATAAGGGGCAAGATAGCTATTCCCCTACCAAACATTGCCTTGCGTATGTTTATTCCGCACATTTGCTCCCCTGCAGAGATTTTTTCACTCAGCTCCGAAATGAAGTTTAATAATATTAGGGTGGTAATTCGGCAGGAGGGATCATCACCCGTAACAAAAAGGGTGAAATCTCCTGTAGTACCAAGAGTGAGCAAAGGTATGTCCCTGCCCATTACCGATTTACCTATGCTATTGCTTCCAACAAAGGGATATTTTGCCACAATATTTGAAATGAGTCTTTTAATTTCAAAATAGCTGTGTTCTATTCCGTAAATTTTGTTTTCCATAATCATCTGCTCCTTTTCGCATCATAATATATACTATGCTGTAAAGGATAATTTTAGGAGGATTTTTTATGAATTTAGAAGAAAAACAATTATCCTTTGAATATAAATTCAAAGGTAAAATTATAAATCTCCGTGTAGATGAAGCTTTACTTCCCAACGGTGCTACTGCAAGTCGTGAGATTGTTGAGCATAATGGTGGTATTTGTGTTGTTCCCATCACCGAAAAAAATGAGGTTTTAATGGTAGAGCAATATCGCTACCCCTACAGTGAGGTTGTGCTTGAAATCCCTGCCGGCAAGCGTGACGGTGACGAAGAACCTTTAGAAGGCGGCAAGCGTGAGCTCAAAGAGGAAACGGGTGCGGTTGCTGAGAATTACACATTTTTGGGTGAGCTTTATCCATCTCCCGGTTACTGCGGCGAAATAATTTATATGTACCTTGCAACAGGGCTTTCTTACGGCGAAACTAACCCTGATGAGGATGAATTTTTAAACCTTAAAAAAATACCTCTCGAAAAAGCTGTAGAAATGATAATGAACGGCGAAATCAAAGATGCCAAAACCCAAGCAGCAATTTTAAAAACCGAAAGGATACTTAGAAAATGATATTCAAAAGAATTGATATTGACATAAAAAACAACGTTTACCTTAACTGCTATCTTCACGAAACCCCACCTGTTGCTTTCGGCGAAGAAATGGCTCGCCCTGCAGTTGTGGTTTGCCCCGGCGGCGGCTACAACCATTTAAGTGTTAGAGAAGCTGACCCCGTTGCTTTGGAATATCTTACAAAAGGCTTTAACACCTTTGTGCTTTATTATTCCTTAAATGAAGCGGCGGTTTTTCCAAAACCCATTATTGATTTATCTATGGCTTTAAAAATTATTCGTGAAAATGCTGATGAATGGCATATTATGAAGGATAAAATTGCCGTTTTGGGCTTCTCGGCAGGAGGTCATTTAGCTGCATCGCTTGGTGTTCATTGGAACCTGCCCGAGGTAATGGAAAAATCTGGCTGTTTAAACGGCGAAAATCAACCAAACGCACTTATTTTAGGCTACCCCGCCATCACCACTCGCGGTTGGCTTGCCCATAAATTTGAAAAATTCATAGGCAACCGTGATGCTGAAGAGATAAAAAAACTGTTAGACTGCAGTTTGCATGTTGGCCCGCAAACTCCCCCTGCATTTTTACTCCACACCTTCTGGGACAATGTAGTGCCCGTACAGGAAAGTCTTGTCTTCGCCAATGCATTAGAAGAAAATGATATTCCCTTTGAGCTTCATATTTTCCCAAACGGACGCCACGGTATGGGTCTTGGCGACAAAGAAACCGCCCGTTATCCCGATGCCTCTTTCGAGCAATGGATGCCCCTTTCTATTCGTTGGCTGAAACGCCTTTTCTTTGAAGAAGAAAAACACAATCCCGAGGCAAGAGCAGGCTATTTACGATAACTTAAAATGGGAGTATATATATAAAATGATATTCAAAAGAATTGATATTGACATAAAAAACAACGTTTACCTTAACTGCTATCTTCACGAAAAGGAACCAAAATGGGATTACGGATTTGACCGCCCTGCAGTAGTAGTTTGTCCGGGTGGCGGTTACCATATGTGTTCCCCTAGAGAAGCCGACCCCATTGCTTTACAATATTCGTCAAAGGGCTTTAATACCTTTGTACTCTATTATTCCTTAAATGAGGCGGCGGTTTTTCCAAAACCAATTATTGATTTATCTATGGCTTTAAAAATTATTCGTGAAAATGCCGATGAATGGGGCGTTATTAAAGATAAAATCGCTGTTTTGGGTTTCTCTGCAGGCGGTCATTTAGCATCATCTCTCGGAGTTCATTGGAATCTGCCCGAGGTAATGGAAAAATCCGGCTGTTTAAACGGCGAAAATCAACCAAACGCACTTATTTTATGTTATCCCGTTATTACAACACGCAGTTGGTTAGCACCGCATATGGCAAGACTTAGTGGCAATCGTGACGCCAAAGAAGCAGAAAAACTGCTCGACACAAGCCTTAATGTGGGTTCTCACACACCTCCGACCTTTTTAGTTCACACCTTTATGGATAATGCCGTTTCGGTGCAGGAAAGCATGGACTTCGCCCGCTCTCTGGATAATAACAACATCCCCTTTGAGCTTCATATTTTCCCCGAGGGTGGTCACGGCCTTGCAACGGGCGACGAGCAAACCTGCAATACGCTATTCCCATCCTTTAACAAATGGATGGAGCTATCCGTTTTATGGCTTAAAGAAACCTTTGCCGATGGCGAAAAGCCTGACCGAACAAAACGAGCAAGACAAATTAAGTAATCAAAAACTACGGCACACAAGATAATTTTAGCACTTTAAATGGGTAAATTATCCAATTATTTCAAAAATTACCCTTGTTTACTGTGCAAACTCTAAAAATATTGTAAATTCACCCGTCAAAAGGTTGACAAATCACAATCTTTTGATATAATTATAAACAATAATATTTTAAAATGCTATGATAGGGACAATTCCTTTTATTTTGCAAGTTTTCAGAGAGTCGGCGGTCGCTGTGAGTCGATAGCGGCAGATAATAAGGTATCCCCCTTAAGCAGACGGCTGAAACGGTTTTCCGCGTGTAAGCCTGTACGGGTCCTACCGTTATATGGGATGTGTATGTCAGTACACTAATGAGTGATCGTTTATTTTAAACGGTAATACGAGTGGTACCACGGATGAGTTTTTCTTCCGCCTCGATTTTTCGGGGCGGATTTTTTAAAATCGGGTTCGCCTCCGAACCAACATATATATTCTGGAGGAATTTTAATGTTAACCTTAGATAAAATCTATCAAGCCGCTTTTGCACTTAAAAATGTTATCAGACCCACCAACCTAATTGCAGCACCGGGACTGAGTAAAGACTGCGAAGTCTTCCTAAAACCCGAAAATCTGCAAATAACAGGTTCATTTAAGGTGCGTGGCTCGGCCTTTAAAATCTCACAACTCAGTGACGAAGAAAAGGCAAAGGGAGTTATAGCCTGCTCAGCAGGTAATCACGCTCAGGGTGTTGCCTTAGCCGCCACCAAGCAAAACATTAAATCATTGATTTGTTTGCCAAGCGGTGCACCTATTTCTAAGGTAGAGGCCACAAAAGGCTATGGTGCAGAGGTTTGCCTTGTTAAAGGTGTTTATGACGATGCATACAATAAAGCCTTGGAGCTTCAAAAAGAACACGGCTATTCCTTTATTCACCCATTTGACGATGAGGATGTTATAGCCGGTCAAGGCACAATTGGTTTAGAAATTTTAGACGAGCTTGACGATGTAGATGCCGTTGTAGTTCCCATTGGAGGCGGCGGACTTATTTCGGGAGTAGCCTTTGCTATAAAAACTCTTCGCCCGAACGTTAAGGTATATGGAGTTCAGGCCGCAGGCGCTCCCTCAATGTACAACTCGGTTAAAAAAGGTGAAATAGAGACCCTTAAAAGCGTTTCTACCTTTGCAGATGGTATTGCCGTTAAATCGCCCGGTGAAAACACCTTTTACTACTGCAATAACTATGTAGATGAAATTGTAACCGTTAATGAGGATGAAATTTCCACCGCTATTCTCACTATGATGGAACAGCAAAAAACCATCGCTGAGGGTGCCGGTGCCGTATCTGTTGCAGCAATTTTAGCAAATAAGCTCCCCATCAAGGGCAAAAGAGTTGTTGCTATTGTTTCCGGCGGTAACATTGATGTTACTATCCTTTCACGTGTTATTGAGCGTGGTCTTCTTAACACAGGCAGAACCTCACAGCTTTGCGTTGAACTTTCTGACCGTCCCGGTCAGCTTCACGAGGTTTCAGGCATAATTGCAGATTGTGGCGGTAATGTTATCTCGGTTCACCACGAACGTGCAAGCGAAATTAAAGATATTAACGGTTGCTACCTTAGAATTGTCATTGAAACACGTAACTTCGAGCATATTGAACAAATAAAAGAAAAGCTTACTGAACACAAATTCAGACTTGTATAGGAGATAATTATGGAACTTAAAAAAATTCACACCGAAAACGCCCCCGAAGCAATCGGCCCCTACTCTCAAGCCATAACCGTTGGTGATTTTGTATTCACATCAGGTCAAATTGCACTCGTACCTACAACCGGTACAGTTGAGGCAGAAGATATTGTAGGTCAGACCGAACAGGTTATGAAAAATCTTGCCGAGGTGCTTAAAGCCGCAGGAAGCTCAATGGAAAAAGCGGTTAAAACTACCTGCTTTTTGGCAGATATGAATGACTTTGCCGCATTTAATGAAGTTTACGGAAAGTATTTCACCTCTAAACCGGCAAGAAGCTGCGTGGCTGCAAAGCAGTTACCTAAAAACGTTCTTGTCGAGGTTGAGGTCATAGCTACTAAAGGCTAATTCAAAGGTAAACGCTTTGGCTAATTCGTAATCAAAAAAGGAGAAAACTCTTATGCTACTTACAGGTGCAGAAATTATTGCCGAGGTTTTAATTGAGCAGGGTGTTGATACCGTTTTCGGTTATCCCGGTGGCTCGGTGCTTAATATTTACGATGCGCTTTATCAGTATAGCGACAAAATAAAACACTATATGTCGGCTCACGAGCAAGGTGCCTCCCATGCGGCAGACGGTTACGCCCGTTTAACCGGCAAAACAGGTGTTGTTATTTCTACAAGCGGCCCCGGTGCTACAAATCTTGTTACAGGCATTGCCACCGCATATATGGATAGCGTGCCTATGGTTGCTATTACAGGAAATGTTCCCACTTCGCTCATTGGTAGAGACAGCTTTCAGGAGGTATATATAGCAGGTATCACTATGCCCATTACCAAGCACAATTTTACAGTCCGCTCGGTCCATGAGCTTGCCGATACCTTGCGTGCTGCTTTTAAAATTGCCTCTGAGGGTAGACCCGGTCCTGTTTTAATTGATGTTCCTAAGGATGTTACAATAAATAAAGCAGAGTTTGAAAACATTCCTTTAGAAACAGAAAAAATTGAAGATAAACGTCTTAAGCATTTGGAAAAGGTTGCCGACCTTATTAACGCTTCGAAATTCCCCGTTGTTTACTTTGGCGGCGGTGTTAGAATCTCGGGTGCTGAAGAGGAGCTTTATGAACTTTTACATAAAGCCGAAATCCCCGCTACATACACAATGATGGCAGCAGGTGTTCTGGGTTACGGCGATGAGCTTAATATGGGACTTATCGGTATGCACGGAAGTCGCACCGCTAACCTTGCGGTAGATAATGCTGATTTGGTGCTTGCAATAGGCACCCGTTTCAGCGATCGTGTTGCACTTAACACCAGCAAATTTGCAAGACGTGCCAGAATAGTTCATATTGATATTGACCCCAGCGAAGTTGGAAAAAACGTTCCTGCAGATACCTCAATCATAGGTGATGTTAAAAAAGTTCTTACCGCACTCCTGCCTATGATAGATAAAGCAAATCATACCGAATGGTTAGAGCAAATTAAAGAGTGGAAACAAAAAGACTACTGCCCCAAAAACGACGATTCTGTGCTTAAACCGCATCAGGTTATGGGTGCAATTTGTGATATTGCCGGCGAAGATGCCGTTTACGTTACCGATGTTGGTCAGCATCAGATGTGGGCTGCCCAATACATTCGTCACATTAAAACACGCAGTTTTTTAACAAGTGGCGGTCTTGGCACAATGGGTTACGGCTATGGTGCCGCTCTTGGTGCCGCCGTTGCAGATGGCGGAAAACGTCCTATAATTCACATTACCGGCGATGGTTCATTCCATATGAATATGAACGAGGCTTGCACCGCAGTAAGCTATAATCTGCCCGTTATTACCGTTATTATGAACAACTCGGTTTTGGGTATGGTTCGTCAGTGGCAAAAAACCTTCTATGGCAAGCGTTACTCATCCAGCGAGCCTGAAAGAAAAACCGATTACAAGGCTGTTGCTGAAGGCTTTGGCCTCACAGGCTTCAGATGCACAAATCTCGCTGAATTTAAAGAGGCTTTAAATAAGGCATTAGAGCTTAACGCACCCGTATGGATAGAATGTGTTATCGACCGTGAAGAAGCCGTTTTACCTATGATTCCCGCCGGCGGCTCTGTCGATGATATGATTATAAATTAGGGAAGGAGAAATATTATGGATAAGCATTATTTAAGCGTTTTGGTTGCCAACCACGCAGGTGTATTGGCAAGAATATCCTCCCTTTTTTGTCAACGTGGCTTCAACATTGATAGCCTTACCGTTTCGGCTACAGACAACCCCGAAATATCCCGAATCACCATCGTCACCACAGGTGATGAGGCTTCCTTCCGTCAGGTGAGAAAGCAGACCGAAAAACTCATTGAAACCAAAACCTTGTTCCCCCTTAATCTACGTACCAGCCTCCTTAGAGAGCTTCTTTTAATCAAAATTCGTTCCAACAACGGAGTTAAAGAAAAGCTCGAGGCGGTTGCAAAAAAATACGGTGCAGGCATTATTGATGTATCGGTAGGTTGTATGGTTTTAGAGCTTACCGGCGAGCCGGACAAAGTAGATGATTTTCTTGCAAATCTTAAAGAGTTTGAAATTATTGAAATGTGCCGCACCGGTGTTACAGCTATGGAACGTGGCGAGGTAACCTATTTACTTAGCGTATAATAAATATACTATTTGTGTTAATCTTTGTGCGTATGCTAGCTTAATTTTGCTCAGCAAACGCTCTTAATAAAACTGTAATTAAATTCTTTTAAGGAGAGATTTTAAAATGATTCAGAAGTATTATGACACAGACTGTAACCTTGATATGTTAGCAGGCAAAACCGTTGCTATTATGGGCTTCGGTTCTCAGGGTCACGCACATGCACAAAACCTTAATGACAGCGGCGTTAAGGTTGTTGTAGGTCTTCGCAGCACCAGCGCAAGCGCTGAAAAAGCAAGAGCCGCAGGTTTGGAGGTTATGGAAGTATCTGAGGCTGCTAAAGTAGCAGACGTTGTAATGATGCTTGTTCCCGACGAGGTTGCAGCAGATATCTACAATGAGCAGGTTGCTCCCTATATGAAGGCCGGCAACATTTTAATGTTCGCTCACGGTTTTAACATCCATTTCAACTTCATTACTCCCGATCCCGAGCTTGATGTTATTATGGTTGCTCCCAAAGGCCCCGGTCACACCGTTCGTAGCCAGTATTTAGAGGGTAAAGGTGTTCCTAGCCTTATTGCCGTTTATCAGGACGCTTCCGGAAAAGCTAAGGAGTACGCTTTGGCATATGCTTGCGGTATCGGTGCAGGTCGTGCAGGTATCTTAGAGACCTCTTTCCGTGAGGAAACCGAAACCGACCTCTTTGGTGAGCAGGCAGTTCTTTGCGGTGGTGTTACCGAGCTTATGAAGGCTGGTTTTGACACTCTTGTTGAGGCTGGTTATGAGCCCGAAATGGCATACTTTGAGTGTATTCACGAAATGAAGCTCATTGTTGACCTTATCAACTCCGGCGGATTTGCTATGATGCGTTATTCCATCTCTAACACCGCTGAATACGGTGATTACAGAACCGGTAAGCGTCTTATCACCGACGAAACCCGCAAAGAGATGAAAAAGGTTCTTTCTGAAATTCAGGACGGTACCTTTGCAAGTGAATTTATGCAGGAATTCTCATCCGGCAGAAAGGCTAAGTTCTTAGCTACCCGTCGTAAAGAGAGCGAGCATCTTTTAGAAAAGGTTGGCGCAGGTCTTAGAAAAATGATGAGCTGGCTCAAAAAATAAGCCTCAAGCCCTCATTTCTAGATGCTTAGCCAAAGCATTCAAACTCGAATCAGCCTTAAATGGCTATTTTTAGGCATCTTTAGGCTCATCAAATTTCATAGGCGGTAGCCTTATGAAATTCTCTTCACCAAAATCTACTTTAAAAATTGCACATTTAAGGTCGAA
>JAFQKE010000003.1 GCA_017397065.1 Clostridia bacterium
GTTACCAATGCAGATACCGCATTTACCGATTTTGCAGTAAATGAAACAGCTATTTTCTCCGCAACACCCGCAAACGGCAGTTACTTTGTTGGTTGGTATGATGAAGAGGGCGCTTTGGTATCCCTTAACGAAACCTACAAAACAGTAGTTACCACCGATACCAAGCTTACCGCCAAATTTGAAAGCGTTGAAAATCTTATACAGGTAAGCTTTAATTCTAACGGCGGTACCGATGTGGAAACCATAAGCGGCGGCGCAGATGCTAAAATGAATATGCCTGCTACCCCCACAAAGGACGGATTCACCTTTGCAGGCTGGTATTTAGATAAGGACTGTACCGTTAAATATCCCTGCAAGGTGTTTCCAAAAGAGGATACCACCCTTTACGCTAAATGGATAAACGGTGTTTATCAGGATTTTGAAAGCTTTACAGTAAGCACAAATAATCCTACAAAATCAGAAGTAGCAGAAGATTTTGCTAATTCTTATTCAGGTACATACGCTTACAAGGCAACAGGTGACGCTAAAACAGTTTGCCGTGTGGTTGTTCCTCAAACTGCAAGCGGAAAGCTCTCTGCCTTTGCAAATCCCGGAGATAAAATAACAATCAGCTTTAAATATAAGCTAGTTTCAGGTAGTATGGCTTTCTACCCACATACAGCAACCACAATGAGTAATGCAAGTGCATTGGCAAGCTATACTACCGCTTCGGGTAGTACAGGTTATGCTAACGGATATGATTATTATAGCACCAAATTTACCACAGTTTCTGATGAATGGCAAACCTTTACCCATACCTACACATTAAGAAGTCAAAGCTATTTTGACAGTATAGGTGTTGATGCTGAAAAGGCGTTGGGATATACCTTGCTTTACCTTACTGCACAAAGCACAGGAACCGAATTTTATGTAGATGATGTTATGATTTACAAAACAATAGATATTCCCATTAATTATTCTAATGAGGCTGTTCGCTTAGAACCCGTTAATGCGGCTAAGCCTTTAACTGCCGCTATTCAGGGCGATACAGTTGAATTTAAAGCCCTTTGTGATGCTTCTGTTACACCCACAATAAAATACGGTGAAAATGTGCTTAACTCTGTGGACGGCGTATATTCCATAACCGTTACAGCTGATGATGCACTTACCGTTACTACCGAAGGTGTAACCGCCGCTCAAAATCATGCTCCCGGTGTGGGCCTTAATGGTGAAAATCTTACCAAGTATGATGCAGATGTATTTATGAATAAAATCTGGGAGGGCGATACCGTTTACCACGAGGCTGTAATGTTTGTAAACTCTGTAGACGGTACCGTTCAAACAACAAAACAACTTCTTTATCCTATTGATGATATTATTTCTATCCGTAACCAAAATCTTAACAAGTGGTATGTAAAGGGTGTTGACTTTAAGGTTGAAGATGGCAAGCTTGTATGGATTGATGGCGGTAAATGCCCCATTTATACACTTCCGCTTGTTGTACCTACCGATGAAAATGACCCCTTCTATGACCCTGCTTTAAACTACGGTGGATTTAATTCGGCTTCCGCCTATTACACCCTTGAAGAGGGCGGTGATTTAGGTCTTAAACTTATGGGTGACGCCCACCATGAGGACTATACAGTTTATGTTACCTACAAGCATTCCAAAACATGGGACGACTTGGGTGAAGAGGGTTACACCCCCAAAGCACCCGATAATCAGTCCTACGATATGCAAAAATTCTATAATAAGCTTGCAACTAATGAGGATGTTAATGTACTTGTTTACGGTGCATCTACTGCAACAGGTTGCGGCGCTACAGGTCGTAATTTAAATTATGAGCTTTTCGGCAAAACTCCTGATGAAAACGGTGATTATGAGGTTACTCTAAGAAACGAAAAGGGAACCGGTATTTCTGCTCCCACCTTTTTTGAACAGGCAACGGCTGAACTGGTTAAGCAATATGGAAATGGCAATAATATAAATTATTATAATATATCTTGCGGTGGTACGGGCGCTAAATGGGGTGCAGAAAACCTTCAAAGCCGAGTTGCTTTTATGAATAAGTATTATGGTGAAACTATAGTACCCGATATTATTTATATTAAGTTTGCAGGTAATGATGTAAGAACTACACCCGAAAGCCTTGTAAGTAGCTACACTAGTATGATAAGCCAGTTTAGAGAGCTTTATCCCGATGCTACCATAGTTATGATATCAGGTAAAATCAATAACGAAAGATGCTATATTTTCGGCGATAATCGTCAAAATGTTTTGAATCAGGAAAAGGCTCTTACCGAGCTTGCAGATGCTACACCTAACTGCATTATTGCAAAAACCACATCTGTATGGGCAGAGATAGTAGAATCTAAGGATTGTGAAGACTATCTATCTAACAACATTAACCACGCAAACGATTTCTGGGCAAAGACCACCGCAAGCATAATTGTTGCTTCTGCCGAGAAAAAGGAAAATGTAAGTGCAGTTAAGACTGCATATAATAATTCTGCTGCTCTCCGCTCAGGCGAGGCGAGCACAACCGGCAAAAACGGTCTTAGAATTTACAACGAAATCAAGAATGAATGGATAACCGCTGCAAATATCGTTGAATATGGCTCTATAGCCGCCTTTGCCTTAAATGCTGAGGGCGAAATCACCCTCCAAAACGGCAAAAAGGGTATTGCCTTTAGCGATGGCACATTTTCTGCTGAAAAATATCTGCCTTGGGAGACTAAGGATGGTAGCGTGGTATTCACTTCCTACCTTACCAATATTTCTGATGCCCGTTACGATGATGATATTTTAGTACGTAGCTATGCAATAGCCGCAGATGGCACAGTTTATTATGGCGAAACGGTGACAATTAGCGTATTTGCTGTTGCTAATGCTGTGGATAATGGTAATACCGCCGATGGTAGTGAGTCATCAGAAGCGGATAAAAATGCTTTTTATTGCTTTGTGACAGATACAAATGCGGCCGAGTATAAGAGTTGGTGCACCGAAAAAGCTAAGACAATCGGCAGCCTATTTACCACAAAATATGGCGTATAAGATGATTTTTCATTTGTAATTTCTCCCCAAAAACAAGAAACGACTACTCAAAAAGTAGTCGTTTCTTGTTTTTTAAAGGTCTTTTATTTTTTTGTAAATTTCTTCTGCTCTTTTTGCTATTTCCAAGCTTTCTTTTTCACTACAGGTTTTAAGGGGTTTGTTTTTGGGTAGCCCCCATATGTTAAAAAGCTTTGGCCCAATCCAGCGGTGGTAATCTGTAGGCTCAAAAACTCCTTTAAGTATACAAAGTGCCGCCTTTTTTGGTTTCATAAAAATCACCTTCATAGGGTGCTTTATAACCGCAAAAATAAGCTTTGGATAATGTGCTGTTATGCCCGTAAAGGTAATGCCGGGGTGCACCGCCGAGAGCGTTGCGGATTTTTCGTTTTTAAAAAGCTCAAAAAGTGAAAACATTAAAAATCTTTTGGCGTTACCATAAACAAGACTCGCCTTTTTCCTGGTAGAAAAATCCAAATCAAGGGGGTCGTATTTTGAATAATTATGTGCTATGCTTCCGGTTGCAACCACTCTACCGCCATTTTTTCTAAGGGTGGGCAACAGCTCTTTTACAATGTAGTAGGGAGCGACAAAATTTATCATAAAAACGTTATCAAGTCCGGTGTCACATTTATATCTCGGTATGCTATAGGCACCGGCGTTAAGAATAATAATATCGGGCGATAGCTCTTTAAGTATTTCGGTTGCATATCTAACAACACCCATATCTGAAAGATCGAGCTTTATTTTTGAAATATTAACCCCACTAAACTTTTGTGCTATTTCCTTTTCAAGTGCCAATACCTTACTAGCATTTCTATCCATTAAAATAAGGTCAGCTCCAAGGTAGGCGAGATAGAGGCACAGCTCCTTACCAAGCCCTCCGGTTGAGCCGCTTATAGCAACCTTTTTACCCTTTAGAGAGGCAGAGTTTTTATCTATCCAATTTAAAATATCCATAGAATAATTTTATCACCGATTAAATAGAATGTCAATGGTAGGGGTAATTGCCTCATAGTTGTTAATTCGTAAAATCAATAAGCTCTGCAAGATTTATTACTTGCTTATTTTGTTTTAATGCGTATTTCATCGCTTTATAGGCACCGCCTTTATTATTTTGAACATAGCAAATAATTAAATCGGCTCTATTTACCATTTCCCTGTTGCGGATTTCTATTGCAGATTTTGGGTGAGAATTAGAGGCTACATAGGAGATTTCTATATCGGAATAGTATTTATGATAATATTCCTTGTTATTCAGATATTCTGCTGTTAGATAGGGCAATACCAATATAAGTGAACTGTTATCATCTCTTATGGTTTTATGTATACGAACTACCGCAGAGGATACACACCCATCAAACTCACCATTGCGACCTACTAAAAAATCGACATATTCTTTTTCACAAATAAGTTTCTTTATATGTTTTTGAAGCAGAATTTCTATAATATGGGGATTATCTATGTATCTGTGTCCAAAAAAAGCAACGGTATATGTTTAAATAAATTATTCATTTTAACACCTTATTACTGATTATAGTTTGAATTACAGGTTATATTATACCGCTATTAGCGGTAACAATCAACTATAATCGGTAATTTTAGCGTGAATATTACCGCTTAAATTATTATACAATAATCAAAGCGGAGGTGTTGATAATGGATTTAGAGTTCATTAGAGATAGAATTTCGGTTTTAAGAACTAAAAAGAATGTTTCTGAATATAGAATGAGTACCGATTTGGGTCATAGCAAAAGTTATATGCAAAGCATTTCATCTGGCAGATCTATGCCGTCGCTAGGTGAGTTTCTTTATATATGTGAATATCTTGGTGTAACACCCAGAGAGTTTTTTGATGAAGATATAAAAGAGCCGGAGCTTGTTCAAAAGCTTTATGATTTAACTCGCCGAATGCCTGAAGAAGATATAGAGGTACTTATTAAAACGGCAGAGCGGCTTAATAACAGATAGTTTTTATACTACAACCCCTGTTTTGTATATTTTGACAATAGCTCAGGTTAGCAAAGGCTAACTGTTTTGTAAAATCTGCCAAAGATAAATTTTTTGCAAAAAAATTGCCGAAATTTTCTTGACATATTATCGGCATAGTGCTATATTATTTATAGCAGTTAGCATATGCTAATTGATAGCT
Organism: Clostridia bacterium; assembly: GCA_017397065.1. Next base: position 5,183 of record JAFQKE010000003.1, read on the forward strand.
TCAAGGAGATGGGTGAAAATGAACTTAACGGCTGCAGAAGAGGGCAAGGAATACACAATTCAGCGCATCGAAACCGATGATGAAGAGCTCAATGCATTTCTTTTTTCTCTAGGTTGTTACAGTGGTGAGCCTATAACGGTTGTTACCCGTCGCAAAAAAAGTTGCGTGGTTTCTATTAAAGATAGCCGCTATAATATTGACAGTCAGCTTGCAGAGGCTATTATTGTTTACTAAAAAAGCTCAGTCTATAACGGCTGCTTTTTTTGAAAGGGTTAGTTAGCAACCGCTAACCGGCAACATATCCAATATTAGGAGGAAAACCAATGAGAATTGCTTTAACAGGCAACCCGAATTCCGGTAAAACCACTATGTACAATGCCCTCACCGGAAGTAATGAGAAGGTAGGCAACTGGGCAGGCGTTACCGTAGACAAAAAAGAACATTCAATTAAAAAGGCATACTGTGATGGTGCAGAGCTTATTGCAGTTGACCTTCCAGGTGCTTATTCAATGTCACCATTCACTAGTGAAGAGAGCATTACAAGCGCCTATGTTAAAAAGGAAAATCCCGATGTTATTATAAACATTGTGGATGCTACCAACCTTAGCCGTAGCCTTTTCTTTACAACTCAGCTTTTAGAGCTTGGAATCCCAATGGTTGTTGCTCTTAATAAGAGTGATATAAATGAGAAAAAGCAAACCGTTATCAATTTAGAGGCTTTAAGCAAAAAGCTCGGATGCCCCGTAGTTGAAACGATTTCTACTTCGGCTGACGGACTTAAAGAGGTTATAAAAACTGCTGTTTCGGTAGTGGGTAAACCCCAGTCAGCACCTTATGTTCAGGGTGACATTGACCTTACCGATAAAAAGGTTGTAGAAGCTGCCGACCGCAAACGCTTTGATTTTGTAAACAAAATCGTTAAAGAGGTTGAAACCCGCAAGGTTTTAACCAAGGATAAGAACTTTGGCGATAAAATCGATGCCATACTTACAAATAAATGGCTTGGTATTCCGATTTTTGCCGCCGTAATGTTCCTTGTGTTCCAGATTTCACAGGTGTGGGTTGGTACTCCCTTAGCCGACTTGTTGGTTGGATGGCTTGAAACCTTCCAGGAATGGGTTAGAGGTCTGCTTGCAGAAGCAAGTCCTATTTTAACCTCAATTCTTGTAGATGGTGTTATCGGTGGCGTTGTAGCCGTTGTTGGTTTTTTACCACTTGTTATGGTAATGTACTTCCTCATAGCACTTTTAGAGGACTGCGGATATATGTCACGAGCCGCCGCTATACTCGACCCAATCTTTAAAAAGGTTGGTCTTTCGGGTAAATCGGTAATTCCTTTTGTTATAACCATCGGTTGTGCAGTTCCCGGTATTATGGCTAGCCGTACCATCCGTAATGAGCGTGAGCGCAGAGCCACCGCAATGCTTGCTCCATTTATGCCATGCGGTGCAAAGATTCCCGTTATCGCCCTTTTTGCCGGTGCCTTTTTTGACGGTGCAGGCTGGGTAAGTGCTACAATGTACCTTTCGGGTATTGTGATTATTTTCCTCGGTGCACTTATTATAAATGGTGTTACCGGTCACAGAGCAAAAAAATCTTACTTTATTATCGAGCTTCCTGAATATAAATTCCCCTCCCTTTGGGGTGCATTCAAATCAATGTGCAGTCGTGGTTGGGCATACATAGTTAAAGCAGCTACCATTATTCTCCTTTGCAATATGGCAGTTCAGATTATGCAGGAATACACATGGAGCTTTACTCCCGCTAACGAAATCGCCAGTGATTCAATTCTGGCATCAATCGCAAGCCCCTTTGCGTACATTATTTTCCCCATTGTTGGTGTGCTTTCATGGCAGCTCGCTGCAGCGGCTGTTACAGGCTTTATAGCAAAAGAAAATGTTGTTGGTACCTTGGCGGTTTGCTTTGCAATAACAAACTTTATTGATGCTGAAGAGTTAGCCCTTACCGGCGGAGCTGCGGAGGTTGCCTCAATTATGCATCTTACCAAGGTTGCCGCACTTGCATACCTTATGTTCAATCTCTTCACTCCTCCTTGCTTTGCCGCAATCGGTGCAATGAATGCCGAGATGAAGAGCAAAAAATGGCTCTGGGGCGGTATTGGACTTCAGCTTGCAGTAGGTTACACCATTGCATATTTTGTTTACACCATCGGCACGCTGATCATTGAACCCTCTAAGCTTGCAGTAGGCCCTGCTATAGCAGGTCTTGCAGCGGTGGTTGTTATGGCCGCATTTATTGGCTATCTTATTGTAAGGGCCAATAAAAAAATCAAGGCTGAATATGCGTTAAAAACTAAATAAGGAAAGATTTTTTATGGATGATTTTATAATCATTGCGGTTTTGGCGGTTATAGTATCGCTTGCCGCCATATATATAATCCGTGCTAAAAAAAGCGGTAAAAAATGTATCGGTTGTCCTTCGGGAGGCTGTTCCTCCAAGGAGGGCGGATGTAGCGGAAACTGCTCCGGCTGCTTAGGCAACTGCAGTAAATAATAAACTATTACGGAAATTATCCTCCAATGATTTCGTAGTATAATAAAAAAGCCTGATACCCTCGTGCAAGGTTGTACGAGCGGTATCGGGCTTTGTTTTTTATTTAAAAAAATTATCTTTTTTATGATATTTTTTATCTTATATTAAAAACTTTGTTTCATTGCTTGACAATAAAATATGCAGGTGTTATTATAAGATATAATGTGTAAAAATGTGACAAATATTTACATAAAGAACGGTGGTGAAAACAGTGGAAGAGCGTGTATCCGTGGCCGAAATGCCAGAAGAACTGGAAAATCATTTAAAGGATAAAAATTTAATAACGGGCAAGACGTTGGTGTTTGCTTCGGCCGATATGGATGTAAACTGTGAAATAAGAAATCACGTTTTGATTTTAACCGAAAAAGAGCTTATTCACGGCTCGGCAGTAAATCCTACAACCGAGCGTCATTTTAGCGGATTCAAAAAGCTCCCCACTGAATATAAGGATTTTGATTTTTGTAGCTATAATATAAAAAGTCTTTCAAATATCGTGGTTGATACGCTGGTTGTCGGTGGTATTTTTATAGCCGATATTGATGGTATCGAAACACCGTTTTGCTCCTTTACAAACGCATTTAAGGGTAGAATCAATCGCCTTGCAGAGGTTCTTAGAAAGCTTATAAATAATGAACAGATAGATGAGGATTTGCTTTTTGAGGAGGAGTATGAACTTTTTTGTCCTAAGTGTGGCACTCCATACCCCGAAAGCGCAAGAAAAATCTGTCCCAAATGTATGGATAAGCGAAAAATTTTTTTCCGTCTGGCATCATTTTTTAAGTCCCACGCATTTGGCATCTTTATAATATGTCTAATGAGCGTTTTAGGCTCACTTATGGGAGCTATATTGCCCTATTTAAGCGGCGGTGTTTTGTATGATGAGGTGCTGTCAGGGGTAAAAAATTCGGCAATACTTAAAAATATTCCCATAAATGATTTTTCTGTTCTGCTTTTGATGCTTGTTTTAACTATGGTATCTATTGTTATTTTGCAACAGCTTTTTGGAATCATAAAGGGTGTTGTGGTGGCAAAAATAGTGCCTAATGTTGTTTGTGGCATAAAGAATAAGGTTTTTAAAGCGGTGCAGCAGCTTTCGGTTTCGTTTTTTACGGGCAAGCGCACCGGCGGACTTATGGCGAGAGTAACAGAGGATGCTAATCAGGTTTCAAATATTTTTATTGACGGTATTCCATTTATACTTCCAAATGTATTTTTAATTATTTTTTCTTTCATTGTAATGTTCAGAGAAAACTGGATGCTTGCAATTGTGGCGGTTATTACTTTACCACCTATTATAATCGTTAGCGTTAAATTGGAGCCCAAGCTCTGGCATTTTTACAGCAAGGATTTTCAGGCCTCACGTGATATGCGTGCTCGCCTTAATGATAATGTAACAGGTGCACGAGTTGTTAAGGCATTCGGTCGAGAAAAGGGTGAAACAAAGGCGCTTAATACTGCTAACGATATTATTAAATCGGCTGAGTGGAATTCGGTTGATTTTCGAAATAAATTTACGGCAATATTCCAGTTTGCACTGTCTATTTCATCGGTGCTTACTTGGTCGCTTGGTGCATTTTTTGTGCTTAAAGTTTTTAAACCTGAAATGAGTTACGGTACTTTAGTTACCTTTATTGGTTATGTTTCTCTTCTTACAGGGCCGGTAAACTTTTTCTCATATATATTTCAGTGGTGGTCTTCCTCAATGAACTCGGCACAGCGTATTTTTGAAATACTTGATGCCAAGCCTGATGTTGTGGAAAAACCAAATCCCATAAGGGTAAAAGAACTAAAGGGTGAAATAGTTTTAGATAATGTCACTTTTGGCTATGAAGAAAATCGTGATGTACTTAAACATATAACCCTAAAGGTTGAAGCCGGAAAAATGTTGGGAATTGTTGGTAAATCGGGGGCGGGCAAATCAACCCTCGCCAATATTATAACAAGGCTTTACGATGCAAAATCGGGCAAGATTTATATCGACGGTGTAAATATCCGTGATATGGCCTTTGAGGATTTAAGAAAAAATATTGCAATGGTAAGCCAAGAGACCTATATCTTCAAATCAACAATTTTTGATAATATTGCATATGCAAACCCTGCGGCCGATAAAAAAACCGTTTTAAAGGCAGCTATTGCGGCAGGGGCACACGACTTCATATGCAAGCTCCCCGACGGATATGATACCATTGTTGGTACGGGAGGTCGCAGTCTTTCGGGCGGTGAGCGTCAAAGACTTTCTATTGCACGTGCGATTCTGGCTGACCCCAAAATCCTTATTCTTGATGAGGCTACGGCGGCGGTTGATACCGAAACCGAGCGTAAAATTCAGGAAGCTCTTAGTATGCTTATTAAAAATCGAACAACACTTTCAATAGCACACAGACTTTCCACCCTGCGCGATGCCGATGAGCTTATCGTGCTGGAGGATGGGCAGATTGTTGAACAGGGTACTCACGCCGAGCTTATAAAGCAAAAAGGCACATACTTTAAACTGTTCCAAATTCAAACAAAGGCCTTGGCTATGAGGGGTATTGGTGATTAAAATGGAAAAAGATATTTTACAACTTGAAAATGAAAAGGTAGAATCACAACTTGTTATAAATAATCTTACCCCCGAAAACTGCACCTTTTATGAAACGGCAGGAGGATTCGCTGCAATTAAGGTGGGGGATAAAGATTATGGGCACATAAATATTTTACGTACATTTCCTTTTTCGGCTTTGTGGGAATTCCTTTCGGTACGTCAGATTGATGGCAAGCAGGAGGAAATCGGCATAATCGAGGATTTAAATGTGTTTGATAAGGCCACCGTTACACTTATCGCAAAACAGCTTGAAATACGCTATTTTATGCCTAAAATCACAAAAATCATCTCCATTAAAGAGGAGTATGGCCACGCCTACTGGAAGGTTTTAACCGATAAGGGAGATTGTAGCTTTGCTACTGCCGCAGGCTCCTCGGGGGCGGTTACTAAAAACGGGAACAGAGTTATTATTAAGGATTCGGACGAAAACCGTTTTGAAATAGAGGATATTACAAAGCTTTCTGTTAAGGAATTTAAAAAGCTGGATTTATATTTGTAGCTAAAAACGTATAGTTTGCCGCAAGGTAATTTTGGCTAAACAAAAAGGGGGTGCATTATGGAGCTGAATACCAAGCTTGAAGCAAAAAAACTTAATATGCTTAAAAAGTTTACCGACGATTCGCCCGTTTATTGCATCCCGGTTGATTTAACCCAAAGCGGAAGATTTATAAACGATGCTTGTGTTGGTGCTACAAAGAGCGGTATTTTCATCTTTGAAAATAATGATTTAACCTATTATTCCTTTGACAGGGTTGAAACCGCCTTTAACCGAGTTCAGACAAACGGTAGCTTACTCACCGCCAAAGTAGATGGTGAGGAGATTATAATTGCCAGATGCAGTATGCGATTCGCATCGGGTATAGCCAGTCTTGCAAGGGGCATAAACATTCTGCTTAGCGGTAACACCGAAAGACGTGTTATAAATAACGACAGGGAGAAACGTTGCCGTAAGTGTGGCAGGGTGCTTCCGGGCACCGTAGCCTGCCCAAAATGTGATAAGGGCGGAGGAAATTTAAAACGCTTTTTAGATATTTGCAAGCAAAATAAAAAGATGCTTACTATTATAATAAGCTTCATGCTTTTAGACGCTGTTATAGGTATTCTTAAAGAATATCTGCTTCGTGATTTTGTAGATGATCATCTGGTTCCCGGTACAGGAACAACGGCTGATATTTTATCCTTCTTTGCGGTGTATTTTGGTATTATTATAATAGGACTTTTTATATTCTACATAAAGGCATATTTTTGCGGAAAAATGGGTGTACGAGTGGTGCATCAGTTAAGGGGTAAGCTTAGTAATCATCTGCAAAAGCTTTCGCTTTCAAATCTTAACACAAGAAATACAGGTGAAATTGTAGAGCGAGTAATGGGCGATACAAACCGTGTGCGTACATTTTTTAACGGCACCTTCTGTTCTACCTTTAATCAGGCATTTTACATTATAGGCGTTGTTATAATTATGCTTATAATGAACTGGAAGCTAGCTCTGCTTACCTTCTTGTTTATGCCGCTGGTTATAGTTTTTACCAAAACCTTCTGGCCTAAAATTCATAGGATTTTTTCTAATTTGTGGCGTAAGATGGACGGCATACAAAACAAGCTTCAGGATGTGCTTTCCGGTATAAGAATAGTAAAAACCTATGGCAGAGAAAAATCCGAGATAGACGAATTTTGTGAAGCTAATGAAAAGCACGCTAAAATCAATTATAAAAACGAAAAATTCTTTGCAATTTTTTACCCCATAATCACCCTTATTTTCTCGTTCAGCACATACATTGTAATCTATGCCGGAGGTCTTGATGTTTTGGCAGGTGATATGACTCCCGGTGAGCTTATGCAGTTTGTTGCATATACAGGTATGCTTTTAGGCCCCCTACATTCTATGACCTATTTGCCCAGAGATATTGTTAATATGACCACAAGTTTGGAGCGTATTTATGATGTTTTGGGAGAGGAACCGGGAATAAAATCCAAAGAGAATGCCGTTAAAAAGGATATTAAGGGCGACGTTAGCTTTAAGGATATTGTGTTTGGTTATCATACCCATCAGCCTGTTTTGGATGGTGTTACGCTTGATGTAAAGGCAGGGGAGATGATTGGACTTGTAGGCTCTTCGGGAGCAGGAAAATCTACCCTTATAAACCTTGTAATGCGTCTTTATGATGTTGATGAGGGTGCAATTTATATTGACGGTGTTGATATAAGAGATTTTGACACCGAAAATTTTCACAGTCAGATTGGTGTTGTTTTGCAAGAAACATTTTTGTTCGCAGGCTCTGTTTTAGATAACATACGTTTTGCCAAGCCGGATGCCACTATGAGAGAGATTGTAACTGCGGCAAAGGCGGCAAATGCCCACGATTTTATTTGCAAGCTTCCCGATGGCTACAACACATATGTAGGCGAAAAGGGACATAATCTTTCGGGTGGTGAAAAGCAAAGAATCGCCATTGCTCGTGCCATTTTAAATAATCCTAAAATTCTTATCTTGGATGAGGCGACCTCCGCTCTTGATACTGAGAGTGAATATCAGGTTCAGCAGGCATTAGAGCGGCTTAGAAAAAATCGCACCACCTTTGCTATAGCTCACAGACTTTCCACACTCCGTTGTGCCGATAGAATAGCCGTTATTGATGACCATAAAATAGCCGAGGTGGGCAGCCATAATGAGCTGCTAAAAAACAAAGGCATTTATTACGGTCTTGTTATGGCTCAGCTTCAGATGAACAAAACGGCCGATAAGCAATGAGAAATGTAGATATACTTTAAAATACTATAAAATAAATTCAAACCTGCAATTTAAGGTCTTTTGCCTTTAATTGCAGGTTTTTTGTCTATTAGATAAATTGTTGTTTATATGCCTTCCCCTTGATGGGGAAGGGGGACCAACGCACGTTGGTGGATGAGGTGTAGATTTGCACTAACTTTCCTTTCACCTCATCCGTCATTCGCACGGCTTTTCGCCGCACGAACGCCACCTTCCCCATCAAGGGGAAGGCGAATTTAAACTATAATTTGTGCAAATTCTTTTAGGGATGTCGTGGGCGCCATCCCCTACAAGTTTGAAATGCCAAACGGCATTTCAAACTACAATTTATATGCCTAATATATTTATAAAAATAAAAATCTGTAATAAAAGTGTTTTTTACAGCCCCTAAGGTATTTAATTAACTCTTATTCTGACCGCAAAATACCGAATGCTCTATATTCTTTTGGCGTCATACCAATCAAATTTTTAAAGGTTTTGCCAAAATGTGAAATACTGTGAAATCCACATTCGAGTGATATTTCAAGTATCGAAAGCTCACTGTTTTCCAAAAGACGGCAGGCGTGCTCAATCTTAACCTCGTTCAGCCATTTTTTAAAGGGCTTTCCGGTTTGAGCGTGAAATATATGTGAAAAATAGGCGGGTGAAATGTGGCATACCTTAGCAATATCCGTAAGGGTGAAATTTTGATCGGGATAACCTAGTACGTACATCATAGCCTTGCCAATAACGGGGTGCATATATGGTGCTTTTTTTCCTGCGGTAACACCATTTTTTATAATTTCAATTAGTAAAGCGTTTAAAAGATGGTAGATTTCGTTTGTTGAAAGCTCGCCTTTTTCATCATAGAGTTTCTCAATTTGTTTAATCATTTCATTTATAAACTCATTACAGTTTAAAAAGGCCTTTGCTGAAAGCGTAAAGGAATCACCAATACGAGAATCTATTATGGATTTTGAAAATGAAAGATTTACAGAGTAGGCTGTTTTTATATCTTCGGTTTCAATAAGGTGAAAATCCTCAGGTGTTAAAAAGAAAACCGAGTTTTCGCAAATAGGATATTCTATACCGTTCAAAAGGCATTTACCGCTACTGCCCGAATAGTAAATAATTTCAAAATAATCGTGCCTGTGTATGGGATAGCTTAAATCTCCATACTTTTTTTGTATACGAAGAGACTTTCCCTTTAGCATATCTTTTTCAAACTTTTTAATACTCATTTTTAAAACTTTCTTTCGATTTTTGTTTTAATATACTCCTAAAATCTAAAAAAAGCAATAGTTTCGTTAAAAAAAGTGAAAGAAAAGCCCCGTTTTTTGTGTTAAAATAATTTTATAAAAATCAATAGGGGAGATTTTTAATGAATAGCAGATTTAATTACGGTGCAGTTTTTAAAATCACTCGTGAGGATACGGTGTATTCTATTGAACAAAATTTAACTCAGATGAAACAAAGCGGTTTTAATACCGTTGTTGTTTGGCCTGCTTGTTTCTGGTGGGAGGAAAAGGGACCTGATTACCCCTTTGCAACGGGCAAAAAGTTGCTTTCAATAGCCGAAAAGGTTGGCATAAAGGTTGTTATGGAACTTGCAGGTCAGCTCACCGCAATGGAATACGCACCTGACTTTTTGATGAAAGACGAGTATTACGCTATTGACGAAAACTCTCACCGTGAATGGGGGCAGGGGAGCTTTGGCTTTTTAAACTACTATCATCCCGAGGTGAAAAATCTTGTTGTTTCACATTTCAGAGCGGCCGCCAAGGCTTATAAGGATTTTCCGGCCCTGCTTTGCTATGATATTTTCAACGAAACTATGTTCCGTTCCTTTGATGAATACACCCTTAAAGAATTCAGAAAATGGCTAAAAATTAAATACGGCAGCATAGAAAAGCTAAACGTCGTTTGGGAGCGTACTTATGGTAGCTTTGAGCAGGTCTCATTCACAAAATGGAAATGGATGAGTGTTATGCCGGTTGCCGATTATAACGCCTTTAGACGAGAATCAATAGCCGCAATTTTAAAGGAGTGGTATGCGGAGGTAAAAGCTGTGGACCCCATTCACCCGATTATGGCCGATAATGTTTATGCCCAAAGCTCGCCGCTCGGACTATATTTCCGTCCTCAAGATGATTATGGTATGAAATCGGCGGTGGATGAAATAGGTATGTCATTTTATCCTAAGCAAAAAAACGGTACCTTTGAACCGGCCCTTAGGCACAATATTTTTGATGGATTCTATTCAGCCTCAAGGGACGATGGATTTTGGGTGGCAGAGATGCAAACTCACAATCAGTCTGTTTATGCCCCAACCACCTGTGTTTGCAAAAATGAGCTTAAACAGTGGTGCTTAGAGGGTTACTCAGCAGGTGCAAAATCACTTATTTTTTGGATGTGGCGTCCTTTTAATAAAGGGCTGCAAACTCTTGGCAGGGGGCTTGTAAACTATAAAAACCAACCTACCGAGCGACTCGAGGTGGCAAGTGAGCTTGCAAAAATCTTCAATGAAAACGGAATAATTCGCCCTGTGAGGAGCGAAATAGGCATTCTTTATGACCCTGCCACCGAGGATATTGTGCGCTCAATATCCGGCGCTCCCGACTCGGAGCAGAATCTTTATAACTTGTCGCTGTTTGGCGCCTATAAAGCTTTTCTCAAAAACAATATCCGTCCCGATATTGTAACCTTTGAAACCTTAAAGGATTATAAAGTCCTTATTTTAAGCAATCAGGCGGTTATAAGCGATAAAAACGCAAGGCTATTGGATAATTATGTAAAAAGCGGCGGTATAATTATTGCCGATGGTAGCTTTGGTATTGTAAATGAAGAGTCTTTAAGCTTTAATTCATTGCCGGGCGGCCCCCTTAACAAAGTGACAGGTGAGGAGCTTTTGGATTTTGATAACGAATCATCCGTTTTTGAGTATGATGGTAATGTTATCGATGGCTTTTTTGGCAGAAATCTTTGTAAAATTACAGATGGTGAGATTCTTGCCGAGTTTGAGGATAAAATGCCGGCCATTGTTCAAAAGCAAAGCGGTAAAGGTAAAGTAATTACCATAAACACATCGGTGTGGTATGGTTATGCAAATGAGGATTTTGAACCGATAACGGCTGAAATATTGGCAAAAGCTCTTGCAAAGCAGTATTGCAAAAATATCGTTGATACCAATTTAAATCTAACCGTTCGCATAAGTGAAAATGAAGATACTTATTTTGTGTTTCTGTTTAATTATAGTAGTAAAGCACAGTCGGGCGAGGTGAAATTCAAGGGTAATATAAATAAAACTATAAATGCCTCGGTGGAACCCGAATGTACCGACATTATAAAAATTCCAAAGGTGGTGCAGTAGCTTGAAAAATCCTATAAAACAACTTCCAACCTTTGCTTGGCGTACCTATCGTGGCGGTGGGATGATAAAACGGTATTTAAATCTCACTCCTGCTGAAGACACCTTTTATCCCGAAGATTGGATTTCCTCTTTTGTTGAGGCGAAAAATAAAAATTATGTGAAGAATGAGGGTATAACTCGTGTGCTTTTTAATGGTGAGGAAAGGCTCATTACAGATGTTGTAACCCCTGACGATTTTGGCGAGGGTCGCACCGACAGCGGAGTTTTAATAAAATTTTTGGATTCGGCCGAGCGGCTTGGCATTCAGGTGCATCCCACAAAGGCCTATGCAAAGGAGCTTTTTGGCTCGGATTACGGAAAAACCGAATGTTGGCATATTTTAGGAACCCGAAATATGGGTGAATCGGCCTGCGTTTATTTGGGATTTAAAGAGTATGTTACCAAAGAGCTTTGGAAAGACCTTTTTGAAAAGCAGGATATAAAGGGTATGCTTGATGCTATGCACCGTTTTGAGGTAAAAGAGGGTGATACAATCTTAGTTACAGGTGGAACCCCTCACGCAATAGGTGCAGGTTGCTTCCTTTTAGAGATTCAGGAGCCGAGCGACTACACAATGCGTACCGAAAAGATAACAGTTGCCGGTGACAAACTTTCCCCTATGCAGATTCATTACGGCGTGGGTGAAGAAAAAATGCTTAGTTGTTTTGATTATACCCCAAAAACTGCAGAGCAGATTAAAAATGATTATTTTTTAAAGCAACGCAAATCGGGGGATAACGGCGTTACAAGTTTGGTGACTTATAATGATACCCCTTGCTTTGCCTTGGAGCAGATTGAAACCGATGAAATCACTATCCAAAAGCCACATTTCGTAACCATTATCGCTACCAAAAGCGGGGGCGTTATGAGTTGTGGCGGCTATGAGTCCAAAATGAACCGAGGGGATAAATTTTTTGTGCCTGCAAACACAAAAATCACACTTAAAAATGCAAAAGCACTCATATGCTACCCTCCCAAAAGGTAGGTTATAAATAAGGTGGATTCAAAAGGCTTTTTTCGATACAGCTTTAAACATTAAAGGTCATCGCATAAAATCAGATGCGGTATGTCGTTAATATATGCATATACAGCATAAAACGGGGCTGTCTCACTTTGGTGAGACAGCCCCGTTTTAAATGTTCAGTATATTATTCTCAAAGTATATTACCGCTACCAACTGTGACTTCGCCGCTTTCTAAAGCAATCATTTCGCCCAAAGCGTTTTTAATAACAAGCCTAAATCTTTCATCAATACCCTCAACAGTACCCGAATATTCGTTTTTATTTTGCGTGTAATTAACGGTACTGCCTATAAGCATCATTCGTTTTTGGTATTCCTCTTTTGCGGCTTCACCCTTTAAATCTTTATAAAGTTCAAAAAATCTGTTTACTATATCGGCAATGAGTGCGTTAGCATCAAAGCTTTCGTTATCGTCAAAAAGACTTCCTGCAATATTTTTTATTTCCTCGGGGTAGCCGTTTTTAGGGGTGGTAAGGTTTATCCCTATTCCCAGCACAACATAATCGGCAGTGCCATCGGCGTTAAATGCCGCCTCACTTAAAATCCCGCATATCTTTTTCCCGTTTAAAAAAATATCATTTACCCACTTGATTTTTGGCGATTTTTTTGTGATTTTTTCAGCTGCAGCAGCAACGGCGACCGCCGCAACAGGGGTTATTAAGGAAATATCCTCTGCCTTTATTTTTGGGCGAAGAATTATACTGAAATAAATTCCCGATTCTTCAGGGGAATAAAAGCTTCTGCCCATTCTGCCTCTTCCGCCCGTTTGTGAAAGAGCAACAATTAAATCACCCTCGCCAGCTCCATTTGTTGCATCGAGCTTGGCCATACTGTTTGTGGAGTCAATCCTACCAAAAACCTTAACCTTGGAACTAAGTTTTAAAAGCGATTTTATAGCTATCGCTGACACATTATTTTTACCCATTTTCGAATCGCCCCCTTACATATAATATATAATAGCATATTCCGGCACTTAATTCAACAAAAAAGACCACCTGTTTAGTGGGTGGTCTTTACTTATAAAAATCAAATTCCTCTGCCCATAAGGCCGAAGCTCACCGAAAGAGCTTTATCAACCTTATCCATCATAGAAACATCAAGTATACCCATTTTTTCTTTTAAGCGACGCTTATCAATTGTGCGTACCTGCTCTAAAAGAACAATAGAGTTTTTTTGAAGTCCCGAGCCCTCGGCCTCAACGCTTATGTGGGTTGGAAGTCTAGCCTTGTCCTGCTGACTTGTTATAGCTGCCGCTATAACGGTGGGACTATATTTGTTCCCTACGTCATTCTGGATTATTAAAACCGGACGTATGCCGCCCTGCTCCGAGCCGACAACGGGACTCAAATCAGCATAATAAATTTCACCACGCTTAACGGTCATTTTAAGCATCCTTTCAAAAAATTAGGGTTCATTTTTAATGTACAAACACCTTAACGGCATCTGTTACTATTTTTACCCAAGATATATATTTTAATCATTAAAAGGAATATTTTTAATTTTATTTCCATATTCTATATTATGCAAAAGCTAGTTTTATGTAACCAAGCTGTTTTTGATGTTTTGAGTTTTAATATTGTTAAAAAATCAAAAAAATCCTCACAAAAAATAGCTTATAAAAAATTGCATAAAAGGTTTCAGTAGGTTAAAAAGTGGTATGAGAACTGTCAAAAAAAGCATTTTTCACTCAAAATCCATTAAATTTTATATAAAAAATGGTGCTTTTTCACCACTTTTAACAAAAAACACTCAAATATTACTATTTGTAAAGTAAATAATACAGCCTTTAAGACAATTTTTTTCACATTTGCTAGCAAAATGCACAAAAGGAAATCGAAAAGGTTACAAAATGATCCATTTAAATGAAAATGTTACAGGTTTGTAACCTTTGTTTTGCGATTTTTCCCCTAAAAAGTTTGTCTATTTTGTATATTAAAAGGCACTTTTTTTGTGTTGACTGTCAAAAAGAATTGTTATATACTGCTTAAGGTGCCAAAAAGGGCATCAAAAAAACAACCGAAATTTTAATCGGTTTCAGCAGTAGCAGATGCGTTTTTCCGTACATCTGAACACCAAAATAAAAAATAGGTACTGCTGTAATTACGGAGGTTTATTGATGAGTACAATTAAGCTTATGATTGTGAAATGTGTAACTGCTATTTTAGTCAGTACAGTTTTAGCTTCCAGTCTGGTTGCTTTTGCTGCTGCTAATCCTCATAGCACTGTAACAATCATAGATGGTGAAAAAACATTTGATGTAAGTACACACTATACCACAGCCGAGGAGATTCTTCGTGAAGCAGATATAACTCTTCTGGATGGTGAAACAGCTCAGCTTGAAACAAAAAACAACGGTGAAACTGTTTTAAACATCAGTCGTACATTCCCCGTTTACATTACTGTAGGCAAGCAGACTAAAACTATAAGAGTTTTAGGCGGAACGGTGGCTGATGCGTTAGCTAAAGCAGGAATTACACTTGATGAAAATTCAATCTGCAACTTAAAACCCGAAACCGTTATTACCGAAGAAACATACATTGATATTGTAGATGTTAAGTATGTTACCGAATCTTATGAAGAAAGCATTCCTTTTACTGCTAAGGTAGAGTATTCTGATACTCTTGCAAAGGGCGAGAAAAAGGTTATTGAGGGAGTTAACGGCACCAAAACCGTAACTGTTAAGAAAACCTATAAAAACGGTGAACTTACCGAGACCGAAACCCTTTCTTCCGTTGTTACTACACCTGCTGTAGCTCAGGTTACTATCGTTGGAACAAAGTCTAAGGCTCAAAAGCCTTCAGCTCCCAAGGTTGAAATTAAAAATGATGCCGCCGCTGAGGGTACCGTGCTTTATTCTGCAATCAAAACCATTTCCAGTCTTAAAGCACCTAAATCCTTAACTTTAAATTCAAAAGGTATTCCTGTAAACTATAAGAAAAAAACTACAGTTCAGGCAACTGCTTATACCGATCATTCCGGCACACGTTGTGCAAGCGGCGTTTTACCCCAGACCGGTTATATTGCAGTTAACCCCAAGATTATTCCTTATGGTACAAAGATGTTTATAGTATCTAAAGATGGTAAATATGTTTACGGTTATGCAATTGCAGCCGATACAGGCGGATTTGTAAGAAAAAGACCTTACAATGTTGACCTTTTCTTTAATACCGAGAGCGAATGCCGCAATTTTGGTCGCCGTGATGTAGTAATCTATTTCCTTTAAAATTAAATGATTCAGTTAAGCCGATGGTGATTTTTCGCCGTCGGCTGTTTTTTTGTTGTGCCACAGATGTTAAAATATTATATTTTACAGAAAAAAAGTCAATAAAAGTATTGCATTAGAACCTGTTTTGTGGGATAATAAAATGAATAAATATTTTTTAGATGAGAGGAAAACACGCAAAATGCTCACTTTTAAGGATGTTAAAAATAATCCTGCAATTTCTGTTTATATTACAAAAGCCGATGAGGCTTTAAAGTCATTAGGGTACACAGAGCATAGCTTTGCTCACGTTACAAAGGTTTCTACCGTTGCGGCTCAGATTCTTACCAAGCTAGGATATAGTGCCCGTGAAATTGAGCTTGCCAAAATATCCGGATATCTGCACGATATTGGCAATCTTGTAAATAGGGTAGAGCATTCCCAAAGCGGTGCGGTAATGGCTTTTCGTATTTTGGATAATATGGGTATGGAAGCTGAGGATATTGCCGCTGTGGTATCGGCAATCGGTAATCACGATGAGGGCGTGGGCGTTCCCGTAAATGCGGTTGCCGCCGCACTTATTCTGGCAGATAAATCTGATGTTCGCCGCAGCAGAGTGCGTAATAATGATGAAACTACATTTGATTTGCATGACAGAGTGAATTATTCCGTAATCAATTCCGAGCTTATAATAGAAAAAGAACAAAAAATAATCAAACTTAAGCTCCGCATAGATACTGCCTACGGCTCTGTTATGGATTATTTTGAGATTTTCCTCGACAGAATGATTCTGTGTAGAAAGGCGGCCGAGCTTTTAGGCCTTAGCTTTAAGCTTGATATTAACGGACAACAGTTGATTTAATGTATTGCGAGGAGAGGTAATATGAAAAGAATCGCCAGCTTTGAAGTGGATCATCGCTACATTACCCCGGGAATTTATATTTCCAGAATCGATGATGATATTACAACCTATGATCTTAGAACTCGCCGCCCGAATTGCGGTGATTTTATGAGTGATAGTATTATGCATACCTTTGAGCACCTTTTTGCTACCTATGTGCGTAATAGCGATATAGGAAACAAGGTTATTTATTTTGGCCCTATGGGTTGTGCAACGGGATTTTATCTCCTTTTAAGAGATGCAAATCACAAGGAAACTTTGAATATTGTTATCAGCGTGTTGGAACAAATAGTAAATCATAAGGGCGATGTTTTTGGCAATAGTGAAATTGAGTGTGGAAACTATAAATCCTTGAGGCTTGAAGCCGCAGTAGGTGAGGCCAAGAGCTATTTAGCTGTTCTTAAAGCTAAAGAGGATACAGATTTTAAATATCCCACCGAGAGAGGTTAGTTATATGAATTTAAAAGAAATTAAAAATGCGGTTTTTTCGGCTGCAAATGAACTTTGCGAAAAGGCAAAACTTAAATCAGGTTCCATTGTTGTTGTGGGCTGCTCCACCAGCGAGGTAGGTGGCGGCATAATAGGGAAAAGTGGAAGCTTGGATGTTGCAGAGGCTATTTTCGATGGACTGAACGATGCTTTTTTGGGGAAAGGAATTTTTATTGCCGCACAGTGTTGTGAGCATCTGAATCGTGCAATTGTTATTGAAAGAAAGGCAGCAAATGGTCTTGAAGAGGTTTCAGCCGTTCCCAAAATGCACGCAGGCGGTTCCTTTGCAACCACCGCATATTTAAAAATGTCACAACCTGTACTGGTTGAAGAAATTAAAGCCGATGCAGGTCTTGACATTGGTGCAACTCTTATTGGTATGCACCTTAAAAGAGTTGCTGTTCCCCTTAGATTAGAGGTTAAACAAATTGGTGCTGCACCCCTTTTTGCGGCTTACACAAGGCCAAAGTATATCGGCGGCATTCGTGCTGAATACGAATAGCTTTGGATAAATTTGCGCCTTCCATCTTTTTTGGTTTCGCAGCGGTGCAGATAGCACAGCACGCTCACCAAAAAAGTGTTATGCACAAATTTCTCTCAAAGCTACGGGCGATGTAAATTTACATCGTTTATCTTATTTAGACTAATATGTAGGGCAGGGGCTTGCTCCTGCCGAAAAAAGTATTTTTAATAAATTATAAACAATCAACATATTTTATTGACGGTGCATAGCATTTAAGTGTATAATAATATTTCATTAGTTCATTTTAAAGGAGAAACACAAATGGCATATAATACATACAGTAAAAGAACGGGCGAGGCGAATATGTCTTTTGCAAAACTTGTTAGACAATGCTTACTCAGAACCATAATAACGACATTTATAGGTCTTGTTATCTATATGTCTATAGTTTTTGTTGTAAACGGAATGAACTATAAAATCATCGGTTATGAGATTTTTCATAGTGTAGATGGTGAGAGCTTCGAAAAAGTTTATGAATACAGATATACCGGCAAAGAGGATGAAAATTGGGTTGATGAAAATTTAGCGCAATATCTTGATGAAGACGGCTATTATAAAGAGGGTTATTATAAGCAGGATATTCCAAGCAGTCTTCCGGATTCCACAATGAAATTCCTTTCGTGGATAGCTCAGATACCGACCCTTATCATTTGGGGAGCACTTATATATACTCTAACATGGAATGTTGGTAACGGTGCGGCCGATAAAAAGGAATTTGGCGGTACTGCTTTTGATAAACTGTGTGGACTTAAAGCCGGCCTTATTGCGGTTATACCATACGCTATAACATATTTAATTCTTGTTGCAGCTAAGATTTTTGGAAGCTCAACCTGGCCTATAAGTCTGTTTAAAATTGTGAACTATAATTGTTTTGCATTTAATGATATGATAATAACGGGCGGACTTAATACAATTTCCGTAACAGAGCTTATATGTCTTGCTCTTGTGCTTGTGCCCTTGCCATTATTTGCGGCATTTGGCTATGCAATGGGAGTTCGCCATACAAACATAAAAGAAAAAATAGTTTATAAAGATTAGTAAAAAGCAGGTGGATTAAAATGGGTTTATTTTCAAGTAGTTATTATAAAGAGGGCCCGGGCGTAGAAAAAAATGAGCGTAAAAAGAAAGGCTTTTTTGCCTTTTTTGAAATATTTTTCCGCAACTTCTGGGGACTTTTTGTTGTAAGCTTTGTCTATAGTGCAATTTCGGTTCTCAGTCTTGGCTTTGCAAACGGACTCGCCAAAGCGGGTATGACCCACGTTGCCCGTAGTATAGGACGTGAAAAGCATTCGTTTCTGCTTTCTGATTTTAAAGAAACAATAAAAAAGAACTGGAAGCAATGCTTGGCTATAGGCATCATCAATGTTTTCTTTATGGCAATCGTGCTTGTTGATATACATTATTTCAGAGGCTATCTGAACAGAGAGGACCTTAAAGATACGCCTATATTCCAAATAATCGGACTTGGTATAATTCTTGGTATTTTTATAATATCAACCTTTATTAAGTATTATCTCTGGACAATGGCAATAACATTTAAGCTTTCAATAAAGCAGATGATAAAAAATGGCTTTCAGTTTTCATTCTTGAATTTTGGACGCAATATACTTGTAGCTATACTCTTAGCTGTAATTTATTTTGGACTTTATGTTTTATCGGCCTTAAATCCCGGATTTATGGTGCTTGCAATTATTCTGTTGGTATGTGTAGTCCCCGGCTTCAAAGCATTGCTTGTTCATTTTATATCGTTCCCACAGATTAAAAAGTATATGATAGACCCTTATTACGCCGAGCACAAGGGCGAGGATATTGAAAAGCGTCGTGCTTTGGGACTTGATATTCCGGAAGACGAGCTTGAAGACGAAGAAAAAGAAGAAAGTATATTTACCGATACACTTCCTGCCGCTGATGCGGAAGACTAATATAAACAGATTTTTTCGGAGGAAAAAATGTCAACTAAAGAAAAGAAGATAGATATTTTAGAAGAGAGTTTGGAAAAAAGCATGCATATCCCTGCGGTTGCTCTAAGGGGACTTGTTGTGTTTCCTCACGATGTAATACATTTTGATGTAGGCAGAACAATCTCTATAAAAGCCATCGAAGCCGCAATGAGGGGTAACAGATTTGTGTTTTTAGTACCACAAACCGACCCATCGGTGGACGAGCCCACCCGCAAAGATGTGTATGATATGGGCGTCCTTGCACGTGTCAGGCAGGTGCTTAAAATAGCTGAGGACGGCGTAAGAGTTTTGGTAGAGGGCGTTTGCAGGGCAAAGTTGGAGCTTTTTGAAACTCGTTCAGATGCAACCTTCGCTACCATAAAAACCGTTAATGAAAAAGTATCCCGCACCAAGGCCGCATATCGTGAGGCCTTGATTCGTCGTATTCATGAGGCATTTGCAAAATACACCGTATATGTTCCCAAAATGCCTAAGGATATAAAAAACACCGTAATGACCTCTCAAAACCCCTCCTTTTTGGGTGATTACATAACAGCAGCTCTTCCTATTCCCGTAGATGATAAGCAGTATGTTTTAGAGCAGCTTAATCCCATAAAAAGGCTGGAAGTAGTGCTTGACATACTTAAAAGAGAGCTTGAAATATGCGAAATTGATGCCACTATAAGCGAAAAAACTCACAAAAATATTGAAGAAAATCAGCGTGAATATTATCTTCGTGAGCAGTTAAAGGTTATAAGCGGAGAGCTTTATGGCGATGATGACCCCGATACCGAGCTTCGGGATTATTACGATAAGGTTGAAAATCTTTGTGCTGATGATAAGGTTAAAGACCTTTTGAAAAATGAGATAAGTAAGCTTTCAAAAATGCCTCCCGGCTCGCATGAGGCAACCGTTATCAGGGTTTATCTTGATACCTGCCTTGCCCTGCCTTTTGGCATAACCACCAAAATTAACACCGATATTAAAAAGGCCGAAAAGATACTCGAAAAGGATCATTATGGTCTTAAAAAGGTTAAGGAGCAGATTTTGGAAACCATTAGCGTTTTCAGTCTTAAGCCCGATACTAAAGGCAATATTCTTTGCCTTGCAGGCCCTCCCGGAGTGGGTAAAACATCCATCGCAAAATCTTTGGCTAAAAGTATGGGTCGCAATTTTGAGCGTATTTCTTTAGGCGGAATCCACGATGAGGCCGAAATTAGAGGTCACAGAAAAACCTACATAGGTGCAATGGCAGGTAAAATCATCAAAGCAATCACAACTGCAGGCAGTACAAACGCACTTATTTTGCTTGATGAAATCGATAAACTTGCCGCCGATTATAAAGGCGATCCCGCATCGGCACTTTTAGAGGTGCTTGATGCCGAGCAGAACAACACCTTTGTAGACCATTATATTGATTTCCCCTTTGATTTAAGCAACATCTTCTTTGTAACCACCGCCAATAATATTGAGAATATCCCTGCCCCGCTTTTGGACAGAATGGATGTTATTGAGCTTCCCGGTTATTTAAGGGAGGATAAATTCCATATAGCTAAGCGCCATCTTGTTAAAAAGCAGATGGAAAAGCACGGTCTTAATTCCTCTAACTTTAAAATGGATGATTCGGTTATAAATGACCTTATTGATTTTTATACCCGTGAGGCTGGCGTGCGTCGTTTAGAGCGTAGAATAGCCGCCCTTTGCCGTAAAGCGGCACGCAAAATTGCCGAGGGCGAAGCAAAGGTTAAAATAACCTCCAAAAATTTAAGTGAATTTTTGGGCAAGCACAAGTATTCTGCCGAGAGCATATTGCCGGAGTCTGAGGTTGGCATTATAAACGGACTTGCCTGGACGGCTGTCGGCGGCGAAATAATGCAAATGGAGGTTCTGGCGGTTGAGGGTACCGGCAAGGTGGAACTCACAGGCTCGCTCGGTGATGTTATGAAAGAGTCGGCAGGAGCTGCTGTCACTTGGGTACGTGCCAACGCCGCCGCTTACGGAATAGATAGCGATTTTTATAAAAATAAAGACATTCACATTCACGCAACCGAGGCCGCAGTTCCAAAGGACGGCCCCTCAGCAGGCGTTACAATGGTAACAGCTTTGGTTTCTGCCCTTAGTGGTATTCCCATAAAAAACACCGTCGCTATGACGGGTGAGGTTACAATTCGTGGACGTGTGCTTCCTATAGGCGGACTGAACGAAAAAACTATGGCGGCATATCGTGCAGGCGTTAAAACGGTTATTATTCCTAAAAAGAATGAGCCCGATTTAGAGGAAATCGAACCCAAGGTGCGTGAGGCTTTAGAGTTTGTTACCGTAGATAGGGTAGAACAGGTTTTAGAGGTTGCCCTTGAAAAGGTTAAAAAAGCCGAGACAAAAACAAGCATTACCCCCACATTTGGCAGAAAAACCGCAACTCCCGCAAAAGCAAGACCTTAAAAAATACGGGGATTCCCGTTACATTTCAGGAGTTTTTATGAATTATAATAATGTTAGTTTTGAAGCCGCTTTTGGCGATCCAAAGCAGTTTTTGGAATCAAATGTTCCCGAACTCTGCTTTGCAGGACGTTCAAACGTTGGCAAATCAAGTCTTATAAATAAGGTGTTGGGACGAAAATCCTTTGCCAGAGTCAGCACCAAACCGGGCAAGACCATCACCATAAACTTTTATAAATTAGACGGTGTAAGGCTTGTGGATTTACCGGGCTATGGATATGCTAAAATATCAGGTAATGAGAAAATGCGTTTTGCCCGTTTAATGGAGGGCTATTTCAACGAGGGACGCAATATAAAAAATGTTTTCTCCCTTATTGATATGCGCCACAGTCCCACCGCTGATGATATTGATATGCTCGATTTTCTGCTTGAAACAGGGCTTCCCTTTACTGTTGTGCTTACCAAGAGCGATAAGTTAAACAAAACCGAGCGTGAAAAACGTCTTGCCGCCTTTAAAGAGGAGCTATCCTTTTTGCCGGAGGATGTAGAGGTTATACCTTTTTCGGCCGAAAAAGGCGAGGGCGTTGAGAAAATCAGAGCAATTATTGAACAGAAAGCAGAGTAGTTTATATGGAATACGGATTAGGTATAAAAAACAATCATTTGTATTTCGGCGGTGCCGATACAGTAGAACTTGCAAAACAGTACGGCACACCGCTTTACGTTTTTGATGAGCAGCTCATAAGAGAGGCTTGTCGTGATTTTAAAAATTCAATAGAAGACTATTATAACGGCAACGGAATGGTGCTTTACGCAAGTAAGGCATTTTCCTGCAAGGAGATGTACCGCATTGCAAATGAGGAGGGTATTGGTGTTGATACCGTATCGGCAGGCGAAATCTACACAGCTCTTTCGGCAGGCTTTCCGGCTGAAAAAATCTTCTTTCACGGTAATAATAAAACCGACTCCGAGCTTTTTTATGCGGTAGAAAATGGCGTTGGCCACATTGTTATAGATGATTTTGGCGAGATTCAGCGTTTAAATAAAATCGCAGGAGATATGGGCAAAACCGTTACAGTGATGCTCAGAATCAAGCCCGGTATTGATGCCCATACACACGAGTTCATTAAAACGGGTCAGAATGACTGCAAGTTTGGCTTCACCCTTGAAACGGGCGAGGCTATGGAGGCCGCAAAAAAGACAATAGAGGCTAAAAATTTAAATCTTTCGGGCTTTCATTGTCACATAGGTTCACAGATTTTCTCCACCGACCCGTTCTGCCTTGCCGCAGAGGTTATGGTAAAATTTATAAAGCAGGTTGCAGATGAAACAGGTTGCACCGTAAGCGAACTTAATCTTGGCGGTGGATTTGGTATTCGTTATACCGATGAGGATGAACCCCTGCCTTATGCCGAATTTATGAACAAGGTATCAAACGAGCTTAAGAACTGCTGCAATAAATTATCACTGCCAATTCCCAAGGTTTTCATTGAGCCGGGAAGAAGCATTGTAGGTCACGCAGGAATAACCCTTTACACCGTCGGAAGTATAAAAACAATTCCCAATATTCGCACCTATGTTTCGGTGGATGGCGGTATGAGCGATAATCCACGTTATGCACTTTACGGTGCAAAGTATGATGCGGTTGTTGCCAATAAGGCAGAAGAGCCTAGTGATTTTGTAGCTACTATCGCCGGTAAATGCTGCGAAAGCGGAGATTTAATTGGCGAAAACATTAAAATTGCAACCCCAAAAACGGGAGATATTCTTGCAGTTTTAGCAACCGGTGCATATAACTATTCTATGGCAAGTAATTATAACAGATTGCCAAGACCTGCCGCTATAATGGTAAAGGGCGGAGAGTCTAGAGTGATAATAAATCGTGAAACCTTTGAGGATTTAATTTCAAAGGATGTATAAGTAATAAAAAAGTGGATGTAGAAATTTTATTATATCCCTTTAAATATGAATAAAATAAAAAAATCTGCAACAAAAGTGCGAAAAAATCACTTTAGTTGCAGATTTTATTTTTATAAATATATTAGGCAGATAAATTGTAGTTTGAAACGTGTGACGTTTCATTCAATTCCGAACAGGTTTTATGCGACAGGCTGAATCTCGTTCCGCGGCCACATAGATTTATATTTTAAGGCGGTTTTGGTTTTTGCTAACCTCGTTCCGTGGCTGGAAAGTGAGCGGTAAAATACAGTTTATAAGCCTTCCCCTTGATGGGGAAGGGGGACCACGATAGTGGTGGATGAGGTGTAGATTTGCACTAGCTTTCTTTTCACCTCATCTGTCATTCGCACGGCTTTTCGCCGCACGAACGCCACCTTCCCCATCAAGGGGAAGACGAAAAAGAAAGCCGTTTGTTTATATTTTTTCGGAAGGAGCAAGCCCCTTCCCTACAAGTTATCGTGCATCTGTTTTTTTGCATTCTCTTTTTATTACTTCTTCAATTTTTCAACATCTGCTTTGTAATCATCCAATGTTTTTTGTGTCTTTTCAATATCATCGCCCCACAATTCGCCCCTCATATCATAATAGAAACTATACACGTCAGAGCGGGTATCATACCAAACCTCATACACATCAGAGCGAGTGTCGTACCAATTTTCATATTCATCAGAATGAACATCGTACCAGTCTGAGTACGAAGGGGCATCATCAGAATCATCTAATACACCTTCATAAAGTGCATCCTGCATATCTTTTAGAAGACCGTCGTAAATGCCATCGTTCAAATCATCCGCTGCATCGTCGTAAATGCAATCATTTAACTCATCAAAGGCATCATATTTGTCATCGTTAGACATATCTGATGTCATAATCATTTCAGCATACTTAACTGCATACTCTTGCAATCTAATACAAGCCTGCTCGGTTTGAGTATTGATTTTTTCATAGAACTGTTCTACTTTTTCTGCATTCTTAACATAAGCATCGTATGTTGTTATCGTCGCTGATAATGTTTCCCATTCTGAATTCAAAGCATTAACTGTATCTTCTATATCTTTTGTAATAATGCCTTCAAGTTCTTCAATGGTGTTTGCAGATGTATTAGTAGATGGAGTTGTGTCAACATTTGTCTTTCCGTTATCGGTGCTGATGTCGTCATTGTTATTTGTTGACTGTGTTTGATTGTTTCCTGTGTTTTGTTCGGTCTGTTGATTTTCGCCACAAGCAGATAATGATAGCACCATCATTACCACAAGTAGCAATGCAAGCAATTTTTTCATTTGATTGTCCTCCTAATAAAAAAGTGTGCGCAACCGAAGTTACACACACCGAAAAATGCATAGCTCCAGTTTGCTACCACACAAAACTTAACGCTTACAACAAGTACGCGAAAAGAGCATGCATTTTTACCAAAATAAAAATACATACTTGTCGAAAGCGTAATATTAAGTTTTGTGTGGTAAAGCCATTATAGCATAATTTTTTGAAAATGTAAAGAGGTCTATCTTTTTTGAGATTGGTAAAGGTTTTCAGGTTCTGCTGAAAAATGCAAAATTAGATATGCATTTTCCTTGTTTGTTACCGTATTAGACAAAATTAAAAGGAAACACGAAATTTTCAAAATCCTCGTGTTTCCTTTTTTGCTGTCATTTAGAGTGTGACGCTTAAGCCTCATTGCTTTTTTGACTTATAAATATTATTTATCCTCGGGAACTTCTTTGTAAAGATTAAATCTGAAAAGCAGAGTTTCGTCATCGGGATTGGTGCAACGTATTTTAGCCTCAGAAATCTCAGCACCCTTTAAAATGTTAGCAATACCAATAATTTGGCAGAGCTTGGATTTTAAGTTAAGCACGTCACCATCGGCAGTTTCTAAAAATACATCGCCCTTGCAGTGGTCAAGCGTTTTAATAAAATCGCCAAAATCTGCATTGTGTAAAGCAATATCGTTACCATTAATCATTATAAACACTCCTTTAAATTATTATATGTAAAAATAAAAATTAAATTAAAATTTGTGATTGTAATCAAAATCACAGTGACTTAAAATTTCTTTAGCCATCATAACTGCGCCCATTCTGTTAGGGTGAACTCTATCCCATGAGATTGAGGCCGAGTGACGGTAGCCAAGATATTTTTCATACATTGCCTGAAAATCAACAAAAATCAAATCGTATTTTTCGGCAAGCTCCTTGCAAATGGCGGTATATTCATCCATTTTTGCACGCATCCAGTCGGATTTGTTCGGCTCCATATAGTAGGGGGAACAAAGGAAAACGCCTTTAACATTGAGCTCATTTTTTATTCTTAAAATCATTGTTTCAACATTTTGCTTGTATTCCTCAGGTGTAACCGCCGATTCGGGTATTGCAGGCACATCAAATTGACGCCAAACATCGTTAATACCAATGCAGATTGAAACCCAGTCGGGATTAAGGTTTATAACAGCATCGTCAAAACGTTTTAAGAGATCCCGGCTGGTGTTTCCACTTACTCCGGTGTTGGTAATGCGAAGTTTTAAATCGGGGTAGCAAGCCACAAGCAGATTTTCAATTTCACGAACATACCCGTTACCAAGACTGTCAAAAAGGCCTTCGCCAACCGGCTTTTGGCATCCTGCATCTGTAACCGAATCGCCCGTAAAAACGATTCTTTCCATATTTTTGAAAATCATTTTAAATCACCTCTTAAACTATTATACATTAAAGCGGAAGAGTACAACGTCGCCGTCCTGCATAATATATTCCTTACCCTCACTTCTTACAAGACCTTTTTCTTTAGCGGCGGTCATACTGCCGCACTCCATAAGGTCTTTAAAGGCAACAACCTCTGCACGGATAAATCCACGCTCAAAATCGGTGTGGATTTTGCCTGCGGCACCGGGGGCCTTTGTGCCTTTTGTAATGGTCCAGGCACGAACCTCGGGCTTGCCGGCGGTGAGATAGGAGATAAGGCCGAGCAGATCATAACAGGTTTTAATAAGGCGGTCAAGACCCGATTTATCAAGACCCAAATCTGCAAGGAAAAGCTCCTTTTCCTCCATAGAAAGGGATGCAATCTGCGATTCCATTTCGGCACAGATAGGCAGAGTTTCGGCACCCTCTGCAGCGGCAATTTCTTTTAC
This sequence comes from Clostridia bacterium, assembly GCA_017397065.1. Next base: position 32,073 of record JAFQKE010000003.1, read on the forward strand.
TGCCTTAAAGCGCTCATTACCATCAATGCCTTTTGCAAAATCGTCCTCGCTCATATTGCAGGCGTAAATTACCGGCTTTGCAGAAAGAAGTGGCATTTCAGCCAAAATCTCGGCTTCGGCATCATTTGTTTCAACCGCACGTGCAGAAACACCGTTTTCAAGCTCCTTTAAAAGACGCTGTAGGAATTCAACCTCAGGTGCTAAGGATTTATCTCCCTTCATTGCCTTTGCAGATTTATCAAGGCGTCGGGAAACCATCTCCATATCAGATAAAATAAGCTCAATATTTATGGTTTCAATATCACGTGATGGGTCAACAGAGCCCTCAACATGAATAATATCATCACTTTCAAAGCAACGAACAACGTGAACAATTGCATCAACCTCACGAATGTGAGAAAGAAATTTGTTGCCAAGACCCTCGCCCTTGGATGCACCCTTAACAAGACCTGCAATATCAACAAATTCAATAACTGCGGGGGTGTATTTTTCGGGGTCGTACATTTTTGCCAGAGCATCTAAACGCTCATCGGGAACGGCAACCATACCAACATTGGGCTCAATTGTGCAAAACGGAAAGTTTGCCGACTGTGCACCTGCATTGGTGATTGCGTTAAAAAGAGTGGATTTACCAACGTTTGGTAAACCAACAATACCTAGTTTCATTTTGTTTGCCTCACTTAATAATTTTATACCTTTTAATTATGCCATATTTTGTATTTAAAATCAATAGTAAAATCCTTTGTGTTTAAAATAATTTTTAAAAAATTGCAAATTTCCTATTGATTATAACTTTAAGTAATGTTAAAATAATAATGTGTATATTTTTTAGAAAGGTGTGCGGAGAAATGCAGGTTATATGGGATGCAATAAAATCCTTTTGGGAGCTTATTGTTTATATCGTTACAAATATCCGTATAGTAGATATTTTGGATATTTTGGTCATTGCCTTTCTTATTTATAAATGTATAGATTTTTTCAGCAAAACTCGTGGTGGTACACTTGTAAAGGGACTTTTGCTGTTGCTTGCTATGGCCCTTATTGCCGATTGGCTGGATATGGTTACGGTGAACTTTTTAATGGTGCGAGTAATGGATTCGTTGCTTATTGCGGCAGTTATTATCTTTCATCCCGAAATTCGTCGTGCCCTTGAAAGGGTGGGTACCAGTAAGTTGGGATTTTTAGGCAAGCAGAGTACACTTAGCGATGAAGATGAGCAAATTGCAAAATGCATCGATGCTGCTTGCAAATCGGCCGGCTCAATGCAGGAGCAAAAATGTGGTGCACTTATGGTTTTTGAAAGAACAACACAGCTCGGTGAAATTGTTGCTACAGGAACTTTAATTGATGCTGAGGCAACCTCGCCGCTTATAAGTAATGTGTTTTATCCTAAGTCTCCCTTGCATGATGGCGGTATGATTTTAAGACAGGGAAGAATTTATGCCGCCGGTTGTATATTACCGTTAACTCAGAACAGCGGTCTTAACAAAGAACTAGGCACTCGCCACAGAGCGGCTATTGGTATGAGCGAAAATTCTGATGCGGTTGTTGTGGTTGTTTCAGAAGAAACCGGTATTATTTCTCTTGCGGTTAATGGCGAGCTCCGCAGAGGATTTGACGCCATCACGCTGCACAATGAGTTAACCGAGCTTTTGGTTGATTCAAATAACACAAATTCCGGATTTTTTAGTCGCATTATGGGTGCGTTTGGCAAAAAGAATGTTAATGAGGAAAAATCATCTGAAGATGAAAATAACAAGTAATACTTATTAAAAGGGGGGAAGCATTGTGGCCGCCAAAAGGCAAATAAATCTTAGAAGAATTTTTGAAAACAAAAAAATATCTATGATTATTTCAATCATAGCCGCTATTGCGTTATGGTTTGTGATAACCATTACAGAATCACCCGATTCTGAAAACACAATATCAGGGCTCAGTGTTTCTATCCCAATAGAGAACACTGTTGTCAGCGAAATGGGAATGGATATTGTCGGTGATGCCTCGGTTTATACAGCAAGTGTAACGGTAATGGGGCCGGCTTATGTGGTAAGCGACCTTACAGCCGAGGATATTTCGGTTTCTGCATCAATCTCAAACGTAACAAGTGCTGGCACCTATTCTTTAGAGCTTAAAGCAACAAAGCAGGCGGGGGCAGATGATAATTTTGATATAACCTCGCTAACACCTAAAACCATAAACGTTAAGTTTGATTATATCGATACAAAGCAGTTTGAGGTATCAGCTCAGGCGGTTGGTCACAAAGCTGCAAGCGGTCTTGTGGCAGAGCTTCCGTTTATAAGTGATAGTCAAAACGCCGTTTTAAATATTAAGGGGCCCAGAACCGAAATGGAAAAAATTTCCAAGGTTGTGGCTATTGCCGATGTTAATAAAACACTTAGCGGAACCGAAACCTTTGAGGGCGATTTAAAAATATTAGACGCAAGCGGCAAAGAAATAAAAACAGATAATTTTACAATTACTGCGTTGGATGGTGTTTCAGCACCCGATATTAAAGTAACTGTACCGATTTATAAAGAAAAAATAGTGCCCATTGTTGCACAGTTTATAAATCAGCCATATGTATTTTTAAATCAAAGATTACCCCATACGTTGGAATACGTATCCTTGCTTATCAGCGGACCGCCCGAGGCCATTGATAAAATCAAAGAGGTTAAGCTAAGTGAGATTGATTTCCGTCAGATAACGGGTAATAATCAAGAGTTCGAAACCACTCTAATCATTCCCGAGGGTGTAAAAAATAAGGATAATATTGAAACTGTAAAGGTGAAAATTACAGGCCTGAAAGATTACACAATTAAAACCTTTAGTGTTACAAAAATTTCAATTTCAGATGCAGTAACCTCTACAAAGGCAAAGCTTACAAGAGAAATCAGAAATGTTAAAATTATGGGTCCTAAGGATGTTTTAAGCAAGATTTCTTCATCAGATTTAGTTGCTGAAGTAGACCTTCAGGGTCTTGAGTCGGGCGAGCATACCGTTTCGGCAAATATTGTATGCAAAGGTACTGAAAATGTATGGCAGATTGGCGAATATACGGCATCTGTAAATATTTTTTAGTGTGTATAATGCTTTTTGAAAAATAAGCGTAGTTGTCAGATGTAATATGTAACCAAACTTAAAAAATGCCCATCCTTCAAATGGCGCCAGCCTACAAGGGTGGGCTTTTAAATCACATAAAAAACTTTAATGACATAATATGGCTTGAGGTGATTTTATGTGGATGATTATATCGGTTTGTTTTGTTACAGTTACAGCTATTTTGGGCATAACTGAAATACTCCGCAGATTTTGGCTTTTTATTATGCGTCCTAAGGATTCACCGTCGGCGATTATGGTGGTGTATCTTAAGGAGGATATTGCCATTCAGCAGCTCAGGTATGCAATTGAATTTATCTCGTGGGAAAAGCAGGGCGATTTTTCTTTACTTGCAGTTGTTACAAATAGGTTAAGCGAAGAAACTTTTTTAAAGGTTAAAAAAATAATAGACAGTCGAAATGACGTGATTCTTTTTACGGATTTATAAAAACAAAGGAGGGGTAATATGTCGGCTGAGAATATATCGCAGAACATCGAAAAACTAAACGGCTCGGTTGAGCATATTACATATACCAATAATTCAAACGGCTATACCGTTGCTGTTTTAAAAACCAATGACGATTTTATAACAATTGTTGGCATAATGCCATTTTTGGCGGTTGGCGACTGTATTGAGGTTACCGGAAAAATGGATTTTCACCCCACCTATGGTGAGCAGTTTAAGGTTTCCTCTTTTGAAAAAGCCGCCCCATCAGATACCGCTTCAATCCTGCGATATCTTTCATCGGGTGCAATTCGTGGTGTGGGTCCCTCCACCGCCCGCAATATTGTAGAGAGGTTTGGCGACAGTGCACTCCAGATAATTGAGAATGAGCCCGAACGCCTTTCGGAAATCCGTGGAATTTCTTTAGATAAAGCGCTTAAAATAGCCGAGGAATATCACAAGCAGTTTGGTGTTCGTGATGTAATGCTTTTTTTAAATCCCTTTCGCATTTCTCCCGAGGGGGCACTTAAGGTTTTTAATTCTCTTGGGTCTAACGCAACCGAAATAATAAGAAATAATCCTTATGTTTTGTGCTGTGAGGGTATAGGCTTTTCCTTTGAAAAAGCCGAGGAAATATCATCATATTTTGCCGTTCCAAAGAATAGCGATTTTCGGATTTCTGCAGGCCTTGAATATGTGTTAAAGCACAATCTCTCAAACGGTCACACCTGCCTTCCCAGAAGCAAATTGGTTTCTACCGCCGCACGGCTTTTAGAGTGTGAGATTTCAGAGGTGGATGCTATTTGTGATGAAATGTTAAAGGCGTTGCAGTTGCGCCTTTTTGTGAATGAGGAGCAGGAATTTATTGCTCTGCCTCAGTATTTTATGGCAGAGGATTTTGTTGCGAGCAGACTCTCTGTAATGCTGAGATACGCACCACCTGCTGAGCTTTTGGCTGATTTGGAGATTCAGATTATTGAGCAAAGCGAGCATATTGAGTATGAGGAGCTTCAAAAAACTGCCATAAAAACCGCAGTTACAAAGGGTGTAACAATTTTAACCGGCGGGCCGGGTACAGGAAAAACCACCACCCTTAATGCTATAATTAAAATACTGAAAACAAAAGATTTAAGCATTGCTCTTGCGGCTCCAACCGGGCGTGCTGCCAAAAGAATGAGCGAGCTTACGGGCTGTGAGGCAAAAACAATCCACCGCCTTTTGGAGGTTGAGTGGAACGAATCTGATACCCATGTTTTTGCACGCAACGAAAAAAATCCACTTCCGTACGACGTTGTTATTATTGACGAGATGTCAATGGTGGACATCATTCTTTTTGAGGCACTTTTAAGGGCAATAAGGCTGGGCACCAGAATCATTATGGTAGGTGATTCCGATCAGCTTCCAAGTGTTGGGGCGGGTAATGTTTTGGCGGATATTATTGCGTCTAAAACGGTGCCGGTTGTGGCTCTCACAAAGGTTTTCAGGCAGGCTATGGAAAGTCTTATCGTTGCCAACGCTCACAGAATAATTGCGGGCGAGGAGCCGGAGCTTTCATCAAAAACATCCGACTTTTTTATGCTTCAGAATTATAAAGCTGCCTCAGCGGCCGAACTTGTTGTGGATTTAGTCGCAAAACGATTGCCAAATGCATATAATTTTGAACCCTTTACAGATATTCAGGTGCTATGCCCCTCCAAAATGATGGAGCTAGGTAGCATAAATCTTAATAATTTGCTTCAGGATAGACTTAATCCTACAAAGAAAAAGCAGAATAAAATCACCTTCAAGAATTTTGAGCTTCGTGAGGGCGATAAGGTTATGCAAATTAAAAATAATTATGATATTATGTGGACGAGCGATAGCGGCGAAGAGGGCAGCGGTGTTTTCAATGGTGATATTGGCATTTTAGAAACTGTGGACACCAAAAACTCTCTTTTGAAAATCAGATTTGATGATAAAGTGGCTATATATTACAGCGAAAATGTAAACGAACTTGAGCTTGCCTATGCTATGACAATACATAAAAGTCAGGGTAGCGAGTTCGATTGTGCTATTATTCCGGTGCTCGATGCACCATCAAAGCTTTTGTACCGTAATCTTTTATATACGGCTGTTACCCGTGCAAAAAAGCTCCTTATTATTGTAGGCAGTAAAGAGGTTTTGCTCTCAATGGTGGAAAATAATCGCAAAAGCCTTAGATATACATTATTAAACAAACGGTTAAAAGATGCATTCGCTGATTGATTTTTTTGAAAAAGCTGTAAATATAATATATCCACCGCATTGCTTGGGCTGTAACAAGCTCATAACGCAAAAATACTTTTGTGATGACTGCAAGGAGCTCATTAACCATATAACTGTAAAAACCTGTCCCAAATGTGGCTTGCCTAACAAGCAATGTGTCTGCAGGTGGAATTTTTATTATTTTGATGAGAATATAGCTTGTCTTGAATCCGATGAAGCCACCAAAACATCTTTTTACTCATTTAAATTCAGGGGAAATTATGTCGGGGGACGATACTTTGCATCAGAGATGGCAGAAAGAATCAAAAATCATCCTTTTTATTATGATATAGATTTAGTTACTTCGGTTCCATCTCATAAATCTGCACTTCGCAAACGTGGTTATGATCAGGTTAAGGTATTGGCAAAGAATATTTCTAAAATAATTCAAAGGGAGTATGTATCACTGCTCTGCCAGCCTAAAAAATCTCCAAAACAGCACGAAACCACCGAAATTTCAGAGCGATTTGAAAATGTTGTAAATAAATATACAGCAAGGAAAAATGAATACATAAAGAATAAAACAATTTTGTTAGTGGATGATATAAAAACAACCGGTGCAACCCTCAGTCAGTGTGCAAGGGAACTTAAACTTGCAGGTGCTAAAAGAGTTATAGCAATCTCCGCACTTACGGTGTATCCAAAAAAGAAGAACAACGAATCGAAAAATTTTGATTATATGGAGTTTTAGGCTGTTTTTGTTATAAATAAAAATCGGTTGAAAAATAAATCTTTTTGTTGTAAAATAAAAATAATAGCAGTTAGTGAAAGTAGGGAATTAGTATGGCTACCAATATTGCAATAGATATAGGTACGAGTAAAATCGTTTTATTATCGGGCAATAAAATAGTTTTGGAGCTACCTAGCGTGGTTACTGTGGATACAGATACAAGGGAGCCTATTTATTTTGGTGAAAAGGCCTTTGAAACCATCGGTCGCACGCCGGATAGTCTCACCTGTGTTTTCCCCATTCAGCGAAGCGTTATTGCCGATTATGATGTGGCAGAAAGTATGCTGAAAGAATATATGACAACTGCTTTTGGCAATAGAATTATAAAGCCAAGGGTTATGGTTGTTATGCCGAGCGGTGTTACGGCAATGCAGCACCACTCGGTTGCTGATGTTGTTGAGGCATCCGGCGGAAGAAATGCCCAGACTATTGAGGCACCGCTTGCGGTAGCAGTAGGTCTTGGACTGGATCTTAACACACCAAAGGGTAGTATGATTATTGATATGGGTGCCGGCACAACCGATGCCGCAACCCTCTCTATGGGCGGTATTGCCGCCTGCGATTCCATACCCGTTGCTTCAAGAGATTTTGATGAGGAAATAATTAAGTACGTTAAAAGAAATTATAATATTCTAATAGGTCTTGCAACCGCCGAGCAGATAAAAAAGAAAATCGGCACCGCAATAGAGCATACCTTGGAGATTGCTGTTACCGTTAAAGGTCGACATCTTCAAACAGGTCTTCCAACCTCTTTTGAAATTACTTCAAGCGAGGTCTATGAGGCTATAAGTGAAAAATGCTATGCAATAATCAGCGGAATACGCCGTGTTATTGAAAAAACTCCACCCGATTTGGTGGCAGATATTATGAATGACGGCATTTATCTTACGGGTGGCGGTTCTTTGCTTGGTGGATTTAATAAGCTTTTAGAAAACTGCATCGGAACAAAGGTGCACGTAACGCCCGATCCGTTGCACACCGCTGTAAAAGGGGCTGCTGCAGCTCTTAAAATGCCTGATTTGCTTAAAAATGTTGATTATCAATACCGTTCTATTCAGGAACTTAAAATAGAGGGATAATTTATGAAAATTCATTTTTTAGGCACAGGTGCCGCCGATTGGAATATTGAAAAGGATAAGTCAAATCCCGAATATCGTCGCAACAGTAGTATTTTAATAAATGATACTCTGCTTGTTGATCCCGGTTCTTGCATTTTTGAGTTTGAGCAGACCTTTGGTTATAAAGAACTTTATAAAGATGTAAAAAACATTGTCTGCACTCATAAGCACTCCGACCATTATAATCCCGATACTGTGAGCCGTTTGGGGCTGGAGGTTACTGAGCTTGCCCTTTTTGAGCCAACCGAGGTAGGGGATTTTATAATAACCGCCCTGCCTGCAAATCATAAAACGGCCGATGACCCACGCCATTTAATAATTGAAGAAAAATCAAGCGGCAAACGCTTTTTTATGGATTAGACGGTGCTTGGCTTACCTATGAAACAGCAAAATATATGCGTAAGTTCAGTTATGATTTAATGCTTTTTGATGCAACCCTTGGCAGTAAAGAGGACTTGGGCGGCGTTTTGGATTATCGCATTTTTGAACATAACAGCTTAGAGATGGTTGAGCTTCTTTGTAACACCTTTAAAAATAACTGTAGCTTTTTCTATATTTCACATATGGCAAAAACCTTACACAGAAATCACAAAGAACTCAGCGATTATATGCAAACAAAAGGAATAAATGTGGCATATGATAACCACATTGTGGAAATATAAATTATGAATAACAAAAGCAAAAAACAACCAACAAATTGTGAGCAATGCGCCTACTTTATGTATGATGATGAGTACGATTGTGATGTCTGCTCAATAAATCTGGATGAGGACGAGCTTATCCGTTTTATGAGCGGCTCAGATTATAACTGTCCGTATTTCAAGTTTTACGATGAGTATAAAATGGTCAGAAAACAGAATTAGAGGTATATATGACAAAAATCTTATTTTTATGCCACGGCAATATTTGTCGCAGTCCTATGGCGGAATACGTAATGAAGTATCTTGCGAAAGATAGAGATGATATTCACATCGAATCGAAAGCTGTATCGACCGAGGAAATAGGCAATTCTATTTATCCGCCGGCCGCAAGAACTCTTAAAAAGCATAACATTCCTTTTGGCAGTCACAGTGCCCGCCAAATTAAAAAAGAGGATTATAATAATTTTGATTACATTGTTGTAATGGAGGATTATAATCTTCCCCGTCTTTTTAGGATTTTGGGGGACGACCCACAAAATAAGGTTAGTAAATTGCTTGACTTCACAACTACCCCCGGTGATATTGAGGACCCTTGGTACACCGGTAATTTTGAAAAGGTTTTTGAGCAGATAACGCTGGGATGTAAAGGTCTTTTAGAAAGAATATAGTTAAACGGCTACCTCATTTGAGGTAGCCGTTTTTGTTATGTATTTTGATAAATTGTTGTTTGACGTGCGGATTTCGGGTTTTACCGTAGGGGTCGGCGCCTCGACGACCCGTTGATTTTCGCAAAAAAGGAAATTCACTTTTATTAAAAAATATGGTGTCAATACAAAAAATCAATGTTTAAAATTCAAAGATTGCGTTAATTTTTAGGGATGTCGTGGGCGCCATCCCCTACACGTTTGAAAGGCGTTCCGCCTTTCAAACAACAATTTATATGGACGCAGGGGAGGAGTTACGCCAGGTTAAAAAACCTGTTCGTAATAAAAAATACGAAAATTTTTCGCAAAAGGTAGTGACAAATTAGTTTATTTTTGGTATAATAATTAGGTATTTAAATTATGGAGTGTATTTTCTATGAAATTACTTGCAGTTGACGGAAATAGTATTGTAAATCGTGCCTTCTACGGCGTAAAACCGCTTACCACCAAGGACGGTCAGTTTACTAATGCCATTTACGGATTTATGAATATTTTAAACAGTCTTATCCAACGTGAAAATCCCGATGGCGTTGCTGTTGCGTTTGACCTTAAAGCACCAACCTTCCGTCATAAAATATATGATGAATATAAAGCAGGCAGAAAACCAATGCCAAGTGAGCTTGCTGAGCAAATCCCCGTTTTAAAGGAGCTTTTAAAGCTTTTCGGCTATAGCACTATTGAGCTTGAGGGCTATGAGGCCGATGATATTTTAGGAACTCTGAGCTACGCCGCCGAGCAGAATGATGATGTCTGTGTTATTTCTACGGGCGACCGTGATAGTCTTCAGCTTGTATCAGAACATACAACTGTTTTGCTTGCAGCAACAAAAATGGGTAGACCCGAGATTATTCCCTGTACCCCCGAATATTTAATGGAAAAGTACGGACTTACTCCACCACAGATGATTGAGCTTAAAGCCCTTATGGGAGATTCAAGCGATAATATTCCCGGTGTTGCTGGTGTAGGCGAAAAAACTGCCACCGACCTTATTCAAAGATTTAAAAGTATAGATTATATTTATGAAAATCTTGCAGATTTAGAGATTAAAGAGGGGGTAAGAAATAAACTTGCCGCCGATAAATCAAACGCTTTTTTGAGCAAGGAGCTAGGTACAATCTGTCGCAACGTTCCCATTTCTACAAATTTTTCAGATTATGCTTTTAAAGAGCAGAATAAATTAGAGTTAGCCGCAATGCTTAGAAAATTGGAATTTTTCAAAATGCTTGGTCAGTTGGGACTCAATGATATTTCAGGTGCGGAGGAAAAAACAATTGCTATTTCACCTGCTAAAGCTTTTGAAATCGTGCCTTTGAATGAGCTTGAAAAGTCTATAAAAAATGACTCGGTGCTCACAGTAGCACTAAAAGAAAATACCCTCTATTTTGCGGTTGAAAATCTTTTATCTTGTGCTGATTTAAGCGAAAATAAAAACGCTATAATAAATATTTTCGCTACAGAAAACCTCAAAATAAACGCAGTTGATAGTAAACTGCTTTATAAAAAACTTGCCGGTGTGTGTGAAATGCCACTTGTTCATTTTGATGTTACCTTAGCCGGCTACCTTTGTTCTCCGTCATCAAATTCTTATGATGTCACACGTCTTGCAAATGAATATTTAAGTGATAGCTTTACCATAGAAGATAATGAGGACGATAATTTCACACAGCTTGCAAATGCGGCTATGCTCTATAAGCCACTCTATAACAAAATCGAGCAAACCGAAATGTCAATGCTTTTAAATGAAATTGAAATTCCTTTGGCACGTGTTCTGGCCGAGATGGAGCAGGTAGGTTTTAAGCTTGATACCGATGGAATCACCGCAATGCGTGATAAATTAAACAGCCGTACCGCCGAGCTGGAAAAAGAAATCTATGAACTCGCAGGCGAAGAATTTAATGTAAAATCTCCTGCTCAGCTTGGAGTAATCCTTTTTGAAAAATTGGGTCTCAAATCAGGCAAAAAAACTAAAAGCGGATATTCAACTACCGCCGAAATTTTAGAAAAACTTAAAAACGACCATCCTATTATAAATCTTGTTTTGGAGTACAGAACCATAACAAAGCTCAACTCCACCTATTGCGAGGGGCTTTTGAAAGCTGTTGAACCGGACGGCAGAGTCCGTTCTACCTTTAATCAGACCGAAACCCGAACGGGCAGAATTTCATCCTTAGAGCCTAATTTGCAAAATATCCCGGTGCGCAGGGCTGAGGGCAGGGAGCTTAGAAAATTCTTTGTAGCAAAAGAAGGTTACCTTTTGGTAGATGCCGACTATTCTCAAATCGAGCTTCGTGTTTTAGCTCATCTCGCCGGCGATAAAACTATGATAAATGCATTTAAAAACGGTGAGGATATTCACACCAAAACGGCAGGCGAGGTATTTAATATGCCGCCACTTCTGGTTACACCAAAAATGCGTAGCAGTGCAAAGGCGGTTAATTTTGGAATTGTTTACGGCATTGGTGCTTTTTCGCTCGCACAGGATATTGGCGTTTCCCGTGTTGAGGCACAAAAATATATTGATGGATATTTTGCAACCTATCCCGAAATTGCAAATTATATGAAAAAATCCGTAGAAACTGCAAAAGAAAAAGGATTTTCTGCTACTATGTTTGGTCGTAGACGTTATCTGCCGGAGCTTCAAAGCTCTAATCATAATTTGCGTGCTTTCGGTGAAAGGGTAGCCAGAAATATGCCAATTCAGGGTACTGCCGCCGATATTATTAAGCTGGCAATGATAAAAACTCGTGATAAGCTGTTAGAAAGTGGACTTGATGCAAGAGTTATTTTGCAGGTGCACGATGAACTCATTGTAGAGGCAGAGGAGAGTATTGCTAAAGAAGCGGGTAAGATTTTAGAGCAAGAGATGGAAAATGCAGTAGAGCTTTTAGTTCCACTTCTTGTGGATATACACCGTGGCAATGATTGGTACACCGCAAAAGGCTAAAAATTTGTCCACAGCACATTTCTAAGGCTCGGGGCGGTATAACAAATACAGCACCACTCGCCAAAAATGCACTGTGAACAGTTGTTGCAAATTGCCACAACATATTTCTAAAGCTCGGAGTAGTATATTCCTTAATTTCTGCTATGTTTTGCAGATTCCAGTTTAGGAGAAAATTCAAATGAGAAAGATTATTTTTGTTTGTACCGGTAATACCTGTCGTAGCCCTATGGCTATGTTTTTGTTTAATAAAATAGCTAAGGAAAAAAATCTTGATTGGGTTGCAGATAGTGCAGGACTTGTTTCTTTAGGCGACCCTATAAATCCAAATTCGGTAAAGGCTTTAGCGAAAATCGGTATAGAAAATATCAATTATACATCAAAAAGGCTTAATTTTTATATGGTTGATGAGGCTGATTATATTGCGGTAATGACCCCAGAGCATAAAAATACTTTGCTCGGTGTAGGTGTCAATCAAGATAAAATATTGTTGCTCGGAGAGGGAATTTCCGATCCGTACGGCGGCGATGAAGAAGTTTATGAAGCCTGTTTGGAAAGTATTAAGAATGGAATTGAAAAACTGTTAGAGGGAGATGCATTTAATTGATTGAAAGGTCAACCAATCTTGAAAAAGATGCTGAGCTTATTGCCGAGATTGAGCGTCATTGCTTTTCTACTCCTTGGACAGCTGAGCAGGTAAAAAGTTCGGATGACTCTACAGTTTTCTTTTTGGCAAAGGTTAATGAAAGGGTAGTTGGCTATGGCGGTATGTACACAGTTTTAGATGAAGGCTACGTTACCAATATAGGTGTTATGCCCGAATTCCGCCGACAGGGAATTGGGGCGAAAATAGTTAATAAACTTATTGATTTTTCTAAAGAAAAGGCTTTATCTTTCCTTAGTTTAGAGGTCAGAGTTTCTAACATAGCGGCTGTTGAGCTTTACAAAAGCTTTGATTTTAAAGAAGTCGGGAAAAGAAAAAATTTTTATACTTCTCCCAAAGAAGACGCCCTTATTATGACGAGGTATTTTACTTATGAATGAAAGAATTATTTTAGCAATTGAAAGCTCGTGTGACGAAACTGCCGTTGCCGTAACCTGCGGTCGAAAGGTGCTTTCAAGCGTTATTGCATCTCAGGTAGAGGAGCACAAGCTTTACGGTGGTGTGGTTCCTGAAATCGCATCACGCCGTCACGCCGAGGCAATTTATGGTCTTACCGAGCAGGCCCTTACCGATGCCGGACTTACAAGAAAGGATATTGATGCAGTAGCGGTAACCGCCGCACCCGGTCTTATCGGTGCACTTTTGGTGGGTGTTAATTTCGCAAAGGGACTGGCAATGTCGCTCGGCGTTCCTCTTATTCCTGTGCATCATTTAAGGGGGCATATCGCCGCCAACTACATAACCGCTCCCGATTTAAAGCCTCCGTTTTTGTGCCTTTTGGTGTCGGGCGGTAATTCGGTTGTGGCAAAGGTGCGTGACTATACCGATTTTGAGATTCTTGCACGCACACGTGATGATGCCGCCGGAGAATGCTTTGATAAGGCGGCAAGAGCTATGGGACTTTCTTATCCGGGAGGCGTCACTTTGGATAAAATCGCAACAACTCCCGATTTCAAAAAATACCCATTACCTTTTCCGCACGTGGAGGATAGTGAGTATGATTTTAGCTTCTCGGGTCTTAAAACGGCTGTAATAAATACCCTTCATAATGCCGAGCAAAAGGGGGATGAGGTTGACATTCCCGTAATGGCCGCCACACTTCGCAGTAGAGTGTGTGATATGTTGGTCAATTCCACCTTTGCATTGGCTGAAAAGGAGAACATAAAAACCGTTGTTGTTGCAGGCGGTGTTTCAGCTAATAGTGAGCTGAGGAAAAGAATGAAGCAAACGGCCGACGAAAGAGGCATGAGCCTTTATTATCCTGAGCTTTGTTATTGTGGTGATAATGCCGCTATGATAGGTGTTCAGGCCGCCTTTGAGACAGTCACAGCAGATATGACCTTAAACGCCCGAGCAACTATGGGCATACATGAGAAATTTTAAAAACTGCGTTTGGAGGATTTTGATTTAAATGCGACAAAAAAGAGTTGCCGCCATTCACGATATTTCAGGTATTGGTAAATGCTCGCTAACGGTAGCACTACCTATAATTTCGGTTGCCGGAATTGAGTGTGCAGCTATGCCAACCGCCCTGCTTTCTACCCATACCGGCGGATTTAAAAACATATATATAAAAGATTTAACAGAGTGCATTTTTTCAATCGCAAAGCATTGGAGCGAAGAGGGCTTTGAGTTCGATGCAATATATTCGGGTTATCTTGGCTCTATGCAGCAGGTTGATCTTGTTAAAAACAGCATTTCCGTTTTAAAGGGCGAAAACACATTGGTTGTAGTTGATCCCGTTATGGGCGATAATGGAAAGCTTTATCAAACATTTTCGTCTGATTTTGCTTTTAAAATGAGGGAATTATGTGCAGTTGCAGATGTAATTACTCCCAATGTAACTGAGGCATGCTTAATGCTTTCAGAGGAATATAAAGCCCCGCCATACACAAAAGAGTATTTAGAAAACTTGCTTTTAAAGCTCTCTAAAATATGTAGCGGAACGGTGGTGCTCACAGGTGCAGCCTTAAGCGAAAATGAGCAGGGAGCCGCCGCCTATAATTCAAAGGATAAAAGCTTCAGCTTTGTTTCCTGCCCTAAAATTGCCGGACTTTATCACGGTACCGGAGATGTTTTTGCAAGTGTTTTTGTGGCTTCGATGTTGCGTGGACGAGGTATGGAAAAATCATTAAAAACGGCAGTAGAGTTCACCTGCCTCGCAATTGAAAACACCGCACAAAATATGCCGGAGCTATGGTACGGTGTGAATTTTGAAGGGGTTTTACCAAAGCTTATTAAGCTTTTGGAGGAGTAGGAATGGATCAAAGATTCAAAAGAACAGCGGCTTTGATTGGCCAAGATGCCGTTGGTATTCTGAACCGATGTAAGGTGGCCTTGTTTGGCCTTGGTGGCGTTGGTTCGTTTGTCGCAGAGGCGTTGGCACGTAGCGGCGTAGGTGAAATAGATATTTTTGATAATGATACGGTTGATATTACAAATCTTAATCGTCAGCTAATCGCCTTAGAATCAACAATCGGTCGCCTTAAAACTGAGGTTACGGCCGAACGGCTTAAACAAATCAATCCCAATATTAAGGTAAGGGAGTATCCGATTTTTATAACTCCTGCCGAAACAGAAAAAATAGATTTTGAAAAATACGATTATGTTATAGATGCTATAGATAATGTTACCGCAAAGATTTCTATTTGCCAAAGGGCAAGAGAAAAAGGTATTCCGGTAATTTCAGCAATGGGAGCAGGTAATAAGCTCGATCCCACACAGTTTAAGGTTGTTCCCATTGAAAAAACCGAGGGCTGTCCGCTTGCACGGGTAATGCGTTTGGAGCTGAGAAAAAGAAACATTAAGGGCGTCAAGGCAGCCTTTTCAAAGGAACCACCCATAAAAGGTAATGAATCAGAAAAATCCCCCGCAAGCATAGCCTTTGTTCCGTCTGTAATGGGGCTCATAATAGCGGGCGAAGTAATAAAAGATATTATAGGAAAAAAGGGGTTATAAAAATGACACTTAAAGACGTAGCATTAAAGGCAGAATGTTCGGTATCCACCGTATCAAAGGCACTTAAAAACAGTAGCGAAATAAGTGAAGATGCTAAACAAAGAATCCTTGCTGTTGCAAAGGAGTGCGGCTATTTTAAAAAGGCAAGCACCAGAGCATCGGTTCTGGGCGGATTTAAAACGGTGATTTTTAATGATGTTAAGGGTGATTCAATCACTCTTTTTGCCGATTTCCAGAAGCTTGCAAAGAAAAGCGGCCTTACCGCCATATATGTATCTATTAGTGAAAAGGATTCGTTAGAGCTTTTAAATCAGTTGGGAGCTTTTGGACTTGTTTTAAAGGGTGGAAGTCAGAAATCCGCAGGGGAAAAGGTCTTTGCTTTAAAAGGTTCGTTCGATGAGGCTAATGAATTTTTAAAGGAAATAAGCCTTTATATGCCCGAAAGGCCCTCAAGAGCAGTGACATCTAAAGAGGGACAAAAGGCTGCCACTAAAAACAAAGCAAAAAAGGTCACGAATGCCGATGAGAAAAAGGCACCCGAAAGAGCTAAAAAGGAAAAACCGGCACCTCAGAAAAAAGAAGAAATTTGGTTGCTGTAGAATGTAATTTTACACAAAACAAACTTCCGTTTCGGCATATAGTAAATTATATTTATTGTTTTTTGTGTAGATTGCACAGAAAATAAAATTTGCAATATTTATTCTTGACAAATTAAAGGCAAACATTTATAATGTATGTATAAGATACGGCGAAATGTATTTGTGTTGTATCTAATTGCTTTCGTAATTTTTAGAAAAGAGGTATATCATTATGAAAAAATTATTTGGATTCCTTCTTGCAGTTTGTTTAGTGGCTATGTTAGTTGTTACTCCTATCGGTGTTGCAGCTGAAGGTAACGATGTTGACATCGATATGGGCGAAGGCGTTGTTTTCACCCCTGGTGACATCAATAACGATGGTAACGTTAACCTTAAAGACCTTGTTATGATTGCTCAGTACCAAGTTGGTTGGGAAGTTGAACCCGTAATCGCAGCTCTTGATACTAATGCCGATGACGTATTCGATTTGGAAGATGTTACTTACTTAGCAAAACATCTCGCAGGTTGGCCAGAAGCTGAAGATCTTAACGCAGACGCTTACGTAGCTTAATTTAATTGATTATTTTAGTGGGAGTGGTTTTAATACCACTCCTTTTTTGTTGTATTTTTGTTATCTAAAATATTATATAATCACCTATTTATTAACTAATATTTGGTGATATTTAATCTTGAATTTAAAAAACTTTGTGATATAATTTTATCTAGATTTTTTAAAAAAGAGGTTGATATATCTTGAGTATTTTACTTTCAGTTTCTGTGGCTTTGCTTGCAGGACTCTTAATGACTCGTTTATTTAAGCGAATAAAGCTCCCGTCGGTTACTGCATATCTTGTTGCAGGTGTACTTATTGGCCCTTACTGCTTAGGTAATTTAGGTATTGATGGTTTGGGTTTTAAAACACACAATTCGGTTGAAGCTCTTTCTCTTATTTCGGAGGTTGCCCTTGCATTTATAGCCTTTTCAATAGGCAATGAATTCCGTTTAGGTGACCTTAAAAAGACCGGTAAACAGGCCTTTATTATTGGTGTTTTGCAGGCATTAGGAGCACTTTTCATAGTAGATATAGCCCTTATTGGTATGCATTTTATTATGCCCGATAAAATTTCAATATCACAGGCTATAACCCTTGGTGCAATAGCCACCGCTACCGCCCCTGCCGCCACTCTTATGGTTGTTCGTCAGTATAAGGCAAAAGGCCCTTTAACCAAATTGCTTTTACCTATTGTTGCGCTCGATGATGCTGTTGGTCTTATAGCTTTTGCGGTTTCTTTTGGTGTTGCAAAAACCCTTGTCAGCGGTGAGGTTGATATAATTTCTATTATAGTTAATCCAATTGTAGAGATTGTGTGCTCTCTTTTACTTGGTGCTATAATGGGTGCCGTGCTTACCTATTTAGAAAAGCTTTTCAATTCTAACACAAATCGTCTTAATTTAACCATAGCATTTGTATTTTTAACGGCATCAATTTCTATGATAGATAATATACACATTGGCCCGGTTCACATTCAGTTTTCCTCCCTTTTGGTATGTATGATGCTCGGTACAGTATTCTGTAATATGTGCCCGCTTTCACACGATTTAATGGGAGCCTCAGATAAATGGACCTCCCCCTTGTTTGCAATTTTCTTTGTAATAAGCGGTGCCGAGCTTGAACTTTCTGTATTTACTGATATTGCAATAGTTATTATCGGTGTTGTTTACATTGCATTCCGCTGTGTAGGTAAGTATTACGGTGCCTACTTTAGTGCAAAACTTGTTAAATGTAGCCCTGAAATATCTAAATATTTGGGTGTTACTCTCTTCCCGCAAGCCGGTGTAGCTCTTGGTATGTGTGCTACCGCTATGCAACTAGGTACAGCGGGCGAGCTCATACGCAACATAACCCTTTTCGCAGTTTTAATTTATGAGCTTTTTGGTCCGGTATTCACTAGAATAGCACTTACTGCTGCAGGTGAAATTAAGCCAATTTCGGATGAAGTTAAAATGCGTCGTCAAACAAAATTGGCAGATGCTAAAAATCGTAGTGCTGAATAATTGGAGTTTAATATGAATATTAAAGGTGCAATTTTTGATTTTGATGGCACATTGGGCGATTCGTTGGGTTATTGGGAATGGCAGTATAATGAAATTTCCCGAATTTATTGCGGTGGTAAAAAGCTGATTCTTACTCCCGAGGATGATAAAAAATTCCGTACCTCGCTCATAACCGACAGTATGAAGCTTTTGCACAAAAACTATAATATAGCTAAAAGTGCCGAAGAGCTTATAAATTATGTAAACGACAGCATAAAGCGGTTTTATTTAACCGAGGTGAAGACTAAACCCGGTGTGGTGGAATATCTTGAGTATCTAAAAAACAAAAATGTGAAGATGTGCATTGCCTCAGCAACGGCCGAAGCAGAGCTTGAGATAGCGGTTAAGTGCTGTGGATTAGAGAGATATTTCGATAAGCTTTTTTCCTGCTCTACTCTTGGATTCGGTAAAGAAAAACCCGACATATTTTTAATGGCTTTAGATTATCTCGGCACCGATATAAATGAAACCTTAGTTATTGAGGATTCACTTTTAGCTCTTGAAACAGCCAAGAAAGCCGGTTTTAAAACGGTGGGGATTTTTGATAAAAATAACCCCTATACCGAAAACCAACTTGCAGAATATTCAGATATATTAGTTGGCGAAAATCAAACCCTCGCAGATTTAATAGAGGAATAAAAAGTGCAATAGAGTCTGAGAAGATTCTATTGCACTTTTTGGTTATATATACTGAGATTGCGTTTGGTTTTGTGAAATTGGTTTAATAAAAAGGAGTTTCCCCTGAAAAACCTGCATCAGGTTTAATTTCTGCTACCGGGCCAAGGCAGTAATCACAAATGGGCGCCGAGTAAATAGATGATGTAATTTGTGTACACTCACTAATAGAGATACCATTTTTTTCTATTATATCGGCGGGGCCTGTTAAAGTTGTAGTTGCTGTACCACCGCATTTAACGCATAAACTTTCTGTGTTGACACCATCATCGGTTGTACACCCGACACATAGTAGTGTGGAAAAGAAAAGCAAACAAGCGGTAAGTGTTAATCTGAAATTCATTATTGCTCACTCCTATCAAAACTAATAAATCGTTTTCCTTGATATTTAAGTGTGCCACAATCACCTTCAACCATAAGTCCAAATGCGTTTTGATTCTTTATAGCCAGTTCAACACGACTGCCGCTTTTTAATTCAAATACAACTGTATTAACCATTACAGTTGGGCTTATGGGATTAGGAGAACTTCGTCTTGCAAGGATTTTTACATCCTTCTCTATACTGATTGAACTTGTATCGTTGTCACCATAAATACTGTTTTTATTGGCTTTACCGACGGCTATTCCTATTGGAAGAGCAACAATAAAAATTATTGCGATAATTAGAAATACAGGCATTAAATTTGCATCTAACATATCATTTATTGACATAATTTTAAACCTCCATTTTTCGGGAAATATAAAATTTTAACCTCCTTTTTAAAATTCTTTTTTATTCTCCCGTAAAATAAAAAGTGCGACAACCGAAGTTATCGCACCGAAAAACGCAAACCCCGATTGTCGCTACACAAACTGAAATAGAATTAGGGTATAACTACCATAATCACTTCGTGGGATTTGCGATTTTACCAAATCTCTAAAAGTGATTATGACAGAAAAAAGGTAGATTATTCCCTAAAATAAAAATACCTCTAATTCTATTTTATTCAGTTTGTGTAGCATAATTACTATAGCATAAAACAGAATAAAAATCAAGGTGTGAAAGATATAGAAATAGGGACGTAAATTATTCAATGTAAATTATAAAGATTTATACAAAAAATGTGCAATAAAACCCAAGTGGCTTTATTGCACATTTTGACTAGTATTTAATACGATTTTTAAAAAACATCCTTAATATCGGTATAGCCTTCAGACTCTAAAAGCTCCTTTTGGCGTTTGGCATTTTTATTTCTCTTTGCAATCAGAACTCTGGCACCATCGGCTCTCAGCTTAGCTGCGGTTTCAAAAACCTCTTTAGTAGCTTCGGCAGATGCCTTTTTGTCCACCAAAAATGCAATGCTTTCGCCATCCATAGGCACCTTGAAGCCTCTGTCCTTTAAAATTGTGATTATGCGTTCAAATCCTATGGAAAATCCGCAGGCAGGAGTAGGGTTGGCACCGAATTTGCCAATCATTTCATCATATCGACCGCCACCTGCAACCGAGGAGTTAAGCTCAACCATCTCTACCTCAAAAATTGTGCCGGTGTAGTAACCCATACCACGAACCAAGGTGGGGTCAAACTCAAGCTTGAATTTATCTCCAAGCGAGGATGAAACATTTGAAATTAGGTTATCAATACCCTCAGCTACCGAAATATCTAGGTGATCGGTAAGGCCGGCACAAAGCTCGCTACAGCTTTTGCCATCACGGTTTAAGAACATTGCAAGGTAATTATCAACATCCTTTTCATCAAAGCCGTTACTAATAAGCTCGGCTTTAACACCGTCTGCACCAATTTTATCTAATTTATCAAGCGAAATGTAAACAGAGGAGAGTCGGTCGTCAGGCATATTGCAGCTGCTTGCCATTGCCTTTAAAATTCGGCGGTCATTAACCCTTACCCTGAAGCCCTCAAAGCCAAGCTTCAAAAGCAAAGTAGAGGTTGCTGAAATAAGCTCGGTTTCTGCAAGCATGGAGTCATCGCCTAAAATATCAATATCGCACTGTGTAAACTGGCGAAAACGTCCCTTTTGAGGACGGTCGGCACGGAACACATTACCTATCTGAAGTGCCTTAAAGGGTGTAAAAAGCTGTTCGGCATTGTTGGCATAATAACGGGCGAGCGGTAGGGTTAAATCATATCGAAGACCACTATCAACCAAATCCAAATCAGTTTTTGCCGATTCAATATTAAGCTTGTCGCCTCTTTTTAAAATCTTAAAAATAAGTTTCTCATTTTCACCGCCCTGCTTGCTTTGCAGATTTTCAATATGCTCAACAAGGGGAGTTTCGATTTGTGAAAAACCAAATTTAGAGTAGGTTTCTTTAATAACCGAAATAACGTATTCTCTCAGCCTCATATCAGAGGGCAAAAAGTCATTCATTCCTTTAACAGGTGTTTTAATAAAAGCCAAAATGGTATTCTCCTTTAACATCGTTTATCAAATAAATATTATATTATACAAAATCAAAAAAAGCAAGCAAAAGCGGCAATAAAACTCCAAATTATTCTTTTTTTGGCTGATTTTATAAAAAATACCGAAATATAATATGTAAAGCTCGGCTTTTATAATCAAAAATACTTGCTTTTTTATTAAATAAGCGGTATAATATCTAAGATAAATACATAAATAATACTATCTTGTCCGGAGGTTTCTATGACAGAGATAATTGCTATAAAATTTAAAAAAGATGGTCGAGTTTATTATTTTGACCCCGATGGAAAAAGTTTTCACGATGGGGACAGAGTAATTGTTGAAACGGCTAAGGGCGTAGAGTGTGGTATCGCCACCGGTGAAAACCGCAATGTTCCTGATAATCAGATTGTTTCACCGCTTAAAAAGGTCATCCGTGCCGCCACTAAGGAGGATTTAAAGCGTGTGGAGGATAACCAGAAAAAAGCCCTGCTTGCTTTTGATTACTGCGAAGAGCAGGTTAAAAAGCTCGGACTTGATATGAAGCTTATCGATACCGAAATATCCTTTGATTCGGGTAAAATGCTTTTCTATTTTACCTCTGATGGCAGGGTGGATTTTCGTGAACTTGTAAAAATTCTTGCAGCTAATTATAAAACACGAATTGAGCTGAGGCAAATAGGCGTTCGAGATGAAGCAAAGCTTTTAGGCGGCCTTGGCATTTGCGGTCAGCCCTTCTGTTGCAGCAGATTTTTAGATAGCTTTCAACCCGTTTCCATAAAAATGGCTAAGGAGCAGGGGCTTTCACTTAATCCCGTTAAAATTTCGGGTAGCTGCGGCAGACTTATGTGTTGCCTTAAATATGAGCAGGATGCATATGAGTATCTTAATTCCATTACACCTCAACCCGGTTCAATTGTAAAAACTCCTGATGGCGAGGGCATTGTTCATGATGTTAACCTGCTTTCAGGTATGTTGCTTGTAAAAATGGGCGAGGATAACGCTGTTATTCAAAAAATACATAAGGATAACGTAAAGGTTATTCGTGCCTATCGTCCAAAGGGAAAAAAGGCCCATAATGACGATGAAGAAGCTTCTCAAATTGCCGAGGATTAAAAATTTAGCATATTTTGTAAAAATTACTTGAAAAATCTGATTTATGTGATAAAATATATATATTGAAACATTGGAGGTGTTTTTGAAATGGCATATGTAATTTCTGATGAATGCATCAGCTGTGGCGCTTGCGCAGCAGGTTGTCCTTGTGAGGCTATCGCTGAGGGTGCAGAGCATTACGAGATCGACGCTGACAAATGCGTAGATTGCGGTGCTTGTGCTTCACAGTGTCCCGTTGAGGCTATTAAAGAGGGTTAATTCCCATAAGCTAAGAGCCGCTTTTTGCGGCTCTTTTCATGAAATTAAAAGTTAAATTTTTAACATAAAAGGAGTACATAAAAATGGATAAAAAAGTTATGGTAGAGGTTTCGGCTCGTCACATTCATTTAAGTCAGGAGCATTTAGAGGTTCTTTTTGGTAAGGGCTATGAGCTCACCCCTAAAAAGGATCTTTCTCAGCCCGGACAATTTGCTTGTGAGGAAAGAGTTAAGGTTGTAGGTGCTAAAAAGGAGCTTGCAGGCGTTTCAATTCTTGGCCCCGTTCGTCCCGATACTCAGGTTGAGCTTTCGCTCACCGATGCTCGCTCTATTGGTGTTGCCGCTCCCGTTCGTGAGTCCGGCGATGTTAAAGGCAGCGGTAGCTGTAAGCTTGTTGGCCCCTGTGGTGAGGTAGAGCTTGAGTATGGTGTTATCTCTGCAAAGCGTCATATCCATTTTACTCCTGAGGATGGCGAGAAGTTCGGCGTTTCTGATAACCAGAATGTTAAGGTTAAGATAGAAACCGAAGGCAGAAGCCTTATTTTTGATGATGTTGTTGTACGTATCAGCCCCAAATACGCCGCAGCAATGCATATTGATACCGATGAATCCAACGCCGCAGGTATTGCCGGTGCTGTGGATGGCATCATTATCACCGACTAATGCCAAAAAACTTAGGGCTATATATACATATTCCGTTTTGCGTTCGCAAGTGTGCCTATTGCGATTTTTATTCATTGCCAATAGATTATAGCCTTGCAGATGCATATACAAATAAAATACTAAGTGAACTTCATCGGTGGGGCGGCATTTTAAAATGCCCCCCCGCCGATACTTTATATTTTGGCGGCGGTACTCCAACATTGCTCAATTCAAGCCAAATTAAAGCGATAATAGATAAATCAAAAGAATTATTTTCGCTTAAAAATGCCGAAATTACCCTTGAAGCTAACCCGGCGGAAAATCTTTTAGATTACTTTTCTGCCGTTGCAAAGGCAGGGGTAAACCGCCTTTCTATAGGGCTTCAGTCGGCAAATGAAAACGAGCTTTCCTTGCTCTCACGAAGGCATACGGCGGGTGATGTAAGCAGATGTGTGTCACACGCAAGGTTGGCGGGTATAAAAAACATTTCGCTTGATATAATGCTTGGTATTCCGGGGCAGACTAAAGAGAGCCTAAAAAAAACTGTTGATTTTGCGGTAAATCAGAATCCACAGCATATTTCGGCGTATCTTTTAAGTCTTGAGGAGGGCACACCTCTTTATAAAAACAAAAACTCACTTAATATTCCAAACGACGATGAAGCAGGGGAGCTTTATCTTTACACATCGGAGCTTTTAAGGTCGGCCGGGTTTGAAAGATATGAAATCTCTAATTTTGCAAGGGATGGAAAAATCTCAAAGCACAATACAAAATATTGGCAAGGAGATAATTATTTAGGGTTAGGCCCTGCTGCTCATTCTTTTATAAACGGCAGACGTTTTTATTATAACAGGGATATTCATAGCTACTTATCTGACCCTACCGAAATACCTGATGGCGAGGGTGGCTCGGCCGAAGAAACACTTATGTTAAGGTTAAGGCTCAGCAGAGGACTTGATTTAAAGGAATTTATCTATGAGTTTCCGGATGATATAACAGAGAATAAAATAAACCGCATCTTAAAAAAGGCAGAGCTTTTTAAAAAAGGCGGTTTTGTTACAATAAATAATAATGTAATTGCCCTTACAGATGAGGGGGCGCTGGTTTCGAACTCTATTATAGCAGAGCTTGCTGAACTTTTATAGAATAAAAAAATCAGTTATACTTTTTACAGCATAACTGATTTTACTGTGATTGACTGTTAAGAACTTTTTCGGCTTCTTTTGCTATTTTTTTAAGACTGCTTAAAACATCTTTAGGAATTGTACCTGATTCACGGCTTACGCCAAGCAGCTCATCGCAGGTAACTTCATAATAATCTGCAAGTTTAATTAAAAAGTCTAAACCGCATTCACGAATACCTTTCTCGTAGTGCGATAATAAAGCTTGTGAAATTCCAAGATCTATTGCGGCTTGTTTTTGCGAAATACCTTTAGATTTTCTTAAATCAGAAATAATTTTAGGAAAATCACAGTTCATCAGTCCACCTACCTTCTTATAAATTCGCAAGTAATGACATTATAATACATTTTTTTGCTTTTGTAAATAGCAAAAATATACAAATTGTAAACCCTATTTTTGGCAAGGAGGATATAAAATGCGAACCTATAAACTGCATTTAATAAGGCACGGAATGACCGAAGGCAATGAAAATGGTCAATATATTGGGCATACCGATTTAAAAATTACTACTAATGGTATAATTGAGCTTGAAAAGCTAAGAGATGAGGGGATTTACCCAAAATGTGACCTTGTTTTTTCCAGTCCGCTTTCAAGGGCGGTCGATACTGCTAAAATTATTTATCCCGAAAAGGAAGTTTTAATAAATCATAATTTTAAGGAAATTAACTTTGGTGAGTTTGAGGGCAAAACCCCTGAAGATTTAAAAGACAGAAAAGATTATGCCGATTGGCTTGCAGGCAAACTCCCCGCCGCACCCGGTGGTGAATCGGCTGTGGATTTTGCAACCAGACTTTGCACGGGCGTTGGCGAGGTTGTGCGTTATATGATGAATAACGATGTGTTCTCAGCCTCAATTGTTATGCACGGCGGTGCAATTATGACATTGCTTTCGGTAGCCGCACTTCCAAGAATGAAAATGGCTGAGTGGGCGTGTGGCAACGGCAGAGGATATACCATAAGCATAACACCCTCACTTTATCAGCGTAGCGGTATTTTAGAGGTTGTGGGCGAAATCCCTAAAGAGGGCGCCCGTGTAATAAATGGCAAGCAAAAGGATATTATGAAATAGAAAAAATTTAAATATTTCAAACAACAAATTATCCTTTTTGATTCTTTTGAATAAAACTAGCAATATAAAAAGCCTTTCTGATTTTTTCTTTCAGAAAGGCTTTTTAGTTCTTTTTTAGTACTTGGGTTTATTATGTGAAATTAGTGAAAAAAAGTGAATGCCGGTCGAATGTAGGGAAGGGTCTTGACCCTTCCGAAAGGTTAGCACATGCTTAATGGCGAGGAGTGTTTACCAAGGCGTGTTATTTCGTAACATTTCAAAAATCATTTATTTCTTAAAACCGATTTCGTTGTTTTTAATACCTCGGCAATGGATTTTAATTCATCTGCGGTGCAGTCATCAAGAATGTCATTGATTATTTTTATACTAATATGGGAGCTTTTGTTTAAACTTCCATACGCCAATTCATCAAGACTAACATCTAAAGCATTTGCAATGCTTATCATTGTTGGAAGACTTAGCTTAGTGGCGGCACGCTCAATGTGCGAAATATTAGATGGCTCAATTTCAGATTTTTCTGCTAGCTTAGCTTGTGTCCAGCCTTTCGATTTTCTAATATCTTTTATTCTATTTCCAATTGAAACATAATCTATACTCATAATAATCACTCCATAAAATGTATAAAGTTATTGTATATCCTAATAGGATGTGATAAAATAACATAAATATCCTAATAGGATACAAGATAATATTTTTTGAATTTTATGAGGAGTGATATTAGTGTTTGTTAAAAATCATTATTCCTGTCCATGCGGATATTGTGGGCATTTTAAGCTCATTGAGTATTATAAAGGTAATTGCGTAATTCAAAAGGGAGTTTGCCTGAAGCACAACTTGTTACGAGAGATTTGTGATGAGATTTGCGAAGATTTTGTTTTAGCTTCAGGCGTTCACACTGAAAAGACGTATCCTAAAAAGTAAAAAAGAAATACATTATTGTGCTACAAAATTGCATCAATCCCCCTTTTATCGTCATATATCCCACAAAAAATATGTGTAAAAAATATTTATTTGGTAATAATTCTATTGCAATTTATAAAACTTTTTGGTAAAATATTCTTTGTAGATGTTTTAACAATCTAATGTTAAATAACAATATGTTTTGAAAGGATGTTTTTTATGGCAGCACTTAACAAAAAAACTATTGAGGATATTGAAGTAAAGGGCAAAAAAGTTCTTGTTCGTTGCGACTTCAATGTTCCGCTTAAAGATGGCGTTATAACTAATGATAAGAGAATCGTAGCATCTCTTCCCACCATCAAATATCTTTTGGATAATGGTGCAAAGGTTAT
Source organism: Clostridia bacterium (assembly GCA_017397065.1). The sequence goes on from JAFQKE010000003.1 coordinate 58,957, forward strand.
TCTTTGCTCACACCTTGGTCGTCCCAAGGGTGAAGTTGTTCCCGAGTTTTCTTTAAAACCTGTTGCAGCACGTCTTTCTGAGCTTCTTGGTTTAGAAGTAAAAATGGCTTGTGATGTTGTTGGCGATTGTGCTAACAAATTGGCAGAAGAGCTCAAAGAGGGCGAGGTTCTGTTACTTGAGAACGTTCGTTATGAAAAGGGCGAAACCAAAAACGATCCTGAGCTTTCCAAAAAGTTTGCAGACCTTGCAGATATTTTTGTTAATGATGCTTTCGGTTCTGCTCACCGTGCACATTCCTCAACCACCGGTGTTGCAGATTATATCCCCGCAGTTGGCGGCTACCTTATAAATAAAGAGATTGAGTTTATCGGCGGTGCTTTAGAGGCTCCTAAGCGTCCTTTGGTTGCAATCCTCGGCGGTGCAAAGGTTGCAGATAAAATCGGCGTTATCACTAACCTTATTGATAAGGTTGATACCCTCATCATCGGCGGCGGTATGGCTTACACCTTTATGAAGTGCTTGGGCTACAGCATTGGTACATCACTTTTAGATGAAGAGAATGTTGAAACAGCAAAAGAGATGATGGCTAAAGCAGAGGCTAAGGGCGTTAAGTTCCTTATCCCCGTTGATAATAGAGTAGGTAAAGAGTACGACGAGAACACCGAGCATATGCTTGTTGATTCTGATGATATTCCCGATGGTTGGATGGGTCTTGATATTGGTCCTAAGACCGAAAAGCTCTTTGCAGACGCTTTGGTAGATGCCGGTACCGTTATCTGGAACGGACCTATGGGTGTTTCCGAGTGGGAGAACTTTGCAAGCGGTACCATTGCAGTTGCTACCGCAGTTGCTAACTCCGGTGCTATCTCCGTAATCGGCGGCGGTGACTCTGTTGCAGCAGTTACCAAGCTCGGTTTTGCAGATAAAATGAGCCACATTTCTACCGGTGGCGGTGCTTCTTTAGAGTTCTTAGAGGGTAAAGAGCTTCCCGGTATTGCCGCTCTTAACGATAAATAATTAAATAATCTTTTCTTTAGCCGTCGTGAAAGCGACGGCTAAAGGTCTATTATAAAATAAATGTATTTTTATACTTTTGGAGGAAAAAATAATGAATAAAGCAAAACGTTCTGCTGTTATTGCAGGTAACTGGAAAATGAATAAAACCCCCGATGAAACCACCGCTCTTATAAATGAAATGAAACCCCTTGTTGCAGATGCAGATTGCGACGTAGTTCTTTGCGTTCCTTTTATTGATATTGCTGCCGCAACCGAGGCCGCAAAGGGTTCCAACATTAAAATCGGTGCTGAGAATGTTCACTTTAAGGCATCCGGTGCTTACACCGGCGAAATCTCTGCAGAGATGCTTACTGCCGCAGGCGTTGAGTATGTTGTTATCGGTCATAGTGAGAGAAGACAGTATTTTGGTGAAACCGATCAGACAGTTAATCTCCGCACCCTTGCTGCTTTAAACGCAGGTCTTAAAGCTATCGTTTGTGTTGGCGAAACCTTAGAGCAGAGAGAGCTCGGTTATACCGAAACTCTCCTTAAATATCAAACAAAGATGGCTCTTACCAACGTTACTGAGGAGCAGCTTAAAAACGTTATCATTGCTTATGAGCCTGTTTGGGCTATCGGTACCGGAGTTACCGCTACTGCTGACCAGGCAGACGAGGGCAACGGCTTTGTTCGTGCCGCTATTGCTGAGGCTTATGGTGCTGATGTTGCTGAAACCGTTACCATTCAGTACGGCGGTTCTATGAATGCTAAGAACGCAGATGAGCTTGTTGCTAAGGTTAATGTTGACGGTGGTCTTATCGGCGGCGCTTCCCTTAAAGCAGAAGATTTCAGCGTAATTGTTAAAGCCGCAAGCAAATAGTAATTTAAAGCTTAATGTTGGCTGATGGAACCGTATCTATCAGCCAATAATTTTGAAAGGATATTACAAATGAAAAAACCTGTTGTCTTATGTATTATGGATGGTTTTGGTATTCGTGAAAGTAAAGACGGCAACGCAATTCTTTCCGCAAATACCCCAAACCTTACCAAACTTTTTAAAGAAAATCCTTTTACCACTATTGGAGCTTCGGGTCTTGATGTAGGTCTTCCCGATGGTCAGATGGGTAACAGCGAGGTAGGTCATACAAACATCGGTGCAGGCCGTGTTGTTTATCAGATGCTTGTTAAAATCTCAAAATCTATTGAGGATGGAGATTTCTTTAATATTGAATGTTTAAAAGCCGCAGTAGAAAATTGCAAGAAAAATGATTCTGCACTTCACTTCATTGGCCTTTTGTCTGATGGCGGTGTGCATAGTCATATTGAGCATCTTTACGGTCTTTTAGAGCTTGCTAAGAAAAACGGTCTTACCAAGGTTTACGTTCATTGCCTTATGGATGGCCGTGATGTTTCCACCACCTCCGGCGTCGGCTTTATTAAGGATTTGCAGGACAAAATGGCCGAGCTTGGTGTAGGTAAAATCGCTTCTGTTATGGGTCGTTACTATGCAATGGACCGTGACTTTGCTTGGGACCGTGTTGAAAAGGCTTATGCCGCTATGGTTTACGGCGAGGGTATAGAGGCATCCGACCCTGTAAAGGCTATGGAGGAATCCTACGCTAAGGACGTTACCGATGAATTTATCGTTCCTACTGTTGTTGATAAGGAGGGTATGATAAAGGCAAACGATAGCGTTGTTTCCTTTAACTTCCGTCCCGACCGTGCAAGACAGTTTACTCGCACCTTTGTTGATGAGGCTTTTGACGGTTTCGAGCGTAAAAAGGGCTTCTTCCCACTTAATTACGTTTGTATGACTCAGTATGATGAAACTATGCCAAATGTAACCGTTGCATTCCCTCCCGAGGAGCTTAAAATGACCCTTGGTGAGTACCTTGCAGCCAATAATATGACTCAGCTTAGAATTGCCGAAACTCAAAAGTATGCTCACGTAACATTCTTCTTTAACGGCGGTGAGGAAAAAACCGTTGATGGTGAGGATAGAATCCTTATTCAGTCTCCCGACGTTCCCACTTTTGATCTTCAGCCCGAAATGAGTGCATATCCTGTTTGTGATTCGGTTTGTGAGCAGATTTCATCCGGCAAGTATGATGCAGTTATTTTAAACTTTGCAAACTGTGATATGGTAGGTCATACCGGCATTTTTGATGCCGCAGTTAAGGCTGTTGAGGCTGTTGATGCCTGTGTTGGCAAGGTTGTTAAGGCTGCTACCGAAATGGGCGGTGCTGTAATCATTACCGCCGACCACGGTAACGCCGACTATATGTATGATGAAAAGGGCGAGCCCTTTACTCCTCATACCACCAACCCTGTTCCTTTCTGTGTAGTAGGTTATCCCTGCGAGCTTAGAGAGGGCGGCAGACTTGCCGATATTGCACCCTCTATGCTTAAAATTATGGGTCTTGATAAGCCTGCTGAAATGAATGGTGAAAGCATTATTAAATAATAACTTATAGTTTTAAGGAGAATAAAAATGGAAGTAACAAGAGATTCAATAATTGGTGATATTTTAGATTATGACCGTGATACCGCAGAGTATTTTTTTGAAATCGGTATGCACTGCCTTGGTTGCCCCGCTTCACGTGGAGAAACAATCGCTCAGGCCTGTGCAGTTCACGGTACCGATGCAGATGAGCTTGTTGAAAAATTGAACGCTCACTTTGCAGGAAAATAAAAATGGCTATTCTTAACAAACGGCTTAATTTAGCCGCCGAAATGTTAGGGCAAACAAACAGCGTGGCGGACATTGGTACCGACCACGCTTTTTTGCCTATATATTTAATTAAAAAAGGTCTTGCCAAAAAAGTTATCGCTTGCGATATTGCTGATGGACCTTTGTCGGTTGCAAAGGCTAATATTACAAAATATGGGCTTTCAGATAAAATTGAGCTTCGTCTTGCTAACGGAATTTTGGGACTAAAGCCTATGGAAGTAGATGCCATAACCATACTGGGTATGGGGGGGGAGACCATTGCCGATATTTTAACCGACTCTCCTTGGGTGAAAAATCCTGAGCTCACCCTTATTTTGCAACCAATGTCCTGTGATGACAGACTTCGTGAATATCTTTTGAGTGAGGGCTTTGAAGTTTTAACAGAGGTAGGGGTAGAGTCCCAAAAACGTTTTTACACTGTTATGAAGGTGCAGTATTCGGGGAATTTAAAAAAGGTAGGCCCGGAATATAAATACATAGGAAAACTGCTTGATACCCCTAACGCTGCTGCAATTACCTTTGTAAAAAACCGCCTTAAAAGTTTAAAAAAATGTATGGCGGATATTGAGAGTGTTGAGCGAAAAAGAGAGCTTTATAATGAGCTAAAAGTCGCTGTGGAGGTAATTGAAAAATGTTTAAAATCTGCAAATGCGATGAAGAAAAATTCAATAAAATAAAAGACCAAGCCATTACTTGCGTTAATATGGATTTTTCAGGGTTTTCAAAAGGTTTTAGAATACATAGGGGCAATAGTTGGTTTAAGGTTGTATATTATGAAAATTATTCTGATGATTTAGAATCAGTGCGTTTTCCTTTGCATTTGTTGCTTTTTGGTGCTCTTTTTAAATTCAAAAAGAAATCATATTTTTGGCTAACTGTAACTTATCCGCTTAAATTCTGGATTTGTTCATTAGCTTTTTTGGTATTTTCTATCATCCCGGTGCATGACTTTCAATTACAAGGCGTTTTTGTTTGGTTAGCCTTTAATTTATTGATAGCTTTTTTAGCTCGCAAAGAATATAAGCGACTTACTAGCTTTGCAGAAGAGTTATTACAAGAAGAAAATCAACAAAGGTAAAAGACTGAAAAAGGGGCTTAAAAAACAATCGTGCGATATATTTATAAATGTAAAATCTGCAACGAAAGTGCTTTTTCATCACTTTTATTGCAGATTTTCTGTTTCTTGTTATTCTTGATTTATAGGGATCTAATAAATTTAGTTTTTTATAGCCCCTTTGCATATCTAATGGTTTTTTGTTAATTTGTATTTCCACTTAACGGGGGGCACATCAAAGTATATTTTTTTGCGTTTCTATTACGGGTAATTTTATTTTTTTATTCTGGAAATATCCTTATTTGCACGGGTGATGGATTCGGTAACCGTTCTTGCACGGGAATTCAGTACATAGGAGATGTTTGCAAGGTCGGCGGCGACAAGGTCGTCGCATATTTTACTATAATTGCCTTTGTAAATATAATTTGAAACACCGGAACCGTACGCAACGGTTTTTTTAGTTGAAGCAGATGTAATTGTTTTAAAAATAGTTTCAAATTGTTTTGTGTGGAAAGTAGAAGATTGATTATAATTACTAACGTCTAAGAAATATCTTAAAAAGTATGCAGCACCTTTGGTATTTTTAGCTTTTTTAGGTACGCCCCAACATATAGCTTTTGTGGGAGTATAAGCGGTACCGCCTTTAGGACCTGCAACGGGTACAGCTTCAAGGTTTTTAGCAAAATCGTTGGTAAACCAACCACTTTCGTTATAAAGTCCGTAAGATGTCGCGGTAAATAAACCTACTTTACCCTTAATGACAAGGTCAAGATCCCCTTTTGCAATACACTTGTTTTTTTGAAGTTTGGCAACTTCAGTCCATGCTTTAGCAATATGGTTGTTTTCTTTGACCTTTCCAAGCTTGTTAGTGAACTGTTTGCCGTTATAGGTCACAAAATCTTCCCCTGCTGAAAGCATATAGGAATCATACGACTGTAAAAAAAGCCCCAAACTGCCGTTTTCATTAACCTTACGGATTATTTCATTTTGTGTTTCCCAGTTCCAATTGTTTTTCTTATAAAGTTCGTAAGGGGTTTCCTTAACTCCACATTTTTTAAGGAATGTAGGTGAATAGTAGGTTACGTAGTTGCCGCTTTCACAAAGCCATGAAGAGGGCATTGCTACACCAAAGTATAAATCGTTAATTTTGTAGGCGTCCATATATGCTTTATTCCAACAATTAGAATTAAGCCTAAAATAGTAATTGTTTAGAGATTGCAAACTTTTGGTTATAATCCCTGGGAAATCACTAGACTGAAACGTAACAATATCAGGAGCATCGTTTTCGTTAATCATAGAAATAAGTTTTGTTTTATACTCCGCTTCGGTTGTAACGGTGGTTTTAATTTTAACCCCTGTTAAATTCTCATATTGGTTAATAAGGTTTTGTTCGGTTTTGTGCCAATCTCTCCACATAAGTATATGTACAGCGTCTTTAGGAGCAGCTTTATACATATTCGGCTCGTTGGCATTATCAAAATCATCATACGGATTGTAGTGTGGAGGATGATATGGTTCAGGGGGAAGAGATGAAGTGGAAGTGCTTATATCAGAAGTTGTTGAAATTGACGATGTGTTTGTTGTAGTGCTTGATGGGATGTTTGAAATTGCAGAAGTAGTAGCACTAATGGTATTGCTGTTAGATAAGGTGCTCACATTCTTGTTGCAACCTGCGGAAGAAACAATCAGCAAAGCCAAGGATAATATAATTACAAAAACCTTTTGAATTTTACTTTTCATAAAACACCCTCCAAACATTTTAACTAATAATACCGCCGTTACCTTGATTTGGTCACGTGAAGTATATTTAAATTATACACTAAATTGTAAAAAAATTCAACACACAAAAAATGAGGGTTATTAAGTACTCTGTAAGGTTGAACTAAGTGTCAATATAAATAGGTCAAAAAACAACCATAAAAAAATTTTAAAATTAAACCGCTTTGGGGGTTGACTTTTTGCCCTTAAGCGGTTATATTATTCTCGAAACTACAATCACTACATAAAATTAACCTTAAAACTGATATTGTTGTTCAGGAGGGGTCTTTTATGAGTAAAAAGAGCAAGCGAGTCACGAAAACGCATTTACATTTTGATGATAGTGAATTACTACGGCAGGAAAGAAACTTCATTTCCTATTATGCAGACGGTAATAAAAAATCTATTTCTTTATTACTCAAGCTGTATAACGGGCATTATTTGAGGTTGCTCTTTTCGGCCGTTTTCTTTTTAATTAAAGAAAGCCCCGGCTGGGTAATTCCTATTATTACCTCTTATGTTATAAATCTGGTAACGGTGCCGCAGGATGGCAACCTTTCCAAAATGATATTTTCGCTTTTGGGTCTTGCACTTTTGGTAGCCATAAATCTGCCCACCCATTATGTGCATACCAAGCTTTTTGCCATTGCAAGACGAAGTGTTGAGGCCGGACTCAGAGGTGCTATGATACGTAAGCTACAGCAGCTTTCAATCTCATTTCATAAAGAAATGCAGTCGGGTAGAATTCAGTCCAAGGTAATGCGTGACGTTGAAGCTATTGAAGCTTTGTCAAGTCAGGTGTTTACAAACGTATTTGGAATAGTTACAAACCTTGCAATTTCTCTTGGTGTAATTCTTGTAACCAACTGGGTGGTATTTATCTTCTTTTTGCTATGCACCCCGGTTGCTTCCCTTATTATAGTAGCTTTTCGCAAGAAAATGCGTAAAAGCAATAGCGATTTTCGTCAAGGTATAGAGCAAACATCAGCAGATGTTTTAGATATGGTGGAGCTTATTCCCGTAACCAGAGCTCACGCTTTAGAGGAAAATGAAATTAAAAAATTTACAAGTCAGCTTAATATGGTTGCCGAAAAGGGGTACAGGCTTGATATAATTCAGCAGGTGTTTGGAGCAAGTAGCTGGGTGATATTTCAGATGTTCCAAATTCTATGCCTGGGAGTTACGGCCTATATGGCATATACGGGTGATATTTCGGTGGGCGAGGTTGCACTTTATCAAACCTATTTTGGTAATATAGTAAACCGTATTTCGGGTCTTGTAGGTCTGCTTCCCACCATTTCTAAGGGTACTGAGTCGCTTGTGTCGGTTGGCGAGATTTTAAGTGCTAACGATATTGAAGATAACTCGGGCAAAAAGAGTCTAAGAACCTTAGAGGGCGAGTTTGAATTTAAAAACGTCGACTTTTCTTATACTCCTGAAAAGAAAATACTTGATAATTTCAGCCTTAAGGTAGAAAAAGGCGAAACAATAGCTCTTGTTGGTGAATCGGGTGCAGGAAAATCTACCGTTTTAAATATGGTAATTGGATTCAACAAGGCAAGTGCGGGGGATATTTATATAGATGGTAATAAAATATCTGACATCGACCTTAGAAGTTATCGACGTCACATAGCGGTTGTGCCACAAACCAGCGTTTTATTTTCGGGCACCATACGTGATAATATCACCTACGGATTGCCGTCGGTGAGTAAAAAGCAGCTTGATGAAGCCGTTGAGGCCGCAAATCTCACTTCCTTTATTGATTCACTTCCAAAAGGACTTGATACGGTCGTGGGTGAACACGGCGGTAAACTTTCGGGAGGTCAAAGGCAAAGAATTTCCATAGCTAGGGCTATTATTCGAAATCCTAAGGTTATTATTTTGGATGAGGCCACCAGTGCGCTAGATAGCGTAAGCGAAAAAGAAATTCAGGATGCGATTGAGAATCTTACACGTGAACGCACAACCTTTATAGTAGCCCATAGACTTTCTACAATTCGTAATGCCGATAAAATTGCAGTTATGCGAAATGGTCGCTGTACCGAATACGGAACCTTTGATGAGCTTATGGAACTTAAAGGTGAATTTTATCAGATGAAAACACTGCAGTCCTAGTTGACAAATCGGATATATTTTTATATAATTTTGTTAGTTTAAAAATTCAAAAACGGAGGCTTTTTTATGAAAGACTGTAACTGTGGATATTGTATGGGCGGTGAGCTTTTAGCAAAGTTTGGTATTCCCATTTGCGATTTAGAGGTTAGCCAGCTTATATTGTTTAAAGAACAATCCAAACCCGGAAGAGTAATTGTGGCATATAAAGACCACGTAAGCGAAATTGTAAATATAAGCGAGGAAGAGCGTAATTTGTTTATGGCCGATGTTTGCAGGGCTTCAAATGCTCTTCACAAGGCATTTAACCCCAACAAGATAAACTATGGAGCCTACGGCGATACTGGTTGCCATCTTCATATGCACCTTGTACCTAAATATGAGGGCGGCGACGAATGGGGCGGAGTTTTTCAGATGAACCCTGATAAGGTTTATTTAACAGATGAAGAATATGCCGAAATGATTAAGAAAATTAAAGCAAATTTGTAATAATATAAAAACTGCAGTATTCTTTTTTAGAAAATACTGCAGTTTTTTTATGCTTTTTTATTTTAAAACTATTTAATTATTCGGCTTTTTTAGCATCAAGGAACTTGTAAACAAGCGCTGCCAGTATTCCGCCGATTAAGGGAGCTACAATAAATACCCAAACATTTGAAAGGGCATCTCCGCCAACAAAAAGTGCAGGGCCGAAGCTTCTTGCAGGGTTTACAGATGTGCCTGTAAAAGCAATACCCAAAATGTGCACAAGTGTTAAACTAAGACCAATTACAATGCCTGCAACCGAGCTGTTTTCAATTTTAGAGGTAACGCCCAAAATTGCAATAACAAAAACAAAGGTTAAAATAATTTCAATAATAATGGAGGGTAAAATGTCGCCCTTAAACAATCCATTTGCACCAAGTCCACTTTCCTTGCCTATTAAGGCCATAAGTGCAGCGGCACCGGCGGTAGCTCCTGCAAACTGTGCAATTATGTAGAAAACAAAATCTTTTAATGAAAGCTTACCGCTAACAAGCATTGCTATTGAAACTGCAGGGTTAATGTGACAGCCCGAAACATTGCCAATAGAGTAGGCCATTGCAACAATTACAAGACCAAATGCCAAAGCTGTTAGCAGATAGGCTGTGTTGGGATTAGCACCGGAACAACCAACAACAGCGGCGGTTCCGCAGGCGAAGAATACCAGTACAAAGGTACCGATAAATTCGGCCAAAGATTTTCTTAACAAATTCATAAATATGCCTCCTAAAATTTATTTTATAACCACCTTTATATTTGGCATTTTCGCCAGTGTGATTACATTTTTATTATAAAGTACAAATCACTTAAAATCAACATAAATTTTTTGTGTAGTAACTGACCATTTAATTTTATTAAATAAGAACTAATTTGTGATAAAAACAATTGACAATTTCTGCATTATATTGTAAAATGATAATGTTATATTATAGTAGTTGAATTTCGCTAATATAAAGCTGAATGGAGAGAGTGTTATGGAACCAATTTATAAAAGAGTTCTTATTAAATTAAGCGGTGAAGCTCTTGCGGGTTCGCAGGGTCACGGTCTTGATTTTGACAAGGTGCTCGAAATTTGCAAAAGTGTTAAAGATACCTATGATTTAGGTGTTGAAATAGCCATTGTTGTTGGTGGCGGCAATTTCTGGCGTGGTCGTTCCAGCGGCAAAATGGACAGAACCCGTGCCGACCATATGGGTATGCTGGCAACGGTTATCAACTCCCTTGCCCTTGCAGATGCTTTAGAGCAGTTAGGCGCACCCGTTCGTGTTCAAACAGGTATTGAAATGATTAAAATAGCCGAACCTTATATTCGTCAGAAGGCTGTTCGTCATATGGAAAAAGGTAGAATTGTTATCTTTGGTTGCGGAACAGGTAACCCATTCTTCTCAACCGATACCGGTGCAGCATTAAGAGCGGCTGAAATTGATGCTGATGTTATTTTCAAAGCCACTAATGTAGATGGCGTTTATGATAGTGATCCCAAACAAAATCCCAACGCTGTTAAGTATGATGCTCTTTCATATATGGAGGTTCTCAGCAAAGGTCTTCACGTAATGGATAGCACCGCCGCCTCTCTTTGTATGGATAACGATATTAAAATTATGGTATTTAATCTTGATAATCCCGATAACATTCGCAAGGCTGTTTTGGGCGAACAAAACGGAACCATAGTTGGATAATTTTAAAAAGGAGATATGTGATTATGAAAGAATTACTTGCAAAAGCTGAAGCAAAAATGGACAAATCCTTAAACGCTTTGGATCGTGAATTTAAAGCTGTTCGTGCAGGACGTGCAAATCCTGCCGTTTTAGATAAAGTTTTGGTAGATTATTACGGAACCCCCACACCCGTTCAGCAGATGGCTGCTGTGTCGGTGCCCGAGGGCAGAACTTTACAAATTCAGCCTTGGGATGTTTCCACCCTTCGTGATATCGAAAAGGCTATTTTAACCTCTGATATTGGTATCAATCCTCAGAATGACGGTAAGGTTATCCGCCTTATGTTCCCCCCTCTTACCGAGGAACGCCGTCGTGATTTGGTTAAGGATATCCGAAAAATGGGTGAGGATACTAAGGTTGCAATTCGTTCAATTCGTCGTGACGCTTTAGAAAAAGCTAAGGCTATGAAAAAGAATAACGAAATTACAGAAGATGATCTTTCGGGTGCAGAAAAGAAAATTCAGAACCTTACCGATAAATTCTGTAAGGAAGCTGATGATTTAACCACTGCCAAAGAAAAGGAAATTATGGAAATCTAGTCAAACCACTTAAAAACAGCTATTTAAGGCTGATTTAAAATCAAAGGCTTTGGCTAATTGTTTAAAATGTTTTTTAACGCCCATCGGTCAGGTTTGCCCCGATGGGCGTTTCAAAAGGGTGATAAAATGTTTTTAAAATCCAAAAAGGAAAAAAATGCAAATGCAGATATTGTACTTCCTCGTCATATAGCAATCATTATGGATGGAAACGGTCGCTGGGCAAAAAAACGTGCTTTGCCACGTTCGGCAGGTCATAGCGCCGGCTCTAAAAATTTCAAGGATATTGCAAGGTACTGTAATAAAATAGGCCTTGAATACTTAACCGTTTATGCCTTTTCTACCGAGAACTGGAAACGTCCTAAAGAAGAAGTAGATAACATTATGAATATTCTTCGTGATTATTTAAAGGATGCCAAGAATTTTAAGGATGAAAACATTAAGGTTAAGTTTATAGGTAATATTGAGGTTTTGCCTGAGGATATTGTCTACCTCATTCATGATGCAGAGGAAAATTCAAAGGATGCAACGGGGCTCCACCTTAACATAGCCCTTAATTACGGAGGCAGAGATGAACTGCTTTTCGCCTTTAAAAAGCTTGCAGGGCAGGTGAAAGACGGTTCTGTTAATATAGATGATATTACTGAGGAAACTATTTCGGCTTCGCTTTATACCGCCGGTCAGCCCGACCCCGATTTTATTATAAGACCGAGCGGCGAATTTAGACTTTCAAACTACCTTATATGGCAAAGTGCTTATGCGGAATTTTGGTTTTCAGATGTTCTTTGGCCTGATTTTTCCTCCAAGCATTTAGACGCAGCCATAGAGGATTTTAATAAAAGAAACCGTCGTTTTGGCGGAGTATAGGGGAGAAGAATATGAAAACTCGTATTATTTCAGGTGCAGTGCTGGTGGTTGTTTTTGCCGCAGTGTTGGCCGCATCAATAAAATATTCAGCAGTTATGTATGTTGCCGCCGCCGTTCTTGCCGCTATTGCCGTTTATGAAGCTCTTTATGCTACCGGAATAGTTAAAAATAAAATTATAACTGCAGTTGGTTGTGTATATTCTATTTTTTACGTGTGTAAAATTCTTTTGGCATATGTAGATGGGGCGATTGCAGTAAAAATTATGGCAAGTGCCGCACCTATAGCAGTTGTTTTTGCACTTATTCAATTTGCTTTGTATCTTAAATTCCATAAAGATATTAAACTTGAGGGAATGTTGGGTATGATTATTTTACCTATTTTAATTTCCTTTGGTTTTGAATCTTTAAGTAAACTAGTTCTTGCAAATCAAAAACTTTTATATATTGTTTTAATGTTCTGTTGGGCAGCCGTTGCCGATACAGGTGCTTACTTTGTAGGTGTTGCAATCGGTAAGCATAAAATGGCACCCATTATAAGCCCCAAAAAGAGTTGGGAGGGCTTAATAGGTGGTATTTTATCCTCTGTTTTAGTAAGCTTTATTGTATGCTTAATATACAGTAATTGTCTTGATGTTAAGGTTAATACCCTTGCAGTTTTACTTGTAACACCCATTTTTGTGCTTATTGGCGTAATGGGAGATTTAACTGCATCTTTAATTAAAAGAAAATGCGGAATTAAAGACTTTGGAAAACTTATCCCCGGTCATGGTGGAGTTTTAGACAGATTTGACAGTATGTTAATGATTTCTGCCGCTTTAATTTCGTTATTAGAAGTCGTTTCACTTATAAATTAGAAAAAATAGGAATACTAATTATTATGAAAAAACTTACAATTTTAGGTTCAACAGGCTCAATAGGCACTCAGGCTTTAACCGTTATCGATAAAATCGGCTGGGGTATATCTGCCCTTGCCGCAGGCGGAAGAAATATAAACCTGCTTGAAAAGCAGGCAAGAAAATATTGTCCTGAATATCTTGCCGTTATGGATGAAGCCGCCGCAAAGGATTTAAAAATTCGTCTTGCTGATACCAATATAAAGGTGGAAGGTTCTGTGGAGGCGGTTGATTTTGCCGCCGCTAAGGATGCTGATATGGTGCTTAATTCCATAGTTGGCATTGCAGGACTTCGTCCAACCCTCACCGCAATTGAAGCAGGCAGGAATATAGCCCTTGCCAATAAAGAAACGCTTGTTACAGGCGGAGATATTGTTATGTCCCGTGCCAAGGAAAAAGGTGTTTCTATTCTGCCGGTTGATAGCGAGCATTCTGCCATTTTTCAGTCATTGATGGGAGTGCCGAATGGCAACCCTTATAAAATTTTGCTTACTGCATCGGGTGGCCCGTTTTTTGGCAAAACAAAGGACGAACTTAAAAATATTACCCCTGCAGATGCCTTAAAGCACCCAAATTGGGATATGGGACAAAAAATCACAATAGATAGTGCAACCCTTATGAATAAAGGCTTAGAGGTTATCGAGGCGGTGCATTTGTTTTCGGTTTCTGCCGATAATATTGAGGTGTTGGTTCATAGGCAAAGCATTCTCCATTCGGCGGTAGAATTAGAAGATGGAGCGGTAATCGGTCAGCTTGGTACACCCGATATGGCAATTCCTATTCAGTTTGCTTTGACCTATCCTAATCGTATGCCCAGTCCCGCACCCAAGCTTTCTTTAACCGATATTGGAACACTCACATTTGAAAAGCCCGATACCGACACATTTTCCTGTCTTGCGACCTGTATGTCGGCTATTAAAAAGGGTGGACTTTACCCAACCGCCGCCAATGGTGCAAACGAAATGGCAGTAGAGCTTTTCCTTAAAGGTAAAATATCCTTCCTGCAAATAGGGGAGTTTGTGCAAAAAGCAACCGAGCAATGTCAAAATAAAAAAGACTTTACGGTTGAGGATGTTTTTGAAACCGATCGACTAGCCAGAGAGGCAGTATTATCTTATATTTAATTTTTAAAAGGAGACAGTTATGCTGGAAGCAATAGGCTCATTTTTTAGTACAATCTGGCCATACGTAATTGCATTTATCTTTTTTATATTTTTGGTTGTAATTCACGAGTTTGGCCATTTTATTGCCGCTAAAAGTCTTGGCGTTCGTGTTAATGAATTTGCTATAGGCTTTGGCCCTACACTCTTTAAAAAACAGGGCAAAGAAACCCTTTATATGCTTAAACTTCTCCCCTTTGGCGGATATTGTGCTATGGAGGGCGAGGATGAGGATAGCGATGATAAAAAAGCCTTTTGCAATAAAGCTGCTTGGCGTAGATTTTTAATTGTTGTAATGGGTGCTGTGTTTAATCTTTTGTTTGGACTTATTATTGTGGGAATAACATTGGCACCACAACCGGTATATCCTACAACAACCGTGGCCGAATTTTCAGAATCTGCTACCAGTAACGCTCAAAACGGACTTATGATAGGCGATGAAATTGTAGAAATTGAGGGCAGAAGTATTTATACATTTTATGATGTTACGTATAATTTCACAGCAGTTGATGACGGCAAGCTTGATATGGAGGTAATTCGAGATGGCAAAAGGGTTCACCTTAAGGACGTTACTTTTGCTATCCAAGAAATTGAAGGCTACAATGTTATCAATATGGATTTCAAGGTTAATCCTGAATACCGATCGGTAGGTACATTTTTAAAGCAAACGGTTAACACCTCTATATCCTACGGACGAATGGTTGTTTTTTCCTTAGTAGATATGATAAACGGCAGATATAGGGTTAGTGATATTTCAGGACCCGTTCAGGTAACCGCAACCTTGGGTGAAGTGGCCAAAACCGGTCTGTTTGATATGCTTCCGCTCATAGCTCTTATTACCATAAATTTGGGTATTTTTAATCTTTTACCTATTCCTGCACTTGATGGTGGAAGACTTGTGTTTATTTTAATTGAAATGATTTTTAGAAAACCGGTACCACAGAAGTACGAAAAGTGGGTGCACGCTATTGGTATGATATTCCTTTTAACACTTATGGCGGTTATTTTGGTAAAGGATGTCTGGGCGTTTTTCTAAAAGATAAAGAAAGGGAACAAAACAGCTATGTTTAAAAGAGAAGATACCGTTAAGGTTCAAATAGGTAGGGGAGAAAACACCGTTTTTGTAGGCGGAGATTCGCCCGTTTCGGTGCAGTCTATGTTAAACAAACCTGCACATAATTTTAATGATAATATTGCTCAGGCTGTTGCCTTAGAAAAAGCAGGCTGCGAAATCATACGTGTTTCGGTTCCCGATATAGATACAGTTCCTCTTATTTCAAAGCTAAAAGAGTCGGTTAAGGTTCCAATTGTTGCCGATATTAATTTTGATTATAAGCTCGCAATTGAAAGTGCCTATGCAGGTGTTGATAAAATTCGCATCAATCCCGGCAATATAGGGGACGATTCAAAGGTAAAGCAGGTTGTTGATGTTTGCAAGCAAAAAAATATTCCCATAAGAGTAGGGGTTAATTCAGGCTCGGTAGAAAAGCATATCTTGGCTAAATACGGGGCTCCCACGCCCGAGGCGCTTATCGAAAGCGGAATGTACCATATTTCTCTTTTAGAAAAATTTGATTTTGATAAGATTATTTTATCCCTTAAATCTTCAAATGTTAAAACAATGTTTGAAACCTATATGGGTGCCGCAGAGGTTTGCCGCTATCCGCTGCATTTAGGCGTTACCGAGGCCGGCACTTTGCGTATGGGTACGCTCCGTTCAGCTGCGGGTATTGGCGGACTGCTTTTAAACGGAATCGGCAGTACAATCCGAGTTTCGCTCACCGATGACCCCGTAACCGAGGTTGAGGCAGGGCTTGAGCTACTAACCGCAATAGGACTAAAAAAAGGCGGAGTAAGATTTGTTTCCTGTCCCACCTGCGGCAGAACCTCTATTGATTTGGTAGGCCTTGCAAAAAAGGCGGAAGAGGCACTCAAAACCTGCAAAAAGGATATTACTGTTGCGATAATGGGCTGTGTTGTAAATGGCCCGGGTGAAGCAAAAGAAGCCGATATCGGTATTGCCGGCGGTAAGGGCGAGGGAATCATATTTAAAAAAGGCGAGATAATAAAAAAATTGCCCGAAGAAGAGCTTTTAGGGGCACTTTTAGATGAGATTGAAAGGTTATAATATAAATGAATTTACATAGTGTTTTTGATAAAATATTATCCCAAAAACTTATTTCAATGCTTCCTGACGGAGAGGTGGAAAGGTGCGATATAAACACCGAAAACCGCACTATGGACGTTCTGTTGGAGTTTGAAAAATACGTTGAAGCAGGCCTCATTTCGGATTTTTCCAAAGAGGTTGTTGCGGCACTAAGATTAAAAAGCATAATTGTAGACTGCCGTTTTAATCTAAGCGAAATTCCGCTTAATGCCTTTAGCGATATGGCAGAGGAGCTTAGGTTTAAAAATCCTATGGTTAACGGATTTTTGAATAATGCCGAATATAGTTTTAATGGCGCTGATTTAACCATCGAGCTTAAAAATGGCGGCCTTTCTTCTCTTGTAGAATCCGGATTTGAAAGACAGTATAAAGACCTTTGCAAAAAGCGTTTTAATAGGAATATTGAGCTTAAATTCACCGGTAAAACCGAGAATACCGAGCCCTTTATTCCTCCCGTCGTAGAGCATACTGCATTTACACCGTCTGCTCCAAAGCCTATGGCAAAACCTGTAAATGAGCCTATTTTCACAAAGGTACGCACCGATGCTCCGCCCGCAAACGGACTTCCGGTTTATCTGGATTCGCCTAAGCTTTTTTACGGTAGACTTCCTGATAATTCACGTCCTATGCGTATGATTGATATCGCTCCCGAGGAGCAGTCGCTTTATGTTTGGGGCGAAGTAAGTGATTATTCTGCCGAACTTACTAAAAGAGGCGATAAGTACAGAGTAAGCTTTTCTATAAGTGACCATACAAATGCATTAAACGTTAAAATGCTTATGGATAAGGATAAAATTTCCCGCATATCCTCTGTTACCGATGGTAACTATTTGTTACTTGCGGGCGAATACGCCTTTGATGATTGGGCAAAGGAATATGTTATAAACAAGGTTAAGGGTATGGCAGTTATTGATAGATATGATGTTACTGATACTGCAAAGGAAAAACGTGTCGAGCTTCATTGTCATACCAATATGTCCACCAAGGACGCCGTTGCAGGTGCAGGCGATCTTATTAAACGTGCCTTTAATTGGGGTCACAAAGCCATTGCCATCACCGACCACGGTGTTGTTCAGTCGTATCCTGCCGCTGCAGAGGCTGTTGGTAAAATTCGTAAGGGTGGCGGCGAATTCAAGGTGATTTACGGTGTTGAGGCCTATTTTGTGGATGATACCAAGGGTGAAACCGATATCACCAAGCTAAAAAGCTATCATCAGATTATTCTGGTTAAAGATTTAGTTGGTCTTAAAAATCTTTATCAGTTGGTTTCCAAGGCTCACGTTGAAGATTTCCATAAAAGACCGTGTACAAGAAAAAGTGAGATTGAAAAACATCGTGAGGGTCTGATTATTGGTAGTGCTTGCGAGGCGGGCGACTTGTATCAGGCTATGATGAAGGGCGCAACCGATGATGAGCTTTTAGAGATTGCTAAGTTTTATGATTACCTTGAAATTCAGCCGCTTGGCAACAATGAATTTATGGTGCGTGATTCGGTTAAGCCTGATAAAGTCAGCAAAAAAGGTGTTGTTACCCCAAACCCTTACCGCCACATAAATTCTATAGAAGTTTTAAAAGACCACAATCGCAAGATTGTAGAAATTGCTGATAAATTAGGGCTCCCCGTTGTTGCTACGGGCGACGTTCACTTTTTAACAAAAGAGGATGAACTGCTCAGAAAAATTCTTATGGCAGTTCAGGGCTTTGATGATTTTGATAATCAGGCACCTCTCTATCTTAAAACAACCGATGAAATGCTTGAAGATTTTTCCTATTTTGGTGAAAGAGCAAAGGAATTTGTTATCGATAATCCCAACAAAATCGCCGATATGATAAGCGATGAGGTTATACCTGTGCCGAAAGGCAATTATCCTCCCGTAATTGAGGGTTCGGACGATTTGCTCAGAGAGCTCTGTTGGGATAGAGCAAAATCTATGTATGAGTTCAAAGGCGAGATTCCCGAAATTGTTACAAAGCGTCTTAAAAAGGAGCTCGACAGCATTATAAATAACGGCTTCTCCATAATGTATATATCAGCTCAAAAGCTGGTTGCATACAGTGAACAAAACGGCTATCTTGTGGGCTCACGTGGATCGGTTGGCTCCTCCTTTGTTGCCACAATGGCAGGTATTTCTGAGGTTAATCCGCTTCAGCCGCATTACTATTGTCCTAACTGCCGTTTTAGTCAGTTCTTTAAAAGTAGTGAGGTGGGTTCGGGATTTGACCTGCCTGAGAAAAATTGCCCCGAATGTGGCACTCCATTAAAGCGTGACGGTCACGATATCCCCTTTGAAACCTTCCTGGGCTTTAAGGGCGACAAGGTTCCCGATATTGACCTTAACTTTTCTGATGAATACCAAAGTGAAGTTCAAAAATACACCGAAACTTTGTTTGGCAAAGAAAACGTTTTTAAGGCAGGTACTATCTCTACAATAGCCGAAAAAACTGCCTTTGGTTATGTTAAGGCATATTGCGAAGAAAAGGCAATTACACTAAGTCAGGCCGAGATGAACCGCCTTGCCAAAAAGGTGGAGGGTGCAAAAATCAAGGCTACATCGGGTCAGCATCCTGCCGGTATGGTTATTGTGCCAAGGGATAAGGTTATTTATGATTTTTGTCCCATTCAGCATCCCGCTGATGACCCCAAGTCAGAAATACTGACCACTCACTTTGATTTCCATTCCATACACGATACCATACTAAAGCTTGATGAGCTTGGTCACGTTGTTCCCACAACATATAAATATTTAGAGGAATACAGCGGAATTTCGGTAAGCGATATTTCAATGTCTGACCCCAAAGTCTACAGTCTGTTTACATCAACCGAGGCTTTGGGCGTTACCCCCGAGCAGATAGATTCTAAAACCGGTACCTATGGTATACCCGAATTTGGCACACAGTTTGTTCGTGGAATGTTAATTGATTGTAAGCCCAAAAACTTTGCAGATTTGCTTCAGATTTCGGGTCTTTCACACGGTACTGACGTTTGGCTGGGTAACGCTAAGGACCTTATAGATAGCGGCAAATGTACCATTTCCGAGGTTATAGGTACTCGTGATAACATAATGGTTTACCTTATAAATCAGGGTATGGATGAAGGCAGAGCCTTTAAAATCACCGAGACCGTTCGTAAGGGTCTTGTTGCAAAGGGTAAGGTTTCGGAGGAAGAGTGGAATCAAATGGAGGACGATATGCGTGCTGCAAATGTTCCCGAATGGTATATCGCTTCCTGTAAAAAAATCAAGTATATGTTCCCCAAGGCTCACGCCGCCGCCTATGTTATTTCGGCACTCCGCCTTGCTTGGTACAAGGTTTATAAACCACTTGCATTTTACTGTGCATACTTTACCGCCCGCCCCGGTGATGTGGATATCTTAACCCTTTTAAAGGGTAAGGATGCCGTTCGCCGTTTGCTTAATGAAATCAAAGCAAAGGGTAGGGAGGCTAGCAACAAAGAGCAGGCCGTTTATGAAAATATGCTTATAATGAACGAAATGCTGCAACGTGGTATTGAGGTTTTACCGCTTGATCTTAAAAAATCTCACGCCGTTAAATACTTGGTGGAGGATGGAAAAATGCGTCCTCCGTTCGGTGCGCTTAACGGTGTTGGCGATACCGCCGCCTGGTCTATTTATGAAACCGCCCAAAAGGGTGATTTCCTCTCAAAAGAAGATTTCAGAATAGAATCAGGAATTTCCAAAACAATATTAGAGCAGCTAGATGCTGTTGGAGTTCTGGGTGACCTGCCCGATAGCAACCAGCTTTCACTTTTCTAATGGAGAATTTTTATGTTTTTTAAAGCAAATAAGCATCCTAATCTTTTTACCGAAAGGCTTGTTCTTCGTGCGCCATCTTTTTTAGATATAGAAGATGTTTTTGATTTTTGCAGTGATCCCGATTCCTGCAGATATGCCGATTGGACACCGCATAGAAACAAGGGTGAAACTCGTGAATTTATAGCTTGGCTTAAACGCAAATCGGGTGAACGTAATTACACTTGGGTGATTGAGCATAAACAGTTTGGCGTCGTTATTGGCACAATAAGCATTGTGGATGTAGACTATTCGGGAAAAATTGTAACGGTAGGTTACACCCTTTCTAAAAAATTTCAGCATCAGGGTCTTGCTACCGAGGCACTTAAAGAGCTCGTTAGGTATGTTTTAAGGGATTTAAACGCCGAGCGTGTTCAGGCAAAGGTTATGCCCGAAAATTTACCCTCTTGTAAATTGCTGGAGAGGGTCGGCTTTAAAAACGAAGGCATACTAAAAAAAGGTGCATTTTGCAGAACCAACTGCGTGGATGTTTATATCTATTCGTTGGTGAAATAACAAATGTTAAAGCCCAAGACGGTTAATTTCCGTCTTGGGCTTTGTGCTTTAGGCTTTTGGTTTAATAATGAATAGAATGATAAATTGTTGTTTATCGGACATTAACTGTCCTATACTCTAAAAACCCTTGATATTACTGGGTTTTTCGTTGATTACAAACTCAACGGTTATGTATTTTCCCTTGTTTTTGCCCTTATGAGCGAAAATAAGGGAAACTTTTTATATCTAACCGCCGACTACCTTATCGAGCAGTCGTGCGGAAGTGCGTTTTGCTTCTCTTGTGGAGTGAGCATAAACGTTCATCGTGGTACTTACATCGGCATGGCCTAAAAGCTCCTGCACATCCTTTGGTGCTGCTCCGTTTGAGAGCAGATTGCTTGTGAATGTGTGTCGCAGTTGGTGGAAATGAAACCCGTCGAGGCCTTCTACCTTTTTGCTTGCTCTCTTGCACATAATACCAATCGTACTTGGCGATTCATACGCTCCGTCCGGTCTTAAGCATACAAAGGATATCTCCTTGTATCCTTCGGGAACCTTTTCATTTCTCGGCAACGTATATACCTCATAGTATGTACGGTCCTTTTCCTTAACCTCAATGTAGTAGTTGAGGTTAAACAATTCACCGTAGCGTAAGCGGTTTTTATGTTGTTCGA
>JAFQKE010000023.1 GCA_017397065.1 Clostridia bacterium
TAATTTCAAACGTTTCAGAAACCGTATTTTACATATATTTTCCCATCAACAACTTCATAACAAACAAGCAGCCGCATAATGCGACTGCTTGCGTAAATCTTTTTCATTTTAACTCTTTACCCCAACTATTGACAAAGAGCCAAATAAACTTGGAATGTTATAATAACCGGATAGCTTTAAAAGAGGCAAATGTAAACTATAAGTTATAAGTTATTAGTACATTCCGCCTGCACCTGCGGCAGCGGCTGCGGCGGCTGCGTTAGCGGCAGCGGCATCTTCCTTTTTATCGGCAACAAGACTCTCGGTGGTGAGCACCATAGAAGCAACCGAAGCGGCATTCTGTAAAGCAGAACGGGTAACCTTGGTAGGATCCACAATGCCGGCCTCAAGCATATCAACATAGGTCTCGTTGTAGAAATCGAAGCCATAGTTTGCCTTGCCGGAGGAAACAATTTTATCTACAATTACGCTTCCCTCTAAGCCTGCGTTGGTGGCAATCTGACGAATAGGAGCCTCAAGTGCCTTAAGCACAATAGATACACCTGTTTTTTCATCGCCCGAGGTAGCAGCCATAAGCTCCTTAACCGAGTTAACAGCGCTAACAAGAGCAACACCGCCACCTGCAACGATACCCTCTTCAACAGCGGCCTTTGTAGCAGAAAGAGCATCTTCAATTCTGAGTTTCTTTTCTTTCATTTCAATTTCGGTAGCCGCACCAACCTTAAGCACTGCAACGCCACCTGAAAGCTTAGCCAAACGCTCTTGAAGCTTTTCTCTATCAAAATCAGAGGTGGTAGTTTCAATTTGGCTCTTTATCTGAGCGATTCTGCCTGCAATAGCATCCTTTTCGCCTGCACCATCAACAATAATGGTGTTCTCCTTGCCAACCTTAACCTGACCTGCACGACCAAGCTGAGCTAAGGTGGTATCTTTAAGCTCTAAACCAAGCTCTTCTGTGATAACCTCGCCGCCTGTTAAAATAGCGATGTCACGAAGCATCTCTTTTCTTCTGTCACCAAAACCGGGAGCCTTAACGCCAACGCAAACAAATGTGCCACGGAGCTTGTTAACAATAAGTGTAGAAAGAGCCTCACCCTCAATATCCTCAGCAATTATAACCAGCTTTTTGCCAGCCTGAATAATCTGCTCTAAAAGGGGTAAAATCTCCTGAATGTTGGAAATCTTTTTATCGGTGATTAAAAGGAGTGCATCATCAATAATAGCTTCCATTTTATCTGTGTCGGTAGCCATATAAGGGGTGATGTAGCCACGGTCAAACTGCATACCCTCAACAACCTCAATATAGGTGTCAGCAGTTTTGGATTCCTCAACTGTAATAACACCATCGGCAGAAACCTTATCCATAGCCTCGGCAATAAGGCTACCAATAACCTCATCGCCTGCAGAAACGGTAGCAACACGTGCGATATCCTCACTGCCGCTAACCTTTTTAGAGTTGCCTACAACGGTTTTAACAGCAGCTTCAACCGCCTTTGAAACACCCTTTTTAACAACCATGGGATTTGCACCTGCTGCAACGTTTTTCATACCCTCACAAATTAAAGCCTGAGCCAAAACAGTAGCAGTTGTGGTACCGTCACCTGCGGCATCATTGGTTTTTGTAGCAACCTCTTTTACAAGCTGTGCACCCATATTCTCAAATGGGTCATCAAGCTCAATTTCCTTTGCAATGGTAACACCGTCATTAGTAATAAGGGGTGCACCGAACTTTTTATCAAGCACAACATTACGACCTTTAGGGCCAAGAGTTACCTTAACTGCGTTTGCAAGCTGATCAATACCCGACTGTAAAGCCTTGCGGGCATCTTCACTAAAAACAATTTCTTTTGCCATAATAAATTACCTCTTTAAAAATAAATTATTCAATAGTTGCAAGAATATCTGACTGACGAACAATAGAATATTCCTCACCGTCAAGCTTAACCTCGGTGCCGGAATATTTGCTGGTGATTACCTTGTCGCCAACCTTTACGTACATTTCAACCTCGGTACCATCAACAACTCCGCCGGGGCCAACTGCAATAACCTCTGCCATTTGTGGCTTCTCCTGTGCGGCGGTGGTTAAAATAATACCGCTTTTTGTGGTTTCCTCTGCGGCTACCGATTTTAAAACAACACGGTCTGCCAAAGGTTTGATAGTCATAATAAAACCTCCATAAAGATTATAATATTTTTAAAATTAGCACTCTAGCTCTAAGAGTGCTAATAACTATTGTAGCCATTTATTGGAAAAAATCAAGCCTTTTTAAAAACTTTTTTATTTTTTTAATATTTTATTTAAAATTTATGCCATTTTTACCTAAAAAATGCCCTCAGTATGTTCAAATTTTGTTATTCAAAATATCTTTTGCCGCCTTGAAATGGATAAAATAATGATGTATAATAATTAAGTTATATTATTTATTATTTCGGAGGCAGTATGGTTAACGTATCCTTGCTTTTCATTTCGGTGTTTACTTTGTTTTGCTATATGATACCCGGATTTATTCTTCGCAAGACCAAGATTGCCGATGATGGATTTGCAAAAGCTCTTTCGGTTTTCACCCTTTATGTAGCACAGGTTGCAATGATTATTCACGGGTTTTTGGTGGAATTTAATTTTGAAACCTTAAAAGGAATAGGCATTGTATTCGCTTACGGACTTATAGCTCACATCGTCTTTTATCTGCTTGCGATGTGCCTTTTTAAAAAAGCTCCCGAGCGACTTCGCAAGGTACTTAGGTTTGGTGTTATATTCTCCAACGCAGGATATATGGGCATTCCCATTATAAGCGACGTTTTTGGCGAAGAATATGTAATATATGCAACAATTTATATAGTATGGTTTAATGTTTTTGCCTACTCGATTGGCAGACTTATTTATACGGGGGATAAAAAGTTTATCTCAATTAAAAAAATATTCATCAATCCGGCTGTTGTGCCAATCACAATTGGACTTATAATATTCCTCACAGGCGGTGGCACTTGGGTAAGCCAGATGCTTGAACAGGCAAAGCTTGCAAGCGAGGGACTTGCAGAGTCCTCACTTATTTCAGAGGGCGTAAGCATTGTTTACAATATAATAACCGTACTTAAAAATATGGTTGCACCTGCATCTATGATGGTTATTGGTGCAAAGCTTGCTGATATAAAATTCGGTGGAATTTTTAAGGATAAATATTTATACCCCTTTATCGCCCTCAGACTTTTAATTTTCCCTGCGATTGTATGGGGCATAATGCGTATATGCATTATTTTCGGACTGGTTACAAACGACACAATGGCTATTGTTTTGATATTATCTTCAACCCCTGCGGCGGCACTCACCACAATTTTCGCCGAGCTTTATAACTGTGATGCCGTTTACGCCGGCAAGCTTGTAGCCATTACCACCCTGCTTTCGGTTGGAACAATGCCGCTTGTTGCTATGCTTTTAAAAATATAAAAAATCTTCTTAAAGGAGTGCGTTATAAATGACAATTCGTATAGGTATTTTCGGTTACGGAAATTTAGGTCGAGGTGTTGAGGCTGCCATAAGGCAGAACCCCGATATGACCTTAGCGGCAGTTTTTACCCGTCGTGACCCTGCTACCCTTAAAATCAAAACCAAGGGTGTGCCCGTTTTAAACATCGCCGATGCCGAAAAAATGGTAAACGATATTGACGTTATGATTCTTTGCGGCGGCAGCGCAACCGACCTGCCCACCCAAACCCCCGAAACTGTAAAGCTTTTTAACGTTATAGACAGCTTTGACACCCACGCCAAAATCCCCGAGCATTTTGAAGCCGTTGACTCGGCCGCAAAGGAATCAGGCAAGATAGCTGTTATTTCGGTTGGTTGGGACCCCGGACTTTTCTCACTTAACCGTCTTTACGGCGGTGCGGTGCTGAGCGAGGGCAAGGATTACACATTCTGGGGCAAGGGCGTAAGTCAAGGTCATTCAGATGCAATCCGCCGAGTAGAGGGCGTGCTTGATGCCAAGCAGTACACCATTCCCACAAAGGAGGCACTTGATGCCGTAAGAAGCGGTAACGCACCCGAGCTCACCACAAGGCAAAAGCACATAAGAGAGTGCTTTGTTGTGGCTAAAGAGGGTGCCGATAAGGCAAAAATCGAAAAAGAGATTAAAGAGATGCCAAACTACTTTGCCGATTACGACACTATAGTTCACTTTATTACAAAAGAGGAGTTGGACCGTGACCACAGCGGTATTCCCCACGGTGGATTTGTTATAAGAAGCGGTAAAACCGGCTTTAACAAGGAAAACAACCACATTATTGAATATAGCTTAAAGCTTGATTCTAACCCCGAATTTACTTCAAGCGTTTTGGTTGCATACGCAAGGGCTGCATACCGAATGAATAAGGAGGGTGCAAGCGGCTGCAAAACCGTTTTGGATATTCCCCCTGCATATTTAAGTGCAAAATCAGGCGAAGAATTAAGAAAAGAACTTTTGTGATTTAGTTTTTATATTTATAAAACAAAAAGCAAAACGGGCTGTAAAAAAATAGCCGTGCGAATGACGGATGAGGTGAAAGGAAAATTGGCACAAACTACACCTCATCCACCGCTAAAGCGGTCCCCCTTCCCCATCAAGGGGAAGGCTTGTAAACAACAATTTATAAAATTTAAAGCAAAACGGCGGGGCAAATGCTCCGCCGTTTGTTATTTTAGAATTATTTATTTTTTATTCCTTTAACGCCTTTGTTATATAACTGCAATCGGGTAAAACCAGCTCGGGTTTATCCTCCGATGCGTTTAAAATATCCTCTGTTGTTTCGCCGCTCAGTACCAAAATGCTGTGTGCTCTTGCGTTTATTCCGCTTTTAATATCGGTGTAGATTCTATCACCTATAACGGCGGTTTCATCGGGAGAAACGCCCCATTTATCCATAGCGAGAGTGGGCATTAAGGGGGAGGGTTTGCCTATAAAGGTGGGCTCCTTTCCGCTCACGTTTTTAAGCATAATGCTAACGCTTCCGCAATCGGGAACGCTACCAAATTCGGTTGGGCAAACGAGGTCGGGATTGGTTGCGATATAGGGAATATCACGTGTGAGGAGCAATTTGCTCACGTCCTCCAGCTTTTTAAAGGTAAGCTCGGTATCAAATCCCATAACGATTAAATCAACCTTATCTAAGTCCTCGGTAATTAAAAATCCCTCCGAGCGGAGCTCATCCTTAAGGGAGTTTGTTCCCATAACATAAAGGGTTGCCCCCGGGTGATGCCGTTTAAGATAGTAAGCGGTTGCCTGAGAAGAAGTTATAAAATCCTCTTTGGTGGCCGAAATACCCAGCTTTTCGAGTTTTTTAACATAGTCTGCAACGCTTTTAGAGGAATTATTTGTCATAAAAAGATAGCGACTTCCCCTGCTTTTAATTGTGGCAAGCAGTTCTTTTGTGAATGGGAAAAGTCTATCTCCCAAGTAGAGAGTTCCATCCATATCAAACAAAAACAGCTTTATTTTTTTGAGCATTTGATTGGTATCCATTTTATGACCGTTCCTTTCGGTTTGCTTTTAACAGTTTAAATTCGTGCAACGCCGGTTTCTTTTGCGGTTTTAATAACCGCCTCTGCCACTACCTTAGCAACTCTTTTATCAAGAGCGGGAGCTATAATATTTTCCTCGCTGATTTCATCATCGGGAATCAAGGAAGCTAAAGCGTAGGAGGTTGCAACCTTCATTTCTTCGTTAATGCAGGTTGCTCTGCAATCAAGTGCACCACGGAAAATTCCGGGGAATGCAAGCACGTTGTTTATTTGGTTTGGAAAATCCGAACGACCTGTTCCAACAACCCTTGCACCGGCGGCTTTTGCAACATCGGGCATTATTTCGGGTGTGGGATTAGCCATTGGGAAAATAATACTGTCTGCCGCCATTGATTTAACCATTTCAGGAGTTACAAGATTAGGTGCCGAAACACCGATAAACACATCTGCACCCTTTAAAGCATCGGCAAGAGTTCCTTTTTTATGCTCTAAATTGGTAACATTTGCAATCTCCTCCTGTGCAGAATTGTTGTTTTCATCGCCTTTGCAAATAATTCCAAAGCGGTCACAAAAAGTAAGATTTTTAACACCCATATTCATAAGGTGCTTACCTATGGCAATGCCTGCAGAGCCTGCACCGTTTATAACCACCTTAACTTCGCCGATTTTCTTTTTAACCAACTTAAGTGCATTTATAAGGGCGGCGGCAACAACAATTGCTGTACCGTGCTGATCATCGTGGAAGACCGGAATATCACATATTTCCTTAAGTTTCTGCTCGATTTCAAAACAACGGGGAGCAGAAATATCCTCTAGATTTATTCCTCCAAAAGAACCCGAAATCAAATATATATTACGAACAATTTCGTCAACATCTTTAGACTTAATGCAAATTGGGAATGCATCAACATCGGCAAAGGTCTTAAAAAGAGCGCATTTTCCCTCCATAACAGGCATACCGGCTTCCGGACCGATATCACCGAGTCCCAAAACTGCAGTTCCATCAGTTATTACGGCAACCAGATTTGAACGGCGAGTGAGCTCGTAAGACTTATTTACATCCTTGCTGATTTCAAGACAGGGCTCTGCAACTCCGGGAGTGTATGCCAAAGAAAGGTCCTCTCTTGAATTTATTGGAGCACGGCAAACAACCTCGATTTTGCCATTCCACTCATAATGCTTTTTCAACGATTCTTTTCTAATATCCACAATTATTCCTCCCAAGGAAATTTGTATTTAGTAAGACCCAGCTCATTACGAACTTGGGTTATTTCTTTTTGAACAGACTCATTTATAGGAACGCCCGAGGCACGAGCGAGGCCGATTTCGTACTCCTTTTCGCCGGCGGTATAAATTCTGTCGGCTCCGGGAGCCTTTTTAGAAGTCCGCATACTGCGGGTGATTTCGCCTGCTTTTTTACGAGCAATCTCTTCACCCATAAAGTGGTCGGTATCAATGGCGATAAACCAATGTCCTAGCTGATAGGGGCGGATATTACCATTTTCATCCTTACCGTCCAAGGCTTTACCGTAGGCACCATCCTGAAGAATCGACGAGAAAAATTCCACCGCCAGGGCAAAACCGTATCCCTTGTAGCCGCCAAGGTCTTCACCTATACCTCCAAGAGTGGTGAGTGCGGCAGTACCGTTTCTTATTTTTTTAAGTGCAACGCCTGCATCACCTTCAACGGCAGAGCCATCTTCTGCAATGATTGTTCCGGGATGAACATCCTCGCCTATACGCTCATAATACTCTATTTTACCGTTTTGAGTAATAGATGTTGCGCAGTCAAAATTAAAATCAAAGGCCTCATCGGTAGGTACTCCGATAGTGAACGGATTGGTGCCAAACATACCCTCAACGCCATGTGTTGGTGCAACCGAGGGGCGTGCGTTAGTGCCTGTCATACCTATGCAACCTGCTTTAGTAGCCATTGTGGTATAATAACCGGCTATACCATAGTGACAGGAATTGCGTACAACAACCATACCCATACCATATTCCTTTGCCTTTGCTATAGCCATACTCATAGCTTTATGACCGATGACCTGACCCATACCGTGATGTCCGTCAATAACTGCGGTGGTAGGAGTTTCCTTTACTATTTCAATCTCTGTAACCGCATTTTGAATACCCGCCTTAATCCTATCTAAATAAACAGGCTTAAAGCGATTTACACCGTGGGATTCAATGCCCCTTTTATCAGATGCAAGAAGCACATCTGCACATATCTCTGCATCCTCACGTGGAACACCGTATCCAACAAAGGCATCGATTACAAAGCTTGTAATGGTCTCCCAATCCACAATATTTGTTTTTGCCATTTAAACAACCTCCACTTAATAAAAAAAGTACACCTATCCCTTTGAATAAGTGTACTCCAAAAAACTCCAATAACATTATAACACAAAAATGTTTTTTGTCAATATTTATTTTTAATTCTCAACCGCAAATATAACATTTTCTATTTTAATAATATTTTTAATATCCACCGCATAGCGTTTATCGGTGTTTATGGTAACTCCAAGATTGCCTTGCTTTAAGCTTTTAGGGGACGCAATCTCAAATTCAGGCTGTTTTGGAAAAATAGATGATATTTCGTCTAATGTTTCATTAAGTCTTGCAATATCTGCAATTTCTACATATATTGTCTCTGAATGTCTTTTCCTCTTTTCCAGCAAACCCAAAAGGGTGGTAGAGAGTAAAAACAACGCCGCTCCAACACCTGCACCTACATAAAATCCATAGCCCAGAGCAATGCCTATGGTTGCCGTTGTCCATACGCCTGCCGCCGTGGTAAGCCCTTTAACGGTATTGCCCTTAAGCACTATCATACCTACCCCTAAAAAGCCTACACCCGATATCACCTGTGCCGCAAGACGCATAACGTCGCCATTTTCAACCTCCAAGTTCACAAAAATGCCCGTCATAGCAGTTATTGTGGCACCTACACACACCAAAATGTGAGTTCGCATACCTGCCGCTCTGCCGTTTCTACCTCTCTCAGTACCTATAAGTCCGCCTACAAGCACTGCCAAAAAAAGTCTTAAAATAATCTGTTCGGTTGCCATAAAAATCTCCTCCTTAAAAGCAAAAGCTGAACAACAAAATCTGTTGTTTCAACTTCTCCGTTTCTCCAAATCTCTACGGTTATATATTATATTTGGTTGATTGGTTAGTTATGATAAAAAATTGTAGTCCGCAAAAAATCGCATAATTTAGCGGTTTTTTCACCTCATCCACCGCTGACGCGGTCCCCCTTCCCCATCAAGGGGAAGGCATATAAACAACAATTTATCTATTCGGGCAAATGGCATCAAACATACCAAAGCTCGGGCATACCTGTTGATACGGCCGCCGCACCGCTTGCCAATGCTGCTGTGACCTCTGCCTTAGTTTCAATAAGTCCGCCTGCAATGACGGGAATGGAGCCACCTGAGAATTTTTCGATAACCTTACCTATTACGCCCGGCATAATTTCAATTAAATCGGGTGCTGAGGTTTCTAAAAGCTCACAAATACTGTCAAGACCTTTGGTATCCAGTGCAAAAAAACGCTGAACGGTAAGCAGTCCTGCCTCTTTTGCGAATCTAATCATCTGCCCACGGGTGCTTATAATTCCATCCACACCTAATGCAGCAAGATATTCAATGCCGGTTTTGTCCTTGCCAATACCGTCAGCCAAATCAATATGCACAAAAATAGCTTTTCCTGCGGCGTGGGCTTTTTTAATTCGCTCGGCCTCTTTTGGCAAGCTTGCCCTTAAATCAAAAAGGATTTCGGGCGGAGCGGTAAGTGCCTTTTCAAACTCCTGCTCGTGGAAGGATGCTATTACAGGACTTCGCTCCAAACAATCATTAAGCTCTTTTTTAGTCATTTTTAATCTCCCAAAAAACTGTATAAAATAAAACAAGACGCAGTGGACACACCTATCCTGCGGTCCGCTGCATCTCCAATACTCTGCATATTTATTTTAGAGCAAATATTAAGCTTTGTCAAGAGTTTTTTATCATTTCTGTATTCCTATTCCGTAAATTTCAAATTTGCCGTTTGTCATATTTGGGGTAAGGGTGATTTTACCGCTTATTGCACCAACGTCCACAAGGGTAGGTGTTGAAGCTGCATTTGAATTTATTATATTACGAACATTGCCCTCGGCATCGGTTACGGTTATAGAACCCTCGCTACCGCCCTCAAACTTCATAAACACCTTTACGTTTTTGTTTGCCGGCACAGGAATTGTGAGCTTTGATTCCTTGGTTGTAGCTGTATACTCCCAGCCCTTACCGTCGGCAAAATCGTTACTGCGTTTTGAAAATCCGCCGCTCATACTAACACCTTTAGCGGTATTGATGATGTAATCCAAATTTAAATACTGAGAAGTCGAGGGTTTTTTAGGGGCGGTAATTTTGCCCGAATACTTTTTAAGATTCTTTAAAACCTCATCTAAATGAGCGGTTATTAAACTGGCGGCGGCAATATGACCGTTATCATTGGGGTGGATATAATCTGAGCCTATATTATCCCAAGTGATTATACCGTCTTCTATTTTCTTCCAGATATAATTATGATAGCTCATAGCAGGAATGTTATAATCCTCAACCGCTCTGGTTATATCAATATTTAAAACGCCCGAAGGTTTTTCGCAAACTCTGGGATAACCCTCATATTTTGAGCGAACGCAATTGGTAAAATCAATAGACATTACTGCAGGAGAATTGCTCTGACTTAAAATGTTATAGAGAATGGTAGAGTATGTATTATAAACATCATAATCAAGATATGTGTTTACGGTGAAATCCACCACAACGAAATCCGGCTTTTGTTTAAGCAAATCTTCATTCATTCTATAACAAGCCATCTCGGGATTTGTGGAGCCAAAGCCTGCATTTACAAATTTAAAATTAGCCTTAGGGAAGTTGTTTTTCCACCATTCACAAACCAAATTACCATAGCATTTAGACTGATTTGATGATTTTGCACCTCTACTTATTGAACCGCCGAGAACAGCAATTTTATAACTGCCGCCCTTTTGAGCTTTTTTCATAAGTGCGGCTATTCGAGCCGAATTACCTTTGTTTTTCAGGCCTATTTTATATATGTCGGAATCTATACCGTAATAAACCTTTTCCTCCTCGGTATAGAATACCTCATACTCAAATTCAGTATCAAAGTCATATTCATAATCTTCTTCTGAGCTTGGTTTGTTTTTACTGCTGGATTTTTTCTTTTTGGAGCTAGAGGATTTGTTTTTTGATGAAGATTTGTTTTTTGAGCTTACCGAAGCGGTTTCAGATGATTCTTCAGAAACGGTTTCGGATGTTGAGTTTTCAGCTGTTTCATCAGCTCCGCAACCGGCGAAAATGAGCATTGTTAAAAGTGCCGCCAAAAACAAAGATAAAAATTTTTTCATAATCTTTCTCTCCTATTTTAAAAACGTTGTTATTTCATTAAAATCCTTGCGTTTTTTTGTGCGAAGTTTTTCATCCGACATTGCATATCCCAAAGCTATAATAAGCTTTACAGGATTTTCAAGCGAACAAACCTCTCGGATTTTTTCATCATTAAGCCAACCGATAATGCAGCTTTCCACGCCTTGAGCAGTAGCCTCAGCCGTAAGATATGCGGTGGCAATGCCAATATCCATTGAACGATAATCAAGGCCTTTAACCTTTGCACCAAATGCTGCGGTTTTGTTATAGGGCTCTTCGCTTATAACAATTAAAGCAGAAGCGTTTTGCACAAATTTATTCATACCCAAAGTGGTGGTGTATTTTGCAACCTTTTTTGCCGCCTCCCCCTCACAAACGGTAAAATGATACGGCTGGCTATTGCAGGCTGAGGGGGCTAAAATACCCGCCCCTAGAATTCTTTTGATTTTTTCGCTCTCGATAGTTCTGTCGGGGTCAAAATTTCGGCAGGACTGCCTCGCCTTGGCTATTTCTAAAAAATTCATATTAAACTCCCTTTAGAAGCTTTAAGCTTTTGCTAAAATTTTCTGATTTCTAAGGACTCATCGTCCTTTCCTTTTTCTATTTTTCTAATCTCTATAAAATAGCTGTAATCGTCGCTCACCTTAACATTTATGCGGTCTCCGACCTTACGGCCCATAAGAGCTTTGCCAAGCGGAGATTCCTTGCTGATTATATTTTGAAAAGGGTCACGGCGTAGGGTGGTAACAATTTTCACCTGCTCCTCTGAGGAGTCCTCCTCTAAATAATAGGTGACTGTATCAAAAAGGCCAACCCTGTCGGCCGAGCTGTTATCCTCAATAATAACAGCGGTTTTAATCATATTTCTTAAAAAGCGAATACGACTTTCATTTTTGCCACGCTCACGCTTGGCGGCATGATATTCGGCGTTTTCTGAAAGGTCACCATAGCTACGGGTAAGCTTGACCTCCTCTAAAATTTCAGGGCGAAGCTTTGTAATGCGATATTCGAGCTCCTCCTTCATTTTTTTAATATCTATTTCGGTAAGCTCATCGTACATAAAACTCCCCCCTTTAAATATTATACAATAAATAGTATACCATTATTTAGATTTTTGTCAATGGGCATATAAAAAACACCTCGGAAAACTATAACCGAGGTGTTTTAAGTTATTAACCTTTAAGACCTGTATAGATTACCATTGAACCACCCGGTATGGTATCATAGAGTTTGTTTTTAACATTTTTGAAGCACTTATCGGCATCGGCAAGCCTTGCATCAGGTGTAGGCTTGATATCACCGGTTGAACAAAGATGTCTGTAAAGGGTTTGATTTATAGGCTTTGCAAAATCCAACTCGATATAAGTTTCATCAATGTTGAAGTTTACAACAGAAACGGTCCAACTGCCATCTTCAAGCTGAACGGCACCGCAATAAACGCCTTCATACATATCAGCATCTTCACGGTAACTGGTTCTGTATGTCTTACCGTTTTTATAACCGTTGTAACGGGTGAACAAACCGATTACGTAATACTGATCATAAGGAATAGAGGATTTAAAGAGCGATGGGATATCGCCACACATATGAATACCCTCAAGGAATTCACCGCCGGTATTGGTGTGGTCGGTCCAGAGCTGATCAAACAACTGCCAAAATACGGTGTTTTCAATACCTCTTTGTTGTGCCATTATAAGGCC
Organism: Clostridia bacterium; assembly: GCA_017397065.1. The sequence continues at coordinate 12,624 of JAFQKE010000023.1, forward strand.
AAATACGTTTTGGAGTCCGGCCCAGCTTATGTTCTGTGCGCCTTCTTTTCCATCGTAGTTAATATCATACTCATCAATCCAGAATTCTTTTTTACCATAAACGCCGGTCTTTTTAGCAACATTTACAAAGCTATTTAACTGCTCGCCGTAAATATTTTCAAGAACGTCTACAGTAACATCGGTCATATGAGGATAATTGTGAACTGCGTAAACATCAAATAAATCGGGATCTCTCTCTAAAACATATTTGAACAAGCTATTTTTATCATTAGCATCCTTAATAACCTCATTGGGTCCCATATGCTTAACAGTGTGGGCTATCTTCTCTTCCGCAAGTTTTTTCTTGAAGTTTTGTGAGAATAGCAGATATGCATGGTTTTCAGCACCTGCTTCTGCGCCAAGATAACCATTTGAGGGCTCGGTCATATAAAGCAGGTGAGATACATTGTTAATTCCCCTTGCACGAAGCTGACGAAGGGTTTCAGAATAGAAATATCCAAAACGACGAGCAGCTTTGGTGATGCGGATATCTTCGCTGCTCATTCCGTCTGCGAACTTAAATCCGGCGGATTCGCCAAATTTATCTTCGCCCTCACCGTTGAGATAGGTAACCTCATCGATGCTGTGATCGGTGATATGAGATACAAAACCGAAATGCCAACCAACAGAAAGAATTATCTTCATATTTCTTTTCTGAAGGGCATTTGCATAGTCACAGAAGTATCCAAAACGCTCTTTGTTAAAATCATACTTCTCTGTTTTAGTATCCCAAGCCCATTCGCTTGTATAACGGGTACGGCAATATCTCATACCCGTATACTCCAAACGGTCAAGCTCGATATCCATCATCTTGTCGGTGTAAACACGTCCTGTTTTATCGTCCTTCATAAATCCGAAAGCGTGGTAAACAGTACCACTCATACCGCCGTATGTATCTACAATAGGAGCTTCATCGTTATAAATCTTAAGACGATTTAAGTATGCTTCTTCTGTGAAATAATCTTCATCGAAGAAATCTTCATAATACTCATCCTCATACTCGTCTTCATACTCGTCTTCGTAATCTTCATAATACTCATCTTCGTACTCTTCTTCGGAATCATCTATATTTTCTTCTTCCTGTACTTGAGCCGAATCTTCAGAAGATGGGTTTTCTTCCTTTTTGGAGGAACTGCAAGCACCCAACAGGCTGAACGTCAGAATAAAACTAAGTAATAAACAAAGCTTTTTAATCATTATGCATTACCTCCTTTGTTCTTTTTGAAAAATCTGTCTTTTGTTATTAACAACACTAAAGCCGATAAAGTAGCGAGAAGTATTGCTACAACGGGAATTGTGATATCATCACCGGTAGATGGTGAATCATCGCTTTCATAATAGTAATCTTCCTCAAGATAATCCTCATATTCGCTGGGATCTATCTTGCCGCCAAAGGTGGGATCGCCACCGCTTAAAACAACGGTTGAAGGATCGGGATTGTTGTAATTATAGGGAACAAATATAGAGTGGTCATTAAGATCCTTTTTGCTACCGTACTGCTTTTTATAAAGCTGAACGTCATCTACATCTATATATCCCTTAGTGGCCTCAAATACAAGATAGATGTAACCGCTTTCACCTGTGGTAAAGAGGAATGCATCTCTGTTCCACTTTGAGGAATCAACAGTGATTTTAGATGAAGGCTTGCCGCTTATATCGTTATATAAAGCGGTGCCTGCAGGATTTGAAGCTACTCCAACATATCCCGAGGAGTTTTTGCCAAGACGGGTAGAAACTGAGAAGTAGTAGGAATCGCTGAGCTCAACCTTTACAGGAAGAACATAACGAGTGCCTGCCTTTATACGGAGGTAGTTTTTGCCGTTTGCACCCTTATCGGTACGAAGCTGAGCAGTTTTGGGAAGATTTGCCCAATCATTAGCTGTAATACGCTGCTCAAAGCCCTCATTATTTAAAACATTGAGAGGCCATTCGCAGTATTTATTAACAGAATTAGTTTCCACAACCATAGGTGGAGTTATGGAAAGAGTAATATCATCAATATAGAAATCTGATGTTGTTTTACTCAAAACATTACTGATAATAGTTTTTATGTAGCTATTAGTGACTTTGTTAAATATAAAGTCTACCTTAGTCCATCCGTTAGATGCGGCTGTGTAAACAGTTTTAACGCTATCATCAGGCAAAAATTCAGGAGCAAGATAAAGGCTATTGCCCTTTACGGTTTTGTAATACAGAGTTAATTTGTAGTTGAGCTTTGATACAATCTGATTTGAAACGAAAGCATCCTCAAGGATATACTGAACGCCTTTTTCTGCCTTTGCTGCATTAAAGCGAAGTGACTTTGTACCGCTGTGAACATTTGCGTCGCCCGCAGTACCGCTATAAATTTCAAACGGAGTGGAGGTGTTGTGTAATGCAAAACGTTCGGTTTCAAAATCAATTTTTTCAACTATTGCACCGCCTCTGTCGGTGTTTTTGGTAACAATAATATCATCTATTAAAAGCTCTCCGTTGGTAGACTTGAAGAAAAGACCACCTGCCGGATGAACTCCTGAGAATACCTTAAATGAGTATCCTGCCCAGTCATCTGAATTGATGTTTACTGCACTATCAGATGAAATGTAGTTTGTAACATTAAAATCATCGGTAGTAATTTCAGAAGCACCGGCTGTACCTTTACCTTTAGCTCTAAAGGAAACGGTATACAAAGAATTAGTACCAAACTCTACATTTTGATACATACTATTATTCTCATCAAGCTTTGCCACACCTGCATCAACACTAAAGATTCCACGCCAAGGTGTTGCACCGCTTTCAAAGTTGCCGTTTTCAAAGGCACCTGAGGTATACTCAACAAGGCTTACGTCGTCCATATAAATGTATTCCTTAAGAGCTCCATCCTTATTGGTATAATAGAAATTCCAATCAACCTCATCAAAATCGCCTGTATTAAAGTAAATATTTACTTTATACCAACCACTACCACCTTTAATTGCAGGAGCCCCCTGTGAACCTGATTCACTGTAAAGCTCGGTATTGCCGGAGGTTATGCTAAACCATCTGATAAGAGCTTCATTGTTTGCCTCTGTATCATTTACATCCTTTTTAGGAGAGTATAAATCAGGATGGTTTATGTAGAAGGAAAGACGATAAGTGGTTTTCTTTTTGAGGTCATCAAAGTGGAAGAAGGTTGTTCTGTAACGCGAACGCATCCTGAGGGAGTATTTGCCGTTATAAGCCATATCGGTAGAACGTTCAAATATAGCCCAGCTTGTATCGTCGCCGTTTTCTCTATCTTCTGCCTTCCAATCAAGCATAGTACCGTCTTCAAAGGTACCATCCATATCGTGCATCTCAAGCCAATCACCGTTAGGAATGTTGCTTCCCGAGAAAACTGCAAGATAATTGAAATCATTTTCTGCAATAAACTCAAATTTAGCATCTGCAGATACCAAATTATTATCGGCATCATACCAACCTACAAAGGTGTTGCCCTGACGAGGTGTTGCAATAAGGGTAACTTTTTCGCCCTTTAAGCAATATGCATTATCAAAGCCTGTTGCTGTGCCGCCAAGCTCAGATTTAACAGTACCGTAAACACGGTTGGTAATATCATAAAGCTTAAGGTCACACAAAACAACGTTGCTCCACTGACAATTTTCGTTGTTCATACCCTTACCCATTTTGAGCTTAATGGTATGAGCACCTGCTTTTGTTGTGTTAAAGGTGATGGTTACACGGTGAGCACGGTCACCCTCTAATAACTTAACGTCTTCTGTTTTTACAACAGAGGCACCGGAATCTATAGAATCAAAAACAATAACAAAGTCTTTCTGATAGATGAAAGAGAACTGATATTTATGATTTGCCTCTAAATCACCTGTTTTAATCATTGCGTAGGCAGGAGCTTTTTCATAATCGGAATTTGCAAGACCAAAAGTCCAGGCATATCCGCCGTAAACAGATGCAGACTTGTTATCCTGGAATGAAGAGCCCCAAGCATCTGCAACAGGTGTCCAGCTTACATTACCGGCTGCGGCGGTGTAATTTGCTGCAAGGTTATCTGCATCGTCTTCCTCTTCGCCACCGTCGGCTGCGCCAAGCTCTTCTAATTTAAAATCAGAAACGTAAACCTCTTGATGAGAGGCTGCACCGTTTATTGTGAAATGAATAACCAGATTGTATTCCTTGTCCCCAATTGTGTTAAAGCTGGTGGTAATCTTCTGCCACTCATAGGCTTTAGCTAACTCTGCACTAGCATAGCCGGAGCCCTGCTCTAAATCGGCACCGGTTTTGGGAACAAAGTTGCCGCCATCTTTCCAGTTGTTTACTCTATCCTCAATATCGGCAACATCTGCTGAATAAACCTTAATTTCTGCGGGGTATGCGGGCTCTACGCCTGCAACCTCTTTTGCCTTCCAAGAGAAGGAAAGATTATACTTTGTCTTGGGTTTAAGGGTGAGCTTGGTGTAGATGCTCTGATACATTGCCTCCTTTACAAGATAACCCTTACCGCCATTATGTGATTCGGTAGAATTTTCGATTTTAGCCCATTCATAACCGGTCCAATCGGTAGCATCCAATTTGGATATATCGGTTTCAAGGCTAACAATTTCTTCTAAAACAAAATCGGAAACATTTACCTGCTGATTGTTGGGAGAACCTTCAATATTGAAGTAAACCACAACATAATATTCAGTTTCTGCAGTGGTTTTAAAGTTTGTTTTTACCTGTTGCCAGGTGCAGGTAGCTGCCGCCTCAGCGGTAGTCTGAGTGGGATTTTGCTCTAAATCGGTACCTGTTTTGGGGTTGAAAAATCCATCCTGCCAGTTATTGGCTCGGTCGTCAATATCCACAGAATTTACCGAATAAACCTTTATTTCGGTAGGATATGCAACGCCGTTTGCGTTAGCGTGTGATTTAAAGCTGAAAGAGAAGTTATAGTCGGTATCGGGCTTTAAAACTACCTTGGTATACATACTCTGGAACATTGCATCCTTTACAAGGTATCCCTTACCGCCGTTATGTGATTCGGTAGAATTTTCGATTTTTGACCACTGATAGCCTACCCAATCGGAAGCATCTTTGTTGGAAATCCCGGTATCTTCGGGGGGAGGTGTCACTGAGCCACCTTTTTCCTTTAAAACAAAATCGGAAACATTTACCTGTTGATCGCCCGGAGTACCACTATCAATAGTAAAGTAAACAATTACATTATACTCGGTTTCGCTTGTGGTGGTAAATGCTGTTTCAACAGACTTCCACTGGTAGGAATTTGCATCTGCTTCGGTTGCATAGCCACCACCTTGTTCTAAATCGGTGCCGGTCTTGGGTTGGAACATACCGCCGTCGCCGCCGTCGGTCCAGTTGTTAGCTCTATCCTCAATATTGGCCGCATTTACAGGGTACACCATAATTTCATAGGGGTATGCGGAGCCTTTTTCATTTGCCACACCTTTCCAGTTAAAGGAAAAGTCATATTCGGTGTTAGGCTTAAGAGTTACTGTGGTGTACATACTCTGCCACATTACAGAGCTTAACAAATAGCCTTTTCCGCCATTCTTGGATTCAGAACTGTCTGCAACCTTTAACCAATGCCAGCCGGTCCAGTCGCTTGCCTTTTTACCTGCCAAAACATTAAGGTTATTAGATGTAAATTTAGCAGTAAGAGTGGTTTTTTCGGCGATAACAAAGGTGTAAACAAGATTATCGCTTACCTTTTCTTCGCCGTTGTACCAACCTAAAAATTCCTCATCCTGCCAAGGTGCTGCGGTATATGTAACCTCGCTGCCTATAGCGGGTAATTCATCTGAAACAGTAGCGTCGCCATAACCGCTTACCAAAACCTCAGCAGCAACCTTTGCGGCAGAAGTGCTTTTGATTAAAACAAGGTCAGAAAGTACAACGTGGCTCCATGCGCAATCAGCAGGACGCATATCTCTGTTTGTTTTAAGGGTAATGGTGTAATCACCATCAGCAGGAGCTAAAAATGTAGCAAAAACCTGATGGGCACGGTCGCCGCCTGTAATTGCAACGTCCTTAGATGGGTTTTCAAGCTCAACCTTGGTACCATCTTTATCTGTAATGCTATCAAAAGCGATTATAAAGTCTTTTTGATATATGTATGAGAAATCGTAACGGGTGTTTGCGGTAAGTCCCTTTGCTTTAATGTAAACATAGGCGTAAACGTCGCCTGCAACATTTCCGTCACCGAGACCGAACGACCACGAATAACCTCCGTTTACGGATTTATCCTTATTATCATTAACGCCCCAAGAATCTATATTACCTATTTTTTGGGCAACATTGGTGGTTGTAGTCCAAGTAACATCACCGTTTGCATAGGTGTAATTCTCGGCAAAGTTAAGGCTCTCTGTTTTGGTTAAAGATAAGTCAGAAAGCGCAACAGTATCCCACTGGCAATCTGCTGTACGCATATCTCTGTTTATCTTAAGCTTAATGGTATAATCACCGTTTACAGGCACCGTAAACATGGTTGATACCATATATGAGCGCTCTTTTTCTGCAACGTTTGTGGTTACAGGTGCAATGTAATCTGCATTATCGCCATTAGTGCTTTTAATGGAATCAATAGCAAACACAAAATCCCTTTGATATATGTATGAGAAGCTATAATTAGCCCCAACCGTAAGTCCGGTAGCCTTTATGTTAACATACTCATACTTATCTCCTGCAACCTCCGGATATCCAAGACCAAATGTCCAAGAATAACCTCCGTAAACAGAATTTGTTTTGTTATCATTTAAGGCAGTTCTTGGATCGATTTTATCTGTCCAGGAAACTGCACCGCTTGCATAGGTAGCCTCTGCGAGAAGATTATCTGCATCTTCCGCATAAGAGGTTATGAATGTGGGCAGACTACAAGCCACAATCAATACCGCAAGAAGCAAACATAAGGTTTTTTTCATTTTTATGACCATTCCTTTCTTATGAATATATGAAAGCCGAATTTTTTGGCTGAAAAAAGAAGTAATATTATACAATATATTATAAAAACAAGCAGTTTGTTGCAATTTTATTATAATTATAAGCCGTCAGCAAATGCAACAGAGAAATTATGGTAATACTTGCACTTTTTAGGTTGTTTTTATAATACATTATAAAATAAAAAGGTAAAAAACACAACCTACTTGTGGTTTACCTATTAAACCTTTTAAGGGTCATCTAGGCGGTGCGCCGAAACGCACCGCCTAAATAAATGATGCTTAGAAAGTAATATTTTTTACTTTTAAATTACTGTTCAGCTACCCAAGCGTCGTATGCTGCTTTAATATCGCCTGCCAAAAGAACATTATTTACATAAGCAATATCATCGCTGTTGCTACCTTCCAAAATAGCCTTTGCAACTTCAAATACGCTTGCTACTCTGGTAGTACCGTAGCGAACATATGAATCGCCATCAGCATTTGTAAATACTGCATAGGGGCGAACTGCGAGGCGGGAAGAATAGTTTTCGGTAGGAATGTTGTAAAGTGCTGCGGTATAGGTAACATCACCATTAGCAGCTACTGAAAACTGAATGTTTGTTCCATCAGCTTTATTATAAGCAACACCCTTTTTAACGGTGTAAGAAGTAGCATTCATAATAGGATCTGCTGCGTGACCTGCAAGCTGATCTACACGAGCTACAACGGTACCATACTCGGTAAGCTCATAGCCGTCTGCCTGAGCGTTATCAATAACAGAGGCATCAATTGTGAACTTGTAACGGAGAGCCTGACCAAAGGTGCTTTCGCTAGCCTTACGGATAGAAACACCGGGATGATCGATCATCTCATCAGCTGCAGGAGCGGAGCCCTTAACAACCTCTTCAATAACAAAGTCAGAAACAATAACATCCTGGTTGCCAATAGCACCCTTTAATCCGAAGTTAAGGAAGAGATAATAATCTTCATCCTCAATAGTAGTAAAGGTTGCGGAATAGGTGTTCCAGCCCTTTAATACACTATCTTCAGCCTCGTTTGAACCGTTAGGATTAGAAACATCTGTCATTAAGTTAGAGTAGCCTTCATTAGGAACATAAATGGGAACATATCCTGCTGAGTCGTTTTCATCATACCAATCGTAATTGGTTTTGCTACCCTTAGAGGGATCACCCGACTTTGCAGAGTAGATAGATGAAGACTGTACAAATGCAAGGCCTTTATCATTAGCAACCGACTTCCAATTGAAGGAGTATCTATAGGTAGTACCGGGTTTAAGGTTTAAGGTGGTATTGATGTTCTGGCTCATTGCCTTAGCTACTTTATAAGCATAGCCGCCGTCACGAGTCTCGGCACTGTCAGTAACCTCTGACCAATGAACGCCGTTCCAATCGTAATGGGTTCCTGTGTATTCAATAACAGGCTCTGCTTTAAGAACAAAGTCAGATAAATCTACAGACTGGTTATTGTTAGCATTAGTAGCGAGATTAGAACCGTGTACACTATTAATTTCTGCTACCTCTTCTTCGGTAAGTGTATTGTGACCAAAACCGATAATAATTGCATACTCACCCGATTCGGTAGGAGTAAAGGTAGTAGTAATGTTCTGCCATGTGCAGGTATTTGCGATTTCCTGAGAGGAGTAACCGCCACCAAGCTCAATATCTTCGCCAAATTGGCCCTTATAACCGCTGCCATCTGCCCAAGTATCATCTTTGTTACCTAAAACGTCAATTTCAGGTGTTAAGATTCTACATACTTTAATTGAAGTAACGAAATCTTTGTTAGAAATATTTTCTACAGATTTCCACTCAAAAGAAAGTGTGTATTCTTTACCGGCTTCAAGATTTGCCTTAGTAACAAGATTCTGGTGAGGCACTTTATCTGCTCTAATACCCAAGCCGCCGTAGCGGGACTCAGCATTTAAAACATTACCCCAATATCTGGCTACGAATTTGCTTGTATCGTAGTTAGCCATAAGATTTTCACCGTTAGCGGTGAATTTAGCAACGGGATTAAGGTCACCTGCTACGGTTGTGGTGTAAACCTCTTCTTCAGAAACTAATTCATCACCAACATACCAGCCCAGGAATCTTTCATAAACTTCAGGTGTTGCATTAAAGGTTACCTCTGTTCCCTCTTCGATAAGACCTGTTTTATCTGCCTTAGCGGCACCGTTTCCTTCAGTATCAACTGCAACTGTGTAAAGGGCACCACGCTCATAGAGTTCAAGGTCGCAAAGAACGGTAGCACCATATTGGCTGAGTCCGTTCATATTCCAACTTTGATTAGTAACACAATTAGCTCTATTTGCTTTAAGAGTGATTACATAATCACCATCTACAGGAACCTTAAATAAATATGAAGTCTTCTCACTATATGAATCAGAAAGTATTTCTGTTTTGGGTTCTGTTAAATTAGTTGCCGCATTGGTGCCATCTGCAAATGCAATGGAATGAGGCATAAATTTAAATAAGAATCTGTTGATAAATGAGAAATCATAGGTTGCATCGGCTTTAAGGTCATTTGCTTTAATATAAACGTAACCATAAGTATCCAGATACATCTGATCGGTGTAGGTGTCGTCGCCGCCAACCTTACCATCACCAAAGCCAAACGCCCAGCTATAACCGCCATCGTAGGAAACAGTATAGTTGTCGTTCCAGCTTCCGCCCCAAGCATCAACATTACCTACTCTGTTATCAACATCGGTAGTTGTTGTCCAAGAAACGGAACCATTAGCATAGGTAGCATTATTTAAAAGGTTGCCTTCCTTTGATAAACCGGTTCCGGTATGCGTAAAATCAGCAAAATAACAGGTGTTACCGGTTGCGTTATTGCCACCAAATTCTATAATTAAATGGTATGTTTCAGCACCAACAGAGGGGAATTTTACAGTGGCAGTCTGCCAGGTAGTGCTAGCGTCTGCACCACAGGTTCTCTGAGTTTGGATACCGGAGGGGTTTGCGGATAATCTTCCGGGTACAAACTGAGCATAATAAGTAACTCCATCTATATCACCCTCATACCAGCCGTTGCTAGGGTTGGTTTCATCCTGTTTGCAGTGGATGTCACCACCAACGGTATCAGGATAAACGCAAATACCAGATACAGTTATACCGCTGCCGGAATAATATTTAAAGGTTATTTCATTCTCTTTAACATTCTTTGCAGGAATAGTAGTGAAAACTCTGTGAGAGATACAGCTATCTACACGCATCATACTTGTAGTTCCGTCTACAGTAATGGGATCTTCGGTTTTGTTTACCTTCGTCCATCTAAAGGTATCAAAATGGTTTGCAGTTTTTTGCTCAAGGGGAATTTTTGCAGTTTCATTCTGGTCAATAAGTATAAAGTCTGAAAGATGAATGTTGTTAGGACCGGCATTACCTGTGCTATTAAATTGGAAATCAACCATAATAGCATATTCGGTATCGGTGCTGTTTGTTGTAAACTTAGTTGCAATATGCTGCCAAGTGCCTGCGGTAGCATTACTTCTTGCAGTAGTATCAGCAGTTTCACTTTCAAGGTCTGCACCTAAGCTTGTTAATTGAGCTGTTGCACCGGCGGGATAGAAAGCACCGTTATCATGATGCCAACTTCCGGAACCTACATAGTTTCCAAGATCACTAGACGGTGCCGGAGCCAAAAGTGCTTCATTAGAACCGTAGGTAGATTCACCGAAAACAAAAAGGTTACGTAGGAATATACCGTTTAAGTTTTCGTTGGTATCTGATTTCCAGTTGAAATCAAGCAAATAGGTTGTGTTAGGCTCAAGGGTTACGGTAGTAAATGCTGTTTGGTAATTTACACTTTTAAGGTAAATACTAGTACCACCGTTTAACGATTCAGTACCCTCGTTGGAGCTACCCCATCTTCTTGTTTGCCAATTAGCATAGGTGTAGTCTGCCATAACGTTCGGGTCTGCCTGCTCAGCCGATGCAGCGAAAGTCATTATCGGCAAGCTGCTTAAAATCATAAGCAGAGCAAGCAAAATGCTTAAACTTTTTTTCATAAAATTTCCTCCTAAAATTTTATTTATCGGTAAAAAAAATCTCCCGATACTTTTACCTAGTTTAAGTATACTAAAGTGATACGCTATATTCCTTTTGTATTTTGTTAAAAGTATACAGTATTTTTCGCACTTGGGTTGTTTTTTTAAAAAAACGGTGTTATAATAACCGTAAATGATGACGAGGGGGTACTAATATGGCTGATAATGTATTTTTATACGAAAACAAAATTCCTGAAAATATGTTTTTTAATCACTACAGAAAAAGTATTACGGATGTTCCCCTTCATTGGCACAACTATATTGAAATTGAGCTTGTAATGGGGGGCACAGCCGAGCATATACACAATGGTGTTTTTTCAACCCTTAAAAGAGGGTGTGTTTCGGTACTTAGAATAAATGATTATCACTCCATAAAAAACACACAGGATTTAGATGTGCTCAACCTTTCCATTAAGGATACCTCTATTTCAGAGAAAATCGTAGCCTCACTGAATTCTGCCGAGGGCAACCTTGCCTTTGATTTAAATCCCGAGCTTTTTGATACTCTTGTTTTTTTCTGTGAAGCCGTTATTGCTGAAAACTCCAATTTAAATAAAAATGAGGATTACATTAAAAAGCTTTTGGAATGCATTTTTATATTAATCCTTAAACAAGCTCAAACCAAATCCAAGCCGTTAAAAAGGCAGCATAACGACCAGCTTAATATTGCCGTTAATTATTTACATAACCATTTTCGTGAAAACCCAAGTTTAAACACCACTGCCAAGATTGCACACTACTCACCCACCCACTTCAGCCACGTTTTTCACAAAAAAATCGGCAAATCATATAACGATTATTTAAACGACCTTAAAATATCCTACGCAAAGCAGCTTCTTACCACCACAGATTTAAAGATTATTGATGCCGGTTATCAGAGCGGCTTTAACTCTTATAACAATTTTTATTCTACCTTTAAAAATTATACGGGGTCTTCTCCCGCCGATTACAAAAAGAAAAAAGCCTCTGACACCTCTACCACAGGCTACAGCTATAGCTGGAGATTCGGTTTGGCCTACACCAACATTGAAACAAACCCTGCATATGTTTTTATTGATACCGATGTTTTAGAGCCCGAAACGGAATATACTTTTTCATACTGCTATTCACAGGATTACATTATTGCTTTTGAGCGTATACAAAATTACACCACAAAGCAAAGCATTAAAATAGTATCACAATCCACCACAGATTTTAATGATAAAAGAAGAACAAGCCGAGTGGATATTACCTTTAAAACAAGAGGGAAAGCACCATACCGGATTATTTTAAAAATGGGCAAAGGGCTTAATAATACAGATTGTAAATATCGTCTCACAACCTTAAGCGCTTTAACACTTTTAAAAACAGGCGAACAAAACGGCAAAAATTATGCCGCTAATTACAACTATGCAAACGGTAATGTTTCCTGGACAGATAACAGCGATGCATACGATTGTATATAGAATATTTGTTTGAAATCAGCACTTTAATTTTAAAATAGGGGGGATTTTATGTCTGATAACAGTATTTATCTATACCATAATGTGATGCCGGAAAATTTAAATTTATCCTATCACCGCAGTTATGTTAAAGATATACCGCTTCATTGGCACAATTTTATTGAAATTGAGCTTGTTTTAGAGGGAAGTGCCGATAACACCCACAACGGTATCTCTTCAACAATCAAGCGGGGTCACGTTTCGGTACTCAGAATAAACGATTATCACGCTATAAAAAATTCCAACAATCTCCGCATTTTGAATCTTTCCATAAAGGATAACGCCATTTCAGAGAAAATGCTTTCTCAGCTTAACTCGGTTCAAGGCATTATTGCACTCGATTTAGATGAAAACACCTTTAACAGGGTTCTGTTCTTTTGCGAGGCCGCTATTAAAGAAAACCACAGCAGCCAAAGAAATGACGATTACATTCAAAATCTTTTGGAATGTGTGCTGATTTTGCTTTTAAGACTTACCCCCAAGCAGTCTAAATCTATTAAAAAGTATCAAAATGACCAGCTTAACTATGCAGTTAACTATCTGCACAACCATTTTCGAGATAATCCAAGCTTAAACACTATTGCCAAAATTGCCCACTACTCGCCCACCCACTTCAGCCACGTTTTTCACAAAAAAATCGGCAGATCGTACAACGATTATTTAAACGACCTTAAAATATCCTACTCAAAACAGCTTCTTACCACTACCGATTTAAAGATTATTGATGCCGGATTTCAAAGTGGTTTTACCTCATACAACAATTTTTATTCCACCTTTAAAAATTACACGGGCGTTTCGCCGGCTGAATATAAAAAGAAAAAAACTTCAAACTCACTTCCACAAAGCAACAGTTGGCGGTTTGATTTGCAAATTGCTGATATAGCCGCAGAACCGGCTTATATGTACATTGATACCGATATTTTAGACCCCGAAACCGAGTATGTTTTTTCGTATCAATATACATACGACCATATTCTCGAACCCCAAAAAATACAAAATAATATTACAAAACAAACTATCGGCATAAACTCTCAAAGCAACATAGATTTAAATAAAAAAAGAAAAACAAATAAAGTGGAAATTTCCTTTAAAACAAAGGGAAAGGCACCCTACCGAATTATTTTAAAAATGGGTAAGGGCGGCAGTGATATTGCTAATAAACACTGCTACACAACCGTTAGTGCTCTAACCCTTTTTAAAGCAGATGAACAAAACGGAAACGTTAATTACGCCAAGGATTATAGCCACTCAAGCGGCAATATTTCTTGGAGTGACAATAGCAACGCATACGACGCCTATATAGACGTTAAAATTGAAAAATAGCATTTGCAAAAAAGCAATTTAACACACAAATTTTGGGACAACAACGTAGGGAACAACCAACGTGTTGTTCCGTAACAAAATAATCAAATTACCATATTTTATCTGGAATGACACATTGGTCATTCCCACAAACAAATCCTTGAATTTCTCGAAATAAAGCCTTCCCCTTGATGGGGAAGGCGAAAAAGAGAGCCGCTACTCACCTCTCGCAGAACGTGGTTAGCATAAACACAAAAACCGTAATAGAAACTGACTTTTAGCTTCTATTACGGTTAATTTTGTTTTATTCTTCTTTATTTAAAAGGTTTTGGATTTTTACATCCCCGAATAATTTATATTCAAAAATTATTTAAGGTTTGCTTTAAGAGTGTTAAGCTGATTAACAAGCTCTTCGGGGAGTCTGTCGCCGAACTTCTTGTAATGCTCTTCAATCTCAGCAGCTTCTTTAATCCAAGTTTCTTTATCAACCTCAAGAATTGATTTCAAGGTTTCAATATCAAAATCAAGGTCGGTAAGGTCAATATCCTCAGCCTTGGGAACAAAGCCGATAGGAGTTTCAACTGCATCTACCTTGCCTTCGCAACGGTCGATAATCCAGTTGATAACACGCATATTGTCACCAAAACCGGGCCAGATGAAGTGACCTTCATCATCAAGACGGAACCAGTTAACGTTAAAGATTTTGGGAGCCTTGTCGCCAAGCTTTTTGCCCATCTCTAACCAATGACGGAAGTAGTCACCCATATGGTAACCGCAGAAAGGAAGCATAGCCATAGGATCACGGCGAACAACACCAACTGCACCGGAGGCAGCAGCAGTAGTTTCAGAAGCCATTGCAGAACCTACGAACACACCATTCTCCCAATTCTTTGACTGATATACGAGGGGAGCAGTTTTTGCACGACGTCCACCAAAGATGATAGCGGAAATCGGAACTCCGCTCTGGCTCTCAAACTCAGAAGAAATGCAGGGGCAGTTTACTGCAGGAGCAGTGAAACGGCTGTTGGGATGTGCACCCTTTTCATCAGAAGTTTTGCCATTCCAAGGATTACCCTTCCACTCAATAGCGTTCTCGGGAGGATTCTTATCTAAGCCTTCCCACCAAACGGTGTTGTTATCTAAATTGTGGGCAACATTGGTAAAGATTGTACCCTTTTTGGTAGAAGCAAGAGCGTTGAAGTTGGATTTTTCATTAGTACCGGGGGCAACGCCGAAGAATCCGTTTTCGGGGTTAATAGCCCAAAGTCTGCCGTCCTCGCCTATGCGCATCCAAGCAATATCGTCACCAACAGTCCATACCTTGTAACCCTTGTCACGGAGATACTTGGGAGGAATCATCATAGCAAGATTGGTTTTGCCGCAAGCGGAGGGGAATGCAGCTGCAACGTACTTAACCTCACCCTTGGGATTCTCAATACCAAGGATAAGCATATGCTCAGCCATCCAGCCCTCTTTCCAACCCTGGTAGGAAGCAATACGGAGTGCAAAACACTTTTTACCTAAAAGAACGTTTCCGCCGTAACCGGAGTTAACAGAGATAATGGTGTTATCCTCGGGGAACTGGCAGATGTATCTCTTCTCTTCATCAATATCACAACGGCTGTGGAAACCACGAACCCAGTCATTGCTATCGCCGAGAGCAGTCCAAACCTCGTTGGAAACACGAGTCATAATAATCATATTAAGAACAACGTAAATAGAATCGGTAAGCTCTACACCGATTTTTGCCAAAGGAGAACCAATGGGGCCCATAGAGAAAGGAATTACGTACATAGTGCGACCCTTGTAGCTGTCTTTAGCAATGTCATAAAGCATTTTATATGCTTCTTCAGGATCCATCCAGTTGTTGGTAGGACCTGCGTTTTCTTTGGTTTTAGCACAAATAAAGGTTCTACCCTCTACACGTGCAACGTCGTTAACCTTAGTTCTGTGGAGATAGCAATCGGGTAAAAGCTCCTCATTGAGTTTTTCGAGCTCGCCAATGGCAACTGCCTCAGCACGAAGCTGCTCTACCTGCTCATCGCTACCGTCAATAAAAACTACATTGTCGGGATTTACAAGAGCTTTCATCTCTTCAATCCAGGCAAGAACGGTTTTGTTGGTTGTCATAATCAAAGCACTCCTTTTAAAAATAAAGTTTGAATTAAAGTTCAAATTTCACCGCATACCATTATATATTATATTTTCCATAAAATCAAGGAGTTTGCAAAACTTTTAACAATTTTTTTAATTTCTTACAAATTATAGGTTACAAACGGAAGATTTATAGAAAATTTTACTACTTTTTATTTTGTTAAAAAAATCTTTTGCTTGAAAAAGGCACATTGCAGGGGTATAATAACCCTTGGGTAATAGATTTTATTAAAAGCAAAAATTTTAAATCCCCAAAAATATTCCTAGGAGATTTTTATGAGAGTTTTAGAAAATATAAATCCAAAAGACGTTATGTTCTATTTTGAAGATATATGCAATATTCCTCACGGTTCGGGCGACACCGATAAAATAAGCGAATACTGCGTAGCATTTGCCAAGGAAAAAAATCTTGAATATATAAAAGATGATGCGAATAACGTTATAATTAAAAAACCTGCATCGACCGGATTTGAGGGAAAATCCCCCGTTATTTTGCAGGCTCATCTGGATATGGTTTGCGAAAAAGAGCCCGATTGCAACATAAATTTTAAAACCGACCCTCTTGAAATAATGATTGACGGTGATTTTATAACGGCAAACGGCACCACTCTTGGCGGTGATGACGGAATAGGCGTTGCAATGATTATGGCAGTTTTGGCAGACAACAGCCTGTGCCATCCGCCCATTGAGGCTGTTTTTACCACCGACGAGGAAACCGGTATGTTTGGTGCAGCCGCTCTTGACGGCAGTCTGCTTAAAGGTCGCACTATGATGAATTTAGATTCTGAGGCCGAGGGCGTTTTAACTGTAAGCTGTGCAGGTGGAGCAAGGTGTGAAATCCGTATCCCTGCTAAAAAAACACCTCTTAAAAACCCCTGCTATGAGATTATAATTGATGGACTTAAGGGTGGTCATTCCGGCGTGGAAATACACAAAGGCAGACACAACTCCAACATTTTAATGGGAAAGCTTTTAAGCCAAATCAAGGACGAATACAGCATTGTTGAAATCAGCGGCGGTAGTAAGGATAATGCCATTCCCGCCCGCTCTGTTGTAAAAATTTCTACCGCCTTTAATTTAGAGGACTTAATAGCAGATTTTGAAAACAAAAACAGAACCTCTGAGGAGCCCGAGCTTAAAATATCTCTGAACAAAACAGATGATAAGGAATATGGCTTTACCGTTGAGGATTCACTTAAAATTACCGAGTTTTTATCCACCGTCCCCAACGGAGTACAAAAAATGAGCGAGGACATTGATGGCCTTGTTCAAACCTCCCTTAATTTAGGAATCCTTAAAACCGAGGATGCAGGTATTTACCTCACTTTTTCGATACGCAGTTCCGTAAATGATGAAAAATTCGAGCTATTAAAAACACTTAAAGCCCTGACCGAAAAATTTGGCGGCAGCTTTGAGGATTCTTCCCACTATCCGGCTTGGGAATATAAAAAGGATTCTCATTTAAGAGAAATTATGGTAGGCGAATACCAAAAGCTCACCGAAAAAAAGCCCATTGTAGAGGCAATACACGCAGGGCTTGAGTGTGGACTTTTTAGCGACAAATTACCGGGGCTCGATGCAGTTTCATTCGGTCCCGATATGGAGGAAATCCACACCCCGAATGAAAGGCTTTCGATTTCATCGGTTGAACGCAGTTATCTCTATCTTTGCAAAGTCTTAAAAGCTTTATGTAGATAAACTCTTTAAAAATATCTGTTAAAATAATTGCTTTTAAAGATAATTTGTTGTATAATGTAAAAAAACATTAGAAAGGAGGCGGAAATATGAAAAAATTATTAGCTCTTATGTTAGCTACCATGATGATTTTTACCTTAGTTGCTTGTTCAGCCGATTCTTCTGCTAAAATCAAAGAATATGTTGAAGCAAATGAAGATGCACTCGTTTCATCGGTAGAGCAAGGCTTTGCTCAGTCCGGTATGACCTGTAATTCTTCTGTTGAGGTTGAGGGAAACGGTTTTGCTATAAACATTAACATCAACGAGCTCGACGAGGTCGATGATGCTATAAAATCACAAATGCAGCTTACTTACGATTCAATGGGCAGCGTTTTTGACGCTATGTTGACTGAGGCACAAAAAGAATTACCGGAATTAGAGTACATTAAAGTCAATGTATGCGAAAAAGACGGTGACGTTCTTGCCACAATTACCGCTGACTAATGAACCAAGATTTAAATCTTTATAAGATTATAAAAAATGCTTTGCTTTTTACGGCGGAGCGTTTTTTATTGCATTATGATTAAATTTACTTTATAATATCTATGAACGATTATATTTTCAGGGTGACAAAATGGCAAAAATTATAAAAAAAGAGTCTGGTTTAAAAAAAGAAATTTTATATCATAAAAAACAAATCTTTAAAAAGAGCTTATTTGTTATTGTTTTTTTAATCTGTTTTGGAGCGGGTCTATGGCTATTTTCCTATTCAAAAGAAAGATATCTTCTGTTACTACCCGCCGGCTTTTTTATCCTTACGGTTTTTAATATTGTCAGCATTAAAAAATCAGGAGAAAAAATTGATATATTAAAATCGGGCGTTAAAGGTGAAAATTTTGCAATAAATCATTTTAAAGCTCTGCCCGACAGCTATACAGTTTTAAACAATTTAAAGATTTTTTACAAAGGGCATTGCAGTGAGCTTGACACACTGATTGTTGGCCCTACGGGCGTGTTTATTATTGAAACCAAAAACTTAAACGGCCACATTTACGGTGATGCAAACAGCGAATATTGGGTAAAAAGAAAAATAAGCCGAGGCAGAAATATCTACTCTAAAAACTTTTATAGCCCTATAAAGCAGGTCAATACCCACATTTTCAGAACCGCCGGATACCTAAGGCAAAATAAAATTAACACATACATAACACCGATAGTTTATTTTGCTAATGCCGATACCGAAATAGAAATAAAAAATATGGATAAAAAAACCTTAGTTTTCTCCCAAGGGCAGAACGGCGCAGATAAAATTATACGCTATATACTTAACAACAATCAGTCTTTGACGGTAAAAGAAACTACTAAAATTGTTAACCTGCTGAGCCAAAACACTTAAACTTGAAATGTTATTAAAGGTGTTATATAATATATGTCACAATTTTATTTTTATGGAGCGAAAATATGAGCGATAACAAAGAAATGCTCGGCACCGCACCGATTGGTAAACTGCTTTTTAAATTAGCCGTTCCAACGGTTGTTGCACAGCTTATAAATATGCTATACAATATAATCGACCGAATTTACATTGGTCATATGTCAAAAGACGGAAGCCTTGCCCTTACCGGTGTTGGTGTGTGTATGCCGATTATTATGATAATATCAGCATTTGCGGCTTTAATAGCCTCAGGAGGCGCCCCAAAGGCATCTATAGCAATGGGTGAGGGAAACAACGACTCTGCTGAAAAAATTATGGGCGGTTGCTTTTCTCTTCAAATTATTATCTCTGCCGTACTGACCACCATTTTACTGATTTTTAATAGTAATTTACTTTTAATGTTTGGTGCTAGCAAAAACACCATTGGTTACGCCACCGATTATATGAACATCTACGCCATTGGCACAATTTTTGTTCAGCTAACTCTTGGTATGGGTGCATTTATCACCGCACAAGGCTACACCAAAATCAGTATGATTACGGTACTTATAGGTGCTGTAAGCAATATTATTCTCGACCCCATTTTTATTTTTGGTTTTGATATGGGTGTTAAAGGCGCCGCACTTGCCACCATTCTTTCTCAAGCCATATCCTGCGTTTGGGTGCTTTTGTTTCTTTGTGGAAAAAGGACTTATCTTAAACTCAAAAAACACAATCTTCGCATAGATGCAAAGCTTATTTTCCCTTGCATTGCACTTGGAACTGCCACCTTTATTATGCAGAGCAGCGAAAGCGTTATTTCGGTTTGCTTTAACTCCTCACTGCTAAAGTACGGCGGTGATATTGCCGTAGGCTCTATGACTATACTTACAAGCGTAATGCAGTTTGCAATGCTACCAATGCAGGGCATTGCGCAGGGTGCACAGCCGATTTTAAGCTACAATTATGGTGCAAAAAATGCAGGGCGTGTGAAGAAAACCTTTAGACTTTTACTTATATCCTGTTTAACCTACTCATTTGTTATTTGGGGCGCTATTATGCTGTTGCCACAAATATTTGCAGGCATATTCACTCCCGACAAGGCACTCATAGATTTCACCGCAACAGCCCTTAGAATTTATTGCGGTGTGATGTGCATCTTTGGTATTCAAATAGCATGTCAGATGACCTTTGTTTCCATAGGTAACGCACCTTGTTCCATCATAGTTGCCATTGTACGAAAATTTGTTTTGCTCCTGCCGCTGATTTACATTATGCCACAACTTATTGCAGACAAAACACTGGGTGTTTATACCGCCGAGCCTGTTGCCGACCTGATAGCCGTGACCTTTACCGTTATTCTTTTTACCGTTCAATTTAAAAAAGCACTAAGGTCTTTATTGAGTTAAATTTACAGTTTATATAGCAAACAGCGGTATAGCGTGATAACTATACCGCTGTTTTATTTTTACCCGTAAAGACAAAACCGTACCCTGTCTTTTATATATTGACTTTTTTCGGCATAAATGGTATCATTTATGTAATAGTCTTTTACATAAAGATTTGATTTTAGGAGGATAATATTTATGAAATTCTGTACATCTTGTGGAACCCAATTGGCAGAAAATAGTCTTTTTTGTACCAAGTGTGGCGCCGCCGCTCCAGCATCGGCACCAAAGCCTCCGGCTTCTGAGCCTGCACCTGCCCCCGCTGATGCTCCCGCTCCCACACCTGCAGCCGCTCCTGCATCACCCTCAGGTGGTATGAATTTTGACTTTAATACCAACACCGCAACACCCGTATCCAAGACCAAGTACGAATACAAGGTTCTTTCGCAAAAGGATAAATGGTTCTCAGGCAAATTTGACCCTGCCCTTTTAGAGCAGGCTATCAACGCATATGCTCAGCAAGGTTGGCGTGTTGTTACCTGTGCCACAGCCGATATTCCCGGATTTGGTGGCCCGAGACAAGAGTTTATCACAGTTCTTGAAAGGGAGAAGTAATTATGGCATACGTTACCGCTTTATATGGTGTGATTTTTATTGAGGGCGATCATCCCAGAGCCGTTAAACGTCTTGTTGCAGACGTGCGTGTCAGCGGCTTTGGTGCTCAACTACGCAATTTAAATGACCTTAAAGCCCAGATGGCTCAAATTGCCACCGCAAACGGCTGCAATTGCGTTGTTAACTTTTCTTACGGTCAAAAATCCAAACTAATCGCCATTGATGATGTGGCTTATGTAGGTCAAGGCTATTATGCCGTTCTTTCCCCCGAAGACTATCAAAGCATTATAACTCAGCTAAACCAAAATCAATAAAATAATAAACTAATTAAAAATCTCGGTTAAATCAGCAATAGACTGACTAACCGAGATTTTGTTTTAAGACTAACTCTTTAAGCCTTTTTGTACTCTGCTATGGCAAACTCAAGAGAAACCAAAAGCCCCTTAACATCCTTAATCTTTTGCTGGTCGGAGGCCGAGGTTTTGTAATAATACGGAGTCATTTTAAAAAGGGCTTCAATATCATCATTATTTTCAAGATTTATTTGGTATTTAACCTCTGTTACTGATTTTATTTTAAAGCCCTGCTTTTCATAGCTTGGAGCAGGATTTTTATAGGGATTTTGATAGATTTTTTCTTTAAGCTCAAAAAGATGATTTTCCAAAGGAAGCACCTCGATAAGCCTGCCGCCACTTCTTAAAATGCGTGAAAATTCTTTTGGACTATCGGGGGCAAAGATATTTAAAACGGCATCTACCGAACTTTCGATGAGCGGAATATCCGATATACTCGCCACCGCAAAGGTGGCTTTTTTACACCTTTTTGCGGCATACTTTAGAGCATCTTTTGAAATATCAATGCCTAAAACTGTATTATTCTCGGCAAAGTAGGAGGTATAATACCCCTCACCGCAACCTGAATCCAAAACAAGATTGCCGCTGCCCAAAACCTCTGCAACGCTCTGCCTTAACAAGGAATAGTAACCCTTATCTAAAAAGTTTTTTCTTGCCACAACCATCAGCTTATCATCGCCGTGCCTCTTATTTGAGGCATTTTTCATAAGGAGATTTACATATCCATCCTTTGATTTATCAAAGCTGTGTCCCGAAAAACAGCGCAAAGAATTTTCTAAATCAAACAATTTGCCGCCACAAACGGGGCAAATAAAATAACTTGTGTTTAAAATCATAGCTACTTAATATCAATATTAACGCCGTTAACCTCCACGCCCTCATTGGCACGAATCATTATGTAACGGACACCATTTATAACCTGAGTTGAAACCAAATCTGTTCGCTCCGGATTAACCTTTATAGAAACATCGGGAGTTTCCACCTTGAATTTTTTAACGTCTACAATGCTTTTTGGTGCAACCTCGGCATTTTTGCCAAACTGCTCTTCAAATTTTTCGCCAAACTGCTCTACCTTTTGTTCCTCAACACCACAGTATTCAAGCACACCTTTAAGGTCTTTTTTGGTGAGCTTAAGCGGCTCCTCCTGCTTTTGCTCCTTATGCTCCTGAACCATTTCGGAAATCTGATCGTGTACGCTTTTTACAACCTCAAAATCGCACTCGTCAGCCAGAGTTTCTTTAAGGCAGTTATCAAAGCTGTCCTTTTGCTCGGTGGCCGACATAGGAAGCGGCAGGCCAAAAATATTATCAATAAATTCGGGGTGAATATCCGATACGTTTTTGGTGTAATAAAGGGTGCCGTAAATGTTTGTAGCTCGGTTATCAAAGGCCGGGAACATAAATCCAAGCTCGGGTGGACAGAGCAATGATTGCTCCTCTACACTACGGAATGATGCATCATAATCACGGTAGCAAAGTCCTGCGTTAAGGGGCTTTATGGGGCAAACGGCACATATTATGTATGAAAAAATTTCTGAAGAATCTGCCCTTTCTCCAATCTCGTCGTATGAAAAAACATCATAATTATCGCTTGCTAAAAGTATTGCAAAGCTACCCTCAAAATGCACACTTTGGATAACCTGCTGATAAAAATATTTAAGCGCATTTTCATTTTTAAGGTATGAAGCTTTAAGGTCGGATAAAAGGTGGTGCTTTTCGCTTATGGTGGGTGCCTCGGCAGGAAATTCCAAATCTAAAAGATTGGTTCCAAGGCTGCCCGAAAGCACCTTTTTCATAATTCCTAAAATCTTTTCGCCGTCCTCTATGGAGCAGGTTGCCATTGGCTGATTTATTTCAGATATAATAGTCTTTTCGCTGTTGACTATGCAGCCCTTAAGACTTAATATATTGTTTTTATCGGGTCTGAAACGACGCTTGATTTCTCTTAATTCTTTATCGGTCATTTACTTTGCTTTCCTTTGCTTTAAATTATCTATTTAAGTTTAAGCTAATCATAAAAGATATAAATATAATATCATACTACCGACTTTTTTTCAATTAAAACCAAAAAAATCCTACAAAGATTCTTCCTTGCAGGACCTTTTTAAATAAATTTACTTTATAAAAATACTTTTATTTTTTAAAAAACGCTACCACAACTGCACCGGGGCCAACGTGAGTGCCTATAACACTGCCTAGCGTTGTATACCGAACCTCATCAAGATTATTTTCCCAAATATGTCGGCTATCCTCAATATATTTTAAAAGCAGTGCATCTGAAATTCCGCTATAGCCGAGCAGAATGGGATTTTTAAAATCAATACCGCCAGCTTTTTCAATCTCGGTAACAAGCAGATTGTTACCCATTTTAGAGCCACGTGCCTTGCCGAGTATTTTTATATCTCCATCAACTACACTTAAAACGGGTTTAATATTTAATACTGTACCTGCAAAGGCAACGGTTTTTGAAACTCGTCCGCCTTTTTTAAGATATTCCAAAGTATCTACCAAAGCAACAATTATTATTTTTTGCTTTTCCTGTTCCAATCTCTCGGCTATTTCTTTTGCTGAAAGCCCTTGTTCAAGAAGTCTGAATGCTAGCTCTACCAGAATTCCGCTGCCCATTGCGACACTTCCGCTATCTACAACATATATATTATCATATTCCTCAGCGGCTATCACGGCACTTTGATAAGTTCCCGAAAATTTTGAAGAAAGCGTAATAACAACCGCTGCTTCGCCTGCTTCTTTTGCCTTTTCGTACTCCTTTATAAACGCATCGGGAGTAGCCTGACTTGTGGTAGGAAGTAGGTCGCTTTCTATCAGCTTGTTGTAAAATTCTTTGTTGTTTATGGTAACTCCGTCAATATACTCTACGTCACCAAATCTCACCGTAAGGGGCACGATATGCGCTCTTTTTTTAATTTCGGGTATTAAATCCGCTGTGGAATCTATTATAATTCTGGTTTTCATTACTTTTTCCTCTCTGTTATAAAAAACTTGTTGAAATATCAACAAGTTAGACTATACCACAAAGATGTTGAAGTGTCAACCTCTTTTTTAAAATAAATATAAACCTCCTTTGTCGAATGCAAGTGAAAGGTGTCTACCATAAAAATATTTTAAATGTTTGAAAAGACTTCTTTGGGTAATAATTTTTGTATAACAAAAATATTAACGGAAGAAGTGTTATTTTGCAGTACGGAAAGGTTATGATTTGTGGGGTGGATACCTCTTCCCTACCGGTTATGAAAGAGGCACAAAAAATTGAACTTTTAAAAAAGGCACGAGAGGGAAACAAAAACGCCAGAGATGAGCTGATAAACGGAAATTTGAGATTGGTGCTCAGCGTTATTAAGCGATTTCAAGGCAGAGGCGAAAACCCCGACGACCTTTTTCAAATCGGCTCAATTGGTCTTATAAAGGCGATAGATAATTTTGACATAACTCAGAATGTTCGTTTTTCGACCTACGCCGTTCCGATGATAATTGGTGAAATAAGACGATATCTTAGGGACAACAGTTATGTGAGAGTCAGTCGCTCAATAAAGGATATGGCATACAGGGCGATGCAGGCAAAAGAAAAGCTAACTGCAACGCTCGGCAGAGAGCCTACCGTTAATGAAATTTCAAAAGAGCTTGATGTTCCACACACCGATGTGGTGGTAGCACTTGAAAGCGTGGTGGAGCCAATGTCGCTTTATGAACCGGTTTTTTCGGATGGTGGCGACACCGTATACGTTTTAGATCAGGTGGGAGATAAAAACTCCGAATCGGGGTGGATTGATGAAATATCCTTTAAAGAAACTATGAAAAATTTAAGCGACAGAGAAAAAAGAATACTGAATCTGCGTTTTATACACGGCAAAACCCAAATGGAGGTTTCAAAAGAGATAGGTATATCTCAAGCTCAGGTAAGCCGACTTGAAAAAGGCGTTATTGATAAAATCAAATCATAAAAAACAGGTTTGGGGACACATCAATTTTGATTGTGTCCTCAAATTTTTTTAAAACACTTGATTTTCTAAAAATTATGATATATAATATTATCAAATCACGATTTAGTAAATCACGATTTGAACGGATGGAGGTTTTAGTATGTTTATTGGAAGAGAGGCAGAATTAAAGTTTCTTCAGGATAAATTTGATAATGAGAATGGTCAGCTTGTTGTTCTTTATGGCAGACGTCGTGTGGGCAAAACCGAAACATTAAGAGAGTTTTGCAAAGGAAAACAGCATGTGTTTTATTCCTGCACGCAAAGTACCGATAAAGTTCAGCTTTCCAAATTCTCAAAGCATATTCTGAAAGAGAATATCCCTGCAAAGCAGTATATATCTGAGTTTGCAGATTGGGAGAGTGCTTTTCGTTCTGTTTTGGATTTTCCTTTTGGAGATCAAAAGAAACTACTCATCATAGATGAGTTCCCATATATGTGTAAAGGAAATAAAAGCATCCCCTCTGTGCTGCAAAACCTTTGGGATGCTGAACTTAAAGATAAAAATGTAATGATTGTATTGTGCGGTAGCGCAATGAGTTTTATAGAGAAAGAATTACTTGCCGAAAAAAATCCGCTTTACGGAAGGGCGACAGGCATTTATAAAATGACCGAGATGGGATTTTATGATGCGATTAAATTCTTTCCCAACTATTCAGATAAGGATAAGGTGTTGGCATATTCCATACTTGGCGGTATTCCGCATTATCTTCGCCAGTTTAGTTCAAAGCTTTCATTAGCGGAGAATATTAAGAGAAATATCCTAACTAAAGGCTCTGTTCTATATAGTGAGGTTGATTTTTTACTTCATCAGGAGCTTCGTGAAACCCCTATATACAACTCAATTATTGAGGCGGTAGCCCTTGGCAATACAAAGCTTAATGACATCAGCCAAAAATCTCTTGTAGAGGACACGTCAAAAACAAGCGTATATCTTAAAAATCTTATTGAGCTTGGAATTGTTGAGCGTGAGTTTTCGGTCGATTCCAAAAGCAAGGAAAAAGCTAACTCCAACAGAGGCACTTATCGCCTGACCGATAATTTCTTTAGATTTTGGTACGCATTTGGTTTCACAAATTTTTCTCAGCTTGAAGATGGCGATGTAGACGGCGTTTACGATTATGTTATCGCACCGGCATTGCACGAGTTTGCGTCCTTTACCTTTGAGGACGTGTGCAAAGAGTTTGTAAGAGAGATGCAGAAGAAAAATGAACTGCCTTTCCGTTATTCAAA
>JAFQKE010000024.1 GCA_017397065.1 Clostridia bacterium
AAGAGTTTTGTAAATAGCATTATTTTTTGTTATACAAGGCTAAAACGCAGTAAATCCTAACGGATTTACGAGTATTTAAACAAAGTAGAGCAAAAAATATGTGTTTCAAAACCTGGTTCAAGTTTAAGTGCTTTGGCTAAACTATAATATCACTTTTTACCCAAAAACAGAAAAGATAAAATCAAATCCCTCGTCGGTATTGGGTACGGTGTGTCCACCCTCCCAAAGCTCAAAACGGAAGTTTTCGTAAACATTGGCAGCGGCAAAGTATTTGCCGGCACGCTCTGCCTCGGGAATGGCGGTTTGATAGTCTTGAACCGAATCTTCTTTTCCTACTGCAATATAAATCTTGCGTGGTGCACAAAGGGCGGCTACTTCAGCATCGTGAAAGGTATTAGCAGAATTTGTGTAACACCAGTCAGCCCTTGGATATGCGTTGCGATCGTTGAAAATGGCATTTGAAAAGCCTGCCTTGATACGTGTATCCGCCGCCATCGCATAAAGCGTAAAGTATCCGCCGTAGGATATTCCCGTCATGGCGATATTTTCTTTCTCAACAACATCAAGCTCAGATAAAAAAGTGATGGCATTCATTATACCCTTTATTTCAAGGGCGGTTATGCTGAGTCCGTAATGCTTCAAATTCGCATCCACAGTATTCCTATTATAGGGGATCTTATGAGCAGGGGCGGTGGGAATGGGCTCACCGCTATTCCATAAGAGAAGCTGTGGTGCATAAACAATAAGACCACGTTTCAGCACACGGCGAACTATGTGGTTATAGTTGTTTTTTCCGTTCATATCAGAGCAAAGCTCCGGGGTTCCGCCACCGCCGTGCTGTACAATAACAAGAGGGGCGTGCTTAATTCCGTGGGGTACGAACAGAAGTCCGAATTGCGGAATTTCCTGTGTTAGATAAACGGTAACACGGTAGATAACCGCATCCTCATCTTCTCCTACCTTAATGATGGTAGAAGCGGGTGCGTCATCGGCACAAATACGGTCAAGTCCCAGCATTTTTATATATTCTGTGCGGTACTTTTCTATATTTTCAAGGAAATTTTCCGTTGGCATAAAGGAGTCACGCATGGCATAGCTTTCTTTTGCAAGTCTTTTTATGTATGCGTCAATGCCGTCTTTATATGCCTCTCGGCAGTTATCATTTTCCTTAATTATGTTCTTATACATTTTTCTTCACCCGGTTTATAATGTTTTTAAACTTACTGTTTATATCACTCAAAGCAGTAAAAAAATATCTTTTTGCAGTCTATTGCTCTATTGTTTTATAAATCCCTTGAAGTATAACACTATTTACAACAAAAATCAACATCACCCCCAAAAACAATATATCGTATATTTTTTATAAAACGCAATGAAGCATAATTTTGTTAGTAAAGGATTATTAAAATTCAAAAGGTTTTTATAATTTTAACAGATGCAAAAAAAACAAATTGTGCATATTTTGGATGATTGGTAGCTGTTTTTAACAATTTTTAGGGCAAGTATATGTTAAAAAACACAAGAATCTGCGTTTTAAAGTTGAAGATATCGACATTTTTGGTTTTAAAAGTAACAATATTTTCGATTTAAGAGTGTTGCTTTTATAAATGTTTTGTGTTATAATAATGTGGAATGAAAATATAGTGCAGAAGTATGCACTTTTGAGCTTTTAAAAGGAGAGTCCTTGCAAAATGTACACAAATGAAAACAGCAATAATATTTCGGCTAATAATGATGAACATTTTACCATTGATATATTGCACATATTAAAATTTATTATCCAACGTTTTTGGGTTTTGGTAGTTTCGGGAATCTTGGCGGCAGCAATTGGCTTTGGAATTTCCGCCTTCTTAATTACCCCAAAATATTCATCATCAATTATGCTTTATGTAAATAACAGTTCTTTCTCGCTCGGCAATACCAATTTTAGTATAAGCTCATCTGAAATTACCGCAGCACAAAGTCTTGTAAAAACATATGGTGAAATTTTAAATAATCGCACAACCCTTGAAAGGGTCATCGAAAAAGCAGATGTTTCATATGATTATAAACAGTTATCCGATATGATTAGTGCATCGCCCTCTAACGGTACCGAGATTATGCGTGTTGAGGTAACCTCTACAAATCCAAAAGAGGCGGCTAAAATTGCGAACTGTATTGCTGAGATTCTGCCTATAAGAATTTCAGAAATAGTTGATGGTGCTTCAATGGAGGTTGTTGATTCGGCAATACCGAACAATGAAAAGATTTCCCCAAGCATCGCAAGGTATACGGCGGTTGGCCTCATACTCGGTGTTTTAATGGCGTGTATTATTCTTGTTATACTTGCTATTATGGACAATACAATTCACGATGAAGATTATGTTCTCAAAACCTACAATTATCCTATTCTGGCAAAGGTACCCAACCTTACAGCAAATGTTGGCGGTAAGCAATATAGGTACTATTCGAAGAAATGATTTTTAGAGAAAGGATGGGATTTAAATGGGTCTTATAAACAGAAAAACCAAAAATGCCTCTTTTGCGGCAAATGAGAATAAAAAAACACTTCATACCAATTTGGATTTTACCGCCATTGAGCAGTATAAGCTGTTAAGAACAAATTTGGATTTTACTATACCTGAGGGCGTGAAGTGTCCTGTAATTGGTGTTACAAGCTCTATACGTGGCGAGGGAAAAAGCACAACAGCCATAAATCTTTCCTATGTTCTGGCCGAAAGAGGCAACAGAGTTTTGCTTATAGATGGAGATTTAAGAATTCCCTCTGTAGCTAAAAAAATGGGAATAGATAACAAAATGGGTCTTACCGATATACTTATGGGTAAGGGTGCACAAATCTCAGAATTTCAATCGCAGCTTCTTAACACTTGGTATATTGTTCCCTCGGGTGAGATTCCTCCTAATCCGTCAGAGCTTTTGGGTTCCGGACGAATGGAGAGTGTTTTAAGCGGTCTTAAAGAAAAATTTGATTATATTATAATTGACCTTCCGCCGGTCAACATAGTATCAGATGCTTTATCTATTGCAAACTTTATAACAGGTATGCTTGTGGTAATCCGTGAAGAGTATACCGAAAAAAGAGATTTGGAACATTGTTTCAGGCAGCTTAAGCTTTCAAATGTAAATGTTTTAGGTTGTGTTATGAATGAAGCAAAATCTGAAGGTGGCTCATATAGTAAATATAAAAAATATAGGTACTATAAAAAGTACAGGTATTATAAGCAAGCGTATGAGGAATAATGTTGATTATAGATTGGCATAGTCATATACTTCCCGCTGTTGATGATGGTAGTCGGGATGTGAATGAAAGTATTGAGCTTCTTCAGCTGTTGGCGGAGCAGGGAGTAGATACGGTTGTTGCTACCCCACATTTCAATGCCGATAAAGAATCGGTTTCGGAGTTTATTAAAAGACGTGAAGATTCATATAACCGGTTGCTTAAAAAAGCATATAATGGTATGCCGGATGTTCGTTTAGGGGCAGAGGTTGAATATTATTCCGGAATTTCACATTTGACCGACCTTAAAGCCCTGTGTATAGAAAATACCGATATTCTGCTATTGGAGATGCCTATTTCTTCTTGGCAGGAGTCAACGGTAAAAGAACTGGTGAATATTGTTACAACCAAAGGTATAACATTGATTCTGGCTCACATTGAAAGAATGATTAAAATGCAGTCAAGCGGCGTTATTGAGCAACTTGTGCAAAGCGGAGTTTTAATGCAGGTTAATGCAAGCTTTTTTGCCGAGCTTCGCACAAGGCGCAAGGCATTATCTCTTTTAAAAAGGGGCTGTATTCAGCTTTTGGGCTCTGATTGCCATAGTATTTTATCAAGGCCGCCTAAGCTAGGCAAGGCGTATGAAGTAATTAAAAATAATTTGGGTGAAGATTTTTTTGTCCAAATGAACGAGTACGGTGAGTCCGTGCTTGAAATAAACTAATTATCTTGAAAGGATGATTAAAATGAAAAAAATATTATCAATTTGTTTGGTTCTGGTAATGGTTATGAGCTTTAATCTTACCGCATTTGCAAAGGGTGGTTTTGTAAATAGCCCCTCAGAGAACCTCGCTCCTGAGATTGTTGATTCCAGTGACGATGGCATAGTAATTCACTCTTATGCAGATCGTCACGAGCTTACCGAGAAAGAGCGTGAGGATTTGGAAGGTGCATACGATTCTATTAAAGGTAGCACAGATCTTTCAAATTTAAATACCGCTTTAGGTAGTCTTGCCAAAAATAAAAATATAAACCCTAAAGACCTTTCGGTAAGCGATTTGTTTAATATTGGTTACAACGGAAAGAATCCTAAAGGTCCTCATTCTATAACATTATCAGCAGATACTTTAAGGAATTTCGTTGCTTTAATGACTTATGTTAACGGTAAATGGCAACTCATTGAAGGTGCTGAAATCGTGGACGGTAATTTGGTGTTCAATACTGCACAATTTGGTCCTTATGCATTTGTTGTAAACACAAGCGGCGTTGTATCTCCTCAAACTGGTGTTGCTGATTCAGCTCAGTCAAATTCAAATAATGTGAGCATTATTTTCTATGCAGTTATTATGCTTGCTTCTGCCGGCGCTGCATTAGCGTTATACCGTAAATCTAAAAAGTACACCGCTTAGCAAAAGCGCTTAAACTTGATTCTGGTTTGAATGCTTTGGCTAATAGAAATAAGGGATTTTTATGGAAAAAACAAGGAAAGATAAAAAAAGAAAATTTTTAAAGTATGCGGCTTTGGCATTTTTAGTGGTTTTCTTTATTTCCGGCGCTTTGCTGTTTTTAAGCATTTGGGAAAAACAGCAGGGCAATTTTCCTGTGTATGATTCTGAGGAAATTGTGGTTGAGTTTAATGGTAAAGATTATGTTTTAAAGGAAAACGTAGAAACATTTCTTGTTTTGGGACTTGACCAGACCGAAGAAACGGCAAGCGAAGATTCTTATAACAGTAATCGAAGTGCAGATTTTCTAATGCTTTTTGTTTTTGATAATAATGCCAAAAAGTTTAGTGCAATCCAAATAAATCGTGATACAATGGCTAGTATTAATGTTTTGGATATAGGCGGTAATAAAATAAATAGCGTAACCAAGCAGATTGCTTTGGCACCCACCTACGGAAGTAGTCAGAGGGTAAGATGCAGAAATACTATGGATGCCGTTTCAGCACTTCTGTTAGACAGTAAAATCAATCATTACGTTTCGCTCACAATGGAAGCGGTTCCTATTTTGAATGATTTGGTAGGCGGCGTAGAAGTTACTGTTTTGCACGATTTTTCCGGCATTGATGATACCCTTAAAAAAGGGCATAAGGTTTCTCTTAAAGGAGAGCAGGCACTGCGATATGTTCAAAGTCGTTCAGGACTTGAAGAGAACGATAATATCTCCAGAATGGAAAGACAAAAGCAGTATATCAGCGCATTTTATAACAAAGCTATTGAGTCAGCACAAAGTGATGAGGATTTCATAGTAAATGCGTTTTCTGCGCTTTCAAAGCAGGTTGGTGCTAATAAAATCATTGATTCTGATAGATCTGTAACTCAGCTTCAGGAGCTTGCTAAAAAATTCACCGAATATGAGTTCACCGGAGTTTGTGATATTAAAGGTGAATCTAAAGTTGGTAAGAATTTTTTAGAGTTTCACGCTGATATTGATTCTTTAACAGAAATAGTAATAGAAAATTTTTACAAAATCCAGAACTGATATAATATTTTGGATTTTATGGGTATATTGCGGAAGATGAGTACTTTTCTGATTTTGACAGGTATATTTCCTTTTGTGTTTCGCTAAAATACTCATAAATTCGTTGCTTTTGTGTAAGTTATAATACTTTAAACAGCTAGTTGGTGATTGTTAAACGCATGTATAAATATGTTATAAAAAGATTCATAGATATCATTTTGTCAGGTATAGCAATCGTTTTGTTGGCAATACCAATGCTGACCATTTCAATTGCAATTAAAATAGATGATTCGGGGCCTGTATTGTTTAAGCAAAAGCGTATTGGTGAGAACAAAAACGGTCAGATATCCTATTTTATGATGTGGAAATTCAGAAGCATGAAGGCAGATACACCCCATGATATTCCCACTCATTTATTAGATAATCCCGAACAATACATAACCCGAGTGGGTAAATTTATTCGCAAAACCAGTCTTGATGAGCTTCCGCAAATATATCAGGTTTTTGTTGGTAAAATATCTTGCATAGGCCCAAGACCCGGGCTTTGGAATCAGGTTGATTTGTGGGAAGAACGCGAAAAATACGGCGCCAATAATGTTAAGCCCGGCATTACAGGTTGGGCGCAGGTCAATGGCAGAGATGAGCTTGAAATTCCAATTAAAGCAAAGTTTGACGGTGAATATACCGAAAGACTTAACGCAGGAAAATTCAAGGGCTTGGCGATAGATGTAAAGTGTTTGCTCAAAACGGTTAAAACTGTGGTAAAGTCCAGCGGAGTTGTAGAAGGCAGTAACCATGAGCTTGGGGTAGAATCAGAGGAAACGAAAGCTGAGTTGACTTCAAAATGAAGAAAATTTTAATTACCGGTGCCAACAGCTACATCGGTACTTCCTTTGAAAATTATATAAAAGATAACTATAGCGATGAATATACGGTTGATACCGTTGATATGCTTGATGAGGGCTGGAGGGAAAAAAGCTTCAGCGATTACGACAGTGTGCTTCATGTTGCAGGTATAGCCCATCAAAAAGAAACAAAGCAAAATGCTCCGTTATATTATAAAGTAAATAAAGAGCTTGCCGTAGAGGTTGCAAAAAAAGCCAAGGCAGAAGGGGTAAAACAGTTTATTTTTTTAAGCACTATGAGCGTGTATGGAATGAATGAAGGGCGTATTACCAAACAAACAGCGCCTAATCCCAAAAGTCACTATGGTATATCAAAATGGCAGGCAGAGCAGGAAATAGAGCCACTTTCTTCCGATGATTTTAAGGTCTGCATTTTAAGGCCACCTATGGTATATGGAAAGGATTGTAAGGGGAATTTTGGCTTTGTTGTAAAGCTTGTTAAAAAATCCCCCATTTTCCCAAAGGTTAAAAATCTTAGAAGTATGATTCATATAAGCAACTTGAATTCTTTTATTGAAATGTCTATTCGCAAGGAGTTAAAAGGCTTGTATTTTCCGCAAAATCGTGAGTACGTGTCGACCTGTGCAATGGCAAAAGAAATTGCAGGTACTTTAAACAAAAAAATTATTTTTAATGTTGTAAGCGGTTTTGTTGTTGCAATACTCCGTTTACGATTAACTGTTGCTAAAAAGGCTTTTGGAACGTTGGTTTATGAGAATATGGAAGATTTTGATTTTTCTTATATAATTACCGAAAATGACGGAAGCTTTAAAATTAGTGTATAGCGTTTTGCGAAAGAAAGAGGTGCGTTGTGGTTAGTATTATTATGCCGGCATATAATGCAGAAAAGACCATTCGAGAAGCCGTGGAATCAGTTATAGCTCAAACAGTAAAAAATTGGGAACTGATTGTTATTGACGATAGCTCAACCGATAAAACTGCAACCATTCTTTCCGAGCTTGCCGCAACCGACAGCAGAATTCACTTTTTGCAAAATGAAAAAAACAAAGGTGTATCATACACAAGAAATAGGGCAGTAGAATCAGCAAAGGGCGAGTGGATTGCCTTTCTGGACAGCGATGATATGTGGAAGCCTGATAAACTGGAAAAGCAGTTGCTTTTATTAGAAAAAAATCCCGAAATGGTTATATGTTTTACTGCATCTTCTTTTATTGATGATAGCGGTAATCCATATAAATATGTGATGCCGGCGCCAGAAAGAATTACCTACAAAGAGTTGTTGCATAAAAATCTTATGTCTTGCTCTTCTGTAATGATTAGAACTTCAGTTATGAAAGAAATTAAGATGCCTGCCGACAATATGCATGAAGATTTTTTCACCTGGCTCACCGTTTTGAAAAGGCATAAGTTTGCGTATGGCGTGAATGAACCTTTGCTAATTTATCGCTTGTCTGCTAATTCAAAATCTAGCAACCGTGTTAAATCTGCAAAAATGCTTTATAATTCTTACAGAGCTATTGGCTACAGTTTGTTTACAACCACTTTTTTTGTATTAAGATACACCCTTTATAGCGTAAAAAAACGCAGAAGAATTTACAGCAGTAAAGCTTAAAGCTTTTTCAGGAGTCGGAATATGAAGGTTTTAGTTATCAGCCATAACCCACTCGGCACGCAGTTTAATATGAGCAAAACCTTGGTTTCGTTGCTTTCTTCATTAAAGCGTGAAGAAATGTGTCAACTGTACGTTTATCCAGCGTTGCCGGATATGGATTTATGCTCTTCCTATTTCCGTGTTACAGATAAGGATATTTTGAGTTCATATTATAAATTTAGGTTGAACTGTGGTGAGGTCAAGCCCTGTTGCGATACCCATAATATGTATGAAAACTTGAACGATGAAAAGCTTTATACAAATCCTAAAAATAAAAATGATATCCGGATGCTTTTTCGTGATGCAATGTGGAAATGTGCTCATTGGTACACAAAAAAGCTTGAAAATTGGCTTGAAAAGGAAAATCCAACCTGCATATTTGTAGCGCCGGGCCCTGCCACCTTTCTTTATAATATTGCACTGAAAATATCAAAGGAACGCAACCTGCCAATAGTCACCTATATTTGTGATGATTATTATTTTGTGAATAAACCCAAGTCCTTTATAGCTTCATTTAGGGTTGCCCTTTTGAAGAAGAAAATATGCAAATTGATGCAGGTAACATCAAAGCTTGTAGTTATATGTGATGCTCTGAAAAATGAATTTTCTAAAGAGTTCGGTGTTTCAACCACAACAATAATGACGGGTAGCGATTTTATTCATTTGAATAATCCCAAAATAGCAGAAAGTCCTACAAAATTATCTTATTTTGGAAATCTGAGTTGTAACAGGCATCTCTCTCTTGCCGATATCGGCAGAGAACTTGACTTAATAAATAAAAATAAAGGCACAGACCTTAAACTTAATATATACACAGCAGAAAAAAATCCCGATATTATAAGCGTTTTTTCGGATATTAAATCTGTAAATATTCGTCCATTTATTTCGGGCGATGCCTTTAAGTCAGCACTATTGACTTCAGAACTCCTTTTGCACGTTGAGGCATTTGATGAGCAAAGCATTGATACGGTCAAGCATTCCGTTTCCACAAAGATTGCAGACAGTTTGGCATCGGGTATTCCTTTTGTAGCTTACGGACCGTCAAACGTCGCTTCCTTAGAGTATTTGATTTCTAAAGAGTGTGCTATTGTTGCAACCTCAAATGAGGAAATTGAAAATGCACTCTGCAAAGCGTTTTTTGATAAAAAAGCGAGAGAGTCAGTTGTGTGTAATGCTGTAAAAACTGCTCAAACTTACCATAATTCATTAGAAAATAGTAAACGACTACTATCTATTTTCGAAGAAATACAGGAGAAAATATGAACGAGCTTCAACAAAAAGAGTTTGAATTATTAAAGTGTTTTATCGAAATATGTGAAAAATTGGGTCTTACATACTATCTTGTTTGCGGAACAGCCCTCGGTGCCGTTAAATATAATGGTTTTATTCCTTGGGACGATGATGTAGATGTCGCTTTAACAAGAGATGACTATGAAATTTTTTGTGAAAAGGCAGGGGAGTTGCTTCCGGAGGGTATGTTTTTGCAAACCTACAAAACAGATCCCGAGTACCCCCGCATATTTGCAAAAATAAGAAATTCTAATACCGCATATTTTGAAAAGGCAGTTGCTAAGTTTAAAATAAATCACGGAGTTTATATTGACGTTTTCCCTTTAGACGGTTATCCCACAAACAAAGCGGCGCAAAGAAAAATAGAATCAAAAAAAGTTCTATATGACCTTATTCTTTCTTCAAATTTTGAGACAAACTGTACTTTAAAGGTGAAAATTCTAAGAAAAATTTTTAGATTTTTTGGTTTTCATAAAAGGACGGCAAAATCTATTGCAAAATTTGAAAAAATCATTTCTGCTTATTCTACTACGGATTCGGCTGTGTGGTGCAATCACGGTAACTGGCAAGGAAAGCTTGAATATGCTCCTAAAGAGCAGTATGGTAACGGAGCTGTACTGAAATTTGAGGGTATTGACGTTGTTGTTCCAGAAAAATACGATGAATACCTTACCGGTAAATATGGCGATTGGCGTGCCGATTTGCCGGAGGATGAAAAGGTGGGGCACCATTATTACACGATAATGGATTTAAATCGGTCCTACACCGAATATATTAAGTAGTGCGGCAATATTGGGTTATAAAGAATAAACAGCACTTTTTAAGTGTGTTGTTTGAGATTTATAATTCATTTGTATATATAAACATTTTGTCCCAAAAAATAAATAAAGGAGTTTTAGTATGAGAAAGTTCTACAAGCAAATTTTAGCAGTCGTTCTAAGCGTTGTTATGCTTGTCAGTATGCTTCCAATGAATGTTTTTGCAACCGTTGAGTATACTGAGGGAGAAGACGATTACTACAAGGTAATCTCCAAAAAAGATTGGGAGCTTGCCCCCGGTATTTTTGAATCGGAGATTGTTTTAAACAATGATGCAGGTTCTCATCGTCAGGTAGCCCATGTAGTTGAGGTCGATATACATAATGAGTATACCAAGGTTATCCCCAGCTCCAAGGGTATGACTCCTACTGCCGGTCAGTATGGAGTACAAACAATGGATAAACAGATTGCCTATGCTGAGGCAAATGGCTATGGCAATGTTGTTGCAGGTATGAACCTCAGCCTTAGTTGGTACAATAGTGAGTATTATGCTGCACATCCTGAGCTTGTTGGTGAGCCTTTGGGTTATATGATTCTTGACGGCGTTCAGTACACTAACAGCCAGGGTAAAACTTCAGGAGCTCAAACCTGTCTGGTTATCAACTTTGATGAAAAAGACGGTGTTCAAAGACCTGCTGATATTCCTAAAACTCAGATTCGCTCCACCGCTGATGCTATCACCGGTTGGGAGGAGCAGGTTATTCCTGCAAACTTCGGTTTCCTTGTTAAGGATGGCGTAAACCTGTATAGTGAGAATCATACTACTGATCCTGCTTCTCGTTCCTTTGTTGGTATTAAGGAAGATGGTACCATTGTTATGGTTATGAACGATGGTAGACAGGCTCCCTATTCAACAGGATTTAATAGCTATGAGATGGCTGACTTTATGTTATCTTTAGGTTGCGTATATGCAGTAAATGGTGACGGTGGCGGTTCCTCACAGTTCTTCTCTCAGCGTCCCGGTGAAGAAATGGAAATGCATTGTTCACCCTCTGACGGTACTCTTCGTGATACCACTCATGGTATTTTGGTTATCACTACCGCACCTTCTACCGATGAGTTCGTTCGTGCAGAGATTACAACCGAAAATGAATATTATACCCCCGGTTCTCAGGTTCAGTTCAGTGCAATTGCTACCAACCTTGTTGGTGAATTAGTTGATATGCCTGAGGATATTACCTGGCAGTTAGAGGACACTTCTTTTGGTACTATTACCAATGATGGCTTATTCACCTCTAACGGTACTGTTGGTACTGTAAATGCTCAGCTTGTATATGAAGGCAAGGTTATGGGAGAAAAAGAAATAGGCATTGTATGGCCTACAGATTTTGCCTTCTCTTCTGACGCAATGACCGTTCCTTTCGGCAAGACAGTTCCTATTGACTTGGTTGTAACTTATAACGGACCTGAATCTTACGTTGCACTTAAAGATGGCGATGTTACCTTTGAACTGTCCGATGCAACCCTTGGTACCATTAACGGATATACCTTTACCGCTAATGCCGATGAAAACCTTGAAGTAACAACTGGTACTCTTACAGCTACCATCAATGGTTTATCTGATGATATAGTTATTAATTTGGGTAAAGGTTCTGAAATTTTATTCGACTTTGAGCAGGAAAATGTTATAGATGATTGGTTTATGTATGACTACAATGTAAACCATGCAGGTGATAAGAACAATCCCGACTGGGATATGAGAAATGATTTAATTGAAACTGTTACCCCCGAAACCGGTAAGGTTCATAGCGGTAATAGCGCAATGGCGGTTACTGTTGATTATTCAGATGCTTATTCTAACGGTTGGCTTCAGTATCGCTTGGGATATGATGGCGAATATAAAGAAATTAAAAACGCCAAGAAGTTAGGTTTCTGGATTTGGATGCCTGAAGAAGCCTATGCAAATGAATGGGATTATTATATTAGAAGTATTGACGCTAATGGAGCGCCTCAAAGATTTTCCAATGTTCTTACAGATATTGGCTATTGTATGAATAATCAGGATGAAGCAGGTTGGAGATATTTCACTGTTGATATTTCAGCATACCCCATATCATATTTTGGATATTATCCTGATGCTGCAGTATCTACAGCATTATCTTACATTCAGTTCTATAACTATCAGCAACAATGGAAGGGTGATGACAGCATAGTAAACACCCAGGGTAAATTCACATACTTTATTGATGATATTACCATAGAATATTCTGATGCGGCTGATGATACAGATGCACCTGTATTTGGAACCCCCAACCTTGTTGATAGTAACAGTCTCCTTACTGAGATAAATGGTCAAACCATTAACTATAATAATATTAGTGCGGAGGTTACTGTTGCTGACTTTGTTAAGGCAAATTCAACCGGCATCAACGCTTCTTCTGCTAAGGCTTATATTGATGGACGTGAGGTTGACTGCACTTATACAAACGGAAGAATTTCTTTCTCTAATGTTACTGTCAATGATGGACTTCACACAGTTAAGTTTGAGATTAGTGACAATATAGGTAATTTGAATTCCGTTGTTCGCGAGTTTACCGTTGCGGCAGGTACCAATGCTCCAACCGTTAAACTTGTTCCTCACGATGAAACCCTTACAGAGCTTAAGTGCGGTTCTGTATATTATGTTGATTTAGTTGCCTCCAATATTGAAACCACTAAGGAAATTACTGTTGATTTAGATTTGGTTAACAACTTCGATTGGGAGCTTGCAAATGCAGTTGTCAAAGAGGGCTTTGAGCTTTCTTACACAGTTGAAAAGTATGAAAATATTGCAACTATTACTGTAACCCGCACAGGTAATGTGGAATTAAGCGGTGAACAGGCTGTTGCTTCTATTCCCGTTCGTGTATGGGAACCAAGCATTGACCGTAGCCCATTTGCCGGGGCAACTCTTAAAGAGCTTTGGCTTACCATAAATACCAAAAAAGGTATTTTAGAGTGCACAGACGGCGCAGTTTGGACATTTACTTGTGATCCTATGAAGGTTGCTACCGAAATGTGGATGAACCAGTGGAATGCTCCTACAGGCTTTACAGGTGTTACAGTACATAAGCATACCGCAGAAGCTATTGAAGATAAAGAGGCTACCTGCACCGAACATGGCTATGTTGGCAGAACCTACTGTGAGGTTTGTTCTTCCGTTGTTGAATGGGGTACGGTTACTCCCGCAACAGGTCATAGCTACAGCTTTGTAGATGGCACCTTAAAGTGCGCTTGCGGCAAGCTTTACAACGGCATTTATGAAGACGGTAAAACCTATGTTGACGGTTTGGTTATTGCTGATGGTTGGGTAGATGATACATATTACTATCTTGATGGCTTTAAACTCACCGGCCCTCAGTTTATTGATGGCGTAATGTATACCTTTGATGATGAGGGTGTATATCAGGAGGGAGCTGTTTTCGAAGGCTTCTATGAAACTCGTGACGGTAAGATGATGTATTT
This sequence comes from Clostridia bacterium, assembly GCA_017397065.1. Next base: position 13,750 of record JAFQKE010000024.1, read on the forward strand.
CATAAGCAACAATTATGTTACAGGTCTTACAAAGATAGTTGACAATTATTACATCTTTGATGTTAACGGCTATGCTTGGGACGGTGTTAAAAACCTTTGCGGTTATGACTGCACCTTTGAAGATGGCTTGTTTGTTGAAGATGATACCGTTCTTCTTGCAGGTACTTGCGGTAGAAATGGTAAGGATAACGTAGTTTATGTTATGCTTAAAGACGGCCGTATGATTTTCGACGGCGAAGGCGAAACCGAGGATTTCTCAAACATTGGTCTTATTCCTTGGTATGATTGGAATATTCGAGCTAAAATGACTTCCGTTTATATCGGTAAGGATATTACAACAATTGGTACTCGTTTGCTTTACAATTTAGACCATGTAACAAAGGTTGTATTTGAAAGAGGCAGCGAGCTTCAAAAAATCAAGGCTTTCGGAATGGGTATGATGGTTAATCTTAAAACAGTAGATTTACCTGAAGGCTTACAATTCCTTTATGGCGATAGCTTTAAGGATAATACTGCCTTAACATCTGTTACCATTCCCAAGAGTGTTTCTTCAATTGCTGCAACTGCCTTTAATGGTGCAAGTAATGTTACCTTTAAGGTTTTAGAGGGTACATACGCTCACAACTTTGCAGTTAATAATGGTATTGATTATACAATTCCCGTTGCTGATGATGTTAATGATGACAAGTCAGTAAACCTTAGAGACCTTGTAACAATTGCTCGTTATATGGCCGATTGGGATAATCTTACTGTTAACAGTCTTGCCCTTGATATGAACGGTGACGGAAAGATTGATCTTACCGACGTTACCTGTATAGCAAGGCGTCTTGCAGGCTGGAATGATTAACGCTAATCACTGCTTAACATTATTTTAGTTAATTGATATATGGAACCTATCCGGGAGATAGCGTGTTTTCTGCGATAGGTTCCATTTTTAATTTTATATAACTAATTTTTTTGCTTGGTTACATAAAATTGAAAATGGAGGTGTCCAAAGTATGAGTTTAAAGCTAACTGATGATTTTTTAATAATATCCCTTTATATATTATCCAGTGCAATGCTTTTTGGACAATTTATGGGAATCCATATTATAACGAGCTTGGCCTTTGCGGCTTCATTTGTTGTTGTACTTGTTTTATGGTGTTTGCATATAAGAAAGGCCAATGCGTTAGATATACTGGCGATTTTTATAATAATGCTGTCCTTTGCAGGAGCGATTATTACTTGTACAAGCCTTTCTGCCGATTATTTTTATAATTGGATTATGTTTATTGCGGTGTTTTTATATTTTTCGGTATGCTTTAAAATAAAGCTTAAAAAATCAACAATAAAAACCATGTTTGCTTTGAATTTTTTGTCGGGAGCATTCTGCATTTTGGCTTATTTTCTAAGGTATAATTCCGCATTTTATGTTACAAATATAGGTATTAGATATTTGAAATTTGATTTTTATAATCCTAATGCTCTGGCGCTATTTTTGGTTGTTATTATACTAACCGGTATGCAGTATTTCTTTATGTATAAAGTGAGGTTAGGGCTTTTATTTGAGGTTTGTTATGTTGCGTTTTTTGTGTTTTTAATTGTTCAAACCCTTTCCAGAACATCAACTTTAGCTATATTGTTTTTCATTATAATATCAATTGTTTTTGCAAGAAAAAGGTCTTATTATCTTCCCCAAAACGGTATATTTAAAACACTTGTTACAATATTCCCATTGCTATTCGCCTTTGTATATATGCTTATAATTGATATAATCAACCAAAACGGATTTTTGTCATTTATGGCCGGCGAGGGCAAGGGATTGGATTCACGTCAGGAAGTATGGTCCTATGCTTTTGATTTGTTTGAACAATCACCGCTTGTAGGTTCTTATGGTGATTTAGTAACTTCATCTGAGCTTTCGCAAATGCATAACAGTCATATGAATATTTTGGTTTCATACGGTATAATAGTTTTTATTATGGTTATGATTTTCCTCTATATGGTGCTGAGCAAGAGCATTAAAAACGCCAAAGGCAATAAAGGGGCTTTGGCAGTTTGGGCTTTTATCGTTTGTCTTATATTGGGTTCGGGTGAGGCAATTTTATTCTCGGGCGGACTTTCGTTCTATTTGTTAGTAGGTCAGTTCCTTATTCTAAGCAGAGCTGATTTGGGAAATGAGGGAGAATTAAGATTGTGAAAGCAGTTGTAAAAAACAGGGTTGTTAGTAATGCGGCTTGGATTATAGCGTGTAGAGCTTTCCAAGCGGTGCTTAATTTGGTAATAAGTATGATGACGGCGAGATATTTCGGGCCCTCTAATTACGGACTTATAAATTACGCTGCCGCTATTGTTGCTTTTTTAGTGCCTGTTATGCAGCTTGGATTCCGCAGTACCTTAGTTCAGGAATACCTAAATCATCCAAATAATGAGGGCGAGATTCTAGGTTCATCAGTAGTTATGAATCTTATATCCTCCTTTTTTTGTATAATAGGTGCGGCAGCCTTCGTTTTAATAACAAACAACAATCAAAAGGAAACTGTTATTGTTTGCGTGCTTTACAGTATGGTTCTGATTTTTCAGGCAACCGAAATGATACAATATTGGTTTCAGGCTAAACTGCTCAATAAGTACACGTCGGTAGTTTCTCTTTGTGCTTATGTTGTTGTTTCGGCCTACAGAATTATTTTGTTGGTAACGGGCAAAGGTGTTTATTGGTTTGCAATTGCAAATGCACTTGATTATTTTATTATATCTGTCTGCCTGTTTTTGCTTTACAATAGGCTAGGCACTTCAAAATTATCCTTTTCTTTTAACACGGCGAAAAAACTACTTAGCAGAAGTAAGTATTATATTGTTTCCAGTATGATGGTAACTGTTTTTGGCCATATTGGCAGCGTAATGCTTAAATTCTATATCAATAATGAAGCTGTAGGATTTTATACTGCCGCCGTTACCTGTGCGGGTATGACAAGCTTTGTTTTTAATGCCATTATTGATTCTGCACGTCCGGTTATTTTATCATATAGGTCAACCGACAAGGAAAAATATAATAAAAGTATGATAGGCCTTTTTTCAATTATTTTTTATACAGCCTTGATACAGAGTATTGTCATTTGTGTATTTGCTGATTTAATAGTATTTATTTTTTCGGGAAGTCAGTATGCCCCTGCGGTTGAGCCACTCAGGGTTATTGTATGGTATATGATTTTTTCCTACTTTGGACCTGTGAGAAATGTTTGGATTTTAGCAGAGCAAAAACAAAAATACTTATGGATAATCAATCTTTCAGGAGCTGTTTTAAGCATAGTTTTAAACATTGTGCTTATTCCGGCTATGGGCATTGTGGGTGCGGCTATTTCGGCTTTGATAACCCAAATTTTCACAAATGTTGGTATGAGCTATTTTATAAAACCGCTAAGACAATGTAATAAACTAATGTTTAAGGGACTTGATCCACGTAATATATATAATCTTCTCAAAATTCTAAAAAATAAAGGCAAGTGCTAAAACGGGTGAATAAAATTGAAACTGCTACAAATTAACTGTGTATACAAAAAAGATAGCACAGGCAAGCTTGTTTATGTTATTCATAGCGGTATGCTGGAAAGCGGCGAAGAATCGGTTGTATGTTATGGCAGAGGAGAAAAACTCAACGATAAAAACGCTTTTAAAACCTGTGGAGAACTTTATTCTAAGTTTAATAATCTGCTCTCCCGATTCACCGGTCTTATGTACGGTGGATGCTATTTTTCAACAAAAAAGCTTATTAAAATTATAAAAAAACAGAATCCGGATATAGTGCATCTGCACAGTATAAACGGATATTTTGTAAACATTTATAAGCTTATTGAGTTTTTAAATAAAAGCAAAATTAAAACGGTGCTTACATTGCACGCTGAGTTTATGCACACGGCAAACTGCGGACACGCATTGGATTGTGATAAATGGAAAACGGGGTGCGGAAACTGTCCGAGACTTAAAAGCGAAACGCTTAGTTTGTTTTTTGATAAAACTGCTTTATCCTTTAAAAAAATGAAAAAAGCGTTTGAGGGCTTTTTAAATTTAAAGGTTGTTTCGGTTTCGTCATGGCTTAAAAAAAGAGCAGAAGCATCACCAATACTTGGTGATAAAGAGCACCTAACAGTCTTAAACGGCGTTGACACTTCTATTTTTTATAGGCGAGAGGATACTAAGATTATAGATAGTCTTAAAAAAGAAAACAGAAAAATAGTCTTTCACGCTACCGCTTTTTTTAGTGCTGATAAGGAGCACTTAAAGGGTGGGGGATATGTTATTTCGCTAGCGAAACGCTTTTTAAAAGAAGATAGTAATATAGTGTTTCTGATTGCCGGAAAGCACGATAAAGTAGAAAATCTACCATCTAATGTTATTCTTCTAGGCAATGTAACCGATCAGAACAGTCTTGCTGAATATTATTCAGCGGCTGATGTTACCCTGCTAACCAGTAAAAAAGAAACATTTTCAATGATAGTTGCCGAAAGTCTTTGCACCGGTACTCCGGTTGTAGGTTTTGAGGCAGGCGCTCCGGAGGAAATCACCATAAAAGAGTATAGCAGTTTTGTGCCCTTTGGCGATGAGGATAAAATTTTTGAGGAACTCAAAGCTTGGATTTATAAAGAGGATATTGATAAAAATGCTATATCTAACTCTGCAAAATCAAAGTACAGTAAAGAAACAATGGTAGAGCAGTATAAAGAAATTTATAGAAGCTTTCTTTAAAAAAACACCGTATCTGCTAAAATGCAAATACGGTGTTTTTTATGTATAGCTCAAAGCGTATGTTTTAAAAACCATTCGGTAAGCTCATCGGTGTAGGCATAATCCCAAGCGTTATGCCCAACGCCATCAAGTGAGGTAAAGATAGGCTCACCACCCGATTTTTTAAGAAATTCTATCATTCTTTCACTTTCGGCGTGTGGTACAACGGTATCGGCTGTTCCGTGAGTCACCCAAATGGGCTTGTGGGCAATTCGGCAGGCGTACCAGCATATACCGCTTCCGCATATGGGAGCAGCGGCGGCAAACCGTTCGGGATTTGCCATAAGCCAGTGCCATGTGCCTGTTCCGCCCATACTAAGTCCTGTAAGGTAAACTCGGCTTTCATCAATATTGTATTCTTTTATAATTTCATCTAAAAACAAATCAAGACTCTCTAAATAATTACCCCAATATTTATCTTTTTTGCACTGAGGAGCCACCATAACAAAGGGGTATTCCTTTCCCTCCTTGGCGTATTTAAAGGGGCCGTGCCTGCCAGCAAGAGCAACATCATCACCACGTTCGCCTGCACCGTGTAAAAACACAAGAAGCGGAAATTTTTCATTTTTGTTGTAGTTTTCGGGAGTATACAAAAGATAATCAAAATTAACCTTTTTATCAAATATCTTGTCTAAACTTTCATTCTTTAACATACTTTTATCCTCCTTTTTTGATATTGTATCATAAATATAAAAATAAAAAAAGCCCTTAAAGGACTTTTTTAAAACTATTTTGCCATAAGGTTGTTTGCAATGCTTTTGAGTTCCTCCAAGGAGCCGACATTGCCGTGCGATTGAATAATGGTTTCCTGAATATTTTTTGGCAGAGTGTCAAAATAAATATTCATTTCGGTAGATGCCGCCGCATCAAAATAAGGTGTTTTGTTATTCATTTTTATTACCCCCTTATTTGGGAGTATTGACAAAATCGCCCCTAATATTCAAAAAGTGAAAAATCAAGCTCGGTAAAATCGGTAATCAAAAGGTCGGTATATTCAGCACCCACAAATTTTTCTTTGCCATCCGGGCAGATTCCAACAACCAACCCCGCACCGGATGCTCTTGCCGCCTTTACTCCCGAGCAGGCATCCTCAACAATAATCAGGTCTTTCATATCTACACCGAGTTTTGCCCCCGCTTTAAGGTATAAATCGGGGTGAGGCTTACCTCTTACAGTTCCGTCATCATAAATAATATCTTCTTTTTTAAACCACTTTTCAAGGTTAAAAAGGTCATTAAAAAAGTTAACATTTTTTATTTCGGAAGATGTGGCAATTGCGTGGGGGATATCATTTGCATTTAAAAAATCAAGCAAAGCGTTTGCACCGTTAGCAAATGAAAGAGTGTCCTTGTTTTTAAGACATTCTTCACGGTAAAGGGCCTCTTTTTCTTCGCCAAAAACTCCTATAAGCTCCTTTGGAATGGGCTTATTAAAAAGCCTTTCATATATAATGGGGTTAGTGCTTCCATGAAAATATTTATAATATCTTTCGGTAGAAACATCAATGCCCAACTGTTCTTTGGCGTAACGTTTCCAAGCCTTTTCGTGATATGGAGAATCTAGGAACAACGTTCCGTTGAAATCAAAAATAATACCTTTCATTAAAATCACCAAAATCAGTATACAATACAACATAAAAAAAATCAATAAATTTTTATTACACCTATATTTTGTGGAAAATCCAAACTGCCAAAGCTTCATTTGTCAATAGATAGTGTTTTTTAAAGAAAAAACTACAAAAAACACAAAAAATACTTGGTTTACAAACTAAACTTAATTTGGTATACTATTAAAATAAGCGCCAATATTCAAAAAATCAAAAAGGAGAGCTGCCAAATGAATTTCAAGGTAATTAAAGATTTCAAAACGCCGCCATTTTCTGTACCCGGCGAGATAGTAGATTCGCATTTAAAATTGGCAGGGGCTCTGCAACTCAGAGTAATCCTTTATTGTCTTAGACACGCTTATGATGAAGAAATAAATCCTGCCTTAATGGCCGAGCTTTTTTCGGTGAGTGAGGAGGATATTAACGATGCCCTTATGTTCTGGGTAGAGCTTGGGTTTGTTGAATGTGAAGGTCCTGTTTTTAAGGCTCAACCAACCGCTGCAAGCCTGCCAAAGGTAGCACCGCCAAAGGCCATAAAGCCAAATCGAAAAGAGGTTGCACGCCGAGGCTTGGAATCCCCTGAAATTGCATTTTTGCTTAATGAAGCACAACAAAAATTTGGCAGAATGTTAAAGCAAAGCGAAAGCTCTGTTCTTGTTTGGATTTATGATGATTTAGGTATGGATGCATCATTGATTCTTATGGTTTTAGAGTATGCGGTTAAGGCAGGTAAGGTCAATATAAGCTATATTGAAAAAATCGCCAAAGATTGGGTGGAAAGTGGAGTAGATTCAATTGTGGCGGCCGAAAAAAGGATTGTAGAGCTTACTAATGCACGTTCGGCTTGGAACAAAATGCGCAGAGCTTTCGGACTAGATTCTCGTTCGCCCAGCGAAACCGAATCAAAGCTTGCAGTTTCGAGTATAATTGATTGGAAAATGTCGGACGAGCTACTTAAAAAAGCTTATGATATTTGTGTGGATTCTTGTGGTAAATATAACATAAAGTATATAAAAAAGGTGCTTACCGATTGGCATAAGCAGGGGATTTCTACCGTCAAAGAGTGGGAAAATTTAAATGCCGCTATGGCTGAGCAGTCAGCAGAAAAAACAAATCAAAAATCCAAATCAAAAGCAAAATCTACTACTTCAGGCAGTATTGATTGGTCGCTTATGGATGAAATAATTAATGGGGATTAAAAATGGGATACAACAAACAGTACATAAAAAAGGCACTGGACGAGATAATAGAAAAGGGAAATAAATCTCGTATAATTTATGAAAAACAAAAAGCCGAGATTTTGGATAAAGAACCAAGACTTAAGGAGATTGAGCAGCAGTTTATGCAGCTCGGAAGTTTGCTTGGTGTAACCGCTCTTTCGGGTAACTCTGAGCGACTTGCCGCCCTACAGATTAAGTTTGACGCTTTGGTAAAAGAGCAAAAAGAGCTTAAAGCCAAGGTGTCGCTTAAAGACTATACTCCGCACTGCGAAAAATGCTCTGATACCGGATATGTAGGCTCAGCCCTTTGCAAATGTGTGTTAAAAAGAGCAAAAGAGCTCTCCTTTGCAGGGCTTTCGGCAGAAATGCCAATAGGTGAAAGTCGCTTTGATAATTTCAGCTTGGATTACTATAGCGGTGAAAGCAAAGATGCAATGAAAAAGATTTTTGCTTCGGTAAAAAAATATGCCGAAGAGTTTAATCCTAAATCTGAAAGCCTTTTGTTTTTTGGAGAAACAGGATTGGGTAAAACCCACCTTTCTTTAGCTATTGCGGCCGCCGCCCTTGAAAAGGGAATGGGAGTTGTTTACTCTCCCGTTCAAAATCTTATTCAAAAGCTGGAAAAGGAGCATTTTTCATATAATTCTGATACCCCGATTCTGGATGATGTTATGGAATGTGATCTTCTTATTTTAGATGATCTTGGCACAGAGTTTTCAACTGCATATTCGCAGTCACTCATATATAACATAATTAACACCCGAATTTTAACCTCAAAGCCTACCATCATAAGTACCAATCTTACTGTTGAGGAGATGGCTTCAAAGTATCATAACAGGGTTGCCTCCAGAATAATCGGCAGCTATAACATAAAAAAATTCTGCGGTAGTGACGTGCGCCAACAAAAGAAAATTGAAGAATTTAAAAGAGGTAAATGTAATGATTGAGGATAAAATTAAAAGAATAAATGAGCTTGCAAGAAAGCAAAAGGCAGAGGGCTTAACCGATGAAGAAAAGGCAGAGCAGGCCGAACTCCGCAGGGAATATATTGAATCATATAAACGAAGCCTTATTGCTCAGCTTGAAAACACCTATGTTGTGGATGATAACGGTAATAAGCAAAAGCTTACCGAACGTGTAAAAACCAAAGAAGAAAAGAAATATATGAATTAGTATTATGGAAAAAATATCTGCTTATTGCGAAAAGCATCCCGATTCTAAATTCAACAAATCACTTATGGTTGCAATTAAAACAAAAAGTGGACGAAAGACTATAAATGGCAATGAATATAAAGAGTTTATAAATGATGAGGTTGCTTTCGAGGAAACCTTAAATGACCAAACCTTAAAAGAGCACCTTAAAAAAGATTTTTTTATAAACAACTAAAAATAAACCTGCTAAGGATTTTGCATTTCCTTGGCAGGTTTATCTTATTTATACTTTTTCAAAAGTTCTAAAAAAGCTTTTTTGTTTGAAAGCTTGCAAGCATCCATAAGCTTTTTTATGCGGTATTTTGCGGTGTTATGTGAAATAAAGCAGGCTTCGGCTGCCACTGCGTACGGATACCCATCTAAAATAAAGTCAAGAAGCTTTAAATCGGTATCATCGCATATTGAGAGCATATTTTCAATTAGTATCATCTCATTTATTTCGCTGTCGCTATAAAAAAGTTCATCTGCACGTTGTGATTTATTATCGGTTGAGAAGTGGGAATCGTCCGGTAATTCATTTTTTATAAAGTCACCTCTGTAACCGATTTTCCACTTAACGGCAATGTTGGAATAAAGCAAAGCGGTATTTTTGCTAAGTATTTCGCATATCGAAACTGCTGCTTTTCCGTATTCCTCATAACACATTGATATGGTAATAAGCTCATCGATTCCACGTGAAAGGAGCGTGTTGCCATAGCTTACCGTAAGTAAGTTGTGAGGTGTTGCTTTAAGTTTTTTAAAATTTCTCGTAAGGGATATTGCAGCGTAATCATTGGCACAGATAACACAGTCATAATTATGGTAAAACTTATAAAAATCATCAAAGCAACCTTTTAAAGAGCCGTTGTTATAGTAAATATCGTTTTCGCCGGCCATATTTTCAGCGTAGTTTAAAAAGGTAGCCTTTCTTACCGAATCGGAAAGGGAGGCGGGGTTAATTCCGTACAGAGCCGGCTTTGTTTTTCCCTTTTTTTTAAGATGATTTATTAAATAATACATCGACTGACCGATATCAGAAGTTACCGAGCTGAATATTCCTTTAATCAAATCTTTTTGTATAGGACCCAACACAACGGGGTGAATTTTTTCCTTATTAGCGAGTGAAACAGCGTAATTAAGCCATCCGGTATCAGAGCCTATAAGTAGTAAAAAGTGGGAATTATCAATTCCTTTAAGATGTTCACAGTCTGATATTTTTTTGAATTTAAGCTTCTTTTTTGTAAGAGCGGAGCAAACCCCATCAAAAATAACCTTTCCCCAAGAACTCTCTTCAAACGCAGGCTCTATGAGTATCTCAATATAAATAATATCACCCCTTTAAAAACCTTGCTTTTATATTGTAACATTTTTTGCTTGAGATTTAAAGTCCAAAAAAGTACAAAAATTCGTGTATATTTTTCGCATATTTTATGCTTTAAACTATCTGCTTTAAGTGTTAAAATTAGTATATAATAATCTGAAGGTGTGATTTTAATGAAAATGGTAGTTGCAGAGGTTGAAAAACTTGTAATACCAACCTATCCCGAACCTGAAAAAGAACAAATGCCAATGTTTGCAGAAAACCGTGTGCATCAGCGTTCAAGCGGCAGACCGTACCCAAATAAAATAGTTTTAAAGGTTAACAGAGATGAAAAAATAAACAAAGAATATACCGTTATCCGTATGGAAAATGAATATCTTTCGCTTTATATTCTTCCTGAAATTGGTGGCAGAATTTATGCCGCTAAGGACAAAACAACAGGATATGATTTTTTCTATAAACAGCACGTCATAAAGCCTGCACTTATCGGCGTTTTGGGCTCTTGGGTTTCGGGTGGAGTGGAATTCAACTGGCCATTCCATCATAGAGCTTCCGGGTTTATGCCTTGTGACTATAGTATTGAATACGAAAAGGACGGCACTGCCATTTGCTGGCTTTCCGAGCATGATCCTATCGATAGAATGAAAGGTATGGTGGGCATTGTGCTTAGCCCCGATTCGGCGTATTTTGAAACCCGAATGAAGCTTTATAACAGAACGCCTCTTCGCCACTCCTTTTTGTGGTGGGAGAATGCCGCAGTTCCCGTTAATGAGGATTATCGCATTTTCTTCCCCAAAGACGTAACATATGTTAATTTTCATTATTTAAAATCAAGAGCAAGCTATCCCATTGCGGGCAGCTGCACCTTTAATGGTATACCTATGAAAGAGAAGAGAGATATTTCTTGGCACAAAAACACCCGACAAGCTACCTCCTATTTTGCGTCGGCATCCAAGTATGATTTCTTTGGAGGTTACGATTACGCTAAGGATGCAGGTGTCGTTCACATAGGAAACCATCATCTTTCGCCCGGCAAAAAAATGTTCACGTGGGCCTATTCACAGCTTGCTACCTCGTGGGAAAACGCCCTTACCGATACCGATGGTCAGTACGCTGAGCTTATGGCAGGCTCCTATTCGGACAATCAGCCTGATTTTGCTTGGATTGAACCGTATGAGACAAAAAGATTCTCACAGTATTGGTATCCAATAAGCAAAATAGGTGCACCTTGCTTTGCAAACCTGAATGGCGCCGTTAATATTGAAAGAACCGATAAAAAATCAGAGCTTAAAATTCAGTCTACCAAAAACTTTGAAAATGCCGATATTAAGGTTTTTGAAAACGATAATCTCATTTTCACCGAAGTCACAAATCTCAATCCCAAAGTACCGCTCTGTTTTAATCTTGGAAAAATAGGTGAGTACATAAAAATCGAGGTAACAGTAAACGGTAAACCCATTATTTCTTATACAGAGGAGAAAGTGGATAACTTTAAAAAGCCTGACCCGATAGAGGATACACCTTCGTCTGAAAAATTAGCTTCGGCAGAGGAGCTTTACCTTGCCGGCGTACATGTTGCACAGTATAGAGATCCTGCGATATATCCTGATGCCTATTGGCTTGAGGCACTCCGCCGTAACCCCAATCACATTCCCTCTCTGATTGCTATGGCTGATTATCGTTATAGACTTTGTGACTATGATAACGCTTATGATTACATTCAAAAGGCGATAGAAAAATTAACTTTTTTAAACGCTCATCCCGAAAGCGGCAAGGCTTATTTTATCTGCGGCCTTATTCTTGAGGCAATGGGCAAGCGAAAAGATGCTTATGATTTTTATTACAAAGCTGCATGGAGCGGCATTACTTATGATATCGCAATGACCCGAATTGCCCTTTTGGATATTTATAACAAGAACTATGAAAAGGCACTTGAACACACCGAAAACGCACTTTCACGTAACGTTAACAATCGCCTTGCGATGGCTTTGAGGGTTATTGCCTTAAAGTACCTTAATATGGGCGATGAGGCAGAAACACTCATAAAAAAAGCACTTGATGCCGATAAATTAGACCATTTAATGCGTTTTCTTGCCGCCGAGGATGAACTTTCGGATTTCTTTGAGGTAATGGATTGTTCGCCCGTTCAAACCTCAATTGATTTAGCCCTTGATTTTGTGGATATGGGTGAATATAAAAGAGCCGAAGCTTTACTCAATGCACTTTTAAGGGCAATTCCTAATAAGGTTACTGCACCGTTCTATTTCACTCTTGCCTACATTAAAAAGCTTATGGGTGAGGATGACGAGGTCTACATAAAATCAGCCGAAAAGGCATCTATCGGTGATACCTTCTCTTTCCGTCCGGGCGAACTCAAAGCTTTGCAAAGTGCTGAAAACAGCACACTTGCAAAGGAACTTTTGGGCAATCTTTATTATTCAAAACGTCAAATCGATAAGGCCGAAGAATGTTATGAAGCAGTGCTGAAGAGTGAACCCGATAACTCCACAGTTATTCGCAATTTGGCAGTTTTGAAGTTTAATTATCGTGGCGAAACTATTTCGCCACTAAAAATGATAAAGAGGGCCGTTGCACTTAATCCTTTAAGCGAAGAGCTTGTTTATGAAACTGTAGTTTTAATGGATAAGTTATCTGTAGAGCCGAGTGAAAAGGTGGCATTTTTGGAGTCGAAGAGAAATATTATCACACGTGATGATATTTTAACCGAGCTTGCAAAGGCTTACAATCAGGCTAAAAATCCAAGCAAAGCCTTGGATGTGCTTTTAAATCACAACTTTGTGCCCTGTGAGGGTGGTGAGCACGCCATTGCTGATCAGTATATTTTTGCAAACTTTATGTTGGCACAGGAAAAATTTGTTGCAAACGATTTTGAAAAAGCTCTTGAGTTATTTAGAAAGGCTCAGGTTCTTCCGCAAAATCTTGGTGCCGGTATTTGGAATCATTGCAAGCTGATTCCTCTAAGATATTTTGAGGCAATCTGTTTAGAAAAGCTAGGTCAAAAGAATAAGGCTGATGAAATTTATTTTTACATCACCGATACCGAGATTGAATACTTCAGCAATATGCACTTTAAAGAGTTACCTTGGTATCAGGCACTTAGCTATAACAAATTAGGCGAGCCGCTTAAAGGACAAGACCTTATCACTCGCTATAACCGCCTTTGGAAATCAGCCCTCAAGGCAAAGGATGACGGCTATTTTGCCACAACTCCATTCTTTATTCCCTTTACCGATTCTCCCGAAAAATTAAGGAGGGCACAGTTCGGTTATCTATTGGGTCTTGCAGAAGCTTATATGGGCAATAAAGAAAAAGGCAAAGAACTGTTATCATCGGCTTATGACCTTAACAGCGAGCTTCTTTTCGCAAAATTTTATTCCGAAAATCTATAATATTAAAAAACGATAGTTTGTGTTTAATTCGCACAAGCTATCGTTTTTTATTTTTCAGCTTTCCTTATATCTTTTGGCAAGGCAGAATACCTTTTTTTCATTACATTTCGTAGCTGATTAGGGGAAAATCCCACCTCTTTTGCAACATCTTCAATCGACAACTCGGTGGTTCTAAGTAGTGTTTCGGCTTTAACTGCTTGAATTCTCTGCTTTATTTCAATCGGTGTAGTACAAAGAATTTTGCCAAAAGCAGCTCTGAAACGTCTTTCATTCATTTCACAATATTCCGCAAGCTCACTGATTGTGTAGTTATTGTTTTCTTTCATAAATGCAAGGGCTTTTTTAATTTTTAAACTGTGTTTATCGGTGTATTTAACAACTTCTTTTTGAAAAACATCTAAAAACTTGTATACCTTCCAAATAACGCTGCTGTCAACATTTTCCTCATATCGATCTAAAATAGGTATATCATCAAACAGCTTTTTAAATTCATCACTCATTTTTATTATCTGAGGTGGGTAACCCAGCACATCTACTTCGGGCATATAAGCTGAACGCATAACCGTTCCCAGACAAATTGGTTCTGCAAAAACCTTAATATCGGCATAACGTCCAAAGGGTATGTAAAATAAATCACCTTCGTTTGCAATTATTGTTTTACCTTGACAATTAACAACGATTCGTCCCTTTTCAACCGAACGCAATTCGTGGGACAATTCGTGGGAATTAATAGTATTTATGTTGAATTGAATATCTTTATTATGACAATATTTATATTTATGAAACGAATTGTTAAAAATATTTTTCAATTTTGCAACCTCCAATAAAAGATACAAAAGTGTCCGAAAATTGTGTTTTTTATAAATAATATTGTCTTGAAAAGCTAAAATAAATGTGGTAGTTTTAAAATATAGATTTTTAAATGTATATTTGATTTGGAGATGTTTTTGTGAAAACTTCTATGCTGCTTCATCCGGATGAGATTGGGATAAAACAAATAAATCGTTTGGCTGATGCAAATGTTTCCGTACTGGGAATACATCCTGTAGGTGGAGCAAAAGCATTTGAATCACTAGAGGAATTAATTATAAAGCTAAAAGACCCTGATTTTCAAAAAATATTGGACTATGCAATCTCAAAAGGGCTTGATGTTGAATACGAACTGCATGCAGCAAGTTATCTTTTGCCACGTGAACTCTTTAATGAAACTCCCGAGCTTTTTCGTATGAATGAGCAGGGAGAAAGGGCAAACGATTTTAATTTTTGCGTATCCAACCCCAAAACTCTTGAAATAGTATCAAAGCGTGGGGCAGAGCTTGCTGACCTGCTTTACGGTAATAATAACAACTTTTTCTTTTGGATGGATGATGGAAAAAACACATATTGCAACTGTCCAATGTGCCAAAAATACACTCCGTCCGACCAGCAAACAATAGTGCTTAACGCAATTTTAAAAAAAATAAGGGAAAAACATCCTTTGGCTAAAATAGCATATCTGGCTTATTGTGAAACACTACCTCCACCAACCAATATAAAGCCACAGGATGGAATATTTTTAGAGTATGCCCCATTTGAAAAGTATACAGCCAAGGGCGAAGACGCAGCTCGGTTAATAAAGCGAGAGCAGGAAATGCTATTACCGTTGCTTGAGTTTTTTGGAACCAAAAATTCAAGAGTATTGGAATATTGGTATGATAATTCACTTTATTCCGAATGGAAAAAGCCGCCAAAAAAATTCAAGGTTGATATTAAAAAAATGAACGCCGATGTAGCATATTATATGGGCAAAGGTTTTTTGCATATTTCCACCTTCGCTTGCTATTTGGGTGATGATTATGAGGCTTTGCACGGCGATGTAGATATTACTCCTTTTGTAAGAGCAATAAAAAACCAGTAATACATAATATAAAAGTTTTTAAAAAATTATAGCATAGTTTTTTGTTTTTTGCAAGGCGCTTAGCCGCTTTGTGGTTTAAATAAATTTTAGAGGAGAATGGTTATGAGAAAGTTATTAGCAAGTTTATTATCATTAATTATGGTAGTAAGCAGTATTAGTTCTACATTTACTTTTACTGCAATTGCAGAGTCGGTTAATTTGCTCACAAACGGCAATTTTAAAACAACCGACTTAGAGGCGAATACCGCTACAAATTGGGTGGCGGACGGTTCGTCCTACAACCTAGATTTTGAGGAGGGAACCGCAGATAACCTTCCGGAAGGCGAAGATTTTAACATAGTAACCTTTAATAGAAATACTGCGGTAGCAAGCGGAATGACCGTTTTGTACAATCATTATACCGTAAAGCTTCAAAAAAATACCGATTACAAAATAAGCTTCTGGATTAAAAATAACGGCGTAAAATCCTTTAGATATTATATGTATGAGCCTATTTATGTTGATTTAAATGGCAACTATAAAATGAATCGCACCCCACAAGAGGGTCAGAATATTTATTCTTATGATTATAACAATGGTGCCACTCGTTTAAGTCGTTTGGATGTTAATCATCTTATAAAAGATGCTACCAATAATTTGGAGCTTCGCAACAAACCATCTTCTATGGCTAGTTTTTCAGGTTCGCTTATTGCACCAAATAATCAGGGCGAATGGGTGAAAATTGTGCATACCTTTACAACCGGTAATGACGATTACCACGTTGCTAACATTCGTTTGGCCTTTTCTGTTGAAGCGGTTACAGATAATACTTCTGAAAAGACTCTTTCCGTTGGTGGAATTGAAATGACAGCAACACCCAAAGACGTTGTTATTGCTACCGCTGAGGCAAATAACTACGACCTTGGTACAGTTGAGCCTATTAACGGTGCAGAAGTTGTGGGCGGCGAAGCAACCTTTACCGCAAAACCTTTTGGTAACAATAAATTCTTAGGTTGGTACAAGGGAGGCAAGCTTGTAAGTCAGAACCCTACCTTAAGCTATACTTATAATGCTGACGATACCGAAAAATATAAAGCTATGTTTGAAAACAACAGCATTGGTGTTACAGATGGCGCTGAAAAATATACAAATGATTATAAGGTTGTAACACATAAAGACGGCGGTTATGATAATTCTGCCTCAAATGGCGATTGGGCATTGGCATCCCCATATCCTTTAACTTGGCAAACAGTAAGAGTAGTAACCTCTAGA
Source organism: Clostridia bacterium (assembly GCA_017397065.1). The sequence continues at coordinate 30,408 of JAFQKE010000024.1, forward strand.
GCCAGAAGCGGCTTAAATTCTTTTTATTTAAATTCCCGTTATTCTTTTGCGGGACGAAATTTTACGGGCCTTCAAGAGAATACCGATTATACAGTAACTTTCTATTCGTATATGGATGTTGAGCATACTGATACATCAGATATAACCAGACAACTTGAGCGTGTATTTGTGCTACCTAAAAATGTAACAGTTTCTAATGAATCGGGTACAATATCATCAGACGATAGTCGTATTATGGCAAAGAAAACAGGCTTGTATTGTACAGGCAGATGGGAAAAAACAGAACTTACTTTTAATACAGGTGATAATACAGATATTACACTTTGGATTAATTTTGCAGGACATAAAGATGGTTGCTATATTGATGATATTTCACTTACCTGCAATGAGCCTGAAGAAGGTGATGTTGAAGAGGAGCCAATAGAAATGAATTTTGAGGATATAACTAAATGGGGTAAGGGTGGTAACGGATCCAAGCAGATTGAAGGATATGCAGGTTACGTTTCCCCTGAAAGTTATGTTACAATAAAGACCAACATAGCAAAACCTGAGCTTATTAAGGAGGGTGAATCTTCTATTGTATTTAACCCACAAACCCGTTGGTATGATTATAAGCTCACCGGACTGAAGCCCAACACCAAGTATGCACTTAGCTTTTCTTACGCAACCAACGAAATGAAATCCAGCACCGGTGCAACACAAAAAATTATATTAAATAGATATGGTGTTTTCAATTATGCTGCGGAGGGTGCCAATTTAAACGGAACTGTTAACAGTCCCTCTTGGAAGCCTTCAGGATATTTGCATTATATAGGCACTAATATGTTCACCATAATGGATGATGATGGCGTAGGTACGCCTTATTATACAAATTATTCTATTCGAAGAATAAATGATGGCGGAGCAAATGGTCTAGCCGAGGTTGCCAACACTTGGTATGATACAGTATTATACTTCAATTCTGGTAGCGTGAGTGACACATTGGCTTTTGTTGTTTATGGTAATTGCCAAAATACATATTTAGATGATTTTAAACTTGTAGAAATTAAAGATGATACTACCGCTCAAGAGTATTATGCACCTGCTTTAGAGGGCAAAACTGCAACCGGCAGTTATGATACCGAAAAGGCTACAACCACTCTTTATGAGGGCGTAACCGAAGCTGATTTCAGCGCCTACAAAACTACCCTTGCAAACGCAAACTTTGCAGAATATTCTACAAATGCCTTTGGTAATAATAAGTTTGCAACTTATGTTAAGGGTAACACTACCGTTAACGTAACCTATACTCCGGCAAACAGTACGATTTTAATTGCCGAGCAGGTAACCGACACCTTACCCACTTCGGCAGAGCAAAATGTTTATGACGATAAAGGCTATGAGCCCCTTATTATTCAACTTGACCATAATAATGTAACGGGTGGCGGCATAGGTATGAGCTACATTATCCGCCTTGCCGACGGCAGCTTTATTATTGTCGATGGTGGTCACGCCGAGACCTACTTTGATAACGCAAATAGGCTTTACAAATTACTTCGTCAGTATACTCCTGAGGGTAAAATTCAAATTGCCGCTTGGCTTTTAACGCATTGCCACAGTGACCATATAAGCGGATTTTCAAGTTTCATAGAGCGTTATGGCTCACAGATTAACCTTGAGCAGGTTGTTTATAACTTCCCCACCTATGAGCAGAATGTTTATGGCAAAAACGATTCTTTGGTAGGTTATACCGGATTTGAATTTTTAGATATCTGCCTTAAACTCAATCCCGATATAAAAATTTCTACCTGTCACAGCGGTTATAAATATCACATTCGTAATGCGGTTATAGATATAATGTATACTTTGGAGGATAATTTCCCCAAAGTGCTTGGTTACACGCTTTCGGATGCTAATAATACCTCTACAACCTTTAAAATTTCCTTTACCGATGAAAATGTAGACCAAACTCTACTTATTGTGGGTGACAGTGCAAATGAACAATGCACAGGCTTGCTTAAAAAATATGCGGACACCGAGCTCAAATCCACCTTTGTACAGGTAATTCATCACGGTATTGCATATGGTTCTTATGAACTTTACAGCAAAATGGCTCCCGAGGTTGCGTTGTGGCCTGCATCGGGTAATCGTGTTAACAATGTTCTTTATCAACCACAGAACAGATATTTTATAAATGAGGATAGCGTTAAAGAGATTGTTTGCTCTGATTATGGTACCAGAGTTTTCGCACTTCCTTATACTGCTCCTGAGGGACTTACCGGAATGGGTAAATTTACACTTCCTGCTGGTATGGACGAACTCAATACAGTTAACAGCTTTGTTGGCGTTTCAATCCGTCAGGCAGGGGAGAATGGTACCACCGCAAAACAGGCACTTCGATTTAAATTCCAGATTCCCGAACATATCATAAGAGCTCATACCGAGGATGAATATTCTGTTGCCGAATACGGTATGATAGTTAGCGAAGCAAACGCAAATCTCAATTATTATGAGGGAAATAAAGCCTATACCACAGTAGACGGCAAAAAGGTATTTAAGGGCGTTGCCTACAACAAGGAGACAAATAAAAACGTTGTTTTTGATTATGTAAATTATGTAAACCTTGATGATGGCGAAAGCCGTTCCACACAGTACACCGTAGCCCTTAATAATATAGGTGGGCTGAGCGATGGTACTACCGATTATACCAAGTATGATACAACCTACTATGTTCGTTCTTACATCACCTTTAAAAACGCAAACGGAGATACTAAGGTTTATTATGGCGATGTACAGTCGGCAAGTATATTTGCGGTGATGCAGACAATACTTAAGTCAACCGCTACAGATGACCAGACCACAAGTGATAAAGCATATGTTAAAAACTTCCTTGATGGTAAGGTAGAAGGCTTTATAGCTGATGCCGCCGCTATTAAAGCCGCTTGGATTGCAGATTCTACCCGTGCATCACTTTATACCCCCGCAAACTAAAACGTATTTTTCCAAACGGCTTCTCCTCCAAGATGAGTCGTAAAATAAAAACCGCTTTGAGTTAAACTGAAAACTCAAAGCGGTTTTGTTTATGGTTTAGTTATTTTTATAGTTATTTTCCGATCGGTTTTTCTTGCGTATTTCTTTTGGCGAGTCATTAAATCTACTATGGAAGACTTTACGAAAATGCGATGCTGAAGAATATCCAACTCTTTCTGCTATTTCATCAATCGAAAGGTCAGTAGTTTTTAGCAAAAGGTCAGCTTTGGAGGATTGCAGCTTGTGTTTCATTTGTATTGGCGTAATTCCCAAAGCTTTTTTAAATAATATGTATAAATAAGATTCGCTTATATTACATAGATTAGCAAGTTGCGGTATGGTGTATTGATCATGTGCGTTCATATAATCCAGTGCCGGTTGTAGTATTTTGATGTATTTTTCGTTTGATTTTTTTAAATGCAGCAACAATTCATTTAAAAACTGATAGGTTTTAAAAAGGAAAAAACAGTTTACGTTAGTTGAACGCTCAGGTACTTGATTTAAAAACTCTAATAATGTATTGTTAAGCTTAATAATTTGTGGCGGAAAATCATGATGGCCGACGTCGGGAAAGAAACGAAAGCATAGAATACGTCCGTAGCATATTTTGCCCGCATTATTGTGAACAACCAACCTATATTCAGTATCGGGAGGAATATAAAGCATTTGCCCGGGACGTAAGGTTAATTTATCGCCATGCACCGATGTGTATTCCGCTATACCTTCCTCCTGCATATAATAAATTTCAAATGTTTTACGAGGTTCGTTTAAATAATCAACTTCATACGTGCGGTTTGTTTTTAAAATATAAAAATGGTAAGAGTCAGAATTTAGAATTACATCCTTCACAAAATCACTTCCTTTTTAGTCGTAAATAGTAAAGAATACCGCCGTTTTATTATAGAATACCATATTGAAATAAAATTGTCAACAAAATATAATTATGATATAAGCTAGTAATTCGTGAAGAATGACAATTAAATTATTCTGGAGAAAACAAATATGAAAAGGTATTTACTTCCCAAAGACGGAAACTTTTATAAAGCTAATTTGCATTGTCATTCTACTTTTTCTGACGGTCAAAAAACGCCTGAGGAAATTAAAAGTATTTATAAATCTAAGGGGTATTCTATTGTAGCTTATACCGATCATGGTATTTTAATCCCCCATGATGAATTAACAGATGATGATTTTTTGGCATTGCACGGATTTGAGCTTGAAGTAAATGAAAATAAACCTGATGCATCCTTTGAAGAAGTAAAAGTCTGCCATATTTGTTTTATAGGTATAGAGCCCGAAAACATTATTCAGCCCTGTTGGCATAGGGAAGCAGGGCGGTATCTTGGCGGAAATGCTTTAAAAAATAAGCATCTTGTTAAATTTGATGAAAACGAACCCGATTTTGTTCGCAGTTACACACCGGAATGTATTAGCAAAATGATGCAAATAGGCAGAGAAAAGGGCTTTTTTGTTACATATAATCATCCAACATGGTCGAAGGAATTTTATCCCGATTATATAGGTTATAAGGGCATGCATGCTATGGAAATGTTTAATGGCGGATGTTTGGCTTACGCTTATGAGGAATACAATCCAAGAGTTTATGATGACTTTTTGCAATCAGGAAATATGATATATTGTATTGGTGCTGATGATAATCACAACAAAGAGCCGGACATTGCCAGAAGATGTGATTCTGGATGGGCTTTTACGGTAATTAAAGCAGATAAACTGGAATACAGAACCATAACCAACGCTTTATTAAAAGGTAATTTTTACGCTTCCGAAGGGCCTGAAATATATGAATTTTATGTTGAGGATGATAAAGTTCATATTACAACTTCGCCTGCAGATTGCATTTTGGCAACTTATGCTACCCGCCGAGCCCGTTTTGCATTGGCAGAAAAGACTGATGCTGATAGTACGGTTACAGAGCTTTCTTTTAAAATTAATCCTGAAGATAAATATTTCAGAGTAACCGTTACCGATAAAAGAGGAAGACGTGCTTGCACAAACGCATATTCCGTGTCAGAATTTTTTGAAAAATAGTTACAAAAAACAAACATATTTATGCGAAAACAAATTCGGTATAAATGTATGTCAATACATTATATATAAATATTAGGAGGAATGTTTATGAAAAAATCAATTGCAATTCTTTTGGCAGTTTTAATGGTAATAAGTAATCTTACTTGTGCTTTTACCATATCTGCTGCCGCAACAGCGACGTCAGATTCAGTAGGCGAATACTTTGAGAATCCTGATAACTGGATTATCTATAACAGTGGTGCCCAGTCGCTAAGCCAAACAGATTTAATTTTGGAAAAGAGCGCTGGCGGTTGGCCGGATATCCAAAATAAATCAAATATTGTTTTGGAGGGCGATCAGTCTTTATATATGCGCACCAGAACTAAGTATTCTGCCATATATCTACCTTCTGATTTAAAGGCAAATACTGATTATGTACTTTCATTTTCTTATTATGCTACCGCATTATATGGTGATTTAGAATATGCATTTAACCCCATTTCCCTTAGCACAACCGATGTGGAAAATGCAGGCTTCTTTTATAGCAACCCCGGTGTTTTAACCTATTGGACTGATAATGTTTCTTATACCTCTACCGATGGTATAACTAAGGAAAATATAAAATACCATCCTGCTAACTGTGTTAGTCCTTTAATTACTACCGCCGGCGAATGGCACGAAGTAACCTTTGAATTCAATACAGCAGATTTTAGTGAATTTGCTTTGGTGTTTAAATCTCAAGTTGAGTATTTGTATTTGGATGATTTTTCATTGGAAGAAAAGCCTATTGATATAGGTGAATATTTTGAAAATCCCGATAACTGGATGCTTTATGCTGATGGTACTACGTCGCTTAGCCAGACGGATAAAATTTTGCAAAAGAGTGCCGGTGGCTATCCTGATATTCAGAACAAAACATCCTATGTTCTGGAGGGTGATAAATCCTTATATATGCGCTCCAGACTTAGGTATTCTGCCATATATCTTCCTTCAAATCTAAAGGCAAATACTGATTACCAGCTTTCATTTTCTTATTATACTACCGCATTGTACGGTGATTTAGAATACGCATTTAACCCTCTGTCCCTTAGCACAACCGATGTGGAAAACGCAGGCTTCTTTTATAGCAACCCCGGCGTTTTAAGTTATTGGGCAGATAATGTTTCGTATACTTCTACTGACGGTACAACTAAGGAAAATACAAAATACCATCCTGCTAATGGTACTAGTCCACTTGTTACTACCGTCGGCGAATGGCATAAGGTAACCTTAGAATTCAATACTGCAGATTTTAGTGAATTTGCTTTGGTGCTTAAATCTCAGGTTGAGTATTTATATCTGGATGATTTCTCACTTGCCGAAAAAATCGTTCCCCCCGAAGAGTATTTTAATGGCCCTGAAAACTGGATGTTGTTTGGTGAATCTACGCAAAGCATCGAAACTCCCTTAACTAGTACTTGGGCTACCATTAGCAATTCATCTGTTACTGTTGGAACAGAAACTACTGCTAATGCGCTTAAATTTTTCGCTCTTAATCATCGTGTGGCTGCTTACTTGCCAAATTTAAAGAAAAACACAGAATATACTTTTTCTTTTAAATATTATGCTGAAAGTTTAGCATCTGCCGGTTATATCTTCCAGGATATGGTGTTATTCAATCCCGATTATCCTGATGCTAAAATAGCTTGGAGCATCGACGCCGCTAACGGTGTTAAGGAATATGTATCACACAACGGTTATTATATTTGGAATACCGATTATTCACAGTCAACAACAAATTGGGATACAAGTGCTACCACAAAAGCCGCAAAAGCCGGCGAGTGGAATACTTATACCATTACCTTTAATACAGGTGATTACGATAAGTATGCAACCGTTCTTTGTGCAAAGGTTGAAAATATTTATTTGAAAGATTTCAAGCTTTTTGATACCTCTAATCCCCCTGTAGAGCCTGAAGAACCGGTTGTTCTTGATTTTGAAGATGCTTCACAGTGGGAACGCTATTCTTATAATGCGGTTAATACCACTTCAGGCCAATCTCAAAATTCCTGGCATGTTATATCTGAAAATACTGCCGATACCGATTATATTAAAGAGGGCGATACCTCTATAAAAATTACACCTCAGTCGCAGTTTAATATGATTAAGCTTGGCGGATTAGAGCCTAATACCAAATATATGCTTAAATTCTCATATATTACCGACTCTATGAAAAATTCTGATGGTACTGTTAGAAAGACCGTTTTAAGCAGTTGTGGTATTTGGAATTATAAATATAGCGATGCAAAATTTGCAGTAAGCCATGTGGAAAATCGTGGATATTTACATGCAAGTAAAATGTCGGGCGATTATTTTGAAATATACTTTGATTCACTTGGCGAGCGTACTCTTGATTACTTCGCAAGAAAGGTAACTAATCAGCAGGCCGGTGTTTGGTATGATAAGGTTTTATACTTTGATTCAGCAAGCGTTAGCGATACTTTGGCATTTGTTGTATCGTTAGATGTTGCTAATGTTTATTTTGATGATTTTATGCTTGTTGCATTGGATGAAAGTGAAGCAGAGGCAGAATACACCGCTCCTGCACTCAGCGGCAAAACCGCTGTTGGTACCTATGAAAGCTATAAAACAAGCACAACCCTTTATAATGAGGTTGCAGCAACCGATTATGAAGGTTATCTCACTACCCTTGCAACTGAAGGCTTTGCAGAATATGCAACCAACGCATATGGTGACAATGAATTTGCTATTTATACCAAGGGTAATGTAACTGTTAATGTAACCTATAATCCCTATAACAGCACAATGCTTGTTGCAGAGCAGGTAACTAATACTTTACCTCTCCGTGCCGAAGATAATGTGTATACCGATAAGGGTTATGAGCCTGCATTTATCCAAATTGACCATGATACTTCAATTAACGGTGGAACTGGTATGGTATACGCAGTTCGTCTTGCTGATGGCAGTTTCATTGTAGTTGATGGTGGTATGCCGGCATATAGCAATGCAGATTGCATTTTCAATACACTTAAAGAATATTCTTCAGAGGAAAAACCCGTAATTGCCGCATGGCTTATTACACATGGACACGAAGACCACATTGGCGGACTTACAGCCTTTGTTGAAAAGTATTATGACGAGGTAGCATTAGAACAGGTTATTTTAAGCTTTCCAACTATGGAACAGTGTGTTTTAAGTAAGAGCACTTTTGATCATACAATGACTTGCGGAAGCATTGCTCCTATGTTCCTCAGTATTCAGACACTTATGCCCGATACCAAAATATCTACCTGTCATAGCGGTTACAAATACAACATTCGTAACGCTGTTGTAGATGTTATGTTTACTTTAGAGGATCTTTTCCCAACAGTACTTGGCTCAAGCTATAATGACCATAACGGTATTTGTACACTATATAAAATTTCTTTTGCAGATGAAGGCGAAGACCAGACAATGTTCTTAACCGGAGATATTAACGGTTATGAAGCAGAAAAAGTTCTTGAAAAATATCCTAACGACGAGCTTAAATCAACCTTTGTTCAGGCGGTTCATCACGGCATAAGCTTTGGCGGCCCCATTGATGAATTGTATAGCAAAATACAGCCTGAGGTTGTACTTATGCCCACCACTTCAGCTATTGCAATGGCATATATGTATCAGGATCAGAATCAATATTTAGTAACTCAGGATAGTGTTAAAGAAATTGTTGTTTCCGATTACGGTACCCGTGCTTTTGTACTGCCTTACACTGCACCCGAGGGACTTACAGGTCTTGGCAAGTTCACCCTTCCCGCTGATATGGATGTATCGAATACCTTGAACTCCTATGTTGGTGTTTCTATCCGTCAAGCAGGGGAGAATGGTGATGCTAAGCAGGCACTCCGCTTTAAGTTCCAGATTCCCGAGCACATTATAAGAGCTCACACCGAGGATGGATATTCTGTTGCCGAATACGGTATGATGGTTAGCGAAGCAAACGCAAACCTCAATTACTATGAAGGTAATAAAGCCTACACCACAGTAGACGGTACAAAGGTATTCAAAGGCGTTGCCTACAACAAGGAGACAAATAAAAACGTTGTCTTTGATTATGTAAATTATGCAAATCTTGACGATGGCGAGAGCCGTTCAACACAGTACACCGTTGCACTTAATAATATAGGTGGACTGAGCGATGGCACTACCGATTATACTAAATATGACACAACCTATTATGTTCGCTCATACATTACCTTTAAAAATGCAAACGGCGACACCAAGGTTTATTATGGTGATGTACAGTCAGCAAGCGTATTTGCGGTAATGCAGACTATATTAACTTCTACCGCTACAGATGACCAAACCGTAAGTGACCAGACCTATGTTAAAAACTTCCTTGACGGTAATGTAGAAGGCTTTACTGCCGATGCCACCGCTATTAAAGAGGCATGGATTTCTGATGAAACCCGCGCAACACTTTATACCCCTGCAAACTAAAATAAGTTTTTGACTGCGGTCTCCTCCCAAATCAACCGCATAAAAAAGGATAACCTCGTTTTTTCGGGGTTATCCTTTTTTGTACTTTTACTTGATTTTTTATGCATTTTTGCAGTAGATCAAAGTCACCGAAAAACTGTGGTTTATTAGCCTTCCCCTTGATGGGGATGGGGGACCGCATCAGCGGTGGATGAGGTGAAAAACGCTAAATTATACAATTTTTTTCGGGCAGTCGAGGCTAATTCCCCTCATAGGGGAAATGCCACAAGGTGGCAAAGGGGTTTGGGCGAAGCCGTACCGCCTGCCCCTACAGATGTTAAATATAATCACATCTTCAAACCACAATTTATCTGTATCTTTCCGGCCGCGGAACGAGATTTAGCCAAACGAATAAAACCTATTCGGAATTGGATGAAACGTCACACGTTTCAAACTACAATTTATTACTATATACACTAATAATTCTTCTTTAAAATGCCTACCATAACGGTAATGTCATCGTTGTGACCGTCGCTTCTGCGGCGGCGTGCGGCAAAGGCTATTTCATCAGCCAACTGTTGTGCCGAGCCAATGCTCCACTGGTTAATTATATTGCTTATCCACTCACTACCCTCGGTAATAACGCCATCCGAAACCATTACAATAATGTCTTCTGCTCTTAAATTTACCGTTGCTTTATCAAAGCTTATATTGCGTAATATTCCGGGGGGAAGTGAGCGGCTTTCGGCCTTTCCTACACCGGCACTCCTTTTAATAAAGGTGGGCGCCGCTCCGGCTTTTAAAAGCTCACACTCTCCGCTGAAAAGGTCAATAGTGGCTATATCAATAGTGGCAAGCGATTCATCGGTGGATTTAAATATCATAGATGAGTTTATGATTTTAAGCGAACAGTCGTAACCAAACCCGCTACGTAGCATTCTGCTAAAAAGTCCCGATACCATTGCCGAGTCCACAGCCGCACGGCCTCCCGTTCCCATTCCATCGGAGATAAGCAGTATAAATCTGCCCCGTCCATCACTAAAATACTTTGCAGAGTCTCCACAAAGCTTTCCCTGCTCTTCGGGGATTTGCGAAAGTCCTATTTCTATTTTAAAATTAGGACGTTCGGTTATAAATATAAAGGCTTCATCACCTGTGGTGCTAACCATTGGGGTATCAAAATCCCTGCCTACAGCAAGTGAAAGGTGCTTTAGTATTGTCATTTTGTTAACGGGTATGTCGGTTACACCTTTAATGTGAATATCTGCTGAAATTCGGCCAAATTTGTCCTTGGCGGCAATGCAGTTTACAGCGTGGTAACCTATGTTTTTAAGCGATAAAATAATATTCTCTGCCGCCTTGTTATCGTGGCAGACATCATATTTAAATTCGTTTGAAAGGTCACTCAGCATTCGGGATATTCCGTCAAACTGATCATTTATTACATTTCTTACCTCTCTAAGCCTGAGCTCTGCTGATCTTTTACTTTCATACTCTGAGCAATGCTTTTTCAAAGCATTTTCAAACTTATTCATTCTAAGGCATTTAAAGTTGGATTCTTCGTCCTTTTCATCCCTTTCAGCTGATGGACGTTTAAGTCTGTTCCAAGTGGCAAGTGCATCGGTTGCGGTAATTTCTTTTGCAGTTTCCCAGCAATGTCGCCTAAGACTGCATCCTCCGCACACCTCGTCCTCGACTTTATTAAGAGTGTAGTCAAAATCAGGGGAATTGATTTTGCCAAGCTTTTTTGCAACATCCTCAACCGTCTCGTATACATCCTTTAAAGCGCCGCTTGCAAATTCAAGCCGCATAATAAGTGCGCCTTTAACGCTATCCAGTTTTGAAATTTGGGTTGTAGGGGAGAGTAGTCCACCTATGTAGCCTACTAATTTTTTAGGAAGCAACAAAAAAGCCCCCGAACCGATTACCGCCTCAAAAAACATTACTGAAATGAGTCCGTTTTCGCCTATTATAAAGGTGGAAATCAAGGTGGTTGCAAGGTATGCCGCTATCATACCTATAGACCCTAAGGCAGAAAAAATTCCACATATCAGTCCTGAAAAGGCGAAGGTTACCGAACCTACAAAATAATCATTTCCGGCGATTGCCAGAACAAAGCTTATTATAGAGCCGCTTACCGCTCCGTAGGAGGCTTGTCCATACCTTGCGGTTGCAAGAATTACTGAAACGGCTAGAATTCTGCCTATTGAAAGCTCCAAAATACCATATTTTGAAAGTGATAATAGCAGTACAGCGGCAAAAAAAGATAATGCGGTGGTCTCTTTAATATCTGTCCCGCTTTTTTCGGTTGGAGATATTTTAAAAACAATCGCTACAAAGTAGGCGGTACTGCTCGCCAGAGCCGCCTCGGTGATAACCATTGTTATATTTCCGCCGTAAGAGCTGCTGACGGCAAGGCGTATGATTCCCGCTGCAGCAAAGGCAAGACAACCCGAAAAAACAGGCGAATTACTAAACTTTTCATTACCTAATATAATTCTTACGGTGGTAATGGCAAAAACCGATGCTATGTACACAAAGCCTCCGCCCGAAAGATTAAATAAATAGCCTATTGCCGCCCCTGCGGAGGCGGCAGATAGGTATTTTCTTTTAACACCGCTTGTAAAGGCTGCTCCAAACGGCAAAAGATTTTTCATTATAGGGGCGTTTGAAAACAAAAATGCACAAATTGCGGTTGCTATATGTAAAAGCAGACCGACGGTAGTATCATTTTTTAAGGTCTTTTCTTTTATAAGCTCTGTGGTGGTCGTCTCTTTCAAAATGGTCATCCTTTCGGCAAAAAAAGTATCTTGTTTCATATAATTATAAGCTACTCTTGCCGAAGATTCTGTCAAAACAGGATGTCGAGAAGAATTTTTTATTGATTTAAAAAGTCGGTATAAATGTTTTTAACAGAAGCTAATGGAGAATAATACCACTTGCTTATTTTTTCCTCGGTAGGATAATATTTTAAAGGATTTGTATTATCTCCCTCAAAGGTGTCGATAATAATCAGTTTAACCTTCATTTTTTCCGGAATAATGCTTTTTATGTAAACGCTGGCCAGCATACCTGCTTGTGCCCCTGCTTTGGGTTCGGCAAGACCGGCAAGGTTTGGGGCAAGCTCTACAAAAACACCGTAATTTTCCACAGAGCGGATTATTCCCGTTACCGTTTGTCCCTCTCTAAAAAGGGCTACATTTTCTTCCCAAGTGCCGAGCAGCTCCTTGTGTGAAAGGGTGAATCTTGATGAGTCATCAATGGATTTTATTATGGCTTTTATGTTATCGCCAACGCTAAATCGGTCGGAAGGATGTGAGATTCTCGAAACCGAAATAGCGTCTATTGGCAGGAGTGCAATAATACCGCATCCAATATCGCAAAAGGCACCAAAGCTTTCAAGATGTGTTATTTTTGCATCAATTACCGAGCCTGGAGATTTAAGGTTCAAATATTCATCTATGCATTTTTGTTGAGCCTTTTTTCGTGAAAGCTCGGCGTAGAATTTGCCCGAAGCATCTGTTTTGATTTGCTCAACGGTAAAGCTCAAAGGCTTGCCAACTCTTGAAATGAGAGCTATATCACGAATCCTGCCCTCCTCAATTCCAAGAGCACCATCATTTCTTTTAATAATGCCTTTCATACAGCCTAAATCTACCGTAAGATTGTGTTCCGAATCGCACATTAAGGCGGTGGCTTCAAGTATAATTTCTTTAGATTTAGCCTCGGTAAGGGCAAGGGGCGATGCCAGCCATTTACGGTTTTCAGGAGTGTTTATAAGTCTTCCCTCAGGTGTATATAAATTCATTGTCATATCAGTCCCTCATTTTTTGTTTTGTTATTAAAATCTATGCCAAAATTCATTAAAAAGAACTATCACAGTTGAAAAGATGAAAAAAATATGATAAAATGTTTTAAAAATTAAGATAGAGGTATAAAAATGTCTATTGCAATTATTACGGGAGCATCTTCAGGAATAGGAGCAGAGCTTGTAAAGCAGCTTGAAAACTATACCGACGGGATTGATGAAATTTGGGCTATCGCACGCAGAGAGACTCTTTTGGTTGAGCTTAAAGGAAAAACAAACATTCCGTTAAGAGCCATTTCGCTGGATTTAACCGAATTAAATAGCCTTAACATTATTTCAGATATGCTTAAAGCCGAACAAAAAGATGTAGGAGTGTTGATAAACTGCGCAGGATATGGTAAGTTTGGAAGCTATGCCGATATTGAAAATTCTGCAGCACTTGGTATGATAGATTTAAACTGTCGTGCGTTGGTGGGCGTTACCAACATAGTCTTACCCTTTATGAAGCGTGGTGCCAAAATACTTCAGATATGCTCAATCTCTTCATTTCAGCCGCTACCTTTAATGGCTGTTTACGCCGCAAGCAAGGTGTTTGTGCTTAACTATTCCAGAGCACTTTATATAGAGCTGAAATCCCGTGGAATATCTGTAACCGCCCTTTGCCCGGGGTGGGTAGATACCGCTTTTTTTGCAACCGCAACCGATACCAAAAACCCTAAGGCTGTTACAAAATATACCTTTTTGCAGTCACCCGAAAGGGTTGTCAAACAGGGTCTTAAAGCAATGAAAAAAGGTAGGATGTTATCTATTGTAGGCAAACAAAATAAGTTACTATATGTAATAAACAAAATACTTCCTGTAAAATTAGTGATGAAAACTTGGCTTAAAACCCAAAAGACAAAAGATTGATAATTTACGGAAAACTATAACAAAACAGCAGTTCTTGCTTTTAAGTAGGCGGGGACTGCTGTTTTGCGTTCAAAAATGTTAAAAAAATTATATTTTTTCTAAATTAAATCTTGTTTATTTTATCTGTTTATGATATACTAAAATAGAATATTTGTATTATGAAGAGGTATGCGCTTGGAACGTCTAATTTATCTTGATAACAGCGCCACCACCAAACCCTGCAAGGAGGCTGTGGCGGCGGCGGTTAATGCTATGGAAAAAAGCTATGGCAATCCTTCATCACTTTATGAGTTTGGAATGATAGCCGAGGATGAGGTCACAAAGGCTAGAGAGATTTTGGCTAAAGCTCTTTTTTGTCGTGATGATGAAATATATTTTACTTCCTGCGGAAGCGAGAGCAATAACACTGCAATTCTAGGAGCGGCTAAACTGCTTTGCCGTAGTGGTAAACACATTGTAACAACAACTATTGAACATCCTTCGGTTTTAGAGCCTATAAACGCTTTGGAAAAAGAGGGGTACGAGGTAACAAGAATCGCTCCGAATTCCGGCGGTTTGATTTTGGAGTCGGATATTAAAAATGCCATTCGTAAGGATACGGTTTTAGTATCAGTTATGTATGTTAATAATGAAGTAGGGTCAATTCTTCCGGTGGAAAAAATCAAAAATTTCTGCAAAGAAAAGGGGAGTCCCGCTTTAGTTCATATAGATTGTGTGCAGGCTTTTGGAAAAATTAAAATCAATGCCAATTCAATTGGTGCAGATTTAATTTCGCTAAGTGCACATAAAATCCACGGAATAAAAGGCGCAGGAGCGCTGTTTGTTAAAAAGGGCGTAAGATTGCCGGCGTTTATAATGGGCGGAGGTCAGGAAAAAGGGCTTCGTTCGGGAACAGAGGCGGTGCCCGCAATAGCGGCTTTTGGTGCCGCAGTAAAGGCTTTGCCCGATTTAACTAAAGCCGCCGATAAGGTTTCAAACATTAAAAACTACTGCATAGAAAAATTAAAAGAATTTGAAAATGTGGTTATAAATTCAGCCGAAAACAGTAGCCCGTACATACTTAATTTTTCTTTTTCGGGTTATCGTTCCGAAACTATATTACATCATTTGGAAAGGTATTCTATTTGTGTTTCAAGCGGTAGTGCCTGCAGCAAGGGAAAGGGAAGCTATGTATTGCGTGAAATGGGGCTTAGTCAAGCATTGGTAGACAGTGCCATAAGATTAAGCTTCAGCCGTGAAACCGAAGCTTTAGATATTGATAAGCTGGCAGAGGCTTTAAAAACGGCACTCTGCCTTAGAAAATCAAAATAATCAGGGAGACATTATGAAAGAGATTATCCTTATAAAAAACGGTGAATTGGCCCTAAAGGGTCTTAACCGAATGAATTTTGAAAACGCACTTATAAAGAACATTAAAACAGCTATAAATGGTCTGGGTGCTACTAACATTACACGTGCACAGTCTACAATTACAATTGAGCCCGATAAAGAAGATTATCCCTTTGAGGAAGCATTGCAGAAAATTAAAAAGGTGTTCGGCATAGCGGCTTTTTGCCGTGCGGCCGCCGTTAATAAAGATATGGATGAAATTATAAAACAATGCGTTCCATATCTTAAAAACACGATGCAGGGTGTAAAAACATTCAAGGTAGAGGCCAAGCGGGCCGATAAAAAATTTCCACTTACCTCTCCTGAAATTTCACGTTTGGTTGGTGGAGAACTACTTAAAAACTATCACCATCTTAAAGTAGATGTCCATAATCCCGAGATTGTGGTAACGGTGGAGATAAGAGATAAATGGGCATTTATACGTGCAGGTCAGATTCACGGCGCAGGCGGTATGCCTGTAGGAACGGGAGGTAAATCCACAATTTTAATTTCCGGTGGAATAGATAGCCCCGTTGCCGCATGGATGATGGCTAAAAGAGGAATTGAGCTTAATGCAATTCACTTTGCAAGCCCACCTTACACCAGTCTAAGAGCCGAGCAAAAGGTTAAAAAGCTGCTCAGCAGAGTGGCAGCCTATAGCGGTCCAATCCGTATGGGAATAGTTCCATTTACTGAGCTTCAGCAAACAATAGCGGATAATTGTCCCGAAGAATATTTTACGCTTATTATGCGTCGTATGATGATGCGAATTAGTGAGCGGCTGGCAAAAAGGTCAAAAAGTCTTGCACTTATCACAGGGGAGAGTGTGGGTCAGGTTGCAAGTCAGACCTTGCCGGCACTTGTTACAACCGACGCTGTTGTTAATATGCCAGTTTTTAGACCTTTAATAGGTATGGATAAGGATGAAATAGTTGAAATTTCCAGAAAAATAGATACCTTTGAAATTTCAATAGAGCCGTATGAGGATTGTTGTACAGTCTTCACCCCTAAGCATCCACGCACACGCCCCACGATAGAGCAATGCGAAAATGCGGAGGCTATGTTTGATTTTGAACCCCTTATTGAGCAGGCGGTTGAAAACACTGTTTTTGAGGTTATTGAATAGAGGAGTAGTAAAAAATGAATGCTGAAATAATTTGTGTAGGTACCGAGCTTTTGCTTGGCGATATTTTAAACACAAACGCTAAGTTTTTATCAGAAAGGTTAGCAGAGCTTGGTTTTAATTTGTTCAGCCAGTCTGTGGTAGGTGATAATGCAGAGCGTTTGGAACGTCAAATAGCCGTTTCGTTATCGCGAAGCAATATTGTTATTTTAAGCGGTGGTCTCGGCCCTACAGATGATGATATTACCAAGGAAACTGTTGCTAAGGTTTTGAATCTTACCTTGGAGGAGGACGAGGAAAGCCTTAAAAGAATAGAGTCGTATTTTGCCCTTACTGGTAGAAGAATGAGTAGTAATAATAGAAAACAAGCTATGAAACTCAAAGGCTCTACCATTCTTGTTAATGAGCATGGTACAGCCCCCGGTATATTTTTAGAGGTTCCAAGCGGTGCGGTAATTCTTTTGCCCGGACCACCATCCGAGCTGGTTCCCATGTTTAACAACAAGGTTGTTCCATTGCTTAAAAAGTTTAGCAACAGCGTTATTGTTTCGCACAATGTACGCATTTTTGGTGTTGGTGAATCGGCTGCGGCTGAAATATGCGGAGATTTGCTTAATGGCTCCAATCCCACAGTTGCAACCTACGCTAAAACCGGTGAGGTGGATATACGTGTAACCGCTTCGGCTGAAAGTTATGCTGTGGCAAAATCTCTTTGCGCTCCAATTGTTCAGCAAATAAAGGATTTGTTTGGTAATCACGTTTATGGTGTAGATGTTGAAAACCTCCAACAAAAGGTGGTTGAAACATTAAAAAGCAAAGAAATGAAAATAGCTACCGCTGAGTCTTGCACAGCCGGTATGCTTTCGGAAAGAATAACCGAAGTTTCCGGTGCCAGTGATGTTTTCGAAATGGGCGTTACGGCATATGCTAACTATGTTAAAATACAAGCCCTTGGTGTAGATGCTGAGGTTATCGAAAAAAAGGGTGCCGTCTCCGATGAGGTTGCCGTTCAAATGGCAAAAGGAATTAGGGCTATGTGCGGTGCCGATATAGGTGTTGGCATTACGGGTGTCGCAGGGCCCGGACAGAGCGAGGGTAAGCCGGCAGGACTTGTTTATATCGCTTTGGCAGATAGCGAAAAGGTTTTTGTTCGTAAAATTATGTCCAGAGGCACCGATAGAGATACAACCCGCATTATCGCAACATCCACAGCACTTGATATGGTAAGACGTTATTTAGAGGGCTGTACGGATTTAATTTCGTTTGGTACCGCTTACGGAGAGCCTTTAAAGCTTATGGAGGGTTATGAGGATCCAAAGAACTCAAAAATAGCATCCCAAAAAGCTCAAGATGCGGAGGAAAATTTGCTTCAGATTTACACCGACGAAGAGCTCATGGATATGTTTAATACCGTTGATGAGACAGCAATTGTTGAAGAGGAGCTTCCCGATAAACTGGAAATTGCCGACGATTCAATAAACTTTGTTTTTGATGATGACGAGGCTGATACCGATACCAACAGTTATTATCAGGTTGGCAAAATTACCGATTTTCTTCAAAATCTTGAGCAGGCCGATCAGGTAGAAAGCAATGAAAATAAAGAGGAGCCTCAAGAAAAAGATATGAAAAAAGCTAAAGACTCCGCACCTGCAAAAAAACGTGGATTTTTCGGTTCGTTTTTCCCTTGCAGAGGTGATTCCGTTTCTGAAAAAATCAGAAAAATCATCTTTTTAATTGCATTTTTAGTCCTTATAGGTACCACCATTTATCTTGTTAATTATTTCATCGAGGGTTGGGATGCACAGAACCTTATTTCCGATGCCGCTGAGGTTTGGGAAGATGATAATAGTATGAACAAAAATGATGACGGTATGTTTATAGGATTCGAAACTCTTAAAAAGCAGAATTCCGATATAAAAGCTTGGATAAAAATTGACGGCACAAACATAAACAACCCTGTTTATCAGCGGAAGAAAAGTGATAAAGACGGTAATGAGTTTTATGTTGAGCACGATATGGCAAAAAAGCCCAGCAGATACGGTGCATTATTTATTGATAAAAATGCAAAAATAGGCAAGGTTCGAAACAGCAAAAACGTTGTAATTTACGGCCACCATATGAGAGATGGCACAATGTTTGGACCCTTAAAAAGCTACACCGATATTTCTTTTTATAAAAAACATCCTATTATAGATTTCACAACACTCTATCAAGAAGGTAAATATAAGGTTTTTTCTGTGTTTATAACAAATACTATTGAATCGCACGATAATGGCGAGGTGTTTAATTATTGCAGAGAAAGCTTCCATAGTGACAGCGATTTTCTTGGATTTATTGATGATGCTAAAAAACGCAGTATTATAGATACAGGCGTAGATGTATCATATGATGATGAAATAATAACACTTTCAACCTGTACCTATGAGTTTGATGAAGCCCGACTTGTTGTTATGGCTCGTAGGGTGCGTGATGGTGAAACAAATATTACCGATACAAACGCTGCCAAGGTCAACCCCAATCCGCTTTATCCTCAGATTTGGTATGATTTAAAGGGCGGTAAAAAGCCGGTATTCTCTAGCACTCCGTCAACCTCATCTGAACCTGTTTCTTCTGAGGAGCCTTTGGTATCTGACACCTCCTCAACCTCAAGCGATGCATCTTCAAGCAGTCAGCCTGCTAATTTGACCGATAGCAGCAAGCAGCAGGGAACAACCGCTTCAACTAATACTAATACCTCAAGCAAGCCTACTTCAAGTAAACCCACTTCAAGCAAACCGGTGACAAGTAAGCCTACTTCAAGCAAGCCTACATCTAGCAAGCCTACTTCAAGCAAACTTACAGAATCCTCATCTTCAAGCGTTCCGGAGGCAGCAGTTACCTCAGAACCAAGTGCAGGACAGTAGTTCTAACAATAATGCAGAGGGCAGCTAACATATATTAGTTATGTAGAACAGTTATAAAATCATTAAACAACTAATCAGTAAGGAGAATTTAAATGGTTCCGGACCTCACTTTAGAAGTCATATATTTAAATCAACCAACCGACTTTAAAATGGAGTTTGAGCTTTGCGGCAGTTCAAATGTCCGCTTTTTAAGCCTGCCCGTAAAAAGTCACGCAGAATTTCTAAGTGTTATTTCTAAAAGTGTTGTTCGTAGCCGTGCTATAATTACGGTGGGTAGCTTTAATCCTTTGGATAAGCTTTATATTCCCAGAATTATTGCAAAGGCAACGGGATATGAGTTAAAGGCGGTGGAGAATGAAAAGTTTGGCATCGCCTCAGAAAATGCTGTTTTGCTTCCCGAATCTTCTTTGCCACTTGTAGACGAAAACGGAAACCTTGGTGGTTGCGTTTTAGAAAGTAATGATCAGGTTATAATTATGCTCACATCTGACAGAGAGTTGCGTCATAGCATAGTTACAAATTTGGTTTGCCCGTATTTAAAACTTTTTGGCAGCAAAGAAACAAAGCGCTTCAAAAACATCTCTCTAGCACATAGTGCCACAAGGAAGGTAACTAAAGAGGCAGAGCAGGAACAACCGGGTCAATCTCAAACCGAGCCTATACAAAATGCATCGGAAGAAAAAGAGCCTGATGCGGAAGATAATAATATTAACTCTTCTGATTCTACAAATTCTTCTGATTCTACAAATGAAACGATTACCGATGCTTTTTCTGACATTCTTAAAAAATATGATATTCCTTTTACTCCTCAAGCAGCGGTTATTCCCGAGACTCCTGATGTTATAGTGAGCCCCGCCGTTTCTGATGAATCAGAGAACTCTAACACACCCGTTATCCCTTTGGTGCAAACTATTCCGGAATCTTTGGATGAGCCTGAAATTCCAGCAGAGTCCGAAGCAATTGAGAATCCTGAACAACCCGAAATGAATTTAGAGCCCGAAAAAACCGACATACCTTTAACTGTTGATGTGCCACAAGAAAGCGAACCTATTGCCGAGGATTTCAGCGAACCGGCAGAGGATACTTCACAAAAATCAACAGAGCAATCAAATGGGCAGTTGCCACAGTATTCTATATTAGAGCAACCGGGTGCAAATGATGTTCCGGCCTTTGATTTAAGTGGTTTTTTAATTGAAGATGATGAATACGAAGCTAAAAAACCTAAAAAACGCAAAGGCGTACTAAAGGCTATAATCTCAATTATTTTGGTATTAGCGGTGCTTCTTGCCTCGTATTTCGGGTATGATCTTTTTTTCCAACCAATGCAGCGGGATAACGTGTATGAAGAAGTAAGAAATATGTACGGTCAAACATGGGAGAAGCTTCCCGAGGATATGTTATACAAATTTGGTAAGCTATATCAAACAAATTCTGATATATATGGTTGGCTTAGCGTACCAAATACCAATATCAATCTGCCGGTTGTAAGCTCGGCTGAGAAAGCGTCAAGCTATTATCGTTCCCATCTTTTTGAGGGTAGCGTAAACCGTTATGGTACACCATATACTCCATCCAAAGTAGTTAAGGATAATTATCACAGAAATATCGTTATTTACGGTAAAGACACCAATGATGATGTTATGTTTTCTGAGCTTGATAAGTTTTTGGATATTGAACAGTATAAGGATGTGCCCGCCTTTACCTTTGATACATTATATTTAGAAAACAAATGGAAAATCTTTTCAGTATTTAAAACAAAATCACAAAAGAAAAACGATTATCTTAAAACCGATTTTTTTGATGATACAGAGTTTTTAGAGCATATAAAGCTTTTGGAAAAGGTTTCAGCTATCGATACGAATATAGATGTTACATACACAGATCAGATTGTTACGTTGGTTGCGCAGGCAGATGAGACCGATGTTATTCTGGTTGCAAGAAGAGTGCGTGACGGCGAATCCCCAATGGTTGATGTCACAGGCTCTACCGAAACCTATGATGTGCAGAACAAAAACGATGTTCCGGTTGTGGCTCAGCCTATGAAACCAATAGATGAATCTTCGAAAGAGGGCGATGGTTCCGAGCTTGTAGATTCAAATATGATAGATGGTGCTTCAAGTCGTTTTGAACAGCAGGGCACAAATTCCACCATTACCATAAAGCCCACAGCTCCTACAATTTCTTCTGTGCCGGATATTTCATCCGAAAAGCCCTCATCCTCAAAGCCATCTTCTTCCTCAAAAACAAGTAGTGTGACATCGTCTGTTTCTTCAAATACACCTGCTAACAACAACCTACCGATATTAACCGTCACAAACACCTTTAACAAGGCAAAGGTTAAGGGAAATGCGCTAGATATAATCGCACAGAATATTGAGGCTGAAATGGGCTCAAGTTATCATATAGAAGCACTTAAAGCTCAGGCGGTTGCCGCCTATTCTTGGCTTTTGAACAATGGCTCTGCAAACGGTAAATACCCCAGCCTGCCGCTTAAGACTCCCAGCAAAAAGTGCATAGAAGCAGCAAATGCGGTTGCGGGTCAGGTTGCTGTTTATAATGGCAAAGTTGCAACAACATATTATTATGCAATTTCAGCAGGACGCTCATCCTACAGTCAGAACATATGGTCAACAGCAATTCCTTATCTTGTTAGCGTTGATTCATCGGTAGATAAATCGGTTAAGGGCTTTCAGACAATACGAAAATATTCAGCCGATGAAATAGCTCAAAAAGCTAAAAAGCTTTTGAATGTCGACCTTACTAAAATAACCGACAAAAACAAGTGGTTTACCTGCAGTTATGATGTTAATGGACTATATTGCACTAAGGTAAAAATAGGAAATGTTGAGAAAAAAGGCACCTACTTGCGTGAAACTTTCTTCAATTATGATTTGCGTTCCAGCGCATATACAATATCTTATAATAAAAATGAGGACAACTTTATTTTTACCGTAAAAGGCTATGGACACGGTGTTGGTATGAGTCAGACCGGTGCAAATCAATACGCCAAAAGCGGTTGGAATTATGAAAAAATATTAAAGCATTATTTTACAGGTATCTCGCTTGGTACTTATTATGTAGATTAGCAAATTTTTGGAGTGTAAAAACAAAATGACAAAAATCTTAGTAAAGCAAAATCTTAATCCCACAGTTACAAAAATGGTTGTAGAAGCACCTCTTATTGCCAAAAAGGCTGAGCCTGGGCAGTTTATTATATTTCGTGCTACCGAAGATGGTGAGCGTGTTCCTCTTACCATTGCAGATTATAACAGGGAAGCAGGAACGGTTACAATAATTTTTCAGGTCGTAGGCCAGGCTACCACCGAGCTTAACAGTCTCAGCGTGGGTGATTATATCCACGATTTTGTAGGCCCGCTTGGTACACCTAGTAAGATTGATGGGCTAAAAAAGGTTGCTGTAGTAGGCGGCGGTGTAGGGTGTGCTATTGCTTATCCTGTCGCCAAGAAATTGGCCGAGCAGGGTTGTGAAGTTCATTCGGTTGTAGGTTTTAGAAATAAAGACCTTGTTATTTTAGAGGAAGAGTTTAGTAGGGTAAGCGATAAACTGCTTATTATGACAGATGATGGCAGTTATGGTACAAAAGGCCTTGTAACAAACGCTCTCGAGGAGCTTATAAACGGCGGAAATGAGTATGATGAGGTTATAGCTATAGGTCCCCTCATTATGATGAAGTTTGTTTGTTTGCTTACTAAAAAATATGGTATAAAAACAACTGTTTCTATGAATCCAATTATGATTGACGGTACAGGTATGTGCGGAGGATGCAGACTCACAGTTGGTGGTGAAACCAAATTCGCTTGTGTTGATGGTCCCGATTTTGATGGCCATTTGGTGGATTTTGATGAGGCTATGAAGCGTGGCTCAATCTATAGGGATACCGAGAACAAAAAGCGTGAAGAGTCCTGTAATCTTTTAAAACAAGGGGAGGGCAAATAAAATGGAAAATATTCGCAATATGTCTAACGAAAAATGCCCTATGCCCTGCCAAAAGCCTGAGGTAAGAAACAAAAATTTTTATGAGGTTGCACTTGGCTACACCGAAGAAATGGCGGTTAATGAGGCACGCCGTTGTCTTAATTGTAAAAATAAGCCCTGCAAAACAAAATGCCCTGTGGGTATTGATATTCCGGCTTTTATTGAGAAGGTGGCCGTAAGAGATTTTGAAGGAGCTTATAACGAGCTTACAAAATACACTTCACTTCCTGCCGTTTGTGGCAGAGTTTGCCCTCAAGAGGTGCAGTGTGAAAGTGTTTGCGTAAGGGGTATAAAGGGTGAACCGGTTGGTATTGGTCGATTAGAGCGTTTTGTTGCCGATTGGTATCGTAATAACGGTAAAAAAACAATCAATAAGCCTGAGCTTAACGGCAAAAAAGTTGCTATTATCGGCTCGGGTCCTGCAGGTCTTACTGCCGCAGGCGATCTTGCTAAAAAAGGTTATGAAGTAACGGTTTTTGAGGCATTGCATCTGGCTGGCGGAGTTTTGGTTTATGGAATCCCTGAATTTCGTTTACCAAAGGATATCGTAAAGGCCGAAATTGAAAACCTCAAATCCCTTGGCGTTGATATAAACACCAATATGGTAATTGGAAAAATTCTAACCATAGATGAGCTTATGGAAATGGGATATGAGGCCGTATTCATCGGTTCAGGTGCAGGACTTCCACGGTTTATGGGAATTCCCGGTGAAAGCCTTAATGGTGTATATTCGGCAAACGAGTTTTTAACCCGAATCAATCTTATGAAAGCGTATAAGGAAGATAGCAAAACTCCTGTTCGCCATGGTAAAAAGGTTGCTGTGGTAGGTGGCGGTAATGTTGCTATGGATGCTGCAAGATGTGCTAAGCGCCTTGGTGCCGAGGAAGTTTATATTGTTTATCGTCGCAGTATGGAAGAGCTTCCTGCACGAAAAGAAGAAGTAGAACACGCTATGGAAGAGGGTATTATTTTTAAAACCCTTGTTAATCCTATTGAGGTTCTAGGGGATGAAAACGGCGATGTAAGGGGACTTAGCTGTGTGAAAATGGAGCTCGGCGAGCCGGATGAAAGCGGCAGAAGAAGTCCTAAAGCCATTCCAAATAGTGAGTTCAGCATTGATATTGACTGTATGATTATGTCAATCGGCACTTCGCCAAACCCTCTCATTCGCTCAACAACGCCCGGTTTAGAAACAAATAAAAGAGGTTGCATTGTTGTGAAAGACGAGAGCGGCCTTACCAGTCGCACTGCTGTTTATGCAGGCGGTGATGCCGTAACGGGTGCTGCTACCGTAATCCTCGCTATGGGTGCAGGTAAAAATGCCGCAGCCGCTATAGATGAATATTTAAAGAATAAATAAAACGAAGGTGGGGCTTAGCTTTGAGATGCCCCGCCCTCTTTTTATATAAAAATTATCAAATTTTAAAAAAAGTATCAAATCTTTCATTGAAAAAAACGGTTTTATATTGTATTATTAAATAGTCTAGCCAAAGCATTCAAACTCGAATCAGCCTTAAATGGCTATTTTTAGGCATCTTTAGGCTCATCAAATTTCATAGGCGAATAGGCTAAGGTAAAAAATGTAAAAGGGAGAGAAAAATAGTGTTAAAAACCAAAAAACAAACAAAACTCTTTTTAGTAAAAATAGTTTCAATTATTTTGTGTATTGTTTTTGCGTCTACAATAGCTCCTGTTTCGGATTTTTCGGATTTAATTATTAGTGCAAATGCCGAAGAATTGCCCGAATACAATCCCGAGTACGGTAGCTTTACTGTAACCGAGAAAAACGGAAATACAGTTCTTAACGCAACATCAAATTATGGTTGCGGTTTTAGAGGCTGGTACGATAAAAACGGTAATGAAGTATCTTATAATACTTCTTTCACAATTCCTGCAGGTACAACGGCAGAGGATTATATCCCCGTTTTTTATTCTTATAATCTAGCGGTGAACGGTAATTTTGAGGCTTATGAAGTCGGTACTAATATGAAAACAGATGTTTCTGCCGATGAATTGTGGGATGGTATGACCGATTCTGAGCTTGCAGGCAATAGCGACTGGTCCTCTATGAAAATAAGTGACGACCGTGCAAAAAGCGGCACAAAATCCCTTAAAATAGGTTGCCAAAGCAACACAGCTTATCATACTTTTAGAGGCTTGGATAAGAACGCCCAGTATACAGTTAAATTTTGGTATAATTTAGATCCTTCTGTTGGTCAGACCTCAGCAGGTGTTGATTTCAAGCACTATTTAACCTACGTTTCGGTTGTGTCAGGCGATAATGAAATCACCACAAGAGCTAACAAAGATGGTAGTTATCTTGCTAAACAAATCTACAGTTTTGAGAGTGGCTCAACCGAGGCGGGCGAGTGGAAAGAGGCTTCTGTTACCTTCTACACCGATGAAAACACCGATGTAACCCTTTGCCTTCTTTATAACTCAACAGCAGACACCGCAAATAATATATCTTCAAAACCTCTTTATATTGATGATTTGACCTTGGTTGAGGATATATTTGCAGCACCTACATATTTCAATGAGGATTTTTCCACTACAGGGCATAACAATTGGAAACCATATGACAATAATAGGGTAGGGCTTTATCAGACTAACGATTATCGCTTTAAGCTAAGCTCGCTCTGGACCTTTAAATGGACACAGAGTGCGCCTATTCTGTTTAAAAAAGGTGCAGAATATACATTGAGCTTTAAGGTTGATATTAGTGAGGTGGAGTTCGAACAGTATCTCCCCGCCGTTACAGATGATAATCCGCCAAAATATATATTGGATGAAAATGGTGATTACACCTGGCAAAAAAGTGAAGATGGCGACAGTTATCTTTCTAACTGGATAAACTTCAACATTTCAAACGAGTACAGAATGTGGGGTCAGCAAGGTGCCGGAACCCTTGTAACCGACAATAATATAGCAAATAGTGTTAAAATCACAATTGCCGATACAAACGGAAATACCTTGAGCGGCTATGACAGAAGCTATACAGCCTTTGGCTTTACCAAAAAGACCGTTACAGATAAAGGCCTTGATCCTGCAAACCTTGTTATTACTGTGACTTTCACTCCTAACGAAACCACCGAAGGCTATTTTAATATTCGTCTTAACTCTCCCGGCACATATTATCTTGATAGTATAGTAGTTAAAGAAACCCAGAAAGAAGTTAATCCAACCGACTATCTTGAAGGCAAAATGAACTCTTTGGGTACTGCTATAAGAACAACCGGTAAACAGGGTATGCGTTATAAAACATCATTTGATAAACGCCTGCTTGCCGCTGAAATGTATTACGGTATTCGCCTTACCGAATATGGCACTATTGCTATTAAAAATGAATATTTAGGCGAAAACGAACTCACTTTAGATGGTGAGTATAGCTATTCCGGCGAAACCTATACCCCTAAAAAAGGTGTTGCATATTCCTTTAATGATAATATTGATTTAATATATTTAGAAAATCCTGATTCAATTGATTTTACCGGCGTTTTAATGAATATTGCTAAAACCAACTGGAATAGCGACTATACAACAAGAGCATATTTTAAATATGTTGATAAATTAGGTAACGATGGCGTAATTTATTTAGATCAGAGTGATATTTCGGTTTATCCTATATCAAAAGCGGCATATTCTGCTAAAGATGCGAATGGCGAGTATTCAGAATTACCTGAAGTCAGAGAATATTTATATAACAAAATTATAAGTAATTTTACCGATAAGGTAATAAACATTAAAAATGCATCTGCCCCCGCATTTACCAATTTTGAGGGTATGCGTTCTACAGTTTATCACGCAACAACCTTCTTCCCAAGCAAGCACGGCAGAACCTATACCGATGAGCAGGCTGCCATAGAAATGGATCGCCTTAAAGACACCAAGGTGGATAACGTTCGTACTCGTTTCGCTTCTCAGTGGGTGTGGAATTCCTCTACCAACAATTGGAATTGGGAGTCCACCAAAATGATGGCTGTGTATAAATGGGCTGAAATGCTACAGGATAGAGATATATCCATAACCCTTAACGCAGGCTGGCATTTGCACGATTT
Organism: Clostridia bacterium; assembly: GCA_017397065.1. The sequence goes on from JAFQKE010000024.1 coordinate 58,065, forward strand.
TATATATTTCTACGATAAGCAATTTAACGGTGATGCCTATAAATATAACTCAACCGATGCAGGACATTCCTCTATACCCGAAGTGAATTATCTCCACGGTTATAACGATGATTTAACTCCCATTTCTGACATATATGGCGAGGATTCCAAAGCTTCTGCCATTACCGCTATGGGTAAGGAGGTAGGACTCGATCTTACCGATTCAGAGTATAACTATTATTCAGTAGTTGCAGCTCGTTATTCTGAATGGATAAAACAGGCTCTTAACGCCTTTAAAGCTCACGGTATTAACAATGTAAAATACGTTCTTCCCTTCACCGAAACTGGCTATCACCGTGCTGACGATCCAACATATTCTTGCGATGAGTGGATTCTTATGGTAATGGCTCTTGATAGTGAGCTAAAAACCGAAGGAATACGCCAAAATTACAAATTTGTAGGACCTAGCCAATCTAACTATACCTATCAGGGCAGAACGGTTCAGTTTGTTGAATATATTTATGAAAAAATCGGTGGCACCAAGTATGAGGATATGATAGATATTATATCTATGCATCAGTACACAACCCCCAACACTCAAAAAGGTTATGAAAATACCATTTTTGATCCCTATGCCTGTTATTCCAGAGCGGCTGAAAATTTCCCTTATTTTAAGCAGATAAGAGAAAATGCAGGCGTTTTTGAAAAGGAGTTCTGGTGCGATGAATATTTTGCATACGCTAACGATGCAAGATGGCACGATAACGTTGGTATGCAGATGACACAGTATGCCGCCGGATTTACAGCCGGTATGAACAATGGCGTTAATCGTTTCTCGGTATGGCAAATGTTTGATTGCCTTTGGGACGATAGCGCAACACACGGCACCGCTCATTTGGCTGACTACAAAACAAGCAATGAGTTCATAGGCGGTATTCACGCTTGCGGCACTTGTCCATCACTTGTAAAAGCAGATGGTGAAACCTGCACTATTGATGGTTGTGCCTGTAAAAATTACACGCCTTATTCCAGCTATGTTCCTCGCACATCGTATTATGGCATAAATCTTATTGGTAAATATCTTAACAATGAAAATGCCAGCGTTTTAAATACCGAGGTTCTGGATGACGCCACCAAGGACAACGGCGGTGTTTATGTAAGCGCCATTGAAAATGATTTGGGTCAAACCGTAATTATGGTTGTAAACACAATGCCTACTTTCTCCAGCTTTGATATCAACCTTGAAAAGGGTAATCTTGTTGGATTTAAGCGTTACACATATAATCCTGATGAGGTTGTTGCTACTGCTGAGGCAAAATCCATTGAAAGCGATAAAACTATAAATATTAAAGGCGAGGATTCCTTTGCCGATATACTCCCTGCAGGTTCTTTTGCAATTTATGTTTCTACCGGAATTTATAATGGTGATGATGTGGATATGGAAGTACCGTCGGAAGACTAGAATCTTCATTTTAAAAGAAAAAAAGCCGTTTTCCAAAAAGGAAGACGGCTTTTTTGTCTAAATTTAACAAAAAAATTATTAACCTTGCAAAAATAATGACTTTATGGTAAAATTTATATGTATTAGTGTACTGTAAATTTTGGTGTAAGGAGATAAAATTATGTCAACTATTTTATTAGGCAAAAAATCAGTAATTAAGTTTATTGCTGTAATAGCTTCAGTTGCACTTGTTTTCGGTCTTGTTCCTACTTTGGATTTTGCCGATTTTTCAATAAGTGCAAGTGCTGAAACGCCGGTGCATGATCCTGCACTCGGTAGCTTTACTACATCTACAAATGCAAACGGTAATACCGTTTTAACTGCCATCCCAAACGACGGATGCGGTTTTAGAGGATGGTTCCTAAAATCCGGAGAAGAGGTTGCTTATACAGAAGAGTACACCCTTCCTAAAGGAGCTAATAAAAGCGATTACATTCCGGTCTTTTACAATTTCAATCTCAATAAAAACTTCGGCTTTGAAAATTATGCAGTAGGCACTAATATGAAAACCGACGTTCCTGCAGATGAAATTTGGGAGGGTATGAGTGACAGCGAAGCTCTAGGTAAAGCGGACTGGACTACCGCTACAGTTACTGATACGGTAGCAAGAACAGGTACAAAATCTTTGGAAGCTGTATCTTATAGTAATGCCACATATCACGAATTAAAAAATCTTGAGACCGATACCCAGTATACTCTTAGCTTTTGGTTTTATATTCCGCCTAGTGACGATAACAATAACAAAATGAATTTTGTTAGTATCGTAGGCGAAAAAGATGCCGTTTCTGCTCGTGCTAATAGTGCCACAACCGATAAATATATTGCACACAAGTTGTTAGAGGGTACTAGCGGTATTTGTGAAGAAAACGTATGGAAAAACGTTTCTATAACCTTCTATACCGACGATAATACAAGCGTGAAACTTGCTTTTACCTATGGTTCAAGCAACAACTCTCCTATGTATATTGATGACGTTTCTTTAACTAAAGATATCGCAGCCGCACCCACATATGTTACTGATGATTTTAAAAAGAACGTTAATTCTTGGAATGTAGTTGATTCGGCTAATGCAAATATGAGTTTGGAGAGCGGTAGCTGGACAAAGGTAGAAGGTGTAAAAAACGGTGGATTAATTTATTCATCACCATTCCAACTTAAAAAAGATGCAAAATACACCCTAAACATTGTTGCTAATTTCAAAGATGTTACCGAAAGAAATTATGATTCTCGCGATGGCAGTAACTGGATAAACATATTCTTAACCACCGTTGGAGGAAACGAAAGTTATCGCTATTACAATTCATCTTCTGCTGGCACAGCCAAGTTTAAATGGACCATAAACCAAACTGACGGTACTGTTGTAGATAAAACCCAAGTATCGGGTAACTACGGCTCTAGTTTTACCGGCTTTACAGCAGCAGATTATAATGCTGTCGGCAATGTTACAATCACCGCCGAATTTGAAGCTACCAAAACAGCAGAGACCTATTTGAACTTTAGACTTAATGGTGTAGGTACTTATTACATAGATAGCATTGAACTTATTGAGGATTCTGAAAATTTTGATAAAACAACCTATTTAAACGAAAACGCTTTGGGTGCAGTTGGTACTGCTATCAGAACTGAGGGAATACAAGGTCTTCGTTACAAAACCGAAATTGATAAGCACTATTTAACCGCCGATATGCCTTACGGTGTTCGTTTTACCGAGTATGGAACTATTGCTATAAAATCTGAATATTTAAATGGTAAAGAGCTTACTCTTAACGGTGAATATGATTATAATGGCGTTACTTATGGCGCTAAATCTGCCACTGCTTATTCCTTTGAAGATAACATTGATAAGGTTTTTGAAGATAATTTTGATACCTTGCATTTTACGGGTGTTTTAATTAATATACCCACTTCAAGGTACAATTCGAAATATACGGTAAGACCTTATTTTAAATATGTAGATAAAAATGGCGAGGAAGACATACTATACGCCAATCAAGAAGAAATTGCAATTTATCCTGTTGCTAAAGCCGCTTATTCAAAAAGGGATAGTAAAAATCAGTTTGTAGAGTCTGAAAGCGTGCGTCAGTATCTCTATAACAATATCATAAGCAAATTTGCAGATAAATCTATAAACGTTTCTAATGCTGGTACTCCTTTGTATGATAATTTCCAAGGTATCAGCTCCACAGTTTATCACGGCACCATTTTCTTCCCCGATAATCTTGATAATGCTGTGGCAAAAACCATAATGAAATCAGATTTCAAGGCAGATTATGTAGCAGGCTCAACCAATTGGGTTAGTACATTTTCTAACTCTAACCACGTTACAATTGAAAAAGAGCAAAATGAAGAAACTTATTTTGCCCATGTTTCTAACGCAGGCAAACAACGCGCTGGTATGTTATCTGCACCCTTTGAACTAGTCCCCGGTAAGGAATATGAAATTACCTTCAGTATGCGTATACCCGAGCAAACCCGTGCAGAAGGTTATAAATTTGGCGATATAAATTATCAGCCTAATTTCGCATTATTAGAAGCCCAAACCACAGACGATGGTGAAAAGGTTAAAAACAGCACGAGATTTGCCCCCACTGAAACATATTATAGCATTCAGAATTCGCGTCGTTCAGGTTTTACAACAACCTGGACCATAGAAGTTCCAAATCAGACGCCTGTTACATTTATCCAAGACAAAAACTCAACAATTACCTATAATAATCCTGCAGAATATAAAAATATGGTTGCAAATAACGATGCAACGGTTGTTTATAAGGATTGGACTAAATTCACCGCTAAGTTTACTGCCAGTGAAGATGAAGATGGTGAAACCTCACAAACCGCCGCATTAGGATTCTATTTCTTGGATTTAAGTAACCAATTAACCTTTGATATTAAAGACGTTAAGCTTGTTGAATACAACGATTCCGGTGAAGCTACCGATGTCACCGATTACATCAATAGGCATAACAGAACCTATACCGACGAACAGGCTCAAATTGAAATTGACCGTTTGGTAGATTCTAACGTAACCAACGTTCGTACACGTTTGGACTCCCATTGGATGTGGAAGGACGGAACCGGTTGGGATTGGAATTCTACTAAAATGAAAGCATTTTATAAATGGGGTAGATTGCTTAATGATAACGGAATTTCAATAACCCTTAATGCAGGCTGGCATTTAGTAGATTTTATCGAGTTTTATGATTATTACTTAAATGGCGATTCAGCCCCCGTAAGTAGTGGTTCTAAGGGCCATTCATCCATCCCTGAGGTTAATTACCTCCACGGTTATGCCGCAGACGGAACCACCAAACAAACCAATCTTTACGGTGAGGATTCCAAGGCATCAGCCCTTGCCACAAAAGCAAAAAATATAGGGCTTAACTTAACAGATTCGGAACTTGCACATTACTCCGTTGCCGCAGTTCGCTATGCAGAGTGGTCTACACAGGCTTTAATTAACCTTAAAGCTAACGGTGTAACCAATGTTGAGTACGTTATGCCCTTTACCGAAACAGGTTACTACACTAAACAGTCAGGCGGTAGCGGAGAAGAATTAGATCCAACCTATTGTTATGATGAATGGATTATTATGACAATGGCACTTCAGGATGCACTTGTTTCAAAGGGAATAAGAAACAACTATAAGTTAATAGGTCCCAGCCAGTCAGAGCATGCTTTTTATAATCGTCAGGTTAGATTTATTGAGTATGTCTACGAAAAAATCAGAGGAACCGAATATGAAAATATGCTTGATATTAACTCAATGCATTGTTATCCTCAGCCCCGTAGCGGATATAAAGATACCGTTTATGATCCCGAGGCCATCTACGCTAGTGCCGAAGAAGACTTCTCTTGGTATGATGAAATTTTAGTTAATGTCGGCGTAAGAGATATGGAGTTCTGGTGTGATGAGTACTTTACAATGTCAGGCGATGCCGATTTAGGCGAGAATGTTGCCATGCATGGAACACAGTTTGCCGCAGGTCTTACCGCAGGTATGAAATATGGTATAAACCGCTTTATTTCTTGGCAGTTGTTCGATACCCTTTGGGATGGTAGTTCAACCCACACAACAGGTCAATTCGTTGGCGGTGTTCACAATGTAGGTACCTGTCCGTCTTTGATATTTGCAGATGGCGATGTTTGTGATAATCCAAACTGTGGATGTAGAAAGTACCTAACATATTCCTCTTACGTGCCAAGAGATACTTATTACGCAGTAAATCTTATTGGTAAGTATATGAACAATAAAAACGCTAAAGTTTATAAAGCCGAGGTTATAGATAATGCAAGTGAAAACGGTGATCTTTACGTTGCTGCAATTGAAAACGATAATGGTAAAAACGTTATTTTGGTTGTAAACACCTTAACACAGGTTTCTACAGTTGAAATCAACTTAGAAAAGGTAACCGGTAAGAGCTTTAAACGTTATGTATATGACCCTAATGAGATTGTTGCAACCGCTGATGCTACCTCTATTCCCAGTGATAAAACAATTTCTCTTGACGGAACAAGTTTTTATGACGTTGTTTCGGCACAGTCCTTTGCAATTTACGTAGAAGATTAAATTTTTACTGTTAAAAAGTTATAAAAAACTTCAAACGCACCTATGTCAAAAACATAGGTGCGTTTTTGTGTAAATTTAACGAAAAAGCAACTTCATCTTGAAAAATAATTGCTTTTATGCTACAATTTACATGTATAAATATATATTATTTTATGTAAGGAGATAAAATTATGTCAACTACTTTATTAAGCAAAAAAACACTAGTTAAGTTTATTGCTGTAGTAGCTGCAGTTGCGCTTGTTTTCGGAATTGCACCCGTTTTGGGCTTTTCTGATATTTCGCTTAGCGCAAGCGCTGAAACGCCGGTTTATGATCCGGCGCTTGGTAGCTATACTACCGAGACAGATGCTAGTGGCAACACTGTTTTAACCGCAACCCCTAATGAGGCTTGTGGTTTTAGAGGTTGGTTTTTAGAGGATGGAACCGAGGTTTCCTATAATGCCGCTTATACCCTTCCAAGCGGTGCCTCTGCATCTGATTATGTTCCTGTATTTTATAATTTCAACCTTGTTAAAAAAGGTAGCTTTGAGGAATATACCAATAACAAAAGCCTTAAAACAGGTGTTCCCGAGGATGAAATTTGGGAAGGTATTACCGATGGCGAGGCTTTGGGCACAGGCTCAGACTGGACCTCATTAATGGTTACCAACAACCGTGCAAGAACAGGTAGTAATTCTTTGCGTATAGGCGCCAACTGTAATACCGCCTATAAGGATTTTTATAATCTTGAACCTTATACACAGTATACTGTAAAGTTCTATTTTAATCTTGACCCTAACGAAACGGCAGATCAAACATCTAAAGGTTACGCTACTACCAGATATTTGGGTATGGCTTCCGTTATCGGCGAGGATATGGAAACTACTTATCGTGGAAATACCGAAGAAACTGCAGAGTATCTTGCCTGTAAAAAATTTGATACCACAACAGGCGCCAGCTCTTCAACCAATGATTGGAAAGAGGTTTCCATAACCTTCTTTACTGAGGAAAGCACCTCTGCAAGATTGGTTCTTTTTTACAGATGCTATTATGAGGATGGCAAAAAATCACCTTGCGGTAATGATTTTTTGTACCTTGATGATGTTTCTCTTGTTAAGGATGTTATGGCAACACCTACATATTTTAACGAGAATTTTATTACTACCGTTAAAAACTGGAAAGAATCTGACGAAGGTGCTTCTGTTCAGAGGCTTTCTGCAGAACTGGAGGACGGACGCTTAAAGGTTACTCCAATTCTTACCTATGGCTTTATGCATTCTCCCGCACTTTACCTTAAAAAAGGTGCAAAGTACAATATCTCCTTCGATTTGGATTGGAGTCAGGTTACCGATCAATATTTCCCGTCAGTTGTGGATAATAAGCTTGTAACTGATGAAAGCTTAATAACTGAAGATAATCCCAATGGCTATGTATGGCACGTACATAATGCAGAAACCGGTGCTCTTGGTGAGAACTGGATGAACTTCACACTTTCTACTTCTGAAACAGATACATCACCTTATTATGCAAATACCGCCAATACATCTGAAACAAATGTTGTATGGACTATTACCGATGCTAACGGTGTATCCTATAACGCAACCTATGGTAAGGGGGCAACCTCTACCGGTTTTGGCAGATATTCATCTTTAAAGAATTTGGATTCCAGCCAAACCTTAAAGGTTAATTTATCCTTTACCGCTCACAAAACCGCTACAACATATTTTACAGCCCGTCTTAATGGTCTCGGTACGTATTATTTAGATAATTTTGTTATTACCGAGGATCAGAGCGAAATTGATTACACAAATGTAGTTGCAGAAAGTGCAGTTAAAGCTAAGGGTACTGCTATCCGTACTGAAGGTAAACAGGGTATGCGCTATAAAACCCAGATTGATAAACAGCTTCTTACTTTCGATTATGGTATCCGTGCTATCGAGTATGGTACCGCTGCTATCAAAACCGAGTATTTAAAGGATCAGGAGCTTGTTTTAGACGGCACTTATGATTATGGCGAAAACACCTATGGAGTTAAGGTTGGTAAAGCATATTCCTTTGGCGAAAAGATTGACCTTGTCTATGCTGAGGAGCAGGATAGCATAGATTTTACCGGTGTTTTAATGAATATACCTGAAGTAAACTGGAATACCGATTATACCGCAAGAGCTTACATTAAGTACGTTGATGGAAGCGGCAATCAAGGTATAGTTTATGTTGACCCTTCTGATATATCTGTCTATCCCATTTCTAAGGCTGCTTATTCAGCAAGAAATGAGGAGGGCGAATTTACCGAATCAGAGGAAACAAGAGATTTTCTTTACAACAATATTATAAGCAAATTTACTGATAAGATTGTTAAAGTTTCAGATACCTCTACCCCCATATCTTCAAATTTTGAGGGTATTCGTTCTACCATTTACCACGCAACCACCTTCTTCCCTGATGACCACGGCAGAACCTATACCGAGGCTCAGGCGGCAGTAGAAATGGATCGCTTGGTTGATACCAAGGTAGATAATGTTCGTACCCGTTTCGCATCTCAATGGATGTGGACTTCAAGTGGTTGGGATTGGGATTCTGAAAAAATGACCGCTTATTACAAGTGGGGAAGAATGCTTCAGGATCGTGATATTTCCGTAACCCTCCAGGCCGGTTGGCATTTACATGACTTTATTTATTATTATGATAAATGGGTAGCTACTGAAAAGATTAATTATAAAGAGGCTAATGCTCAAGGACATTCTTCTATTCCTGAAGTAAACTATATGCATGGTTATACTGATGCAAATGTTAAAACCGGAGACTTGTATGGTGAGGATTCAAGAGCCGATGCTATTACAGCAGCAGGTAAAGCAGTAGGTCTTGGACTTACCGATGAAGAATACGCACACTATTCCGTAGCGGCTGCCCGCTATGCCGAGTGGGTGAAACAAGGCCTTAACGCATTTAAGGCTCACGGTGTTTACAACGTTGAGTACGTTCTTCCTTTCACCGAGACCGGTTATGCATTTACTAATCCCAATACCGGCGAGGCTGACCCCACATATTCTTATGATGAATGGATGCTTATGGTTATAGCTCTTAATGATTTGTTAGAGCAAAACAATATGAGAAGTAGCTATAAATTCATCGGTCCTGCACAGTCTATATATGCTTATCAAAACAGACTTTCCTTTATTGAATATATGTACGGTCTTCCCGGTTTACAGCCCGGTGGCGATTATGAAGATTTGTTAGACATCAATGCAATGCATCAGTACACCTCTCCCCACACCAGACAGGGCTACCCAAGTACCGTTTATGGTCCTTACGGTTCCTATGCAATGGCAGAAGATAACTTCACCTATTATGATGATGTACTTAAAACATCAGGTGTAAGAGATATGGAGTTCTGGTGCGATGAATACTTTGCACACGCTAATGACGCTAAATGGTGGCATAATGTTGGTATGCAGATGACCCAGTTTGCCGCAGGTCTTACAGCCGGCACAAATAATGGTGTTAACCGCTTCTTAACCTGGCAGATGTTTGACTGCTTGTGGGATGGTAATGCAACACACGGTGCCGCAATTAACGATAATAGCGGCGAGTTCTCAGGTGGTATCCACGCAGTTGGTACATGTCCTTCTTTGGTTCATGTTGATGGTAAAACCTGTCCTAATGGCGAAAGCTGTCCTTGCACCAAAAACTATAACATCTCTTCTTATGTTCCAAGAACAACCTATTATGGAATAAATCTTATTGGTAGATTTATGAATAACGAAAATGCAGATGTCTTTGCTACTGAGGTTATTGATGATGCTACCCAAGATGGCGGCGGTGTTTATGTGTCAGCCATTAAAAACGATGAAGGCAGAAATGTTATTTTAGTTGTTAATACAATGCCTACAGTTTCAACAGTTGACATTGAATTTGAAAGAAATGATATTGTTTCTTTTGAACGTTACACCTATGATCCTAATGAGATTATTCCTACCGCTGAAGCAAAACCGCTTCCCAGCGATAAGAGCTTTGAAATTAACGGAGCAACTTCATTCAAAGATATAATTCCTGCACAGTCGTTCTCAATTTACGTTGAAAGAGGAACTATTATCGGCGATGATGTTGATATGCCTTTAGATGGTTTGCTCGACTAATTGAAAGAGAGTGTAGAAAATTTAATCAATAGTTATTTGTAAACACAAAAATCCGCAATAAAAGGTAAAATGCCTTTTGTTGCGGATTTTTTATAATTTTGACTTTGAAATTTTGTTTTTATAGGTTTATGTTCTTTACAGCCGTTTTTGTTTGAATTATTTTGTTTATATACTCAAACACGAAAAATACTGTATGTAATACACAAAATTCAAAAGGAAAGAAAATCTCAAAACACTTATAATTATAATAGCTGAAAGTATAGATGTTTATATTTTCGCAACAATTATTCTAATAAGGAGATAATATCTATGACGAGTACATTTTTTAGCAAGAAATTTTTAGCTAAATTTGTTGCGGTTGTTACTTCGGTTATGTTGGTATTATGCTTGGCACCTCTCTCAGATGTGTTCAGTACTATGTCAAACGTAAAAGCCGAAGCAGAAACACCGGTATATGATCCCGATTTGGGTAGCTATACCGAATCAAATGGTGTTTTAACCGCAACACCCAACGAAAATGCAGGTTTCAGAGGTTGGTTTAAAAAGGACGGAACCGAGGTTTCGTATAGCACCACTTACACTTTGCCTAGCGGTGAATCTGCTTCTGATTACATCCCCGTTTTTTATGATTTCAATCTTATAAACAACGGCGGATTTGAAGAGTATGAAGCAGGTACAAACTTCAAAACAGCCGGTCTACCCGAAGACGAAATGTGGAAGGGCGTTACACAGGAATATATTAACGGTACCGAAGCAGACAGTTGGGCAGCAAATATAACCGTTACTAATGCCGCTGCCAGAACGGGAGAAAATTCTATTCTTTTAAACTCTCCCCATCATTTAACTTATAAAGAGCTTAATAATTTAGAGCCCAATACACTGTATACATTAACCTATTATTTTAATATGGTTAGCACAACAGCCGAAAAGGATTATTTAAAAAGGAGCTATATTGTAGGCGGTGATTTAGCTGTAAATGAGCTTCTTGTTAACTACGGTCCTAATTCTAATATGAAATATCTTGATGTAGAAGTTTTTGATGCTACATCTGGTTCTTGTGCTGCAGGTGAGTGGAAGGAAGTAAAACACACCTTCTTCACAGGTGATAATACATCTGCAAAGCTTTTGATTTATTATGCTAATGAACCTGTAGATGAAGTAAGACCTCCTTTCTATATTGATGACGTTTCTTTATTTAAGGATAATATGTTGTCACCGGATGAATATTTTAATGATAGCTTTGATACCAATTCTACCGCTAATTGGACTAAATTAAATAGTGGTCTTAGCTTAGAATTAGTAGATAACGCTTTACAGGTTACGTCAAACGGCATTACTCAGATGCTTCAGTCCGCTCCTTTATTTGTGAAAAAAGATGCTACATATGAGATTACTTTTGATTATAAATCTGTAAATGTAGGTGACACTAATTCTTTCAATATTTCACTTTCCACCGCTGCAGGGCGATATGGTGATGGTGGTTACTATTTCATAGAAGGCGAAGACGATTTTTCTAATTCAGACTTTGGAGTTAAAGTAAAACAGCTTAACGGTAGTACAGAAAAAGACGCCCCTAATTATAATTGGGACGGCGTTAATAATATTAGCCGAGTTTCTTTTAACCAAGAAACTTACAAAGGCAGCATTTTTGGTATTGGTAAAATCACTTTAGCTAATGGCGCTAAGGTTACCATAAGCTTTAAGGCTCTTAAGGATAGTGCTGTTTACCTTAACACCTGGCTTGACGCTGCAGGTACATATTCCATTGATAATCTAGCAGTTAGCGAAACAAACGTTCCTATCAGTAGTAAGCTTAGTAGTGCAGTGAAAGTTGTTGGTACCGCTATTAGAACCGAAGGCAAGCAGGGTATGCGTTATAAAACCAAAATAGATAAAAAGCTACTCACTGCTGATAATGACTACGGTATTCGCGTTGTTGAATACGGTACCTTAGCTATTAAGGCTTCTAGTGCAAGCGGTGAAATCACTCCTAATACTCCTGATGTTAAAACGGGTGTTGCATATTCCTTTGCTGACGGAATTGATAGAGTTTTTTCCGAGGATAACGGATCGCTTTATTTCACGGGTGTTTTAATTAATATAGCCAAGGAAAATTACAACGCAGATTACACAGTAAGAGGATATTTTAAATATGTAGACGCAAGCGGCAACGAAGGCATATTCTATGCAGACCAAAATGATATTGCCGTTTACCCCGTTTCCAAAGCAGCCTATTCGGCAAGAAACGCTGAGGGCGAATTTGTAGAAAGTGCAGAAGTTCGTGAGTATCTCTACAACAAGATTATCAAAAATTACACCGATAAAGTCGTAACAATTAAAAACAACACTGCCCCTCTTTATACTGACTTCCAGGGCATTCGTTCCACTGTTTATCACGGTGTAACATTCTTCCCTGATAGCCACGGAAGAACCTATACCGAGGCTCAGGCAGCTACCGAAATGGACCGACTTGTTGATACCAAGGTTGATAATGTTCGTACCCGTTTCGACTCCAACTGGGCTTGGACTTCAAACGGTTGGGATTGGAACAGCGAAAAAATGCAAGCCTTCTATAAATGGGCTAAGATGCTTAGCGATAGAGATATTTCCATTACCATTCAGGCAGGCTGGCATTTGTATGACTTTATTTGCTTCTATAACGAAAAGTATGATACGGGCATTACAGACACCACACAAGACCCTGATGGTGATGGACATTCCTCCATTCCTGAGGTTGATTACCTACACGGTGTTGGCGATGCTGCATACGGCGAAGATGCTAAAGCTGATGCTATTAAAACAGCTGCTAGTACCTTAGGTCTTAACCTTAATGATAACGAGCTTACACACTATTCTGTTGCCGCAGCTCGCTACGGCGAGTGGATTAAGCAGGGTATAGCAGCTATTAGAGCTAATGGCGGTAATGTTGAATTTGTTCTTCCCTTTACCGAGTCGGGTGATGTAAGAACAGATGATGACACCTTCTCCTATGATGAGTGGATTATAATGACTATAGGCCTTCAAAACGCTCTTGAAGATGCAGGTCTCAGAAGCAGCTTGAAGCTTATTGGTCCCGCACAGTCGATTTATGCAAATCAAAATCGTCTTTCTTTGGTTGAGTATGCTTATTCACTCACAACGGGCACTGATTATGCCGATATGATTGACATTAACGCAATGCATCAGTATACACGTCCTAACTATGAAGCAGGCTATAAAAATACTGTTTATGACCCTGAGGCATCCTATTCTTTAGCAAATGAAAACTTCACTTATTATGATGAAGTTTTAAAGGATGAAGGCTTAAGAGATCAGGAATTCTGGTGCGATGAGTACTTTGCACACGCTCCCGATGCCAAGTGGTGGGATAACATAGGTATGCAGATGACCCAGTTTGCCGCAGGTCTTACCGCAGGTATTAACAAAGGTGTAAATCGTTTCTTAACCTGGCAGATGTTTGATACTCTTTGGGATAGCGATAGAACCCATGGTACCGGTATTCACGATAACATAAATGAGTTCTCCGGTGGTATCCACGCAGTTGGTACCTGTCCTTCGCTCGTTCACGTAGATGGCAAAACCTGTCCAAATGGTGCAGATTGCGAATGTACAAAGAATTACAACATTTCCAGCTATGTTCCACGCACAACCTATTACGGCATTAACCTTATAGGTAAGTATATGAACAACAATAATGCCGAGGTTTTTGCTACCGAGGTTACTAACAATGTAGATGCAAATGGTGGAATTTATGTAAGCTCCATTAAAAACGATGCAGGCAAAACAGTAATTCTTGTTGTAAATACAAATTCCGTTGTATCTAATGTGGATATTGAATTTGAAGGCACAGTAGCAAACACCTTCAACCGTTACACCTACGACCCCAATGAAATTGTTCCCACTGCCGAGGCAAAATCTATCGCCAGTGACAAAGAGATTTCATTTGATGGTAATACCTTCTTCGATACAATCCCCGCACAATCCTTTGCAATTTATGTAGAGGGTGCCAATTTCGTTGGTGACGATGTTAATATTCCTTGGTTTAATTAAAACCTATTAAATAACTAAAATGAAACAAAAGCAGCTTGCAGAGAAAACTCTGCAAGCTGCTTTTAACGTTATAAACTTTAAATTTTATTTGCTGTATTTCATTGCTCTTGTGGAGTTTAAAATTTCCAGTATCGTCACACCAACATCGGCAAAGATGGCTAACCACATTGGTGCGTATCCAAATGCGCTAAGTGTTAAAACCAATGCTTTTATGAAAATGAAAAATATAATGTTTTGATTCACAATTCCAAGCGTACGCTTTGCAATTTTTCTGGCAAGTGTGATTTTGTTAATTTTATCATCCATAATAACAATGTCGGCCGCTTCAATGGCGGCATCGCTTCCCATAGCACCCATAGAAATTCCAATGTCTGAACGCATTAAAGCGGGAGCATCGTTTATTCCGTCACCAACAAAGCCAACAATGGTATTTTTATCTTTTTGCGAAATAAATTGTTCTGCAAGAGCAACCTTTCCATCGGGCAGTAAGGCGGCGTGGAATTCATCAATTGCAAGTGTTTTTGCAACCTTTTCGGTGGTTTTGGGATTATCTCCGCTTAGCATAACGGTTCGTATTCCATCACCCTTTAAATCGGCAATGGTATCGGCTGCACCGTCCTTAATCTCATCTGCAATAACAATATGTCCCATATATTCTTTGTTCATTGCAATATGAATCGTATTGCCCGAAAGATTGTGAGCGTGGCACTCCTCACATTCGGTGATGGTTATTTTTTCAAGCTTCATAAGTCGGTCATTACCAACGAGAACCTGCTTGCCCTCAATATCTGCTCTGATTCCTGCACCGGGTAGCTCCATAATGTTTTCTGCTTTGGTGTCGGGAACCTTGCCATATGCGGCAATAAGCGAATTGGATATGGGGTGGTCGCTGTAGCATTCGGCCGTTGCCGCTATTCTTAGAAGCTCAGCTTCGGTTATTTTTTCGGGATGTATTGCAGTTACTCTAAAGCTGCCTTTTGTAAGGGTTCCGGTTTTATCAAACATTAAAAGCTTGAGCTTTGCAAGTGCCTCTAAATAGCCGGCACCCTTTATGAGTATGCCTTTTTTTGATGCCGCACCCATACCTCCAAAGAAGGCTAGCGGTACCGAAATAACCAGCGCACAGGGGCAGGCACTTACCAAAAATGAAAGGGAACGCTCTATCCATTCTATAAAACCGCCGTGTGCACCTAAAAGCGGAGGAACAACCGCTAAAACTGCCGCCGCACCAACAACAATGGGGGTGTATATTGCCGCAAAACGAGTAATAAATCCCTCTCTTTTTGCTTTCTTCTCTGAAGCCTCTTCAATCAGCTCTACAATTCTGCCAACGGTGGAGTTTTGGTATTCAGCCTCAACCTCAATTTCTAAAACGCCTCCGCAGTTTATGGAACCGCTTATTACTTTATCGCCGTCACCAACGTTTATGGGGAAGCTTTCTCCTGTAAGTGCGGCGGTGTTCAGCGAACTGTTACCCTTTGTTATTTTGCCATCGAGAGGAATTTTTTCGCCCGCTTTTACAATAATTGTTTCTCCAACTTCAACCTCGTATGGGTCTACCGTCATAATTTCGCCGTTTCGTAAAACGTTGGCATATTCGGGAAGAATATCTACAAGCTCTTTGATTGAGCGGCGTGAACGCTCTGTAGCAATGCTCTCAAAAAATGTACCGACTCTGTAAAGTATAACAACTATAGCACCCTCGCCGGCCGAACTGTGAGCGTGTCCGTGGTCGCCTCCGGTAGAAATAAGGCTAAGTGCAAATGCACCTATTGTGGCAACCGCCATAAGAAAGTTTTCGTCAAAAACACGCCCCGAAAAAATGCCAAGAAAAGCCTTTCTAAGTAGTGTTGCTCCGCATATTATGTAGGGCACAAAGTAGCAGGCCGTTTCAATTAAATGACCGTGGTGACCGAAACTTTCAAAATCAATGAATTGACATACGCCATACAAAAAGGCGGATATTAAAATAAGTACAAGTGATTTCTTTTGCTTTTTAGTCATAATGTCACCAATTATTCTGTGATTTCGCAGTCGGGCTCGACCTTTTTAGCTTCCTTTTCAACAGCCTTAATTAAAGCGGGAATATCGCAGTCGTCCTCAACCTCTAGGATAATTTTGCCGGTTAAAAAAACAACCCTTGCGGATTTTACTTTTTCAAGCTTACTAATATTTTTTTCTACCTTCGCTGCACAGTTTGCGCAGTCGATTTCTGAAAATTTTAAAACCTTTTTCATAATTTTGCTCCTTTTTATTCTGTTAAATGGTCCATACCCTGTGCAATAATGCTTCGTACATGGTTATCTGCCAGGGTGTAAAAAACAACCTTTCCCTCACGCCTAAACTTTACAAGCTTACTGTGTTTAAGGGTTTTTAGCTGATGCGATATAGCTGACTGTGTCATATTAAGCAATGCCGCAATATCACAAACACAAAGCTCCTTTTCAAAAAGCAGATACAAAATTTTTATGCGTGTTGTATCGCTGAAAAGCTTAAAAAGATCAGCAAGATCGCTAAGCGTTTCATCGGAGGGCAGGGTAGAGCGAACCTCATTCACGGTATCTTTATGAATGAGTAGGCATTCGCAGGTGTTTACCGAATTACTCATAACACCATCCTTTCATATGTTCAACTGTTCATATGATAACACAGCACGAAACTCTTGTCAAGCCTAAAGACCAAAAATATGTATTATATATGCGTGATAATTAGCCACAAATTAAAACCGCCTTAAAACTACTATCTATATAGACGAGAAATGAGTTTTTGTTCCATCCGTAAAACTTATTCGCAATAAAATCTTGACATTTTTAAAATTTTGGGGTATCATAATATAAATGAGAAATACGTTGACGGGAAGAGTAGTTTTATAAAGCACCATCAGAGAGCAAGGGTAGGTTGCTGTGAGCCTTTGCGGTAAGCCTTAAAATGAAGACCACCCCTGAGTGCCGACCGAAATCAAGGCGGCCGTTTTGGTTACGTTATAAACCTTTAAGCATTGCCTTTGGCAACTGTTTATTCAAGTGGCACTTTTGTGCAATTTGGGTGGAACCGTGGATGCATATTTTATGCCTTCATCCCATTGTGGATGGAGGCTTTTTGTTTTTAAATAATCTTTTGGAGGATGATAAATATGATTAACATTACTTTAAAGGGTGGCACCGTTAAGGAGTTTGAAGCAGGCGTTACTCCTTATGACGTTGCTAAGTCAATTGGCGCAGGTCTTGCAAAGGCTGTTTGTGCCGCTACCGTAAACGGCAAGGAGGCCGACCTTCGCACTCCTCTTAATGAGGACTGCGCTTTAGAGCTTTTAACCTTTGACGATGATTATGGCAAGTGGACCTTCCGCCACACCGCATCTCATATCTTGGCTCAGGCGGTTAAACGTCTTTATCCAAACGTTAAGCTTGCTATTGGCCCTGCTATTGATAACGGCTTTTATTATGATTTTGATACAGATGTTATGTTCACCCCCGAAATGCTTGAAAAAATCGAGGGTGAGATGAAAAAGATAGTTAAAGAGGACATTGCCTTAGAACGTTTTACTATGTCCCGTGAGGAGGCTATAAAATACTTCACCGAAAAGGGCGAGATTTATAAAGTTGAGCTTGTAGAGGAGCTTCCCGAGGGTGAGGAAATCAGCTTCTATTCTCAGGGCGATTTTACCGACCTTTGTGCAGGTGCTCATCTTATGTCCACCGCTCCTGTTAAGGCGTTTAAGCTTCTTTCTGCCACCGGTGCCTATTGGCGTGGCGATTCTAAAAGAAAAATGTTGCAGCGTATTTACGGTACTGCATACCCCAAAGCTTCATTGTTAGAGGAGCATTTGGTAGCTTTAGAGGAGGCTAAAAAGCGTGACCATAATAAGCTCGGTCGTGAGCTTGAACTCTTTACAACCTCTGATTTAATCGGTCAGGGTCTTCCCATAATGCTTCCAAAGGGAGCTAGAATGATTCAGCTCTTACAGCGCTTTGTGGAGGATGAGGAGCAAAAGCGTGGCTGGCTTCTTACCAAAACTCCTTTTATGGCTAAATCTGACCTTTATAAGGTTTCGGGTCACTGGGATCATTATAAGGATGGTATGTTCGTTCTTGGCGATGAGGAGAAGGACGATGAAGTTTTTGCACTTCGTCCTATGACCTGCCCGTTCCAGTATCAGGCATATTTAAATCGTGCACGCTCTTACAGAGATTTACCCCTCCGTTATAATGAAACTTCAACTCTCTTCCGCAATGAGGCATCCGGTGAAATGCATGGACTTATAAGAGTTCGTCAGTTTACCATCTCTGAGGGTCACTTAATGTGTACTCCTGAGCAGCTTGAGGACGAATTCAAGGGATGTTTGGAGCTTGCTATTTATATGCTTAAAACTCTTGGCCTTTATGAGGACGTTTCTTACAGATTTTCTCAGTGGGATCCCGATGACAGAGAAAAATATATCGGAACTGATGAGCAGTGGGACGAGGCTCAGGGCATTATGGGTAGAATCCTTGACCACCTTGAGATTCCTTATAAAATCGGCGTTGGTGAGGCCGCTTTCTATGGTCCTAAGCTTGATATTCAGATTAAAAATGTTCACGGCAAAGAGGATACCCTCATTACCATTCAGGTTGACCAGATGTTAGCCGAAAAATTTGGTATGGAGTATGTGGATAAGGACGGCACCAAAAAACATCCTTATATTATCCACCGCACCTCAATCGGTTGCTATGAAAGAACCCTTGCCTTGCTTATTGAAAAATATGCAGGTGCGTTCCCACTTTGGCTCGCTCCCGTTCAGGTTAAATTATTGCCCATTGCAGACCGCCATTTAGACTATGCAAATGAGGTTAAAGCAAAGCTTGAAGCGGTTGGTATGCGTGTTGAGCTTGATGATAGAAACGAAAAAATCGGTTACAAAATCCGTGAGGCAAGAATGCAGCGTGTTCCCTATATGCTTGTTATGGGTGATAACGAGGTAGAGGAGGGCACTCTTTCGGTTCGCTCCCGTAAGGATGGCGATCTAGGTGCAAAATCGGTTGATGAGTTTATCGCAGCCGCCCTTGTAGAAATCAATACCAAAGCTAATGGACTTGATAATTAAATCTAAGTAATTAAAAACACAGTAGCTCAGTTTTAAGGCGTAGCTACTGTGTTTTTTGGTTTAAAAAAGCAACTTTTCGTTGTTTTGAAAATAATTGCATAAAATACTTTATTAAAAGGCCGAATTTGCTTGACATAACCTACTTTTTTAGGTATAATAACGTTGAAATATCAACGTTGAATGGAGATAATTTATGGTAAACAGATTTGAAAGATTTTCCTTTGCACTTTCTGAAATACATCGTTTTTGGCATAAGATTGCATCGGATGAGATGACAAAGCTCGGTCTTAAAGGACCTCACGTAGTTTATTTGGTTGCACTTAAACGCTTCCCTAAAGGGGTAACTGCTGCGGATTTAGCACAGATGTGCGGCAGGGACAAGTCGGATGTATCACGTGCAATAGCATCAATGCAGGAAAAAGGTCTTGTTTCAAAGCAGGGAGTTAATCAAAATTTGTATCGTGCTAACTTAACCCTTACAAAGGCAGGAGAAGAGGCGGCTGCCCACATCAGCAAAAGAGCCGGTCTTGCGGTAGAAATGGGCGGCAAAGGGCTTTCGGAGGAGGAGCGAAAAATCTTTTATAACGCCCTTGAGCTTATTGCATCCAATCTTTGCAAAATAAGTAAGGACGGTCTGCCTGAATAATTGTTTATAACAAAATAAAAAACCGAAGTTCATTTTTTGAGCTTCGGTTTTTGTTATTCATTTAATCCTTTTTGGGTTCAACCCATAAAACAAAATGGTAGCTGTCCATTATCTGAAAATATTTTGCAAGACGCTCATAAAGGGGGTGAGCCTCTTTGCCGAATTTTTCATCAACCAGCTTGCCAATGGCGGTAATATCCATTTTGCCATCCATTAAAGGCCATATGAAGCTGCCCATTTTATCAAGATGAATGTAACTTATTTTAGGTTTTTTAAAAAGCACTTGGGCAATTTTGTTTGCCCAGCCTGTGTTTTTAATCTCTAATGTTACTGCACCCTCATCATTTGTACTCCACTCAATTCCGGTGGGGCGAGAGGGAATTTTATCAAGATAGTTTTTAGGAATAATATTTTTGTTTTTCTTTTTCATAATCATTATATTTCGGTTTGAGCATCGGTATCGGTATCGTTTATTTTGGTGTTTTTGTTCCAAATTGTAAATTTAAGCAAGCATAAAATAATAAGACCAAATACCAAAATGCTTCCTATGCTGAGAGCCCAACTCGGGAGCGAAATGAATTTTGAAAGATCTATGACTTTATCTACACCAACAATGGCAAGTACGGCAAGTATAATGCCTATAAGGCCTTCGCCGGCTATCATACCGGAACAGAACAAAATTCCGTTAGAAATGGTTTTATCCTTTCTCTTGCCCTCTTTCATCTTGTCAAAGAACAGACGGATAAGTCCACCAACCATAATGCAGGCGTTAAGCTGAACGGGCAGATAAATACCAATAGCAACCGGAAGAACGGGAATACGTAGTATTTCCACAATAATGGCAATGAATACGCCGATTAAAATAAGTCCCCAAGGAAGCTTGTTGGTCATAATACCTTCAACGATTATCTTCATAAGACCGGCTTGAGGAGCGGCAAGCTCTTTTGAGCCAAAGCCCCATGCGGTATCGAGCAGATAAAGTGTTGCACCAATTGCAAGAGCCGAGGCAACAACGCCAATGATTTCACCGTACTGTTGCTTTTTAGGAGTAGCGCCTAAAAGGTAACCGGTTTTAAGGTCTTGTGAAGTGTCACCCGAAATGGCGGCTACAATGCAAATAATAGAACCGATTGCAATGGCTGCCTGCATACCTGTAGCACCGATTTCGCCGCAGATTTTTAAAATTAGTGTTGCAATAAGCAGTGTTGCAATAGCCATACCTGAAACAGGGTTGTTAGAGCTACCAACAAGGCCTACCATACGTGATGAAACGGTTGCAAAGAAAAATCCGAAAATAACAACAATAATTGCACCTACAAGCGATACGGGAACGGCAGGAACAAGCCATACCAAAAGGGTAAGAATAAGAATTGCGATAAGCACAATTGTCATATTTATATCTTGTGCGGTGCGTTCTTTACCATTTCCGCCGATAATGTTAAAGCCTTTCATAGAATCTCGGAATGTACGAACAATAAGTGGTAAGGATTTAATAAGGCTTATGATTCCTCCGGCGGCAAGTGCACCTGCGCCGATGTAACGGATGTATGTGCTCCAAATTCCACTAGCACCCTCTGCGGCATAAATTTCGCCGATTGTTTCGGTTCCGGGATAAAGGGTAAGTGTGCTACCAAAAATAACAATAATGGGAATAAGCACAAGCCAGCTGAGTAATCCGCCCGAGAACATAAAGGATGAAATTCTGGGGCCGCAGATGTAACCAACACTCATAACAGCGGGGTAAATCTGTGTTCCTACTGCACCGGGATAGGTTTTAGCACTACCTTCAATATTCACTTCGGAGGGAACAACCTTAAGTCCGTCAATCACAAACTTAAAGAATGCGGCAAATCCCATACCTGCAAAAACGGTCGAGGCACTGGAGCCACTCTCTTCACCTGCAAGCATAACCTCAGCACAGGCTTATCCCTCAGGATAGGGAAGTGTGCCGTGCTCACGAACTATAAGTGCATTGCGGAGCGGAATCATAAAAAATACGCCGAGCAATCCACCAAGAAGAGCGATTACGGTAATGGTTACAATGTTGGGCTTTTCCATTACGCCATCTTTTGCCCAAAGGAAAAGGGCGGGAAGTGTAAATATTGCACCTGCTGCAAGCGATTCACCTGCAGAACCAATGGTTTGCACAATGTTGCTCTCAAGTATGGAGTTTTTGCGTAAAATCACGCGGATAACACCCATACCAATAACGGCGGCAGGTATGGATGCCGAAACGGTCATACCTACTCTAAGGCCTAAATAGGCGTTGGCTGCACCAAATACTACTGCTAAAATAACACCCATTATGATTGAGGTAACTGTAAGCTCAGGGGCGATTCTTTCGGCAGGAACATATGGCTTGAATTCTTTTTGTTTTTCCATAATAAATTCCTTTCATTAAAATCTGTTTAAGATTTTATTTTACAGTCTTAAATATATTATCATATATAGTTATAAAACACAAGATTTTTTGCAAAAAAACAGTTAATTTGCGTTTATATTTAACTTTTTTTCGCTGGTTTTTGAGAACACGAATTTTTGACCCGAATATAAACCGGTATAGCCCGATATAACAAAGCTTATAATGGTGCTAAGTGTCAGATAAATCATTGCTTCTCCGCCGAAAAGCTCAAGGCATATAAACAAGGTGGCAATGGGGCAATTTGTTACTCCGCAAAATAAAGCCGACATTCCTAAAGCGGCACCAAAAGCAGGATCTAAATTAAGCAAAACGCCAATACTGCCGCCAAAGGTCGCACCTATAAATAATGAGGGGACAATTTCGCCGCCCTTAAAGCCAACTCCAATTGTTATTATGGTAAATAATATCTTTAAAATAAATGCTTCGTAGCGCACCTCACCCGAGTTGAAGATTCTTTCGATAATTTCAATTCCGCCGCCGTTATAATCGGTTGTTCCAACAGCAAGGGTAAGTAATACAATTAGCGAACCGCCGATAAAAATTCTTACAAATTCGTTTTTAAAGCATTTTTTAAAAAGATTGTGTGAAATATGCATAGATTTGCAAAAAGCGAAGCTTATAGCAGCGGCTAAAACAGAAATTATTACCGACTTATAAAGCAATTCAAAGCTATAATCAGGAATAGCTTTAAGGTGAAAACGTTCGGGGGCAATGTTAAATAGCTGTGATATATAAAAGGCAGTGAAGGAGGATATCATTCCGGGCAGAAAAGCGGCCGAACAAAATGAGCCGACACTTACAACTTCAATTGCAAAAATAAAGGCGCCTAAAGGCGTTCCAAAAACGGCCGAAAAAACAGCCCCCATACCGCACATAGTAAGTATGTGTAGTGAGCGATTGTCTAGTCGGAAAATTTTGCCGCAAAAAGCAGAAATGCTTCCGCCAAGCTGTAGTGCCGCACCTTCTCGACCGGATGAGCCTCCGCAAAGGTGTGTGATTACCGAGCCTATAAATATAGCCGGTGCCAGTAAAATTCTTATTTGCTTTTCCCCACGTACAAATTTAAAAACTTCATTTGTTCCTAAATTTGTTACTTTGCATAGCTTATATATAAAAATAATAGCAATACCGCCAAGGGGGAGAAAGTATAAAATCCAATCATTTGCAGTTCTCAGTTCGGTTACATAACTTATGGATTTTGAAAAAAGTACACCTGCAAGACCGCAGATGCCGCCGATTATTACTCCTAAAATTACCCATTTGAAAATTGCAAGGCAATAATCTTTAAATTTATTCCAATTTTTCAAAAAAAGTGTTTTTGTATTCAATTGATATGACCTCTTAAAGCTATAGTAATTTTAATGAGTAGATTTGCTAAATCCACCCAAAAAAGCTGAAATTTTTATTATATTCAATCTCTGTAACATCACAGTAATCTATTTTCCATTTACCTGTAAAACGGCGTATGATTCCACCATGACTAACAACAATAATTTTTTCAAACCCCAAATCATAATATTTGTCTGCTACGGGTTTTATTCGATTTGTGATTTCGCTCAGAGTTTCCCATTTTTTTATTTGACCATCCGGGGCTTCGCCAGAATATTTAATAAAATCTAAGTTTAAAGCCTTGGCTTCATCAGCACCCTTTACTCTAAAGGTTTTATCAAAAATCTGCTCGTGCAGGTCGGTTTCTACGGCGAGTTCAATAATAAGATTTTTAGATATGATTGCCGCTGTTTGAAGTGCTCTTGTGTAGGGAGAGGAAATAATTATTTGTGCGTTATTTAAAAGCGGATTTTTTGAAACTTTTTCTGCTTGGTTAATACCGTTTTTAGTAAGTGGCGCAAAGTCCCTGCCCTGACCAATAAACCCACGTGAATCAACCTCACTAAAATCGGGCTCGCCGTGACGAATAAAAACAATCTTCATAAATTTTATTACCTTAAAATTGATTTTCTTTCCTTTGTTTTTTCAAGATTTTTTTGGTAAATTATTTCGGTTGCAAAGGCTAGCTTGGTGATAACATTCTGCTTTGTGGGGTAACAGTAGAATGAGTCGTTTTCGGTGGAAATATCTACGCAGTCGAAAGGCTTGATGTAACAGTAATCATATTCAATGTGCAGGCTGTTATTTTCTAATGGAGTGCGTATTATTCTGTAATCCTCGCCGTTATAACAACCCTCTAAAATAAAGCCGTTTTCAGCAGAATGGGTGAGGGTAGCCTTGCCAAGCGGCATAAATCTCCAGCATCGGGGCAGAGAATAAACATCAACCTCATCGCTGAAAGAATATTCACCCTTTTCAATCTGTTTTTTAACCTGTTCACGCTCCCATTCAAACCAATCGGGAATATGTGAAAATTCGGTTTCACCCTCTAAAGCCTGTAGATTTCCATCTTCGTTCCAGTTCCATCGTTTGCCGCAAGCGGTACAGAAAATTTTACTTCCCCTTGAATCCATTTTGGATTCGGTTAAACAGTGGGGACATTGGTATAATACCTTGTGTAGTCCCTCGGCACGAAAAGGCTCCTTTATAAGGATTCCATTTTCCTTTTGATATCGGTAATCGTCGTATTCGAAAGCATTTTTTACAGCCTCATTTATTTCATCTACCGACATTGATTTTATTTGCTCGGTTGTTAAAATTTTGGTCATAGTTGTGTGAAGCGGCACCTTGCGTTTTTTTCTGAAATTCCAAAACGGAGAGTGCAGATGGTTGCCGTGATGCAGGGCTACCACAACAGGCACCTTGTTAAGCTTTATAAGCTTTCCAAGTGATTCCGGCATATATGAGGTTGTGCCGCAGGGGGAGTATCTCGCTTCGGGATACATTGAAAGAATATCACCCTTTTTAAGTACACGGTTTATGGATTTTATAAGGTGCATATCACGGGTGAATTTTCTTGTGCAGATTCCACCTATAAGCTCTAATAAAAAAGGCCTTCGGTAGTATCCGTCAATACTTACAACATTATTTACACGGTAGGGCAGGGTACCCATTGCCGTGATTTCAAAATCAATAAAATACATATGGTTGCTTAGTAGCATATAGGGTGGCTTTAAACCCTCCATATTTATTTTATCTATTCTGTATTTTTTGCCGATAAGCATAATTCGGGAAAGCAGCCATATAAGCCATACAATTACAATAGGTTGGCGGATGGGGTATTTTGCGGTGTTATATCTTTTTTTGTTTTTGTAATTTACTTCCTTAATCATAAATATATCACATCCTACAAACTTGATTTTACACTATTTTTCTTCAAAAAGCAACATTTTTAATTCCGGTAGCTTATTTACACTTGAAAGAGATGATATTGTTTGGTATACTTAAAATAGTAAAGATATATTTTGCGATTTCCATAATAAAAGCAGGTGATAGAATGACAGCTTTATATATTATTTTAGGTGTTTTGGCAGGAAGCGTGCTTTTGGTTTTAATTACCTCCTTTGTTTGCTTTATGCTGGCTTTTTTTGGTATTCGTGAAAAGCAGAGTGATAAATTTAAAATCCCACCCGGAAAGATTTACAAGCCCTACCGTGACACTATGGTAAAATGGATGAAAGAGGTAAGAGAAATGCCCTCAAGGGAGGTAAGCATTACTTCGTTTGACGGTCTTACCCTTTATGGAAAATATTATGAGTATTCCAAAGATGCTCCGATTGAGCTGATGTTCCACGGCTACAGAGGTACAGGGGAACGTGATTTGTGTGGCGGTGTTCAGCGTTGCTTTAAGCTTGGCCGAAGCTGCTTAATAGTAGATCAGCGTACTGCAGGTAAAAGCGGCGGCAGGGTGATAACCTTTGGTATAAGAGAGAGCCGTGATTGCCTTAAATGGATTGATTACATAATAGAAAATATAAATAAAGATGCAAAAATTATAATAACGGGAATCTCGATGGGAGCGGCTACCGTTACGGTGGCGGCCGGAGAAGATTTGCCACAAAATGTTATATCCGCACTTGCTGATTGCGGATATACATCACCTGAGGCAATTATTAAAAAGGTTATTAAGGATTTAAAGTTGCCGCCTAAAATTATGTACCCATTTGTAAAGCTTGGTGCAAGGATTTTTGGCAGACTTGATTTGGATGAATATTCTCCCATAAAAGCAATGGAAAACTGTAAAATCCCCATCATTTTTATCCACGGTACAACCGATGATTTTGTACCCTATGAAATGAGCGTGGAAAATTATAATGCCTGCACCCACAAAATCAAAAAAATGGTGTCGGTAGAGGGGGCAGGTCACGGACTCGCTTATCTTGTAGATACCGAGGGCTATTTTAAAGCAATAAGAGAGTTTGATGAACTTTTGGCTGCAGAGAACAAACAAAACTAATTTAAGCGAATCTTATGATTTATAAAAACATTTTGAAAATGGTGATTTTTATGAAAATAGGTATTTCTACAGGAGCTTATTCTCGCTATGGCGATAAAATGTTTGAAAAAGTAAAAGGCTTTGGCTATTCAGCGGTTGATTTTTTAATGTCAAATACCAATGCAGATATTTATACCAAGGATTTAAATGAAGTAAAAGAATATTTGCTTCATTTAAAAAAGTTGGCAAATGATGCTGGGATAGTTGTTAATCAAGCCCATGGCCCTTGGCGATGGCCCCCTCAGGATGATACGTTAGAAAATCGGTTGGAACGTATGGAAAAAATGAAGCGTTCAATACAAATGGCTTATTTGCTTGGTGCTGAAAACTTTGTTATACATCCTTTGGAACCTTTCGGAATAAACGATTTAGATATAGGCAAACAAAAGGAAACCTTTGGAATTAACTATGAATTTTTTATGGAGTTACTACCAACAGCCAAAGAGTATGGCGTTGTAATTTGTCTGGAAAATATGCCTTGGGATAGGTTTTCAATGGCAAGGCCGGAAGATATTTTAAATTTTGTAAATAAAATTAACGACGATAATTTTAAGGCTTGTTTGGATACAGGTCACGTAGCGGCTCTTGAATTATCGGCAGGCGATTCGGTTCGACTTTTAAATAAAGAATTAAGGGTTTTCCATGTTCACGATAGTTATCCGGGCAGGGATATGCATTTATTGCCTTATTGTGGAATTATAGATTGGGCAGATTTTGGTGCGGCGGTTAAGGAAATTGGTTTTGACGGAGTAATATCCTTGGAAACTGCTCCTTCGGAAAAGTTGCCTAAGTCAATTTTTGAAGAAATGAGCCTAACACTTAGCAAGATTTTAAAAAGTATAGTGGAATAATTTTTGCCGAGAAAATATTTGAAAAAATTTTAAATTCCCTCTTGACTTTAACGCTTTTATGTGTTAAACTATCATACGTGGTTGCTTTAACGCTTTTATGCGATAAAGTGTTGTTTATCGCAGAGATTTTCGGGCGATACCGTAGGGGCAGGCGGTACGGCTTCGCCCAAACCCCTTTGCCACCTTGTGGCATTTCCCCTATGAGGGGAATTAGCCTCGACTGCCCGTAAAAAATTGCATAATTTAGCGGTTTTTTCACCTCATCCACCAACGTGCGTTGGTCCCCCTTCCCCATCAAGGGGAAGGCTTGTAAACTACAATTTATATGCCTAATATATTTATAAAAAGAAAAATCTGTAATAAAAGTGCTTTTTTACACTTTTATTGCAGATTTTTCATTTCGTTTTATTCTTATTTAAAGGAATTTAATAAACTTTCTTTTTTACAGCCCCTTTTTTATAAATAAGCGTGTGTAGGTGGCGTAGCATTTATTATGTGTTTGTAAATCACAGATTGCTTTTTAGAGTCCCTTAATTTTATACAGTCTCAAACCCAACCAAAAGCCCGCCTTTTTCGGCGTAAAAGCTACAAAGTCCTCGGCATTTATGTATTATTATTTTTGCTGTTTTAAATTCCTTTTTAATAAGCTCCTTTAATTTTTCACTAGCAGCCTCATTAAAGCAGTGAGCAATTCTTACAAGACCGCCTTTAAATCCAATTGATTTCATATGTGCAACAATTGCTTCCAAGGCCTTTGCTTCACCACGGCACTTGTTAAGCGGCTCTAAATCACCTTTATCACTCGCTTTTCCAACAACACGTATTCCAAGCAGCCCTGCCATTTTTGCAACAAGCGAACTCACTCTGCCGTTGTTAGCCAGATTTTTCATAGATTCCAGCATAAACAAAAGTCCGGTGTGATTTGTATATTCGGTGATTTTTTCGCATATATCATCAAAGCTTTCGCCACTAAGTATCAGCGATTTTAATTTTTCAATTATTAAGTATATTTCCGGCCCCGCTGTAAGAGAGTTAAGCACAAAAACCTTTCGGTCAGGATGTTGTTCTTCATAGCTGGCTTTTGCTGCTTGGGCGGCATTGTAGCTGCCCGAAAGCGTACCGGTTATGGTAACACAAAAAATTTCTTCAGCGTCGCCAAAGGTGTTAAGCCAATCGGAAGGATTAGGACAGGAGGTTGAGGATTTCCCCTTATAAGCCTGCAAATCATTTACCATTTTTAGTACATCTAAATCTTCGTTATCAACATATTCATTTTCTGCGGTTATTATTTTAAGCGGTGCGGAGGCGAACTCTACACCCTCAAGGCTATGTATATCAGCCGATGAATCTGCAACTATTTTAATACTCATTATTACTCTCCTGACATTATATTTAAAAAACTAAAAACTACATAATCTAGTTTTCAAAACTATATTACGCCGTTTTGTGAATTTTGTCAATAGAAAATTTGTTAAAACTTTTTTAAAAATAACTATTGACTTTAGCACTTTTATGTGTTAAACTATCATATACAATCGCTTTAACGCTTTTATGCGCTAAAGTAAAAACGATATTTTAAAAACGCTTTGACGAAAATCAGTAGAAATATATCCTCTTTTTCAGAGAGCAGTTGGTTGGTGCAAAACTGTAAATGGTATGTTTTGAATTACCTTTCCGAGCGGCTTTTTTGAACGCTTTATACCGGCTATTAGAAAAAGACGGGTCAGCCCGATACAGCTTCGGATACTTTTGATATCCGCTTGAGGCCGATTTATTCGGTAAACTGAGGTGGTACCGCGGGAACACTCGCCCTCTGCATTAAGCAGGGGGCTTTTATATTTTTAAAAAGTAGTTTAAGGAGCAAAAATAATAATGGTAATTACAGAGCTTTTAGAAAAAAACGCCCGTCTTTACGGCAATGAAACAGCACTTGTTGAAATCAATCCCTCAGAGGAGATGGACAAGGTTGTTACTTGGCAGGAATTTAATCTTATAGAAAGCACAAAAACCGATCAACCCTACCGCAGAGAGATGACCTGGCAGGATTTTGACAGAAGAGCCAATCGATTTGCAAATCTTCTTTTAAGCAGAGGGCTTAAAAAGGGTGATAAGGTAGCAATACTTTTAATGAACTGCTTAGAGTGGTTGCCGCTTTACTTTGGTATATTAAAGGCAGGCTGCCTTGCAGTTCCTATGAATTTCAGATATTCTGAGGATGAAATTGAATATTGTTTAGATTTAGCCGATGTTGATGTTTTGATTTTTGGTCCCGAATTTATAAGCCGAATTGATCCTCTTATGGAAAAAGAAAATCGTCTTAAGATGATTTTTTATGTAGGCAATAACGGTCCTGAATATAGTGAGGATTGCCTTAGACTTATGAGTTATTGTTCCTCTAATCCGCCACCTGTTGCTTTGGAGGAGAATGACGATGCCGCAATTTATTTCTCATCAGGAACAACCGGCTTCCCAAAGGCAATTTTACATAAGCATTTATCTCTTATTAGCTCTTGCCGTACCGAGCAGAATCATCACAGTCAGCAAAGGGACGATGTTTTTTTATGCATTCCACCCCTTTATCATACAGGTGCTAAAATGCATTGGTTTGGTTCGCTCCTTTCGGGTAGCAAAGCAGTTCTTTTGCGTGGTGTTAAACCCGAGTGGATTCTTCGTGCTGTCAGTGAAGAAAAATGCTCAATTGTATGGCTTTTGGTACCGTGGGCACAGGATTTGCTCGATGCGATTGAGTCGGGTAGAGTGAATCTTGATGATTATTATCTTGAAAAACTTCGACTTATGCATATCGGTGCTCAGCCTGTTCCACCAAGTCTTATAAACCGCTGGCTTAAAATATTCCCGCATCATCAGTATGATACTAACTACGGCCTTTCTGAATCGATTGGCCCCGGTTGCGTTCACCTCGGTGTTGAAAATGTACATAAGGTTGGCGCTATTGGTAAAGCCGGATATTTGTGGGAGGTTGACATTGTTGATGAACATGGTAACAAAATCCCTCAAGGCGAGGTTGGAGAGCTTATAGTTAAAGGCCCCGGCGTTATGACCTGCTACTATAAAAATCCCGAAGCCACAGCCGATACCATAAAGGACGGCTGGCTTTATACGGGAGATATGGCTAAGATGGATGAAGATGGCTTCATATATCTTGTAGACCGTAAAAAGGATGTTGTTATTTCGGGCGGCGAGAATATTTATCCTGTCCAGATTGAAGATTTCCTTCGAGCTTTTGATAAAATCAAGGATGTTGCGGTTATAGGTCTGCCTGATGCAAGACTTGGTGAAATCACTGCCGCAATTATAGAGATTAAAGAGGGTGCTCAGTGCACCGAGGAAGAAATAAATGAATTTTGTAATGAGCTTCCCAGATATAAAAGACCCAAAAAGATTTTCTTTGAAAAGGTACCTCGTAACCCAACAGGAAAAATCGAAAAGCCTGCTCTTAGAGAAAAATATTGTAAGGGTCGACTTGTTGAAAGTCAAATAACAGGTTAAACTTTAAAAATAAAACACAGCACACCTTTCAGCAAAGCGATGTTTGTGCACAGCACCACTTAAAGCCGAAATCTTACTGTGGGTAGTTAAGTTTTACCTTTAGTTTTAAAAAAGAAAAGGTGATAAAAATGGTTGTACAAATAGTAATGTTGGTTGTGTTTTTTGCGGTAATGTTAGGCGTTGGTTTTTATTGCCGTAAAAATTCAACCGATGTAAACGGTTTTGTTTTGGGTGGTAGAAGTGTTGGTCCGTGGCTTACGGCTTTTGCATACGGAACCTCTTACTTCTCGGCAGTTGTTTTTGTTGGCTATGCCGGTCAGTTTGGTTGGAAATACGGTGTTGCTGCTACTTGGGCAGGCATAGGAAACGCCCTTTTGGGCTCGCTCCTTGCTTGGAAAGTTTTAGGACGCAGAACTCGTGTTATGACTCAGCATTTAGATAGTGCAACAATGCCCCAGTTTTTTGAAAAACGCTATCAAAGCGGTGGACTTAAGCTTCTCGCATCTGCAGTTATCTTTATTTTCCTTATTCCCTATACCGCTTCTCTCTACAATGGACTCAGCCGTCTTTTTGAAATGGCATTTCCTCAGGTTGAATATGCATATTTCGTTATAATTATGGCTGTTCTCACCGCTGTTTATGTTATTGCCGGTGGATATATGGCAACTGCTATCAATGATTTTATTCAGGGAATTATTATGATTATTGGTATTATCGCTGTTATTATTGCAGTTTTAAATTCCAAAGGCGGTTTTTCAGAAGCAATGTCTCAAATGGGTGCAATAAGTGATCCCTCTATGGAAATTAAAGCCGGTGAGCTCTCATCCTTCTTTGGCCCTGATCCAATAAATCTTTTGGGTGTTGTACTCCTCACATCACTCGGTACATGGGGACTTCCTCAGATGGTACAAAAATTCTATGCAATTAAAAATGAGGGTGCAATTAAAAAAGGCACCATTATTTCAACAATTTTTGCACTTATAGTTGCAGGCGGTTGCTATTTCTTAGGTGGATTTGGCAGACTTTTCTCAAACGAAATTGATATTGCCGCAAATGGATATGATTCGATTGTACCAACAATGCTTGGCGATTTGGGTCCCGTGTTGATAGGTATTGTAATTGTTTTGGTTCTTTCGGCATCAATGTCAACCCTATCCTCTCTTGTTATGGCATCAAGCTCAACTCTTACTCTCGACTTTATTAAGGATAAGATTGCTAAAAACATAAGCGAGAAAAAGCAAGTTTTAATAATGCGTGTACTCATAGTTGTATTTATTGCAATTTCAGCATTTATCGCAATAGTTCAGCATAACAGCAAAATCACCTTCATTGCTCAGCTTATGGGCGTTTCGTGGGGTGCTTTGGCAGGTGCATTCCTCGCTCCTTTCTTATATGGTCTGTATTGGAAACGCACAACAAAGGCCGCCGTTTGGGTAAATATTATTTTCTCAACAGTATTTATGATAGCAAATATGCTTTGGGGTGCACATTTCCCGAAATTATTGGCATCTCCCATAAACGCAGGTGCATTTTGTATGCTGGCAGGTCTTATTATTGTTCCTGTGGTAAGCCTGCTCACCAAAAAGCCTGATGCTGAAAAAGTAGAAGAAGTGTTTTCTTGTTACGAAAAGAAAGTTACAGTAACCTCTAAGCATTCAATTGGTGAGTGAAATTTGTAGAAAATCAAAAAAATTAAGGCTGAAGGGTTGAAAAACGCTTCAGCCTTATGTTATAATGATTGCAGTTTGTTAAAACGCTGAAAAGCGTTTCTACAAGCCAATTTTATTGGCTTTACATACTTTGAATTTTTAAATTCAAAGTATGTACTATAATCATTTCAATGGGTATAGTCAAATTTTCTGTAAAAATTTGTTCGCAAATCTTTGATTTGCGTTCAAAACAGTCTTTTTTACTGTTTTGAATAACAATAACCATTATAATTTAATGTAATTTAAAATGTTGGAGGATTATTCCTATGAAACAGTTAATGTTGGGCAATGAAGCGGTTGCCCGCGGTCTTTATGAAGCAGGATGCAGTTTTGTATCTAGCTATCCCGGTACTCCCAGTACCGAAATTACCGAATACATAGCAAAATATAATGAGGTTTACGCCGAGTGGGCACCAAATGAAAAGGTAGCAATGGAATCTGCTTTTGGTGCAGCTTTGGCCGGTAAAAGAAGCTTTTGCGGTATGAAACACGTTGGCCTTAACGTTGCCGCTGACCCGCTTTTTACCATAAGCTATACAGGTGTAAACGCAGGTATGGTTATTGCCGTTGCTGACGATGCAGGTATGCACTCTTCACAAAATGAGCAGGATTCCCGCCATTATGCACTCAGCTCTAAAATTCCTATGTTAGAGCCTGCCGATTCTGCCGAGGCTATTGAATTTACCAAGCTTGCTTATGAGCTTTCGGAGAAGTTTGATACTCCCGTGCTTATTAAAATGTGCACTCGTGTTTCACATTCTCAAAGTGTTGTAGAGCCGGGCGAGAGGGTAGAGGTAAGCAAGCCTTATGAAAAAACTCCGGGTAAATACATAATGATGCCGGGTAATGCAAAGCTTCGTCATCCCATCGTTGAACAGCGTACAAAAGACCTTATTGAGTATGCAGAAACCGCCCCTGTTAATGTAATTGAAAAAGGCGAAAGCAATAAGATGGGTATTATCACATCATCCACCTCTTATCAGTATGTTAAGGAGGTTTTTGGTGATAAATATCCCGTTTATAAATTGGGTCTTATTTGGCCTATGCCTGAAAAATCAATTTTAGATTTTGCCGCTTCGGTTGAGGAGCTTGTTGTAGTAGAGGAGCTTGACGCCTTTATTGAAACACATTGCAAAAATTTAGGTTTAAATCCCAAGGGCAAGGAGATTTTCTCAAATATAGGTGAAATCAGCCAGAATATGGTAGCCGAAAAATTCGGAGTAAGCACCGAAACAGGAGCAAAGGTAGATTCTGTTATTCCAAATCGTCCTCCGGTTATGTGTGCAGGTTGCCCCCACCGTGGACTTTTCTATACACTCTCTAAAAATAAGGTTACTGTTATTGGCGATATCGGTTGCTACACTCTTGGTGCAGTTGCCCCCCTCAATGCCATTGATGCCGTTGTTTGTATGGGTGCTTCCATTTCAGGACTTCACGGATTTAATAAAGCAAATAACGGTGAAAGTGACGCAAAATCGGTTGCAGTTATAGGTGACTCTACCTTTATGCACTCCGGTATGACCGGTCTTGTAAACATCGCTTACAATAATTCAAATTCCACCGTAATTATTTTAGATAACTCAATCACAGGTATGACAGGACATCAGCAAAACCCCACCACCGGATATAATCTTAAAGGCGATCCCGCTTCGAAAATTGATCTTGAAGCCCTTTGCAAAGCCGTTGGTATTAAACGTGTAAGAGTTGTTGATCCTTATGATTTAACCGAGTGCGATACTGTAATTAAAGAGGAATTAGCCGCCCCAGAGCCATCGGTTATTATCTCTCGTCGCCCCTGTGCACTGCTCAAATATGTTAAACATAACAAACCTTTGTTTGTTGATAAGGATAAATGTAAGAGCTGTAAAATGTGTATGAAGATAGGTTGCCCTGCAATCAGTATGAAGGACGGTAAAGCTGTTATTGATGCTACACTTTGTACAGGTTGCGGTGTGTGTGAGCAGCTTTGTAAATTTGGTGCACTTAAAAAAGGTGAGGAGGCGTAAAGAATGCAAACTAAAAATGTAATGATTGTCGGCGTAGGCGGACAGGGAAGTCTTCTTGCATCAAAGCTTTTAGGTAAACTTTTACTTACCAAAGGTTATGATATTAAGGTATCAGAGGTTCACGGTATGAGTCAGCGTGGCGGTAGCGTTGTAACCTATGTTCGTTTTGGCGATAAGGTTTATTCTCCTATTATAGATAAGGGCGAGGCTGATTTTATAGTTTCGTTTGAAATGTTAGAGGCCGCACGCTATACCGAATTTTTAAGACCCGATGGTAAAATTATTGCAAATACTCAGCAAATCAATCCTATGCCCGTAATCACAGGTGCGGTGGAATATCCTGCTGAGTTAGAGAAGAAGATTAAGGATGCAGGCATTGATTTGGTTGCAGTAGATGCACTTTCCTTAGCAGAGCAGGCAGGATCATCCAAAGCGGTTAATATTGTGCTTATGGGTATTCTTTCAAAGTACTTTGATTTTACTGAGGACGAGTGGAATAAGGCCATCGAAAGTAGCGTTCCCGAAAAGTTCTTAGAGCTTAATAAAAAAGCCTTTGCACTTGGCAGAGAGATTAAATAAGATTTGATTGGCGAAATATTTTCGCTAATCAAATGAATGTTTATAGTGAAATTAAAAATATTAAAAAGGGCGGAAGATTGTTTGATGAATCTTTCGTCTTTTTTGTTTATAAGTATTGCATAAACAAAAAAGTTGTGTTATTATATCTTTGTAATCAACCTTGATTTGGGGGAAAGCCAAATGTTTAAGTTCGTTAAAAATTCAAATTCAATAGATATTGTTGGAGATGGCGTAGCATTTAAAAATATTTCTTTTTCTGTAGCAACGGAGGACGGAAAAGTATTCTCTATTCCCGTAACAGAGTTTTCAGAAAACCGTATTTATGGTTTTGTAAATGAGGCCGAGGCTGCTATAAAAATTTATGAGGAAAACGGTTTTGTAACCCTTTTTGCTGAGGGTAGACTTATTCGTGACCGTTCAAAAGGTCAGTTCTATGACCATTCCAATACAAATCTTAATGCTAATTCGGCTTTTTCCTTAACTTTTAGTGAAATTGAAAATTTAAAAAGCTATACCGCAAGTAATTTAACCACATTCTGGACACAGAACGATGTTATTGGTGCTAACGATATTAAAGAGGTTGCCCCTAAAACTCAGGCGATTGTTTATAAGGGTGAAGATAATTACGGCTGTCTTTTTGCTACCTGCGATAAGCAGTATAAAAGTGTTTTTGAGGGCTCTGAAAAGGGGCTTACAGTATCTTTACAGTCATATAAAAGAGGGCTTATGGAGTTTTCTTCGGTGCTGTTTTTCTTTGCAACCGACAAAGACCCATATTCGCTTCCCCAAAGGGTTACTGCTTACGGCCTTAAATTTTTGGGTAAAAAAGCAGCTCCTGCAAATGAAAAGCGTTATCCCGAAATTTTTGAATATCTTGGTTGGTGCAGTTGGGATGCTTTCCCGTACTGTGTAAATCATCAAGGTCTGCTAGATAAGTTTGAAGAATTTAAATCCAAAAAGATTCCTGTTCGTTGGGGCATTTTGGATGATATGTGGGCAACGTTGGATGGCGAAAATAACGCTGATGTGATGCACGACCGCAAGCTTGTTGACTTCAAGGCGGATACCAAGCAGTTTCCAAACGGACTTAAGGCGGCGGTGACCGAGGTTAAAGAAAAATACGATGTTAAATTTGGCGTATGGCATCCCATAACCGGCTATTGGTATGGCTTCGCTCCTGATGGCGTAACGGCAAAAGAATATGCAAATTATCTCACCCAGAATGATGATGTAAGACTTGTTGTAAAACCTACTGCTGAGGATATGTTCGGCTACCATAACGCTTTTTACACCTACTTAAAGGACGCCGGAATTGATTTTGTAAAAGTAGATAATCAAAGCTCAATAGAATGGTTTTATCGTAATATGGGTACGGTTGGAGAGGTTGCAAACGCTGTTCACACCGGTATTGAGGGTGCTGTTGGTCTTAATTTTGACGGAGCGATAATCAATTGTATGGGTTGTGCGACCGAAAATATTTGGAATCGCCCCAACAGCCTTGTAAACCGTTGCAGTGCCGACTTTTTGCCCGAGGACAGAAAATGGTTTGTCGATCATATTATTCAGTGTACATACACCTGCTATTTTTATTCAGGACTTTTTAAAGGCGATTTTGATATGTTCTGGACAGATGACGGTCAGGCTGTTAAAAACTGTCTTCTTCGTGCCATAAGCGGTGGCCCTGTATATGTTAGTGATAAGCTTGGCAGAAGTGTTGCCGAAAGGCTTTTGCCACTTGCCTTAGCAGACGGCAAATTGCTCCGCTTGAATAATTCTGCGGTTCCAACTGCCGATTGTTTAATGGAGAATCCCAAAACATCTAAAAAGGCCTATAAGGTATGGAATTCCACCAATAACGGATTTGTTATTGCCGCATTTAATTTAGATAGTGGCGAAAAACCTGTACAAGGTAAAATTTCGCCCTTTGAGTTGCCAAACGCAAACAATGATAAATACTTGAATTATGATTTCTTTAATGGCACCATGGATATTTTAAACAAGGGCGACACCATTGCAGTTGAACTTAACAATTACGACGATTATAAATTCTGTAATTTTATACCCGTTGTAGATGGATTTGCACCAATAGGTCTTGTAGATAAATACGTAACCTCTGCAACCTATGAAAAATTTGGTGAAAACAAATATACCGTTTTAAACGGCGGAAAATTTGCATTCTATGCCGAAAACGAGCCCAAGGAAATTTTGGTAGATGGCGAGAAAATAGCGGCAGTTAAAACTAATAACTATTACGTTTTAGATTTGGGAGAAATTAGCGCCTCACACATTCTTGAATTTGAATTTTAAATAATTAGTAATAAAGATAGGTGAAAAAGTCTACCTTTGTTTTTTGAAAAAATTTGGTTAATCGTCTTTATTTTAGTATATTTTATTTTTGTTTTGTGTATTTATAAAAATCAAAAATGTTGTAAAATAAGCTTAAAGGAAGTGGAAATATGGATTTTTCGTTTGTTGCAGAACTTAATTTAAAGGATAAAACCCAAATAAATATAACCCCCGAAATTCAAAAAACTTCTAATGGATTTATATTAAAAATTCCTGCCGAAAAAGTCCCACAAGATGCTGATTATATAGATATTTCACCCAATAGCGTAATTGGAATCCCGGGTGACAACGGTTATTTTGTTATGCCGTTTCAGTATTCTGATTTTCTTTGTGAATTTAAGTCCGGTGAGGACTGTGAACGTGAATACACCCTTTATTCTATGCCTATTTTTGGCTTTAAAAATGGAGATGCCGCACTTCTTGCCGTTGTAAGTTCTATGGCGTGGGAATATAAAATTATAATCAGGCGTCAAAATAACAAATACTACGCATTCCCGCGTTTTAATCTTACAGGTTATGGTGCGTATGAGGATATTATAATTGAATATTTTGAACTTAAAGGCGAAAATGCCAACTATGTTGGTATGGCTAATCGGTACAGAGAATACCAATACAAGCGCGGCGCATTTAAAACTCTTAAGGAAAAAATAGCAGAACGTCCCTTCCTTAAAGGCATTGCCGATTCGGTAAATATACGAATACGTATGGGGTGGAAACCTGCTCCCTCAGAAATTTTTGAGCAGACTGTTGAAAATGAGCCTGAAATGAAGGTGGCGATGAAATTCAATCGCATTTTGGATCTTGTTGATGAAATGAAGGCGTCGGGCGTAAAAAATGCAGATATATGCCTTGTCGGTTGGAATCAAAAGGGTCACGACGGAAGATGGCCTGAGGCATTTCCTGTCGAGGAGGCTTTGGGTGGTGAGGAAGAACTTGTAAAAGCTATTAAAAAGACTGAAAATGCAGGTTACACCATAAACGCCCACACAAATTCAAGCGATTCCTACAGTATTGCAAAAAACTTTAATATTGATGATTCTATTGTTAAAGAAGATGGTGAGATTTGTAGGGGACATTTTCCGTGGTCGGGCGGAAAGGCTTACATAATTTGCCCAAAGTGTGGATATGAAACCTGTAGAGAAAACCTTGAAAAATCTCGTAAACTCGGTTTTAACGGTATGCATTATATTGATGTTTTAGGTACGGTACCGCCAAGGGATTGTTTTTCCGATAAACATCCCATAACCAAAAAGCAGGGGGGAGAATACTTTTTTAAAACCCTCCTTGAGGCAAAAAATCTTTTTGGCGGCGTATCTTCTGAGGGTGGATATGATTATCTTATAGGTGTGCTGGATTATGCCCTTTATACCTGCTCAAATCTTTTAGAGGACACTCCCGCTAATGATCCCTTTATAAATGTTAAAATCCCTCTTTATCCGCTTGTTTATCATGGAGTAATTCTTTATTGCCCTTCGGGTGATATAATGAATTGCACTATGGGTAAAAGAAAAAAACTTTTAAAACTTGTGGAATACGGTGGCAGACCTGCCATTTATGTTTATAAGCAATTTATCGATAAAAAACGTAGCAGCTTTGAATTTTTGGGCAAGGAAAATCCCGTGTGCGATACCGATGATGATTTAAAAGAAACGGCTGAGGTTATAAAAGCGGCGGAGGAACTTTACAACCATTTAGAGCCTATCCGTTATACCGCTATGGTGAATCACGAAAAATTGTCAGATGGTGTTTTTAAGACTACATATGAAAACGGTAGATTTACTGTGGTTAACTATAATACCTCAGACTTTGTGTCAAATGATTTTACAGTAAAAGCAGAAGATTTTATAATAATATAAGTAAAAAAATCGCTCGTTATACGGGCGATTTTTTATTTCAAATTAAAGGGTTTGATTTTATTGAAAATTATTTTAAAATGTTGTATAATAAATCTATAAATACTTGTTAAGGAGGTGTTGTTTTATGAATCCAAATCTAGCCGAACTTAGAAAAAAATCTATGGCTCTACCGCTTGAGCCCGGTGTTTATATTATGAAAAACAAATCGGGTCAAATTATTTATATCGGCAAGGCCAAAAAGCTAAAAAATAGGGTTAGTTCTTATTTTGGAAGCGACAAACAGCACACCCTTAAAGTTAAAAAAATGGTGGATCAGGTAAATGATTTTGATTATATTATCTGCGATACCGAGCTTGAAGCACTCCTTTTAGAATGTTCTCTCATAAAGCAGCATAGCCCAAAATATAATATCCTTTTAAAGGATGATAAGGGTTATCACTATATAAAAATCACAAGCGGTGATTGGCCTATGATCAGCGAAGTAAAGCAAAAGCTGAATGATAAAGCCGAATATTTAGGCCCTTATAATTCGGGTTGGATACTAAAACAAACGGTGGATGAAGCACAAAAAATATTTGGACTTCCACGCTGTTCCAAACAGTTTCCCCGTGATATTGGTAAATCACGCCCCTGTCTTAATCATCATTTAGGACTTTGTTCAGCTCCTTGTAGCGGTAAAATAAAGCAAAAGGATTACTTAGAATCGGTTAAATCGGCTGTGGAATTTATAAAGGGTGGCAGTGCTAATACTGCCGCAAAGCTTCAAAAGCAGATGGAAAAAGCGGCCGAAAATCTTGAATTTGAGCTTGCCGCAAAGCTCCGTGACCGCATAAAAGCACTTTCACGTGCATCCGAGCGCCAAAAGGTTATAACCACATCTTATAAAGAACAGGATGTCATTGCATCGGCTCGCACCGAAACGGCACTTTGCTTTGCCGTAATGTGCTTTAGAGCAGGACACCTTACCGATATGAACTGTTTTGTTATAACCACTCCCGATGAACTGGTTTTAGATCGCACCGAATTTTTGGAGCGATATTACAGTAACACCTTGGAAATTCCAAAGAGAATTGTTTTGGACGGTGATGTAACAAACTTAGAGCTTCTTTCAGAATGGCTATCCGAGAAGGCTGAACGAAAGGTTGAAATTGTTATTCCTAAGATTGGGGAGCAGCTTAATCTTGTAAAAATGTGTGCATTTAATGCCGCAGAGCATCTGGCAAAAATTGAGCAACGACAAACGCACGAAACAGCCGCTTTGGATGAGCTTGCAAGACTATTGTCATTACCATCACCCCCGTCATATATTGAGGCTTATGATATTTCGCATACAATGGGTAATGAAAACGTGGCAGGTATGACAGTTTTTGAAAATGGAAAGCCGCTGAAATCCGCCTATAAAAGATTTAGAATTAAATCCTTTGAGGGGCAGGATGATTACCGTTCAATGGCGGAGGTTTTAGACCGCAGATTTACAGAATATGAGTCGGCACAGGAAAAAGGCGAGAGCGATGGCTTTGGCCGATTGCCCGACCTTATTTTGCTTGATGGCGGTCAAGGTCAGCTTGGTGCGGTTTTACCTGTGATGCAAAAACATAGTATTAGCGTTCCGGTTTTTGGTATGGTTAAGGACTCTAAACACCGAACCCGTGCTATCACCGCAGGCGGTGGCGATATTTCTATCAAAGCCAACCAAAGAGCATATGTTCTTATTGCTACAATTCAGGAGGAAACTCACCGCTTTGCCATAACCTACCACAGAAACAGCAGTCGCAAAAAAGGCCTTACAGCTGAGCTTTCTTTGGTTGAGGGGATGGGTGACAAGCGTATAAAAGTCCTGCTTAAAAAGTTCAAAAGTATATCAAAAATAAAAGAGGCTACAGCCGAAGAAATTAAAATCGCTACCGGCTTTCCAATTAAAGTATGTCAAAATATTTATGATTTTTACCATTAGATTCTACCTGCCTTGAAAATTTATAAAAACAACTATTTAAGGCAGATTCTAGGGTAAGGGTTTTAAATAAATAAAAAAATCCGTAATTTTTGCAGTTAAATCTTGTAAAAATTGCGGATTTATTGTATAATGATTACGTGTATTTTTAAAATTTTCTTCGAGGTGATTATATGGGACCCGGAATGCCTCCTCGTATGGGCATGGATAATAATAAACTTAAAGAACCATTACCTAAAAGTATAAAAGAAGTACCGGGATATTTAAAAAGGGTTGTATCAAAGTTTTTTGGGCGTCTTTTTTACATATTTGGGCTGGTATGGAACACCGCACCTTGGATACTGATTTCACTTATGGCTATTGCTTTGTTTACCGGTTTATTGCCTGTTGCAACTGCTTGGGTGGCTTCACAGCTGTTAAATGTTTTGGCGGATGCTTTTTTTGCAGCTGAGAAAGGTGTAGATTTTGAGTTTGGAAAAATTATTTTTCTTTTAATTTTACAGTTTATTTGCATTATTGCAAACAGTTTTTTCACTCATTTAAACTCTCTTGTTGTAAGGGTTTCGGGTGAGATGGTTTCCAACCACGTAAAAACAATTATGATGCAAAAATCTCAAACGTTGGATTTGCAAAGCTTTGATAAACCTGAGTTCTATGAAAAACTGGAAAACGCTCAGCGAGAGGCTACAATGCGCCCCGTTCAGATTATAAACGCTACATTTAGTTCAATAAGCTCTATTATCAGTTTAGTTTCCTTTGTGGGTATTTTGTTTACAATAAGCCCTTGGGCACCTCCTTTTATAATCGCCCTTTCATTGCCCGCCGGGTTCGTTACCTATATCTACCGCAAAAAAGCCTTTAACTATATTCGTATGCGTTCCAAAGACCGCCGTGAGCT
Organism: Clostridia bacterium; assembly: GCA_017397065.1. The sequence goes on from JAFQKE010000024.1 coordinate 100,518, forward strand.
TAACTATTATTCAGGACTTATAACAAATAAGGATTTAGTAAAAGAAATAAGAATTTTCGGCCTTTCTGATTTATTTATAAATAGATACAAAGAAACCTTTAAAAAGTATTTTGGAGGTCTTAAAAAGTTATATTTTAAAGAGGGATTTTGGAATATGCTCATCTCTCTGCTCTCTGCTATTGCACATTGCGTTTTGTTCCTTTTTGTTGCATGGCAGGTATGGCTTGGTAAGATAAAGGTAGGTAACTATTCTCTTTATACAGGTGCACTCAATTCAATAACTTCGGGACTCAACTCTCTTATTTCGTCTACCTCAACAATTTATGAGGGCACCTTATTTATTGATAATCTTATAGTCTTCATGGAGGAAAAGCCTACCATTTTAACCGTTACCGATAAAAAGGCAGAGCTTAAACGTCACATTCCTCACGAAATTGAGTTTAAACATCTTTCCTTTAAATATCCCGGAACCGAAAGATATGTTATTAAAGACTTAAATGTTAAAATAAATGCCGGTGATACGGTGGCTCTGGTTGGCGTTAATGGTGCGGGCAAAACCACTCTTATTAAGCTTATTACCAGACTTTATGACCCTACCGAGGGTGAAATACTTTTAGATGGTAAAAATCTTAAAGAATATGATCCTGAAGAGCTTTATAAAATCTACGGCATAATCTTTCAGGATTTTGGAAAATATGCTGTTACGGTATCAGAAAACATTGCCTTTGGTGAGGTGGATAATGATATTGATGAAGAAAGAGTAAAGGCTGCTGCTAAGCAGAGTAATGCTACCGAATTTATATCACGTTTGCCTAAAGAGTATGATACTCCGCTTATGCGTTATTTTGAGGAAGACGGTATTGAGCTTTCAATCGGTCAGTGGCAAAAGCTTTCGGTTGCCAGAGCCTTTTACAGCGATTCTGATATTCTTATTTTGGATGAGCCTACTGCATCGCTCGATGCTATCGCAGAGCAGGAGATTTATGATCAGTTTGATAATTTAAGAAAAGACAAAACTACAATTTTTGTATCCCATCGTCTTTCCAGCGCAACTACAGCCGATGTTATTTTTGTATTGGATGACGGCGTTCTTACCGAGTGCGGAACCCATAGTCAGCTTATGGAAAAAGAGGGAACTTATCATAAACTCTTTACAACTCAGGCAGGAAGATATTTAGAAAACGATAAAAACTAAAACAACCAAGGAGATTATAATTATGTATACTCTTAAATTAAAACCTGCCCTCAAGGATTATCTTTGGGGTGGAACACGCCTTAAAACAGAATTTAAAATGGAAACCGATTTAGAAAAGGTTGCTGAGGCTTGGGTGCTCTCCACTCATAAGGATGGTGCAGGAATTGTTTTAAACGGAGAACTTTCCGGCAAAACCTTAGCTGAGGCGGTTGAAGCCTTTGGTGCTGATTGCTTAGGCGAAAACGGCAAAAAGTTCAGTTATTTCCCGATTCTTATAAAGCTTATAGATGCTAAGGATTACCTTTCGGTTCAGGTTCATCCCGATGATGAATATGCTCTCAGAGTAGAGGGAGAATATGGAAAAACCGAAATGTGGTATATCGTAGATTGTGATGAGGGTGCTGCCCTTTATTACGGCTTTAAAAACGAAATATCTAAAAATGAGTTCAAAGAAAAAATTGCCGATAATACAATAACCGACGTGCTTAATAAAGTTCCGGTTAAAAAAGGTGACGTTTATTTCATTCCATCGGGCACAATTCACGCAATAGGCAGCGGAATTTTAATTGCTGAAATTCAGCAAAACTCAAACACAACCTATCGTGTTTCGGATTACGGCAGACTTGGTGCAGATGGTAAACCCAGACCTCTTCATATTGATAAAGCTGTTGAGGTAACAAACTTAACACCGCCGCCCGAAAAGGCAGATTTGCCCGATGGCGTTTTGGCGGAGTGCGAATATTTTAAGGTTCGTATTTTTAATACTGATGAAGAAAAATGGGTAGATGTAGATAACTCCTCCTTTACAGCACTTTTGTGCTTAGAGGGCGAGGTTTCCTTTAACGGCATAACGCTGGTTAAGGGTGATTGTGCTTTTATTCCCGCAAATAGCGGTAAGGTTACATTTGAGGGCAAAGCTACCATAATTGAAAGTAGGGTATAATCTTGAGCATACTTAATATTGTTTTGGTGGAACCCGAAATTCCGCAGAATACCGGTAATATTGCCCGTACCTGTGCCGCAACAGGAGCGAGACTTCATATTGTAGAGCCTATGGGGTTTAAGCCGGATGATAAACAGCTTAAAAGAGCCGGACTTGATTATTGGCATCTTTTAGATATAACCTACTATAAAAATCTTGACGATTTTTTTGAGAAAAACAGTGGCGGTGAATTTTACTTTTTCACTACCAAGGGCAGAACGGTTTATTCCGATGTAAACTATCCTGATAACGCCTATATCTTTTTCGGTAAGGAAACAAAGGGACTACCCGAAGAGCTGCTTTTAAAATATCCCGATAGGGCAGTAAGGGTTCCGATGATAGGTGACGCAAGGAGCCTTAATCTTTCAAATACCGTAGCTCTTGCCGCTTATGAGGTGCTCCGTCAATGGGATTTCCCCGAGCTACAGAATTTTGGCGAGCTCCACCGTTATGATTGGGATACAGGTGAAATAAAATAAAAAAACAAGCAATGGATTAATTTTAATTTATTGAAAACAGGAATTTGGCAAAGGAGTTTTAACTATGAGTCAAGTATACGAGTTTTTAAAAGAGTGCGGTTCGTTCTTTGTTTTATCCATCAATGGAGATTTTCCTGCAGGTAGACCGTTTGGTGCAGTTATGGAGGTGGGAAAAGATTTATATTTATCCACCAATGATATGAACCAAGTACATAAGCAAATGCGAGAAAACGAACATATACAGATTGTTGCAAAGAAACCCGCATCACGAGAATGGATTAGAATTACCGGTATTGCAACAGAATGTGATGACAAAGAACTTAAGAAAAAAATGCTCGAAGAATGCCCTGTCTTGCAACAGAGATTTGGTGAAGTGGGTATGGAGCATTTTATTATGTTTAAGGTAAAAGTTAAACAGGTAGAAAACAAGTAATTTCTAATTTATTTGCCTGATATATTTATAAACATAAAAATCTGCAATAAAGGTGTAAAAACATCTTTATTGCAGATTTTTCGTTTTATTCTTAATTTAATAAGCTTTGCTTTTAGCCTATTTAACCAAAGCATTTCTTATGTCCTCTGAAGCGTTGTTTTTGTCCAAGGCAGAGATTATATCGGACATCTTTTTAATTTTTTCAGGACTATTCAAAAGCTCTAAGCATTCAAACTCTAACTCCTTGGTGGTTTCACTGCTAACTGCGGCACCTAAATCCACAAAGAATTTACGGTTGTATTCTTCGCAACCTGCCACTGCATCAATAAAGACCATAGGTAGATTTTTTTGCTTTGCCTCCGAAACGCTGAGACCGCCGGGCTTAGTTAAGTAAAGGTCGGCACTGTCTAAAAGCTCTGACATATTTTTTACAAATCCATTTACGTGTATGCTATTATTTGCTTTATACTTTCTTTCAAGTGATTTTTTGAGCCTTTTGTTTGTTCCGCACACAATTGAAATTTCTGTGTTTTGGGGGATTTTAGCAGAAATATGCTTGATTATTTTCTTAATAGGGCCGCACCCCATACTTCCACACATAACAAGTAAGTGAGTGTGATTTGGATTTATACCGGCCTGTTTTTTTGCCTCTTCTTTTGAAAGAGAGGTGTAAAACATCTGCCTTACGGGTATGCCGGTAGGAACCAATTTTTCCTCAGCCATTCCATATTCTACAAACTCTTTATTGATTTTTGCGTCGGGAGTAAAATAGAAATCCAAGCTTTGTGAGTCAATCGTTGGGGCACAGGTATAATCGGTTGCAACAAATGAGCTTTTTATTTTTAAATCATATTTCGTAATAGCGGCGGCCAGCATTACTGTAGCGAAGGGATGGGTGCAAATAACTGTATCGTATTCATTTTCTTTTATATATTCGCTTAATTTTTTGGCACCCGATGAAAAAAGTCTGTTTGTGAGTGAACCTTTTTTATAAACGGAAGAGTGGTTGTCCATAATGCTGTAGCCAATTTCAAAAATTTTTGGAAAATGCCTATATATGGTTGTATGACCTTTTGTTATAACATTTGTAGCGAATTTTGAAATAAAGAGCAATACCTCATACACTTCACAAACATCGCCGTTATTATCAAAAACTTCCTTTATAGCATTAGCACACGAATCATGGCCTGCACCGGTGCTACTGCTCAGTATCAAAACACGCATACAATTAAGATCCTTTCGTTAAAAGAGATGCGATAGAAAAGCTAATTAACAATTACGCAAAAATTATAACATAATGAGTTAAAAAATTCAATATGAAGCATATACATTTAATTAAAAATTAATTTTTATGCAACAAAACTTAAAAAAATTAAGGAAATATATTTTTGGTAAAAAATGTTTAATTTAGTATTGATTTTTTTTTAACAAAGCTATATAATATATATGATTGGTATGATGGCGGAGAAGGTGCTTTTTTGCTTTGATTCGCTTTATCAATACCAAAGCAAAGGTATTTTTTCAGGCTTTTTGCCAACAATACTTTTTATAAAAAATCAAAATAATTTTATCCCGAGTGGAGGTGTAAAAAAATGTATAATTCTTTACTCGCAGTTAAAAATGTTGCAGAAAACGTTGGTAAGGTAAAAGATGTTAACGACCTTTATGTTGTTATACTTGGTGTTGGTATTGTTTTTATCGGTCTTGTCAGCATAATTATTCTTTGCAAGATTTTATCGGTTTGTTGCAAGCTTTTAGCTAAAAAAGAGGATGCAGTAACTACCGAATCGACACCCGCTGCCGCACCTGTAGCCGCACCTACTCCTGCAGTTATCCCCAACCGCAGAGAAACCGTTGCCGCTATAGCAGCCGCAATTGCCGAAGATTTAGGAACCGATGTATCGGCTATCCGTATTCTTTCTATCGAAAAACTTTAAAAACTAATGTTTAAAAACATAAAAGGAGATAACCAAAATGAAAAACTATAAAGTAAATGTTAACGGAACCGAATATAAGGTTTCTATTGAACTTATAAGCGAAACTGAGGCTGCCGCTCCTGTAGCTGCTCCTGCTGCCGCTCCTGCACCCGCCGCAGCTCCTGCACCTGCTGCTCCTGCCGCTGCTGCTCCTGCCGGTGGCGAAAAGGTTAACGCACCTATGCCCGGCACCATCCTTTCTGTAAACGTAAAGGTTGGCGATGCTGTTAAAAAGGGTCAGGTTCTTGTTATTCTTGAAGCTATGAAAATGGAAAACGAGATTATGTCTCCCGTTGACGGTACTGTTACATTCGTTGGAGTAAACCAGGGTGCAACTGTTGAATCCGGTTCTGCAATTTGTGTAATCGAATAAGGCGGTGTTATTCAAATGGGTGACGCTATATTGGATTTTTTAGGGCAAACAGGCTTTTCAATGCTTGCCGATAACTGGCAGTCTATTGTAATGGTTGGAGTTGCCTGCGTGCTTTTCTTCCTTGCAATTGTTAAAAAATTTGAACCATTACTTTTATTACCAATCGCTTTTGGTATGCTTATGACCAACCTTGTGGCTTCTGATGTTTATCATGAAGTGCTTTTCGCAGGCGGTCAGATTCATTGGGATAAATTCTTCCACGGTATGGTGGATCAGGAGTTTATAACCCGATTAACCGATCTCGGTGTTGGTGAAAACATATTAAATTCGCTAGAAATTGGTCAAGAGATAAATGCAGGTCTTGTTGACTTCCTTTATCTTGGCGTTAAGCTCGGCATTTATCCCTGCCTTATTTTCATTGGTGTTGGAGCTATGACCGACTTCGGTCCCTTGCTTGCAAATCCCAAGAGCTTGCTTCTTGGCGCAGCCGCACAGGTTGGTATATTTGCAACCTATATCGGAGCAAGACTTTTGGATTTCACCCCTGCACAGGCCGCATCTACCGGTATTATAGGTGGTGCAGATGGTCCTACTGCAATATTTGTTACAGGCAAGCTCGCTCCTGAGCTTTTAGGCCCGATAGCCGTTGCGGCATATTCTTATATGGCACTGGTTCCGGTTATTCAGCCACCAATTATGAAGGCACTTACCACCAAAAAAGAACGTGCTATTGCAATGAAAGAGCTTCGTCCTGTTTCCAAAACCGAAAAGATTGTTTTCCCAATTATCGTTACAATTTTTGTTGCTTGGCTCGTTCCCTCAGCCGCACCCCTTGTTGGTTGCTTAATGCTTGGTAACCTTATGCGTGAGTCGGGCGTTGTGGAACGTCTTACCAAAACAGTTCAGAATGAGCTTATGAACATTGTAACAGTATTCCTTGGCATTTCTGTTGGTGCTACTGCAACATTTACTGCATTTATAAACACACAAACGTTGTTTATTATAATGCTTGGTATTGTTGCTTTTGGTATGGGTACCGCAAGCGGTGTTTTACTTGCCAAGTTTATGAATCTTTTCACCAAAAACAAAATCAATCCACTTATCGGTTCGGCCGGTGTTTCGGCTGTTCCTATGGCGGCTCGTGTATCACAGATGGTAGGTCAAAAGGAAAATCCTTCCAACTTCCTGCTTATGCACGCTATGGGCCCCAACGTTGCAGGTGTTATCGGTTCGGCTATTGCCGCCGGTGTTCTTATCGCTTGCTGCGGTTAATGACTTTAAAGAAAGAGGCATTATCTTATGAATAAATTAAACATTACAGATACCATTCTGCGTGACGCTCACCAATCTCAGGCCGCCACCAGAATGAGGGTTGAGGATATGCTTCCCGCTTGTGAGCTCTTGGATCAGATGGGTTATTGGTCGCTTGAGTGCTGGGGCGGTGCTACATTTGATAGCTGTATGCGTTTCCTTTCTGAAGATCCTTGGGAGCGTCTTCGCAAGCTCAAGGCAGCAATGCCCAATACCAAGCTTCAGATGTTACTCAGAGGTCAGAATATCCTCGGCTATAAGCACTATGCAGATGATGTTGTAGATGCTTTTGTTAAAAAATCCATTGAAAACGGTATTGATGTTATCCGTGTGTTTGACGCACTTAACGATACCCGTAATATGGAACAGGCTATGAAGAGCATTAAAAAGTACGGCGGTATTTGTGAGGCTGCAATCAGCTACACCATAAGCCCTGTGCACAATGAGGAGTATTTTGTAAACCTCTCTAAAAAGTTAGAAGAGATGGGTGCCGATACCATTTGTATTAAGGATATGGCAAACCTTCTTTTACCTGTTGATGCTTATAATCTTGTTAAAAAGCTTAAAGAAGCTGTTAGTATTCCGATTCATCTTCATACCCATAACACTACCGGTACAGGCGATATGACCAACCTTATGGCAGCTTGGGCTGGTGTAGATATTGTAGACTGTGCACTTTCTCCTTTGGGTAACGGTACTTCTCAGCCCGCAACCGAGGCTTTGGTTGCAACCTTAAAGGGCACCGAGCGTGATACCGGTTTGGATCTTGGAAAATTAAGCGATGCCGCAGTTCATTTCCGCAAAATCGCTAACAAGCTTAAAGAACAGGGCGACCTTGACCCCAAGGTGCTTAACGTTGATACTAACACCTTGCTTTATCAGGTTCCCGGTGGTATGCTTTCCAACCTTATAAGCCAGTTAAAACAGCAGAACGCTGAGGACAAGTACTATGAAGTGCTTGAAGAAATTCCCCGTGTTCGTGAGGATTTTGGTTATCCGCCACTTGTTACTCCTACCAGCCAGATTGTTGGTACTCAGGCAGTTTTAAACGTTCTTATGGGTGAACGCTATAAGATGATTTCCAAGGAATCTAAAGGACTTCTCCGTGGTGAGTACGGTCAGGTTCCCGGTAAGGTTAATGAGGAGGTTCGCAAAAAAGCTATCGGTGATGATGAGGTTATTACCTGCCGTCCTGCTGACCTATTAGAGCCTGAGATGGACAAATACCGTGAAGAGGCAAAAGACCTTGCACGCAGCGAGGAAGACGTGCTCAGCTACGCACTTTTCCCACAGGTTGCCGCAAAGTTCTTGGCCGAGCGTAACAAAAAGCTTGACCATCCCGAGGGTGACCCCGATGAGGTAAGAACAATTATCGTTCAGGACCTTTCAGAGTAATTTGATAAAATGTAAAAGTTGCCGTTTAACAGTTTTGATAATCGGCAACTTTTTTTATTGATTATGTGTATTTTATCTTGAATTTTGGCTTAAAAAATGATACAATAATAAACGTGCTGTCGCACTTTATATTTCCGCCCGTAGCGAAGCTGGATATCGCAGCAGATTCCGATTCTGAAGGCCGGGGGTTCGAATCCCTTCGGGCGGGCCAAAAATAAAAAGCCAACCTTTGGGGTTGGTTTTTTATTTTCTGTACGAGGGATTCGAACCCTGAGAGGGCACAGAGCGTAAAAAAGGCTGCGCGATAAATTCATAATTTTAACACATAAATATTATCCTCAAAATCAAAAGTCCTATTGTTCCCGGAAGACCCAGTGCGGCTGATGAGCCGAGCGTATATGCATTTACGGGTATATAAACTCCGCTGAATTTGGAAGTAAGATTTATCATTGTGAGGGCTGCAACGCCCATAAAAGCATAAAGAACTATGGTTTTAAAGGGCTTTTTGGTACCAACGGCTAAAATTAAGTATATAAATCCGTAAATAACCAAAAGACAAATGAAAACTGTTTTTAACATAACAAAAACTCCTTATTATTCTCATAGAATTTTATGAGATAATAGGGAGTTTTATGTTATTTATAAAGCTGTTCAATTTGTTTTGCCCGATCGGTTATTTTTTTCTTGAGTGATTCGGGAGATTCTACAAGCATTTTATCCGAGAACTGCATTATCCAAGTTACAAGCCCCTCGCTGATGCAGGCTTTATGACTGAATTTAAATCTGTTTTCACCACTTTGGCGGATAAAAATGTTTTCTGAAAATCTATCTATAACCTGCTCTAATATTTCGGTACTGCAATCAAACACAATTTCTTCTTCCTCGCCGCTGAACATATTAAAAACCTTTTCGGAATAATCGGCGGTGTTGAAATTATCCTTATAATCGCTTACCTCGCTGAAATGCCTAAAATCCTCATCGGTAAGTGTAACGCTTTTCATTCTATCTAGGCGTAGATGCATAAGATTATTATATTTTTCATTGTTGCAAACAAGATAATAGTGGTCATCGGCCCAAATGAGAGCATATGGGCTGACCTTCATTTTTTTAACATCTAAAATGGGGGTGCGACCGTTTTGTAGTGAGTGACGAATATATTTCAATGTGATTTTTTTCTTCTGCTCAATACCTCTGTCAATAGCATCAATGCTGTAATAAATCTCTTCATTGTCACATTTGTTTCGGTTATCAATAAAGGTTCTTCCTTTAAATTTTTCGGCTTGATATTCGTTTAAAAGACCTTTCAGTTTTTTAACAAGTGTTGCCGTTTTTTTGTGTGTTATAAAATCGGCGGCAAGAACTGCATCGGTAAGCAAAGCAACCTCGGGAAGTTCAAATTCTCTGCCACTTAAAAAATAGCCCGATTTTGCTCCTCTTATGCTGATAATATCATATCCGCTTAAAATAAGAGCGTCAATATCCTCATATATTGTTTTGCGGTCGCAGGTGATACCCTTCCTTTCTAAAATAGATATTAGTTCATTTGCGTTAAGGGGATGAGCCTCGTCGGTTTTTTGCATTAAAATATCTAAAAGAGCGAAAATTCTTTGTTTTTGATTACGTCTGCCTGACACTATTTTCACCTCATTTATAATCTTTCATAATTTTTTTGATTTCTTCCTCTGTGGTAATATCACTCAGCACCTTTTTTAGGGTGGCAGGAGAAATGCAGTAGGGGAGCTCTAATTTTTCTAAAAGATACTTTCTCCTTTTTGCACTGTCAGGAGTTCCGCTAAGCCCCTGTGACATTAAAAATGCGGTAGTTATGGGCTTTATATTTTGCGGAGCCGTTTTAGGCAAAAAACGTTCAAAGGCCTTTAAAATGATATCCTTGTCGATTCCCTCAACACCTAGTAACCCCTCGGCAGATGGCTTGGTTTTACGCCTTTCCTTGCCCGCAATAGGGGGGAGAAAAATATGGTGGATTTTATCTTCGCTAAGTATATTTTTGAGATATGAGCGGATAATTGAGCCTGCACTATCGCTATCGGTTAAAACGATAATTCCGTTTTTTTCTGATATTTTTTTTATAAGTTCAACCTTTTCTTTATTTTTGAATATTCCAAAACCCTCGGTGGTGAGAATTATTGTATCAAATATAGATGAAAGCTTGATTTTATCATATTTACCCTCAACGATTATTGGTAGTTCAAGTTTAATCATCTGCCGCTACCTGCCGCTATTTTAAGGATTTTGGTTATAAGTATTTCAAGAGCTGCGGCACTGCTGTTGCCACTTAACTTGGTGTTGCTTTTAATGGCAGAATCGCTTTTTAAAATTTCATTTATAATATCTCCAATTTGTTTTTGGGTAAGGTATTTGCCATCTCTTGCGGCGTTGTTTAAAACGAAAATTCTGTTGTTAGGGTAGCCAAAATCCGCTGCAATGCTTTCAGGCTTTTTTCCCGCTTCTACAGCCGCCTTAACCCTGAAAATATCAACGTAAGCAGAAACTATCAGTGTGTGTATTTCATTAGGGGAAACGCCCGAAGCTAACAGAGTGTTAAGGGAGTGATAAACCTTTTCGGGTTTGCCCTGAAGCATATAACGTGTAATATCATAAACCGAAGCCTCAAGAGTTTTTACACATATTTCATCAACGGTTTCTTTCTCTATAATTTCATTTTCCTTTACAAAAGCACAAAGCTTTTCAAGCTCGTTTATCAAAATATTTAAATCTGTGCCACACACAGAAATCATATATTTAGCAACCGATATATCTAATTTTCGGAGTCTTTTAGCGGCGGAGGCGGTAAGCATTTTAGCAAGCTCGGTTTCTGTTTTGTGGTTGAGCTCACATACTACTCCGCCACCTTTTTCTACAGATTTTGCAAGCTTTTTGAAACGGTCAGATTTTTTGGTGTTAATGTTCAGCACATCATAATATAAAACCAAAACATTACAGTCTGATGGATTTTCCGCAAGCTCCTGTAGTTCCTTAAAAACCGCAATAGGACAACCCTCAAAATCAAAATTAGATGCCAATACGCAAATTCTTTCTCCCGTGAAAGAAAATTGAAAATATCGGTCATATATATCCTGCAGGGAGCAGTTTTCCTGCATTGTAAAAAGGTTAAAATCAGGGTTTTGCGGCACCGATTTTTTTGCAATTAAATTTGCATAGTGTTTGGTAAGGTAGGGGTCGTTTCCAACCAATAAATATATGGGCTTAATGCTTCCACGTGATATGGTTGCCTTTAAATCGTGTTCTTGAATCACGGCTTGCTCCTCCTTTTAAAACTGTATGCTAACGGTTTTTGCACCGAGAATTTCATAGTTTATTTTTTGAGATTTAAGATTTTTTGCAATATTGCTTTTGGTATTATCATCGCCCGATATTATGCACCGAGAAACAGGATATTTAATTTCTTGGTTTAAATTATCAGCACATATGAGAATAGGATTTTTATGCCGGGCGGCACCAAATAAAAGATTGATATCACCTGAGCCTACGTATATTATTAAAGAAAAATCCTTAAAATTAACGGTGCAGCCAACATCAGAGTAGGTAGTTATTTCGGCTTCATTCAATTTGAGCTTTGCAGTATAATCGAAAGAATTGAAATTTTCATTTGATATATAATTAAGTTTGGTTTCATAGTCGCCGGAGCTTGGGTGGATTATGATAGCATCGGGATTTTTGAAAATCATCTCGGGAGCACCGGCGGCAAAAGATTTGTTGGCAGACGGCAAAATAATATAATCAAGTTGTCTGTTGCACATTTTAAACATCTGATTTTCAATTTTTATATAATCGCTTGGTGAATCGCCTGCACCAATAGATAGAATTTTGGATGGAGTTTTAATTATTATTGTGGTACCATCTCCAACATTTGGTATGGCGATTTCATATTTCGGAGATATTCCGTAAAACAAAAATGCACTGCTTATTGAAAGTATAACCAAAACACAAGCGCTAATTTTAAGAGTGATTCTAAGGTTGGTTTTGGCAGAATATTTTTTAGCCAGCATAAGGAGGGGGATTATAATAAGAAAAAGCAATAATGAGATTAAATATTCTGTGCGTGCAGGAACAGCAGCATATTCAACTCCTGCACAAATATCGGTTACCTTTACAATAAATCTCACAAGTGCATAAAGAATAAAAACTGGCACTATTGCAGTAATTTTTAAAAACGAGGGCAAGAATAAAAGAATTACAGCCAAAAAAGCAAAGGATGTAAGCAGGGATGATGCATATCCGGTTAAAAGATTGGTAACCGGCGAAATTAAGGATATATAGCCTATTCCTAAAATGCAAACCGGCATAGTCGCAAGCGTGGCAGATACGGTTTGAGATATTGAAAATACAACGCCTTTTGTGATTTTGCCGGGGGAATAAAGCTTTGAGATTGTATCAAGTGTGGTTCTTTGTAAAATGGGGCAAATAAACAAAAGTCCAAATGTTGAAAGCAGGGATAAAAGCAAAGAAAGATTACCGAATCCCAATGGGTTAAAAAACAATAGGATTATTGCGGATGCGCCTAAAGAGTTAAGGGGGTCGGGTGTTCTGAAAATCAAATTCCCGATAACAATAATTACATATGTTAGCGAGGCTCTTAAAACTGATGGGGTGAATCCGCAGACGGCCGTTAGTGCGAAAATCGCAAAAAGCATAAGGATTTCAGCAGTGCCACGCCTGATTTTAAGAAAGTTAAAAATTTTGCTTAAAAGTTGAAAAATTATGCCCAAATGCATACCCGATACAACCAGCATATGGGTAGTTCCGGCCAAACGGGAATCGTTTTCAAAATCTCTGCTAAGATTATTTTTATCGCCCAAAAGCACCGCAGAAATCACGGCGGCATCTTCAAAATGTATATTTTCAAAAAGAAGATTGTTTATAGCGGCTCTTAGGTCGTAAAAGATGGCATAGAATGGTCTGTTTTGCCCAAGATGCTCATCAAGGGAGTTTATATAACCGCCCGCATAAATCTTATCGGCATATGAAGAAGTTTTATATATGTCTAAATCGTTAAACTGGATTTTAAGGCGTAGCCTATCAAACACCTTGGCACCTATTTTATTTATATCACTGAGCCTGAGCTTTAAATTTTGGGGTACCGAAAAGGTAGGCGTATTTTTGCCGGTGTTCATAAGTCTTATCTGTTCGGTTTCCACTATGTATACGGTATAATTGTCATAAATTTGCGGATAATCTGTTACAGTTCCAATTATTTCGGCTTCATAACCAACCAGGTGTTCGGCGGGCTTTATTATGGAGTATTGTGTAGCAATTCCAAAGCTTGTAAACACTAAAACCGCAGAAAGCAGCAGGTATAATCCTTTTAATGAGAATTTTTTGCGTATTACAATAAAAACAATCAAAAGGGCCAGCGTAACTACAGCAAAGATAATAGAAAAATAGGTTGGAAGATAAAGAAGAGCCGCCGATACCGCAAGTAAACTTAAACCGGTATAAAATAAAACTCTTGCCATAATATCTCCAACCTACTTGAATGTTATTTATTATAGGTTATCAGCCGGGAGGCCAGGCAAGATTTCTTCTTGCCAGCAGATGGAAGTGGATATGACCTACGGTCTGTCCACCATCTTCACCACAGTTGTTAACAACTCTGAAGCCCTTTTCAAGGTCAAATTCTTCGGCGATTTTTGCAATTACTTCGTATATAGCTGCAATATAGTGACTGTTATCTGAGTTTATATCAGCTGCCGATGCAATGTGCTTTTTAGGTACTACAATAACGTGAAAGGGAGCCTTAGGGTCAATATCATTAAATGCATAAACCTTATCGTCCTCATAAACCTTTGTGCTGGGAATATCGCCTGCTATTATTTTACAAAAAAGACAATCCATAGCAGAAACCTCCGATTTTATTATTTTTTAAGATTCATTACAATTTCGGCAACCTTTTCAATTGCTTCATTAGCTTTGGATAAATCCTTACCGCCTGCCATTGCAGAATCAGGTTTGCCGCCACCGTTACCACCTGTGAGCTTGGCAACTTCTCGTACGATATTTCCTGCGTGACAGCCTTTTTCAATTGCCTCTTTACCACAAGCTGCAACGAATGTGAGCTTTTCTGCGTTTGTAACAGCAAGCACCAAAACAATATCAGCAAATTGAGATTTAATGGTATCACAAAGAGAACGAACAACGGGAATTTCCATTTGCGTAACTATTTTTGCAATAACTCTTACATTGTCAACATCCACCGCAGAAACCATCATTTCGCTTACCTTTGTAGCGGCAAGCTTGGTTTCAAGAGTAGAAATTTGTCTTTCTTTCTCCTTTAAATCTGCCGAAAGCTGAGCGGCTTTTGCGGCAAGCTCTAAAGGATTTGCAAGCTTAAGCTCGCTTGCAGTATTAAGAACAATGTTTTTATATTCATCTAAAAGATTAAGCACGCCTGCGCCGGTAACGGCAGTAATGCGTCTTACGCCGGCAGCAACAGAGCTTTCAGAGATGATTTTAAAAAGTCCTATTGATGATGTGTTTGTAACATGTGTACCACCACAAAGCTCGGTTGAAAAATCTTTAACCGAAACAACACGAACGGTATCGCCGTATTTTTCGCCGAACAGAGCCATCGCACCCATAGCCTTAGCCTCTTCAATAGGCATTTCTTTAGTAACAACGGGGGTTGCGGAAAGTATAACTTCATTAACCGTAGCTTCAACCTCTGCTAATTCTTCAGCGGTAAGGGCAGAGAAGTGGGTGAAGTCAAAACGAACCTCATCTTTATTAACAAGCTGACCGGCCTGTTCAACGTGGTCACCTAAAACTTTACGAAGAGCAGCTTGAAGCAGATGAGCGGAGGTGTGATTTCTACAGGTTGCGGCACGAACGCTGTCAGTTACCTCAGCAAAAATGGTATCTCCTGTGTTGGCTTCTCCCGAAACAAGTTCACCGTGATGTAAGTAAACGCCGTTTCCGTTTTTACTTACACTCGATACATTGAATACAAAGGTGCCAGAGCGTATAATACCACAGTCGCCAACCTGACCACCACTTTCAGCATAGAAAGGAGTGCTATCTAAAACAATTGTGGCTTTTGCTCCGCTTGAAACAGATGAAACAAGCTCGCCCTCATTGATAATAGCGGTGATATTAGCTGAAGTCATAAGCTTGGAATAACCAACAAATTCAGTAGCTGCAATACCGTCTAAAAGGGCATCGTCACCCTTCCAGGCGTTGGTATCAGAATCTTTTCTGGCATTTCTTGCACGGTCCTTTTGTTCCTGCATAAGCTTTTTAAAGCCTTCTACATCAACAGAAATACCTTTTTCCTCCAGTATATCGCAGGTGAGGTCAAGCGGGAATCCATAGGTGTCATTAAGCTTAAATGCCTCTTCACCTGAAAGCATTTTTTCGCCTGAAGCTATAAAATCGTTAAGGCGGCTGAGACCTTGGTCAATGGTTTTGAGGAAGCTTTCTTCTTCATAACCAACAACCTTTTTAATGTGAGCCATTTTGGTTCTGAGCTCAGGGTAGGCATCACCGCTTTCGGCGGCAACAGTATCAATAAGCTCAACGAGGAAGGGACGTTCAATTCCCAAAAGACGACCGTGACGTGCGGCCCTGCGAAGAAGTCGGCGAAGAACATAGCCTCTGCCCTCATTGGATGGCATAACGCCATCAGCAATCATAAAGCTGGTAGAACGAATATGGTCGGTAATAACACGCATAGAAACGTCAGATTTCTCATCGGTTTTATAGGTTATACCGCAAATTTTAGATAGGTGCTTCATTATGTTCTGGATGGTGTCAACCTCGAAAATATTGTCAACACCCTGAGAAATGCAGGCTAAACGCTCAAGTCCCATACCGGTATCGATGTTGGGATGCTCGAGTGGAGCGTAGTTGCCGTTTCCGTCAGAATCAAACTGGGTGAATACAAGGTTCCAGAATTCAACATAGCGGTCACATTCGCAACCAATGGCACAATCGGGCTTGCCGCAGCCGTATTTTTCGCCTCGGTCATAGTGAAGCTCAGAACAAGGGCCGCAAGGACCTGTACCGTGCTCCCAGAAGTTATCCTCTTTGCCCATACGAACAATGCGGTCGGGTGATACACCAACCTCTTTGGTCCATATATCAAAGGCCTCATCGTCGTCCTGATAAATAGTAACCCAAAGCTTGTCTACAGGCATTTCTAAAACCTTGGTGCAGAACTCCCAAGCCCATGCGGTGGCTTCGTGTTTAAAGTAATCACCAAAGGAGAAGTTACCGAGCATTTCAAAAAATGTGCCGTGACGAGCGGTTTTACCAACGCTTTCAATATCGGGAGTGCGGATGCACTTTTGGCAGGTGGTTACTCGTTTTTTAGGGGGAGTAATTTCGCCTGTGAAATATTTTTTCATAGGCGCCATACCCGAGTTGATTAAAAGCAAAGACTTGTCATTGTTAGGCACTAGCGAAAAGCTGTCAAGTCGCAAATGCTCCTTGCTCTCATAAAAAGAAAGATACTTTTCTCTAAGAGTGTTAAGTGACATCCATTCCATTAAAAAAACACCTCAAAATTAAAACATAATAATACTTATAAATTATATACTTTTGGGCGAGTTTTGTCAATACAAAAGGGGATAAAAATAAATGTATGGCATTGATTTTTTGAAAAATAAAAATTTTTAAAAAATATATTGATTTATTTCATAAAATATGGCAAAATATAAGTATAATCTTTCAGGAGGTAATTTTTATGGATTTAAAAGGTTCAAAAACCGAGGCTAATTTGATGGCTGCTTTTGCCGGAGAATCTCAGGCAAGAAATAAGTACACCTATTATGCATCAAAGGCTAAGAAGGATGGTTACGTTCAGGTTGCCGAGCTTTTTGAGGAAACTGCAAACAATGAAAAAGAGCACGCAAAAATCTGGTTCAAGCTTTTGCACGATGGTGCCATTGCGGATACTGCAACAAATCTTGCAGATGCCGCCGCAGGCGAAAACTATGAGTGGACCGAAATGTATGCCGAGTTTGCTAAGGTAGCAAAGGAAGAGGGATTTGATCACATCGCATTTCTTTTTTCAGAGGTTGCTAAAATTGAAAAAGCTCACGAGGAGCGTTATCGCAAGCTTTTAAGCAATGTTGAGGGCTCAGTTGTATTCTCCAAAGATGGTGACATTATGTGGGAATGCTCCAACTGCGGACATCTTGTGTTCGGCAAAAAAGCTCCCGAAATGTGTCCTGTATGTTCACATCCACAGAGCTACTTCAAGGAGAAGGCTACTAATTACTAATAGGTTAGCTATTCAAAGAATTTAAACTCAAATTAACTAAAAAGACTATGTTTAGTCAGTACCGACCCTTTAAAATTAGGGTCGGTATTTTTTTTGCGATTTTTCATTTTTATGTTGCATTAAACAAACTAGTTTGTCTTAAATTGTTGTTAAAATAATTTTGGTGTGTTAAAATCGAATCATAGGTTTAATCTTAATACATTACAAATAGGAGGATATGTTTATGAAAACGTTCGCATTTGCAAACAATAATTTTGCACGAAAAACATTATCGGTGTTTTTATGTGTTGCTTTATTGTTAGGGCTGATGCCTAGCTTATCATTTTTGGCAAAAGAGGTTTCGGCTGCACCCGTTTATGATTCATCGCTTGGTACTTACACCGAGGAAAACGGTGTATTAACCGCTACCGCATATGAAAACTGCGGATTCAGAGGTTGGTTTGATGAGGAAGGTAACGAGGTTTCGGTAGAGACTTCATTTACTATTCCGTCGGGAAAAACCTCAGCTGATTATATTCCCGTTTTTTACAGCTATAATCTTTTAGAGAATGGCGATTTTGAGGCGTATAGTGTAGATGTCGACCTCAAAACAAATGCTTTAAGCGATGACGAAACCTGGTATTTTTATGAGCCTAACGGCAATACCTGGCCTTCCTTTAAGACATCAAAGGACTATAACCATACTGAAAATGGAAGCGTTTCTCTTAGAGCAAGTGTAATTTATAACACAGGCTATCGCTATTTTAGAAATTTGAAGCCTGATACCCAGTACACCTTAAAGTTCTGGTATTATTGTCCCGACGAAAACGGCGTATATTTAGACTACGCTTCTGTCTCGGCAGGTTTGGTAAAGGTTTCAGATGCATACGGAAGAAAAAACAGGGAGGGTGTCCTTGGTCACTATTCCAATACCACAGTATATAATGACTGGCAGGAGGTAAGCATTACCTTCTATACCGGAAGCAATACAGAGGCGACCTTAGCTTTCAGATATAGCCCTGTTGGCGTCGACTATACCAACAGCTTTATGTACATAGATGACCTCTCTCTTATAAGTGACGAAATGGCTGCACCTTCTACATATGCAAATGACGATTTCTCAGATGACACTCCCGAAAACTGGGGAAGGATAGGAACGGTATCAAGGAACGTTGAATCTGGAAAGTTAAAGGTTGCGGCCGAGGCAAATGTTGCAGGTGTTCATTCTCGTGCTATGTGCCTTAAAAAAGGTTATAAATATACCTTTACCGCTACCGTTGACTTAAGTAACACCGATGACACTAACTGGTTCTGCTGGTCTCTTACCAATGCAGCTGCCACTATAGGTAGCCTGGAAGCCGGTTCTTTGCTTCTTTCAGACGATTCTGCTACAACTAAATTAGGTATAAAGCGTAAGACTATAGGTACTAATGTTTCCCTTACTACTTCTAATGTGATAATAAAAACAGATGGTGCAGGCTCCAAGTGGCGTGTTCAGTTATACGATAAGGTTAACGCTCTAAAGATAAATACTTACGATTTGTCTGCATGCACTTTGACAGTTGAATTTACCGCGCCCGAAACTACTGTGGCATATTTTAATATCTGGGCCAACTATGATTACGACGACTATATGTTAATTGATAACTTTGCCGTTACCGAAACCGCACCTACCGACAGTACAGCGGCTATAGCGAATATGGTTGCTGATAATGCACTTGAATGTGTAGGTACCGCTATCCGTACCTCCGGCAAACAGGGTCTGCGTTATAAGACCGGTATTGATAAGAGATTGCTTTCTGTTGATAAAGATGGCAATCCTTACTTCGGCATCCGTGTCACAGAATATGGTACCGTTGCAATCAAAACTTCTTATCTTAACGGTCAAGAGCTTGTGCTTGACAAAACATATACTGATTCTAACGGCGATACTATGACCTCCAGGTTCGGTAGGGCATACCGTTTCGATTCCGCAAGTATAAAAAGCAACGATGATGCACGTTTTGACGAAAACGCTCATCAGATAAGTTACACAGGTGTTCTTATTAATATAGCCGAGAAATATGAGAACTCCGGCTATACTATGAGACCTTATGTTAAGTATACCGATTCCAATGGCAACGTACATACTATTTACGGTGATGCTTTGGATACCACAGTATTTGAGGTTTCCAAGCTTGCCTATTCCGCTAAAAATCCCGACGGCACCTTTGCCGAAGAACAGTCAACCAGAGAATATTTGTACAATAATATTTTAAAGAGATTCTTCGACAAAACTGTTACTATCAACAACGCTTCTACACCTGTTTCCACCACTTTCCAGGGTATAAATTCTACAGTTTACCACTGCTATACCTTTATGGAAGATTCTATGGGCAGATATTATACTGATGAAGCGGCCGCGAAGGAAATGGATAGACTCGTAGATTCGGGCGTAACAAATGTCCGTACCATATTTAAGTCTCAATTTGCATGGAACGGAGCAGCAACCTCCACCACCGATGGTTGGAATTGGAATTCTGCCGATATGCAGGCTGTTTATAAGTGGGCAAAAATGCTTCAGGACAGAGGTATTACAATTACCATTAACGCCGGCTGGCATATTTATGATTTTATTGCCTATTATAACTATAATGTTCTTAAAAATAACAACTTAAGCTATAACGAAAACTCCGGCAACCGCGGACATTCTACTATTCCTGAGGTTGACTATCTCCACGGTGCAGGCACAGCCCTTTACGGTGAGGACAGCAAGGCCGCCGCTCTTAAAGCAGATATGAGAGGTTGTTTGGCACTTACCGATTCCGAGCTTTCACACTATTCTGTAGCCGCCGTCCGCTACGGTGAATGGATCGCTCGGGCTATGCAGGCTTTCAAGCAAAACGGCATAAATAATGTTGATTATATTATGCCCTTTACCGAAAGCGGTGACTATCAGGGATCGCTTGTAAATGGCAAGTATACAGAAACTGACCCAACTTTCTCATATGATGAGTGGATTATTATGACTGCCGGCCTTAATAACGCACTTAAAGATGCAGGCATCCGTAATAACGTTAAAATCATCGGACCCAACCAGTCACTCTATGCAAAGTATGGTCGCTCCAGAACGATGCTTGACTATTATCTTGATTTTGCGGCTGCAAATACCAAGTATGATATGGTAGATGTTCTTTCCTCTCACCAGTATACTTATGCATATACTTCCGATGGAGGTAAAGGTTCTATTTACAATACTACCGAGCCTTACAATAACACCCTTGAAAACTTTAATTATTATATTCAACAGGTCGGTAATTCTGATAAGGAGTTCTGGTGTGATGAGTTCTTCGCATATGGTGCGGATGCAACTTGGGCAGACGGAATTGGTATGCAGTTGACACAGGTTGCCGCAGGCTTTACTGCTGCCGCAAATACCGGTATTGACCGCCTTCTTTCCTGGCAGATATTTGACACGCTGTGGACCGATGCTACCAACACAGGCGGAGAGTTTATCGGTGGTGTTCACGCATGTGGAACCAGTCCCTCTATGATAAGCGGTAATAACCTTTACGGTTATGAGCAATATGCAAGCGACGTACCCCGTGTAACCTATTACGGACTTAACCTGCTTGGTAAATATCTCAGTAACAGGAATGCTATCGTTTATTCAACTGTTGTAACCAATGGTGTTGATACTACCAACGGTGGTGTTTATGTAACCACTATCAAGGGCAATGACGGTAAAATTGCTATTCTTGCGGTTAATACAACACAGTCTGGTAAGAATGTTACTTATAATTTTGAAGATGTTGCAGATACCAAGTTTGTAAGGTACACCTATAATCCAAGCGGTATTACCCCCACCGCCGATGCAACCTCACTTCCAAGTGATGGTACTATAAGCTGCAATAACGGAAGCTTCTATGATTCAATTGCTCCGGGTTCATTTGCAATTTATGTGCAGGAACTAGATATTGTAGATAATGACGTTAATATGGATGCAGGCTTATTAGATTAAAATTCTCCTCCCAAAATTCAATATAAGTCAGAAGGCTCGCTTTATGCGGGCTTTTTGACTTTTTGTGGCAAATTTTCATTCTTTTTCATAAAATATATTGCCGATGTTTTTTCGGTAATATTTAAAAAGGAGGATGAATATGGCTGTTTTTTCTAACCAAGCAACCTTAAATTATAATGGTGCTAGCACAAATTCCAATATCGCATTTGGTGAAATATTAGATGTGTTGACCGTAACAAAAAACGCTGTTGAGGGCAGTTACTCTCAGGGAGAAACCATAACCTATGCAGTTGCTCTTCGTAATACAGGCGGTAATGCTTTAAACGGTCTCACCCTTACCGATGATTTGGGCGGATATGAGTTTAACGGTAACACAGTTTATCCGCTGATTTATGAACAGGGCTCTTTGTTATATTATGTAGATGGCGTATTACAACCTGCTCCCACAGTAGCGGTAACTCCACCTCTTGTAATTTCGGGAATAAATATTCCAGCAAACGGTGATGCCGTTATTATTTATCAGGCAACTGTCAGCAGATTTGCTAATCCTGAGATTGGCGGCGTTATCACCAATACCGCAACCGTAACAGGAGATGGGCTCAGTACCCCCATAACAGCTACGGAAGCAGTAGATGCTAGGACGGCGGCAACACTTTCAATTTCAAAATCAATCACCCCATCACAGGTAGTTGATAATGATAGAATAACCTACACCTTTATAATTCAAAATACCGGTAATGAAGAGGTTCTATCTACCGATAACGCAACCGTAACAGATACCTTTAATCCTACGTTAACAGCGCTTTCGGTGGAGTTTAATGGCGTTACTCTTGCAGAGGGTACAGATTACACCTATAACCAAACAGCTGGAGTTTTCCAGACCTTACCCGGTGCAATTACTGTTCCTGCAGCAACCTATACGGTAAACGAAACAACCGGCGAATATATTTTAACCCCCGGTATAGCAACCCTTACCGTAACAGGCACAATTTAATAGTTTACAGTTTATAGTTTAGAGTTATCATTTTGCCGGACGGCAAAAACTATCTGTTTATTTTGTGCAATACAGTACAATCAATTTCGTTTTTGGGGCTGTAAAAAAACAGCCCCTGTTTTATATAATTTTTCTTTACAAAGGCAAAAGACCTATAATTGACAAATGCACCTAAAAATGGTATTATAAAATCATCTAAACACTTATCTTAAATTATATATTAGGGGAACTGACTTGTTCTAATCTAACAAGACATATAACCATCCCCTGTCTTTATAATAAAACAAAAAATGAAAGGGTGTGTTTATAATGTCTAAATACATTTTAAATGCAGATTTGAACAATCCTGTTCACAGTAATTTCGTTGGTAATGCGGCTGTTTTCCACGGCTACGCAGGTATGAATGATGATGCAGGTCGTGTTTATACCGAAGAGCAATGTGTGCTTGAGGCAGACCGCGCCGCCGAGGTTGGTGTGAAAATTGCCCGTACTATGTATAGAAGATATGCAGAGTTTAACGAAGAAACAGGCAAATGGAACTTTGATACTCAAAGTATGAACTGTTTTACCCGCTTTTGTGAGCGTCTTAAAGAAAGAAATATTGATGTCGCAATTCAAGCAGGTTGGTGCAGTCCTGGTGATATAAATGGAACCGGTTGGAATGATAAAATACCTGGCGGTGCCGAAATGGATCCAAATGAGGCTATGGATAAATACGTAGAATGGATGGTAGAGTCCCTTAAATATTTGATTATTGAGAAAGGCCTTACTAATGTTAAATACGTTTTAATATTTACCGAACCTCAGGGTGGTGTTTGCGGAGTTTTAAAAGGTTATACACACGCTTATGATATCTGGTGCGCTGCTACTGAAGCAATACATAACGGTCTTGTTAAGGCAAATTTACGCCACTTGGTTAAGATTGTTGGTCCTAACGAGGGTAGCACAACCCGTTCAGATATGTTAAAAGCCGTTGCTCCAAGAACTAAAGAGTATGTTGATATTTTTTCATCACATAACTACCTTGCAGCTTGGGCAGCTGAAGACTCAGGCTTTGAAAATGGCGAAGCTAATATTGTTTTCACATGTGCGGGTGCCAGAATTCAGCAAAGTGTTATGTTAGAGCCTAATACCGATTATGAAGTTACAGTTACCCTTAAAGGCTTTGCAAAAAACAATGAGACAATAAGTGGTAGCGTTAGCTTTGGTGCCTTCCACCCAAGCAAGTTTGAGCATAAAAACTATATTTCGGCAGGCAGCTATATCACAACAAGACTTAACGCACGCTCCACAAAAATGATTGATGCAGTTGAGCTTACAAACGACTGGCAGGATTTTACCCACACCTTTAATACAGGCGATTTTAACGAAATTTGTGTTGGCATTTTTAGTGATATTAAGCAAATGGAAATGGGTGCTTATTTAAAGAAGGTTGTTTTAACCAAAAAAGGTGAGGGCGAAAATCTTCTTAACGATGGCGATTTCTCCAACCCACGTGCTTACCATAAGCGTTATAGAAATTTTGATTTAGTTAAGTGGGATTGGCTTGCAATGGCAGCAGAGTATATTGCATCAAATTCCTATCACGATTGGCATCGTTGGGTAAATACTGCTATGCAGTTTGTGCCTGAAGGCAAGGAATTCTGGTTTGACGAATATAACGTTAACGGTGCTTATTTTGACAAGCATGATAATCCATATTACGCAACCAAACTTGCAACCGCAACGCTATCTCTTATGACTTCAGGCTCTCAGTCAAGCATTATGTGGACATTGTTTGACCAACAATGGCCAAATAACCACGAAGTAGATCATGACTGTTGGTATGATGGTGATCACCGTTGGGGCGTTATGCCAAATCTTATGAGATCTACAATACCATATCCTTCATTTTATTCCACAGGTCTTGTTTTTCGTTATATGGGCGGCAGCGAAGGCACAAAGGTTTATGAGATTAAGGATGGCGAGCCAATTTTTGGTGCTATTACTATCTCTCCTGAAGGCAAAATCGGTATTGCAGTTGTAAATACCTTTGATGGTGAACGTGAAATTGAGCTTAATTTAAACGAGTCTTTAGGCGGCGTTAAGCTTCAAAAGAGAGTTTATGATCCCGCAACAATAGTGCCCGATGAAAACGCAAAACAGCTTGCACCCGTTGGCGAAATTACCGTGGATAATAAAATCTCCGACACACTTCCACCCTATGCGTTAGTAGTTTATAGTAATATAGATTAGTAATATCGCAGCATTTTAAATAAATATTTATAAACGCAAAAATCTGCAACGAAAGTGCTTTTTTACACTTTTATTGCAGATTTTTTATTTCGTTTTATTCTTATTTAAAGGAATTTAATAAACTTTGTTTTTTTACAGCCCATTTTTATGCCTTCATTTTTTAAACTGCAGTGGTGACACCCCATAATATTGTTTGAACATTTTTGAAAAGGTGTAAACATCGTTATATCCAACAGATAAAGCAGTAATTGAAACGCTGTAGCCTCTATTCTTTATTAAATCCGCAGCCTGCTCCATACGGTGCTTCAGTAAATATTTTTTAGGGGATATTCCCATTTCCTTTTTAAAAAAATTAGAAAAATAGGTTCTTTCAAGTCCTATTCTGTCGGCAATGGACTGTACAGTAATATCAGACATATATTCTGATGATATAATGCTCAGAGCTTTTTCTATGTAATCTATTTTTTCTTCCCCTTTTTCTAGAATTTCTGAAAATAGCTGCCAAAGCTTTGAACATAAAAATTCTGTTTTGCCTACCGTTCTTTTACTGCATTTTTTCATATTTTCAAAAATATGTGCTGCACCGGGCAGATATATCACATCATCACAAAATAGATTGAAGCTTTGTGGTGCAGTAAAACCAATCCATATATATTCCCACGGGTTTTCAGAATCGGCCTCGTAATAGGTTTCAATAAACGGGGGAATAACAAAAATATTACCTGCGTTGATACTATATTCTCTGTCATCTATTTTAAAATATCCTTTGCCTGAAGCAACAAAATGCAAAAGCCAATGTGTTCTGAGTGCCGGACCAAAGCTATGCCCTTTAGGACATTGTTGATAACCAAATTGCATTGGATTTATGTCATTATAACCCTTGTTTATAATCGTTTCATTATGTAGCATAATGCACCTCCAAACAACAAAATAACAAATAATAACAACATTATAACATTTATTTTAAGTAGAAGTCAATATAAAATAAGTATATAAAATACATTTGGGAGGAAGTTTTATGAAACTTACTTTTATGGGTGCAGGTAGCACGATTTTTGCAAGAAACGTTATTGGTGACTGTATGTGCTCTGAGGCACTGCGTGATAGCGTTTTTGCGCTTTATGATATTGATGCCAAGCGTCTTGAGGAGAGCCGTGTTATTTTAGAGGCAATGCGTAAGTCTAAGGGCGGATATGGCAAAATAGAGTGTTATCATGGTGTAGAAAATCGTAAAGCCGCATTAAAAGGCGCAGATTTTGTTGTTAACGCAATTCAGGTTGGACTTTATGACCCATGTACAATTATTGATTTTGAAGTGCCTAAAAAATACGGACTTCGTCAGACCATTGCAGATACTCTTGGAATTGGTGGAATTATGCGTGCACTGCGAACAATTCCAGTTATGAAAGATTTTGCAGATGATATGGCAGAGGTTTGCCCCAATGCATATTTTTTAAACTACACCAATCCTATGGCAATGCTCACAGGCTATATGCTCCGTTACACTCCCATTAAAACTGTAGGCCTTTGCCACAGCGTTCAGGTGTGTGCCAAAAGCCTACTCACTCCGCTAGGTATGGAGGATAAATTAGAGGGACATAAAGAGCTAATTGCAGGCATTAACCATATGGGCTGGTTGCTTGAAATCAAGGATAAGAACGGAGTCGATCTATACCCTGAAATTAAATCCAAAATAGACGCTTATATGGCCGACCCGGAAGCAAAAAACAAGGTGAGAATGGATTATATAAATCATTTCGGATATTACTGTACCGAATCTAGCGAGCATAATGCGGAGTACAATATGTTCTACATAAAAAGTAAATATCCTGAGCTTATTGAAAAATATAACATTCCTCTTGATGAATATCCAAGAAGATGCGTTAATCAAATCGCCGGTTGGGATAAAGAGTATCAAGAAATACTTAAAAATGGCGTAAAAGAGCATGAAAGAAGCTTGGAATATGCCTCTCATATTATGGAGTCAATAGTGACCGGAAAAACCTATGAAATCGGCGGCAATGTTTTAAACACCGGACATTTAATTACTAATTTGCCTGAGGATGCCTGCGTTGAGGTTCCTTGCCTTGTAAATGGAAGTGGAATACATCCTTGCCATGTAGGTGCTTTGCCTGTTCAGTGTGCCGCAATGAATATGACTAACATTAACGTTCAGCTTTTAACTATTGAGGCCGCCGCAACCCTTAAAAAGGAGCATATTTATCAAGCGGCTATGCTTGACCCACATACCGGCAGCGAGCTCGATATTGATACCATTAAAAGAATGGTTGATGATCTTATTGAAGCCCACGGTGATTATTTACCCAAATACCATTAAGTTATATATTTAAAGATTAAAAATAAAATTAGCCGTAATAGAGATGCGTTTTTTGCACTTCTATTGCGGCTAATTTATTTATTAGATTATTTTATTCTAAGCCAAGCGGCACAGCGGGAGCTTTCGTCCCAGGTTTTACCGGCCGAGGCGTAGTCAATCAGCTTTGCCGTTTCGCCCGATTCAAGCGGCACCTCAAAGCAGATATGCGCCTCTTTGATTTCGGGGCAGTATTCTACCACTTTAGCATCAACAAAGCCTGCTTCATCACATTTTACAGCTAAAACGCCATCCGGGTCGGTCAGGCGTTTATCGGCAGCCAAAACCAATGGGCCGTAGGTATATGCTGAAAAAATATCTCTGTTCACGGCACCGTCGGGGGGCATAACTCTTTTAACCCTCATCGGCATATCAAGGATGATTTCATCTCCGTTATTCCAAATTGCTTTAACGGTGGCGTATCCGGGGGTAAAATCTTTTATGTAGCCGCCGAAGCTAATGCTTGCCTTATCACACCAGCAGGGAATTCTGAGTGTTATCTCAAACTCTTCGCTTTTTTGCATTTCAAGTGAGAATTTAACCTTTCCGTTATAGGGATAATCAGTATCAATGTTGATTTTTATTGGCGATTTTTCAGGTGTAACAGCATTTATAAATCCTTTTTCGTAATAGTTAATTACAAAGCCATTTTTTTGATTTAATAGTGCAATCTCAGGAATCACGCCTGCTCCTGCCGCACCAATACAGGCACAACAGCCGTAGTAGGTGTTATCAAGCAGTAGGTTATAACCGCCAACCTGCCTTCCTCTTGTATCGGAAACAAGGGGAGAGTAGCTGTCAAAGGGCATTATGGCTGAAAAAGTGCCGAGATTATCCTTATGGCGGCTATCATTGCTTATTATGCGATTTGTGTTAAATGAGCCAAGGTAAGCGTTGTAGAATGATTGTTCAATTTTATCGGCATATTTGGCATCGCCTGTAAGCTCTAATAGTTGTGATGCAAACTTCATCCAGGTAACGGTAACGCAGGTTTCCTGAATAATGCCTTCATAGTCGGTCTGGGTCTGCCTGATGGCGGTGTGGTCAAAAAGCTCATGAGTACAGCCGCTACAGCCAATTATACTAAATTCTGTATCAATAATATTTTTGCCAAAGTTAATTAAAGCAGTTTTGTAATGCTCGTTGCCCGTAATGTAGTAAAACTGTAAAAGTCCCTCAAAGCAGGACATCATCTCATAAGCCTTAACAACGGGAAAATCGTGGGGCGAAACATTATTAAAGGCAAGCTCAATAAGGTTATCAGACAGAATAAATCCGGTAGAAATAATGTACTTTGCAAATTCAAAATATTTTTTGTTGCCGGTTAAACGGTAAAGTCGAACAATTGGCTCTAAAATGGAGCAGGAGTTAAGCCCCTCCCAATGCTTGGAGCATCTGCATATATCTAATTTTCCTTCGCCATCACCAATGCGGTCGATTATGTAATCGGCCTGCCTACACATAGAGGAAATCATTTGCTCATTAAGTGTATCATCTTCGCAAATTTCCATAAAATACATCATTCCAAGCATAACGTATTTTCTGCCCCAAAGATCCCAGAAGTTAAATTCTTCACTAACTCGGTAGCCCGAAATCCTGCCAAATTCATCCTCGGTGTCAAGAATATCACGAATGCTGTTTTCAAGAATTCTGTATATTTCTTTATTGCCGGTGTACCTTGTAACCATAGATGCACCACGCATCATTTTGCCCCAATACTCACTTCTCCAAGTGACGTACCAATCACCACGCCCGTCATCGTGAGCACGAAAAACATCTACAAATTTTTCCCAAAGCGAAACATCATAAAGCTGATTTCGCTCAATAAATTCAACCGATTCTTTAAGCGTTCCCCGAAAAAGCATATCAAGCTCTAAAGTTTTGTTTAAAGCTTTTAAATCTTTTTCGGCAATAACTTTTTTAACCATTGTAAAGCCCCCTTTTCATAATAAATTTTAGCCTTTTATTGTGTGTTTGTCAATAATAAATCACGAGCATTCAAACAAAGCACAGCAAAAAATATGTGTTTGCCAAAATTCGCTCTTCCTCCGAGTCTTTGGCTAAGAAATTATCAGCCGCCCATAACATTGACTTCAATTAGTTTGTATGATATAATTAACCGGTAAGGAGGGTGTTTATGAAGAATAGTATTGTTATTTTTTTAATATTGTGTTTGTGCTTTTCTATTTACGGCTGTGAAACTATTGAAAAAAATGTTAGTTCAATAGTTGCCGATGTTAAAAGCAATTTATCGGAAACTATTGAATCAGACTCGAAAAATACTTCAGAAGACTTAGAAAAAAATATTTCGGAAGATTTAGAAAAAAACACTTCGGCTTCGAGTAAAAGCAAGCCCTCTAAAAAACAAGACTCAACATCAAATAAAAATACCGAGTCGGGTAATGATGAGGAAAAGCCTTTAGAAAAAGTAGTTGCTAAATATGGTAATAGCGCCGGCAATTTACATAATGGCGGACACGCCACCAAACAGGGCGAATGGATATTTTATTCCACCCGAACGGGTATATATAAAACAAACGGCCAAAAGACTAAAAAGCTTTCAGATGTTATTGCACGTGGGATGAATATTTGCGGAGATTGGCTTTATTATCTGTCCGATCAAAAGTGCTATCGCATTAAAACAAATGGTCAAAACCAAGAAGTGTTTTTGAATGATGTTTCTTCGCTATATATTGCTGATGGTTGGGTATATTACCAAACCTATAAATATGATGGATTATACCGAATTAAGACCGATAAAACCCAAAATAAACATATTATAAAAGAGGACAAAATTTCTAATCTCAATATTATAGATAATAAAATTTATTGGGGAAATAATGTTGATTTATATGTAGCAAACTGTGACGGTAGCAATATTAAGCATTACGTGGATGCAGGTTCACAAGAACTAATAATTGATAAAGGTTTAAAATACACATCAGGCAATTTGGATGTGGAAAATATTGATGGAACAAACACTAAAGTTTTAGTTCAAAGCGGTGCAATGAATATTGTGCTTCAAGATGATTGGATATATTTTATATATTACGAGGATGGTAGTAAAATTTATAAGATTAAAACTAACGGTACCGGTCTTACTAAATTAACCGACCACAGTGTTATATCATTGTGCGTTGTGGGTGATTGGATATATTATTCACCTATGATACAATATGAAATGGACGGACATACTCAAGGCTGGGAAAACGGATACCGAAGAATGCGTATTGACGGAAGTAAAAATGTCAAGCTAAAATAAAAAGCAAAAAGGGGTTGTAAAAAAACAAAGTTTATTAAATTCCTTTAAATAAGAATAAAACGAAATGAAAAATCTGCAATAAAAGTGTAAAAAAGCACTTTTATTACAGATTTTTATTTTTATAAATATATTAGTCATATAAATTGTAGTTTATCGCAGAGATTTTTGGGTGATACCGTAGGGGCAGGCGCCCTCGACTGCCCGTAAAAAAACTTTTTCACCTCATCCACCGCTAAAGCGGTCCCCCTTCCCCATCAAGGGGAAGGCATATAAACAACAATTTATCGCATGGCTGTTTTTTTACAGCCCCTTTTTTTGCCCTATTTATTTTTTGCTTTTTTTGATTTCGAGAAAGAGAAGAACTGCACCGGCTAAAATAGCAACCACACCAATGATAATCCATATGGTGCCGGGGCTTGTGCCACCGCCGCTCATTACGTTCTCTGCAACGGCCATAGGATCGCTGTTTTTATTGAATCCGATTATGGCAAGAACAATACCGGCAATCATAGCGGCAAAGCTGATGATTTTCATTTTGGTCATTCCCATTTTTGTCCCTCCTTAAATAAAACTTTGTCTTAATGACTATTGTTATCTTACCAAAATATTTTATAAAAATCTTATGCTGCCAGCATAATTTTACAAATTTCGATAAAATTTTCAAAGGAGGGTGTAAATCAAAAAATTTGAATCCTATAAAATTTTAAATAAATATGTTTTTAAGCGTTATTCTTCGCATTTTTGCGTTTGTTTAGGAGAAACACCAAACATTTTTTTATAAACCTTAGAAAAATAATTGCTGTCATTATAACCACAGCGCATAGCTATATCGACCACACGCAAATCGGGCCTGTCACGTAAAAGTGCATCTGCTTTTTTTAGTCGATAAAGATTAAGATATTCATTTATACCAAATCCTGTCTCACGCTTAAAAGTGCGTGACAAATGCTCCTTACTTACATAACAAGCAACCGCTATATCTTCTAACGTTATATTGCCTTGATATTGTGTGCTGATATATTCTACTGCCTTTTCGACTATTGGGCTTTCCGTTTTTTTCTGTTTGCCTTTTATACTTTCTCTTGCAATTAGTAGCAACAATTGCATAACCTGTGTGCGGATAGTGTCCATTGAAAACTCGTCGGGAGCGCTTTGCTCCTTTTCAATGGAGACAAAAATTCGTTCTATTTGTTTACGCACCATAGGGGTTACGGTGAAACTGGGCAAATCTAAAATTTTATTCCGTACCGATGCAGGAACAAACCATTCACCGCAGTTTATAAGTTTTCTCGAATGGGTTGGCGTTTCATAACTGGTGCGATGAATAGCTCCCGGCGGTATCAATGCAATATCTCCTTGCGATATCAGGTATGAATGTTTATCAATAAAATACCAACACCGTCCCTCGGTAAGGTAATATATTTCATAATTGTTGTGGTAATGATTATCGCTTTCACCAAGCGAGGTATTAACTACCGCTTGATAGTAAAAATATTGCTTGTCTTTATTCATACAATCACCCTGCTTTAGCATAGCATAAATTATCAATAAAATCAAGAAAATTGCAAAAAATATCAATATTTTTAAGGATATTAGGTAAAAAATTGATATACAATAAAGAAAAAACGGAGGTATGTTTATGAAGTCGATAAAAATAGCCTATATTGGTGGTGGCTCCCGAGGTTGGGCGTGGGGACTTATGAGTGACTTGGTTCAGGCTGAGGATATTTGCGGTAAGGTTGCCCTATATGACATTGATAAAAAAGCCGCAAAGGATAATGTTATTATCGGTAATAAATTCAATCAGGTAGAGGGTGCCAAAACCCATTGGGATTATGAGGCCACCGATACTCTTGATGAGGCTTTGACAGGTGCCGATTTTGTTGTTATTTCCATACTTCCCGGTACATTTGATGAGATGGAAAGCGACGTACATACCCCCGAAAAATACGGTATTTGGCAGTCTGTTGGTGATACAGCAGGCCCCGGCGGTATCGTGCGTGCTCTGCGTACTATGCCTATGATGGAGGTAATTGCAAAGGGTGTTGAACGTTGCTGCCCTAACGCTTGGGTTATTAACTACACCAATCCTATGACACTATCGGTTAAGGCTTTGTACGATGCTTTTCCGGCTATTAAGGCTTTTGGTTGCTGTCATGAAGTATTTGGTACACAGCGTCTCATGGCTATAGCTTTAAAAACTGAGCTTAATATGGAAAAACCTGCCCGTGATGCTATTAAAGTAAATGTTGTTGGCGTTAATCACTTCACTTGGCTTACAAAAGCACAGTATCAGGATATTGATTTAATGCCGGTTTACAGTGACCTTGCAGAAAAGTATGCCGAAAAGGGATATACCGAGGGTATGGATAAAAACTGGATGAACAATTCATTCCTTTGCTCACAGAAAGTTAAGTTTGATTTGTTCCGTCGATTTGGTGTAATTGCCGCCGCAGGCGACAGACATCTTGCAGAGTTTTGCCCCGGCAAGTGGTATCTTGAATCCCCTGAAAAGGTTAAGGAGTGGGGATTCGGCCTTACAACCGTAGACTGGCGTAAAAATAACCTTAAAAACCGTTTGGCTTGTTCGGCTCGTCGAGTTTCGGGTGAGGAGCAGCTTGAACTCGCTCCTACCGGTGAAGATGGTGTTAATCAGATTCGTGCCCTGCTTGGACTTCACGAAATGGTTACCAACGTTAATATTCCTAACCGTGGCCAGATTCCAAATCTCCCCCTTGGGGCAGTTGTAGAAACCAACGCAGTTTTCCGTGATAATAGCTTAGAGCCTGTTTTTGCAGGGCCAATACCCACCCAGATTCATTCTCTTATAAACAATATCGTAGGCGAGCAGGAAATGCTGGCTAAGGCAGTTAGAGAGCGTGATTTAGAGCAGGCATTCCAGACCTTTACGGTTGATAACCTCGTTACCATAAGCCATACCGATGCACGCAAGCTCTTTGATGAAATGATAAATAACACAAAGCATTATCTGGCAGATTATTTTAAATAAGGGGAGTTTAAATAAAACCGACTTCGTTTTACGAGGTCGGTCAGTTTACTGACAAACCCACCAAAATTTCGGTGGGTTTGTCAGTAAACTGGGGAGCGGCTCAAAACCGCTCCTTTTTAATGCTCAAATGGTTGTTTTCATAAATATTTTATGCTACAATATTTTCGGTGATAAAAATGGAATTACCCAAACGCAAACCAACAAGGTTAAAGGAATTTGATTATAGCACAAATGGATATTATTTTATAACAATATGTACAAAGGATAGAAAACGTATATTATCCAAAATCGTAGGGGAGGGGTCTCCCCTCCCGAAATTAACATTACAT
>JAFQKE010000025.1 GCA_017397065.1 Clostridia bacterium
GCTATAAACAGAAAAATACCGAGAAAAACCTTTTACAGTTCTTCTCGGTATTCATCTTTTGCAGATCACCCTTTTGCAACGCCCATAAGTTAGTATTTTGAAATTACTGCCTTATGTGGCGTGTGCATTGGAACGGGAGTTTTTTTATCCAAGCCGAAGGATTGGTATGTAGTCGCCGGTAGGCGTATGTAATCCGTTCGCATTGCGAACGGTATGTCATCAAGGCGCAAGCCTTGTGTTTTCTTTTCTTCGGATTGATTACATACCACCTACGGTGGATTACATGCAACACTTCGTATTGATTCCATACAATGCTCCGCATTGATTTATCGCCGCTTTTATGCTATGCTTTAAATAAAACAGGGGCAAATTTGTAATACAGTAATATCTTTCACTATGTAAGCAAAGCTATGGTTATAATTATCTATAAAGCCAATAAGGTATAACTAAACATATTTGCAGATATGGGCACGAAAAGTCAGGAAATAATATTACTTTGCTTTATAATGTAATTATACCGAAAGGAGAACGACTATGGATTGGATTACCGGAATACAAAACGCTATCAACTACATAGAGGAGCATTTAACTGAAGAAATAAATTATGATAGGGTGGCTGAAGAAGCTGCTTGTTCAAGCTTTTATTTTCAAAGAATTTTTGGTATTCTATGCGATATTTCTCTTGGTGAGTATATTCGCAACAGAAGACTAACTCTTGCCGGCAATGAGTTAAATGCAACTGATATAAAAGTAATAGATATTGCGTTAAAGTATGGTTATGAAAGTCCAGAGAGCTTTACAAGAGCTTTTTCTAAGTTTCACGGAATAACTCCGTCCGAAGCAAAGAAAAATGGTTCAAAACTAAAATCGTTTTCCCGTATTTCGGTGAAAATTATATTGAGCGGAGGTTCTATGATGGACTATAAAATTGTTAAAAAGGAAGCTTTTGATATTATCGAAAAGGTTGAAGCACATAGCATTGAAAATGATGTAAATGCAAAAAGTATTCCGGATTTTTGGACAAAATCACACAACGACGGAACGGTGAAAACTTTACTGGAAAACACAACCGACAGGACATTTATTTTTGGTGTTTGCTATGGGAATAATTCAGATAATGCAAAGACTTTTGACTATTCTATTGGTGCGGCATATAACAAAGAAACCGCTGTTCCCAAAGGATTTCGCAAAAATAAAATCCCCGCAAGGACTTGGGCGATTTTTGAGTGCAAAGGAGCAATGCCAAAAGCGATGCAAGATATGTGGCACAAAATAACTTCGGAATTTTTCCCCACATCCGGTTATCGGCCAACATATGAAATGGATATCGAAGCCTATACAGAGGGTGATATGGGTGGAGCGGATTATCGTAGCGAAATTTGGATACCGGTAGTCAAAAAGTAAGATTGTTCAGCTTAAGTTATATTTTATTTTAGCCAAAGCGTTCATAAATATAAAAATCTGCAACGAAAGTGATTTTTTCACACTTTTGTTGCAGATTTTTTATTATCATAATTGGTCGATGCTTTTATTATATTTATTAAAAGTCATTTCAAATTGGGAATAATAATCCCATATTAGCTTTATGGGGGAGTTTTAATGGAATCTATATGGGTGAAAAATAGCAATAGACCGACTTTTGGGAAACTTAACGGAAATATTAAAACCGATGTGCTTATTGTCGGTGGTGGAATAGCGGGTATTTTGTGCGGATATATGCTAAAAAATGCGGGAATAGATGCAGTTATAGTTGAAGCGGATAAAATTTGCGGTGGAGTAACGGGTAACACAACGGCGAAGATAACCGTTCAGCACGGTCTTATTTATGATAAAATAGTTAGTAAATATGGGGTAGAATCGGCAAAAATGTATCTTAGTGTTCAGCAAAAGGCTATGGATGTTTATTCTGAAGTTTGCAAAACGGTTGACTCAGATTATACTTTTCAGGATTCATATGTATATTCGGTTGATTCAGTTTTTGATATAGAAAATGAGCTTGCAGCATATGATAAAATCGGTTTAAATGGGGAATTATGTTATAATATCGCCCTGCCTGTGAAAATTAAAGCAGCTTTGCGAGTTCCAAATCAGGCACTGTTTAATCCGTTAAAATTTTGTTTTTCTTTGGCTAACGGGTTAAAAATATATGAAAATACAAAGGTTATTGATATTTTTCAAGGTGGAGCAATTACAAACAAAGGAAAAATTTATGCCCAAAAAATAATAATTGCCACACATTTCCCTTTTATGAATAAATACGGAGGATATTTTTTAAAAATGTATCAGCACCGTTCTTATGTTTTGGCACTTGAAAACGCAATTACGCCTGATGGCATGTATGTAGATGCCGATATTAAGGGGTTGTCATTCAGGGAGTATAACGGCAAATTACTTCTTGGTGGCGGTAGTCACAGAACGGGCAAAAAAGGGGGTAATTGGCAGGAGCTTAGGCATTTTGCGAGTGAAAATTATCCTAACTCAAAGGAGGTGGGATATTGGGCAACACAGGACTGTATGACCTTGGATTCCATACCTTATATTGGTTTATATTCTAAAAAACTACCAAACATTTATGTTGCAACGGGATTTAATAAATGGGGTATGACCTCCTCAATGGCGGCGGCAATGATTTTAACAGATATGATAAAAGGCAAACCCAATGACTATGCAGAGGTTTTTTCGCCATCCAGAAGTATGTTACACCGACAATTTGCGGTAAATATGGCCGAGACCTTTTTGAACTTTATTACGCCTACCGTACCAAGGTGTCCGCATTTAGGCTGTGCACTTAAATATAATAAGGCAGAGCACACCTGGGATTGCCCCTGCCACGGTTCCCGATTTACAAAAGATGGCAAGCTTATAGAAAACCCTGCTACCGATGATAAAAAGATGTGAATAAATGCAAGGTGTAAATCTTTTTTGACAAAATTGGTATTTTATGTTACAATTATTTAGAGGTGAAAATAATGGAATTTATAAAATTTGTTGAACAAATACCGAATATAACAATTGCGAAAAGAATTGCATCAGCTTATGTTGCTGATTATAGACGATTGGAGCTTAATGAAATTAAAGAGTTTTTAATAAAAACAGAAAAACAATATACAAATTTCGAAAATATTTCAGCACGATTAGATGAAATAAAACTAGATACGAACAGAGCAGTACGAATAATTGCACCTATCTTGTTGCGTGATTATTTGCTTGATCAAGATGATTTTATTTCTACTTGCAAGGATACTGATTCTGCTATCCTTAATTATGAAAAAGAAATAATTGATGAGGCCAATAATTTCGATATCAACAAAATTTCAAATGATTTAGCATTGTTTAAGCATATGCTTGATACGGCTTGGGCTCTCAACGATGATATTTCGATAGACGAAAAAAATCTACTTGAATCTTTACGCAAGTATTTATCTATAACGATTAGAGAGCAACAAATTTTAGAAGCAAAGTCTGGTAGATTTCCGAATTTTGAAAATACACTACATTCATTTGAAGATATTGATACAGCAAGAAGAATGTTGCAGGCAAAAGGTTTGCTTGTGTGTATAAAAAATTCAGACGGGGTTATGTGTGATATGATACCCGATGACATTGCCAAAGAAATTCGCAAATATTATGGTGTTGAAATTCGTTCATATGGTTATGAAAAATTAATCGAATATGTTATAAAGAAAACTAATAAACAATATTTGATAGATATTGTAAAAAAAGCAAGTTCTTATTACGAAACGGCAAATATAGAAATTACGAATAATCCGACGGTTCAAGAGCTGAAATTGATTATTCAAAAGAAGATAAAGCCAACAAATCTAATAGCTGGATTTTCTCCTCGTGACGGTTTGGATGTTTCTATGCTTTCAAATTGGTGTAGTGATTTAGGAATTATGATATCCGGAACTAAAAGTCTTCTTGTTGAGAGAATTTTAAATTATTATGACTTGATTCGCCGCATAGAAATTAAATCAGAGGACACAAGAGAAAAATTCGTTTCTGTATATAATGAGTTAGCGAAAAGAGATTTAAAATTCCTGCGTTCAAATAATATTATAGAAAAAGATTTACAGTGCGAGCATTATTTTGAAGATGCAACTAATTACATATTTGAAAAAATGCTGATGAACAAGCCATTAACTTTGACTGGTACCGAACATCCTGACGGCAAATTATCTTTTAAAGATAAATATATAATGTGGGATAATAAATCAAAAGAGGCACCAGTTAATCTTAAAGATCATATTATCCAATTTGATAGATATATTAAATCATCAGATAAGGATGTTGTGGTATTTATGGTGATTGCACCTGACTTTACAGCTCAAAGCGTTCAAGAGTGTGTAGACTATTCTTTAAATAATGATACTCAAATATTGCTTATAACCGCAGAAGAACTAAAAACGGTCGCAGAAACATGGAGCAAAAAACATTCTGGTGAGATTTTTAATTTAGGTTATTTTAAGCAAAATGGTAGATTTGATATAAAATTATTGAATTTGTGATTTGAATAGAGTTTAGAAAAACACATAAAAATCCCCCGATAGTGAGTTTAAACTCACTATCGGGGGTAAATATTTTAATTATTCGCCTTTAACAATAATAGCTTCAATGCCTAAAATATCGGCAATCTTCTTAATTGTTTTAGCGTGGTGACCAACACCCAGAGCATAGTGGTGGGTGGGGCCCTCCATAACCCATTTTTTAATGAAGTCACGGGTGTTGGGCTCGAAGTAGCCACGTGTGTTGGTGTTGCCTGTTGGGGGAATAGCACCCTTTTTGGATTCGCCCTCACCAATGATGAAGCGGAACTGGCCGTTAGCGCCCTGGGTGATACCGAGCATAGTGATGGGGCCCTCTTTAAGCTTAAACTCAACAGAAGCGCCACTACCGGGCTTGCCGTGATATTTAAGAAGACTACGGAGAATGGGTTTACCCTCAGCAATTCTCATATGGTGAGGACCATCGTGACCTACAAATATGTAGTCTTCATCAAAGCCAAATGGATGGAACTCTGCAAAGCTACCGCCGATATCAAGTCTATCCATAATAAGCATAGCAATACAGGTTTTAATATCATACTCACCGCACATGGGGAAGCCCTCTGCATTAAGTATAGAGTTACCAACAATAAAGGAGCTTGCTACATGGCGCTGAATGCTGCCCTCGCTGCCTTCATAGTAGTATGCAAGACCGGTTAGCTTGAATTTTTCAATAAGCCTGTCAAGAGCGGCGGCAGTTTTTGCAGCCTCGTGTAAATCCTTTTCGGTAACCTTTACGGTAACGGGGTCGCTAACGGGGTTGGGCATATCAAATTCACGCTCAATAATCTCTTTTTTAGCGGCGATTTCTTCGTCAGTAACCTCATTATAGGCTTCAACTGCATCTTCAATCTCCAAGAGGGGAACGTGACAGCCAAATGCGGCGGAAACTGCGGTAGGATCGGCGTGCATATCGTACATAGCTTCCATAACGTGACCCATAAGACCCATTCGAGCACCCTTGAGATCGTGAAGAACCTTTGCAATATCGCACCACTCTTTAACCTCAGCTGCAACTCTTTTATCACCGTAAAGAACGCCGATAATAACATCGTGGATTTTTCGGTTAAGACGGTTTGCAACGCAGATGAACTCGGGAACAGAGCAGATAGCATCATTCTCAAGCTGCATAAAGGTGCAGGCTTTAGAGCAATCCATAGCCTCTAAAGGCTGTACAGCCAAAAGCACCATAGGTACGTTGAGGTCACGAATGATAGGTGCGTAAACCGAAGAGGTTGCATAAGTAACCATATTACAGAAGATAACATCAAGATTATCACCTTGCATTTTTTTAAGAACCTCATAGCCTTTAATGCTGGAGTCTACCATACCGTAGTCGATAATTTCAACATCATTTTCGGCGATTATTTTTTGGGCATCTTTATGATAGCCCATAATATTTTCATAAAGGCCGGGGAACTGATTCCAGTAGGTATCGTGAGCAACTGCAAAAATACCTATTCTGGCATTTCTTTTATTTTTTCTTTCTAACATAGCAAAAAAATCCTCCAATTAGTTATATTTATTCCAGTCTTCTGTTTTGTCCATTATAAGCAGCGTGCCGGAAATATTTGTGAATTTAATAGCCTTGCCAAAAACGGTATCTTCAACAGATGATTCGAAGTCCTGACTTACAAAGTGGGGATAGTGCGAGTTAAGCATGGCATAGGTTTTATCTACGTCGCCATTTTTTGGCAGAACATAAACGGTTGCGTTATCAAGCCCGTTTATTTGGATTCTTCTTTCAACACCCATTTGTGTTGAAATGGTTTCAATAGAGTGAATACTGTTCATTTTTTCCTGTGTTACAAAAACTCGGCATTCGTGACGCCAGGCTCTTGGCAGGTGATAGTTTGCAACACCATTTTCAAGGTAGGTTTCATTAGCCAAAAGAAGCGGGGCACCAATAGGCGTTTTAAGACCGATTTTAACGGTAGTGTCGGGGCAGTAGCCCGAGAACCAAACGCTATGCTCGTTTCTGTGCATTAAAACAACGGGTTCTTTAACGGTTTTATCCAACTTTTCTACCCTTATGGTGAAGCCCATATCCTCGGCCTGAGCACGAAGCAGGATCTCCACAGGGAAAAGCTCATCGTTAATAGTAGTGTCGCTCTTAACCGAATCATCGGCGGCGGTTGCCTTTCGAGAGCAATCCGAGCCACGGCACCAAGAAATTTTACCGCCGTTTTCAGTGCTTACGGTGTGAGCAACAACACGGGTTTCACCATCTTTAACGGCTGAAACCAAAACGGTTATATCGTCCTTGGCTACTGCGGTGAGACCGCCATCGGTAAGAATACCATCGTAAAATAGCTTATCGGCATAGCTTCCGTTTACAAGGTTATCCAAGTCTGCAGATTTTAAAGCGGTAAAAATACCGGTTAATTCTTCTTTAATTTCAAGACCCAAAGCAGATACAAGGCGCTCGTCGGTGTCTTTAAGGCTACCGTAAAGCATCACCTTACCGCCTGCATTTGCAAAATCAATAAGAGCATCGGTAACAACGCTACCCTTTTCGGGAACGGGGGAAACGAGAATTCTGCTTTTTAAGAATTCGGGATTTTTGTTTCTAAGTGCTACAAAATTATCGGTAGAAATTACTGTAGAAAGAGGAAGCGAGCGGTTAATTGCGGCGATTATGTACCAATCCTCAAAGAAAGATTTTTCCAACCTGCCGCCGGCCATTGTACTGTACTCCCTGAAAGGATAAACCCAAACAAAGGGTGATGCTTCGTCGGGAGCGTTTTGATAAGCCGAAAGAAGATATGGGGTTACTTCTCTGGGAACTCTGTCAGGCATATCGCCGAAAGAGTTATCAATAGAGAGCATATTAAGGTGGTTTGCAACAACGGTTTTACCCTCTTTATTGATTCTTGCACAGCTCATAGGCAGATAAATATCGTGAGGCTGACCTTCATAGCGGTCAATCCAAGGACTGTTGAGCCACCAAGGGTCGTGAATATAAAAACGGAAGAGATAATCTTCTTTAGGAAGCTCAGCGGCACGGGACATATATCCTGCAAGCTCTAAGCCGAAGTTTCCGTCTAAGGCTGCCCAAGGGGAGTTTGGTGGCGGAAGAATGTTTGCAACATCCTCATAAATCATTTTATGGTTTACGGCATCGCTGGAGTAATCTATACCTACGGTTAGATTTGTGCCTCGTGTTTCAAGCGGATAACTGCAGTATTTGCGGAAAAGCTGCCAGAATTCGGCAATTTTTTCTTCGCAACCTTTAATTTTTTCGGGGAAAAATTCTTTTCCGTTGTAAAGGGCACCGGTAACACCCCATGTTTCGGTACCAAAACCGAATCCGTTGGAGAGCCAGAGGTAATCAAAGCCCATATCGGCAAGGAAAATTTGTGATTGTTTGCCTAAAAACTCACCAAAGGGGGTGCCGTCGGGAATACCGTTTGGGTAGGCGGCATAGCTTACATCATCGCCATTAAGTGAATAGTAGCAACAAACCATACTTTTTACGCCCATAGAAACGCCTTCGCAAATTTCATTGTGTCGATTATATTTAAAATCAGAAAGGGCAAATTCCGGGCCGGGATCGAAAGTTTCACCAACCAGAATGTCCTTACCGGTTATTTCTTTACCGATTTTTTTAAGGGTGGCGATTATAAATTTTAAATCCTTATAGCGCATAACGGGGGGATTTTCCATATAATCATAAAAACGAGAGTGAAGACCACGACGTTCGGGGTCGTTGGCCTTATCCCACGTTTGTCTGGGATTTGCACCGCCTATAAAACGATCCCATTCAAAAACATCTTCTAAATTACCTTTGTAGTCCAAAAGCTCACTACCGTCGGAAGTCCACATCATAATGGCAACTTGTGATGAATTATCTATAAGCTCTTTCCATTGCGTGAAAACCTTGCGGCAGACCGACTCAATATATTCGGGGTTGGTGGATTTAAAAGGTTTAAGGCTAAGCTCAAAACAAGCTCGTTTTAAATTTTGCACTCTCAAAACCTCCATTTATACGGAATTTAAATATATAATACCACAATGAAAATTAAAAAGCTATAAAAAAAATAAACATTTTATGTCTAAAATAAACATTTTTTTAGAGTTTTTTCAAAAAAATCTTTTAATCAGGTTGATTTTGAAAATAATTGTTAGTATAATTATTTTAGAATTTAATTATTAAGGAGGCTTTTTATGGAAAAAATCGTTTTTGAAGATATAAATCCATTTGTTCGGTATGCTCAGTTTTTAACCATTACTTCAAGCAGACAGTACGCAAACATTGCCCCTTATGATTATCGATTGTTTTTTTGCCACGGAGGCTCGGGGCATATACAGGTTGATGGAGTTGTGTATGAAATCAAGCCCGGAGCCTTTTTGTTTTGGCCGCCCGGACTTCGCTATAGCTTGTTGCTTAATAAAAATAGTGAAAAACTCGAGCTTATGCAGGTTAATTTTGATTTTACCAGAAACAATTCAGATATCAGCACTCCCGTTCCTCCTGCAAAGTGGCGAAATTTCGACCCTGAAAAAATTATAGAAAGGGTCACCTTTGAAGATTATCCGGAATTTAACGCTCCTCTTTACATTCCCGATATACAGTTCATAAGTAATCCTATGTACAATATGGTTACGGAATTTATTTCTAAAAAAATCTTTTATGTTTCACGTTCTTCGGGTCAGCTTAAAAGCGTGCTTTCTCTTTCAGGAAGATTTGTGGCAAATTCTCGTCATTCGTCACGCAGTGAGTTTCTTGTTAATAAGGTTATACAGTATCTTCACACGCATTATCGTGAGGAGGTTACAAATAAGTTTCTCGGTGAATATTTTGGATATCATCCAAATCATCTTAACCGACTTATTGTTCAGCATACCGGAATGTCTATACACCGCTATTTAATGAGTTGCCGTATAGATGCTGCTATAGATATGCTACAGGCCAGCGACCTTAAAACGGGGGAAATTGCTGAGGCGGTGGGATTTAGAGATTCCACACACTTTTTAAAATATTTTAAAAAAATAACGGGTAAAAACACCCGAGATTTTAGGCAGTAAAGGATAAATTAAAAACGCTACTATCTTATACGGAGATTATAGACAGTAGGCAGGCTTTATTGATAAAATACTTTTGTATATTTTGAAATCTCATACAGCCCTAGCATAAATGTAGTATGTTTTACCATATATCGCATATACCGAGAACTTGTTTAACGATAAGGAGCAGATTGAACTTCCACGATTTTTGATGATATGCATAGAAATGGGGCTAAGGTCGTAATTAGTAATTCCAAGAAAAATGGTGTTGACATATGGAACTAAATTTTGATAATGGCATTGTTAAAAATTACCATTCGAGAACGCAAATAGCACGAATATTAACTGAAAATTGGGTAAATCAAAACATGTATTGTCCGCGTTGTGGCAATTTACATATTGAACGTTTTGAAAACAATCGTCCTGTGGCGGATTTTTATTGTCCTTTATGTAAAAATGAATATGAATTAAAAAGTAAAGATGGGAGTTTATCACATAAAGTAAATGATGGTGCTTACTGCACAATGATTGAGCGTATAACAAGTAACAACAACCCTGATTTTTTCTTTATGAGTTATTCACGAAAAGAATTAAAAGTAAAGGATTTTATTTTTATTCCTAAGCACTTTTTTGTTCCTAATATCATTGAAAAGCGAAAACCATTAGCGCCCACTGCACGGCGTGCGGGGTGGGTTGGATGTAATATTTTAATTGATAAAATCCCTAACCAAGGGAAAATAGAAATTATCTCTAATGGAGAAGTAATAAATATAGATACTGTTGTCAAAAAAGTTAATAAAAGCACTCGGCTTGAAACCAAGGATATAAACAGTCGGGGTTGGCTTATCGATATTTTAAATTGTGTTAATAACATACCGTCAAAAATATTTACGTTGGATGAAATTTATAAATGTGAAAATGATTTATATATCAAACATCCACAAAACAACAATATAAAACCCAAAATACGGCAACAATTGCAATTTTTGAGAGATAAAGGCTTTGTTGAGTTTTTAGGAAATGGAAGATATAGAAAGACAATATGAGGTGTTGTTATGAAAAAATTCACTATTGCAATAGAAGAAACCGTGGTGGAAGAGTTTGAGATAAAAGCAAAAAATTTTGAAGAGGCTTTGGAGATTGCTGCAGAAAAATATCGCAAAGGAGAATTTGTTCTTTGCCCCGGAGAAGTGCAGTTTAGACAAATGGCCGTTGTAAAACCAAGTCTCGAATCAACTGAATGGACTGAATTTTAATCCGCAATGCAAAGTGGCGAAATTTCGACCCCTAAAAAATCATAGAGAGGTTTACCTTTAAGGATTCTCCGAAATTTAATGCTTCACTTTATATTCTCGATATACAGCTTATAAGTAAAGCTATGTACAACATGGTTACTGAATTTATTTCTGAAAAAGATTTTATGTTTCATGTTTTTCAGGCCAGCGACCTTAAAACGGGGGAAATTGTTGAGGCGGTGGGATTTAGAGATTCCACACACTTTTTAAAATATTTTAAAAAAATAACGGGTAAAAACACCCGAGATTTTAGGCAGTAAAGTTATAATTTTAAAAGCAGGTTAGCTTGTAACGAAGCTAATCTGCTTTATTTTTCCTTGGATAAGGTTTTTTCTCATCTGTTAATCCTGCAAGATAATCCATGCTTGTGTTTAATGCAACAGCTATTTTTACGCATTGCTCAAATGTATAATAGCGCACACCACGTTCAATTTTTGAATAATCGCTTTGGTCAATTCCTGTAAGCATTTGCATTTTTA
Organism: Clostridia bacterium; assembly: GCA_017397065.1. Next base: position 11,326 of record JAFQKE010000025.1, read on the forward strand.
TTTGAGTAACCCCTTTTTCTTTTCTAAGTTCTTTCAATCTGCTCATAAAATACACCCCACTTATATTATGGCAAATTGACCTATTAACATTAGGGTTGATTTGACCTATAATTAAGTTTGGGGGTGCAAAAATGGTGAAAATAATGTGCGAAAATGAATTTTGCGTATATCAAAATTACAACAACACCTGCATATTGGATGATATTCATTTAGATATACAAGGGAATTGTCAGGATTGTATATATGTAAATATTGATTATAATTTGTTAAAAGAGGCGAAAGACAAAGCGAATAAATAATCGCAACAAAGCAGCCATCGGTTTAATCCGATGGCTGCTTATCGTTACTCAATTACATTTAAATCGAAGGTGAACTGGTATTTATCCATATAGTATTCATTTTTTATGGTGGAGAACCATTCAACAGTAACAGTTTTACCGCCATTTGAGAAATAGAACATAGAAATCATACCGTAGGAGCGGAGGTCAGTGTATTCGGACTGCTGGAAGTTTATAAGGAACTGGTGAGCGGTAGAGCCATCTTCACGAGTGAGGAGATTGTATTCAGGACCGTATGAAAGCTCATGGCCGCAAAGAACCATAACAACATTGGAACAGGGGAAAACAAGATTATCATAAATATATTGACCGGCGTGACCGCCAACGGCATTTCCCTCAGCATCTTTACGGTCTTCAACATCATAAACATCGTCTTCCTGTAAAAGAACCATATTATCGTCAAGATAACCGTGGGTGCTTATAATAACATTGCAATCAGGATTTGCATCTATTTTTTCTCTTGCCCAAGCAACCTCAGCGGTGGAAGGGAAGAAATCGAGTGCAAGCATCATATATTTTATGCCGCTTACTGTTACTATACGGTAGTAGGTCTTCATTGTGCCGTCATAGCTCTCAAACTTATCTCCGCCATAGGCGTATTTATCGGCAGTGATGTTGGCGTCATAGGGAGCAATTTTATCGTGATTGCCTCTTATAATGGTCTGATTGAGTCCTGCTTCTTTAAGCTTTAAGAGCTGTTCATCAATAGCGGTGAATTCAGTTTGACTGCTCATATTGGTAATATCACCGTTATTAAAAACATACTGAATATTTTTGCTATCCTTATTATTTATTATCCAATCAAAGGTATAATCAAGATATTCGGGATAGTTTTCAGTAGTGTACTGAATATCGCCAACAACGGCAAAGGAATAATCGTATTCGGTGGGGGCGTTGGGATTGTCAAGATTCCAACCATCAGCGGGCTGCCAATCAGAATAATGGCTTCTTATGGCAGCGTTTTCGAGCATTGTGTTTACAATATTCAAATCTTCGGTGGTTTTAGGCCAATCACGTATGGCATACATAACGTCAAATACCGAAACATTTACAGTTTCTCCGTAAATAATCGTTTCTAAACCGTTTTCGTCTTCATAGACAAAATAGGGGCGAACGGCATATTTTGTGGCGAATTTATTATAATCGATTTTACCGCCTGAACGACCGATATTATAAAGAGCGGCTGTAAAGTAGGTGTTTTCGTTATCTCCGTCTACATACTGATAATTATCTTCACTAACCTTTACATCTTTAGCGAGTCCATCTCCCTTATAAAGCGTTTTACCGTTTAATTTGGTGCTATCGGCGGCAAGAATACCGAGTTCTTTGAAGGAGCTACCATTATAAGAGATAAGCATTTCGTTTTTAACCGAGAACTTATAGCGAAGAGCCTGTGGGACTTCGGACGAGGCGGCACGCATTGCATTGCCTGTATAATTTATAGCAGTTTCATAGCAAACCATATCATCCACATAGGTTTGACAGCGATTATACCAGGTATTGCGGTTGCGTGGATATAAATGTATATAAACACTATCGGTATTATCATCTGTTTTGAAGCTAAAGCTGATTTTCTTCCAGTTTTGAACAGAGGATTTATCCTTTATTGTTACATTGGTTTCAAAAAGCTCTTCGTTTCTGGGTTCTTCGTAGAAGCCGTAAATATTTGTTCCGGCAATTTTTTGGCTATTGGCAATAAATCGGTTAGACATAACGCTTAAATAAGAGGGTTTTATATTATATGTGCTTGCAATTGTTACCGATGAAAGGAAATTGTATTCATCAGGATTCATTACATACATACTCATTGTGTAGTCGGTATTGGGTTTAAGACCCTCTATTTTTCTTACAAATGAGCGATAAGAAGATGAAAGCGCAAGCATAGAATTACCGCTGTGAGGGGTGGCTGAATATTTAGCGGTTTTTCTGTCTGCTTCGGGATAATATGTGCCTGTTTCTCTGTCATAGCCAATATCGGTGTAGTAGGTGGTAGAGGTATCGCCCATAGTTTTAAGATAAAAGCCTATGTTTTCGGTTTCGTAACCAGAGCCAACTACAAGTCCCCATTTATCATCATATGGGGCAACACCGGTGGCAATGGGTTCAACACGCATATTGGTACCATTTGCGTAAGATTCAAAGCTTGCGGCACCGGTAAGTACATTACGACATAAGATTTTTGCGGTAATATCTAAAAGATTAGTATCTTCAGGATTGTAGGTGTATGAAAGACCGCTTTCAATAAGTATATCATCCTTATACCAACCGAGGAAGCTGTTAATATCATCCATCACGTCATAGTTTAAGGTGAGAGTGCTTGTGCCATCGATATTTTCAGCCGTTTCGATTTTTGCAGGATTAAGATTCGCAGCATCTGCATAAGGTGTGCCATCGGGTTTAACATAAACAACCTGTGCACCATATTCTTTATAAACCGCCTTTACAGAAACGGCCTCATTGCTCATTGCGAAGGTGGTTGTTGCGCTGTAGGGGTCGGCAAGGGTAACATTACCTGAAATTACATCCCAACGGTCAAATGCCATACCCTCAGCGGGGGTGTTGGCTGTAAGTGTAACTTCTGCACCTTCTTTGGCGGCGACAACATTAGCAGTACCGTTTTCAACGGTTATGGGATTTTTGGTAATTTCCTTAAATTCAAAGCCGCCAAGTCTTAGGGTATAGCAATATCCCAAAGTGAAATATAAATAATATTCGGTGTCACTATCGCCTGTTTTAAAATCTGCAGTAAATTCGGTCCAACCGCCTTTATCAAGAGCCAAATTGGTAGTGAGGTTTTTAAATACGGTTGTGCCATATCCGTCTGAATCTGCGGTTTTTAAGCCGTCCTCGGTAACAATATCAATTCTTGTTATTTTAGATGCGGTAGTTTGAATACTGTTATCATAATTAAAGGTAAGCTCGTAATTTGTGTTGGTTTTAAGATTTGAGGGAAGCTTTATATAAAATGTAGAGTGCCAGCATTTGTTTACTGCTTTAGCATCATTATAGGTATCGTTAGTGTAATCTGTAAATCCAAAGCCGCTAGTAAGTGATTGGTCTACAGTACCAAACCATGTGGTATCAATAGTACCCCAAAGATTTTCGGTGTAAACGGCCTTTACGCTTACTGCCTCGGCGGGCATAGTAAAGGTTGCGGTTTCATTGGTAGCATCAGAAAGCTCAACATTTTCTGGAGCTATTTCCCAATAACTGAACTCTTGTGTTGCGGTGGGAGTAGCGGTCAAAGTAACGGTATCACCCTCTTTTGCAGAGGATTTATCGGCAGTACCGCCATCTACCGTTACATCATATAATACAGTTTTGGATAGATTGAAATCGGAAAGATGGATTTTATTTGAATCGTTAGCACCGTTGCAGTTAAAGTGAATTAAAATTGCATATTCGGTATCATCTGACGTTACGAATTCGGTGGAGAGATAAGCCCAATCGGCGGAGAGCGCAACGGTTTTATTGGTTGCTCTGTCAATAGCTTTAGTAAGAAGATTATCTTCATCAGTTAATTCACCTGATACAGGATGAAATACTGAATTGGTATCCCATTTACCTGAGTTTGCCGAAGCTCCGCTTTCTCTTTCGGCATTCATAATGTCGCCCGTTCTGGAGGTGGGATAAACATAAATCTCCGAAGGGTATGCGGCACTACCGTGAGTTGTACCTAAAATAGCCTTCCAATTAAAGGAAAAATCATATGCCGTGTTGGGCTCAAGCTCTGTGACGGTAAAGATTTTTTGGTGCATTGCGTGCGATACTAAAAGACCGTTTCCTCCCTCACAGGTAACATTGCTGTTTGCTACACTCGACCAGCTTTTTGCTCCCCAATCGGCAGCGGTTGTATTGCTTAATACGTTTGTATCGGGCTGGACGGTGCCTGTTTTTACAAGCTTAAAATCACAAAGATAAAGCCAATAAGCATAGTCTGTTACAAAATAAAGGTAGTGCTTTGTTTTTACAGCTCTTGTTGTAAAGGCACCTGAAAGGTCGGTGTACTGGCCTTTGTCGAGAGCTAAAGAGGAACCTAAAACAGTTATGGTAGAGGGTAGAATAGTTCCGTCTGCATCGGTAATCTTAGCCATTTCTTCTTCGGTTACTACACTTACACTACGGATAGAACCAGCGTTGCTTTCTATAATATGATTATCATATTTAAAGCTTAAATTATAGGTGGAGTTTGTTTCGAGCTCGGGCATTTCAATGTAAAAGCTGGTGTAATAAGCACCTTTTACGGTGAACTTTTTGCCGTAAGTATTTGTGCCCTCTTCATAGCCTGAAATGGGGCAACCGTTGGTATCTAAGGTACCAAAATCCTCTGCCGTCATATCGGTCCAAAGGTTGGTTTCTTCAGCAGATGCCGCAAAAGCACCGGCAAAAGAGCCAAATACCATTAAAAGGCAAAGAACAAGCGAGAGAACTTTTTTCATAAAAACAAATCCTTTCTTTTAGAATATATTTTTATTCCAGCTCAATTGTGAATTGGAACTTATCCATATAATAGGCGTTGCGAATGGTGGAATACCAATCAACCGTTACTGTTTTGCCGTCATTGCCGAAATAAAGTGTGGAAACAAGGCCAAAGGCTTCACGTTTTTGCTCCTCAAGAGTTTGGGGATTTATCATCATTTCTACAATTTTATTACCGTTATCACCTGTGATTGTTTTGTAAACGGGGCCGTCATCGCCAAAGGGTATATCGTGTCCGCAAAGCACCAAATCAATATTTTCATACTTCATAATAAGATTTTTGTGCAGATACTGAACCTTTGCGTTTGAATAGGTTTGCATTTGGGTGCTAAGCAGACCGTGGGTGTTTAAAATTACTCTGCAATCGGGGTTTGCCGCAACAATTCCTGCCGCCCAATCTACCATATCACTTGTGAGGTGATCGTAATAATCAAGCGTCATTATCATATATTTAGTTCCGCCCATCTCTAAAATATGATAAACGTTTTTCATTGTGTCATCATATGAGCCGGTAAGGTGCGAGCCGAATTCAGCCTTGGTTATGTTGGCATCAAAATCATCACGAACATCGTGATTTCCACGAACGATAGCCTGAGGAATACCTGCATTTTGAATCTTTTTAAGCTCATTTTTCATAAGCTCGTATTCTGCTTCGGTGCTGTATTCGGTAAGGTCGCCAAGGGTAATAACGTACTCGGTTTTGTTTTTCTCGGCGTTAGCAACTATCCAATCGTAGGTATAGTGCATATCCTCGGGATGGAAATATGCTGTTTTTTGAGGGTCGCCAACCACCGCAATTGAGAAAGCATAATCTGTAACGGCATCTTTCATAATGAAGAATTCGCCCTTGGGTTCAAAGTCAGCAAAAGCATCCTTTGCGGCCTTTACCGACATAATTTCATCGGCAGCAAGGCGATCATCTTGGTTATTTTTTGCTGAATAAATTTCGTGGATTACCGAAAAAACAGATGCGTCAATAGCAGCAGAATAGAGGACAATCTCTTTACCGTCAGCAGAATTAAGTTTAAAATAAGGCCTTACTGTATAATCAGTTGCAAATTTATTGTAATCGATAGCACCATCTGTTCTGCCGATGTTATAAAGGGCGGCTGTGAAATAGCTGTGGGTGCTATCACCCTCGACATACTGAATATTATCTTTATTTATAATTCCAACACGAGGAGATTTGTTTTGATTGCCGTATTTGCCGTCAATAACAAGCTCTTCGCCATTTAGATCTTCGTTGTTCATTGCAAGCAGGCCGATTTCATTCACCTGCATACCGCCAAAGCTTTCTAAGTTTTCATTGTTTATAAAGAACTTATAACGAAGTGCCTGCGGAAGCTCGGCAGAGGTTTTGCGAATGGCATTTCCTGCATAAGAAACAACGGTTGGAACACAAATAAGATTATCAATAAACACCTTAGATTCGCTTGAGTGTGAATTTGTGGTAGAGAATACAAAGTGCAGCCAAGCCTCGGTTACGTCTGCAGGAGTAGTGAATGTTACGGTCATTCTGCCCCAGTTGCGAATTTTGTCGTAATCGGCATAACCGTCATAATCATCAAAATAGGCATATACCCTTTCGTCGGTTGAGCTTACGCTGCCTGCATCAAAATCAAAGGAGTTAGCAACAACTATTTTTTTAAGAAGATCGGTGGGAGTGGGATTATTTACATAAAAACTTATCTGATATTCAGTGTTGGGCATTAAATTCTGCAGCTTGCGTACTGCCGAACGGGATTTTACTGCAAAACCAAGCATAGAATTACCGCTGTAAGGGGTAACAGTGTACGGAGTTTTCACCGAATCCAAAGAATAGGTTGCCGTTTCGGGAGAATAGGTGTAATTTTTATAGTAATCGGTGGTTTCGCCGTTATAAGCCTTAATAATGTAGCTCCAGTCAAGCTTTTCATAGCCTGCCTCAAAACCGTATTTAGCCGATGCATAACGGCTCCAGATTCCCCATCTGTCGTTATATGGTGCAACCTCGCTGTTGGCGGGGTCAACACGAACTGTATCACCCGTTGAATAATTTTCAAATCCGGGGTCACCGTCAATGGTGTTAAGAACCAAAACCTTTGCCGTTAAGGAATCTATGCTTGTTTCAGCGGTATCAAAGGTGTATTCGGTAGCGGTGGAAAGCAGGGCATCACCGCTGTACCAGCCGTTAAATGCGTATGCGCCGTCATAGGTGTAAAGGTTTATTCTAGCGGTGGCAGTTCCGTCGCCATTATCGGTAACGGTGCTGCTGTGAATATCAGAGATTGGGCTTGCAAAGTCGGTGCCATCTAAAGAGGTGTATATGGTTTTAACTTCACCATTATTTAAATAAACAGCTTCAATATTTGCCGCCATTTCGCCCATTGTAAAGCTGGCATTTGCAGAGTAGGGGTTGCTTATGGTAACGCCACCCGAAAGAACTCTCCAATATCCAAAGGTTTTATCATTGTATTCGTTTGCGGTAAGATTAACCGTTTCGCCGGACAGAGCAAATGGATTATCGGCAGTACCGTCGGTAATGGTCATTCCAAGGGAGAAGTTTTTAGTAAGCTTAAAGCCGGTCAGCTTTAATAGGTATGCATAGTTGGTTTTTATGTTGATGTAATATTCGGTGTCCTCTTCGGGAGTGAAAGTAATATGTAGTCCGCTCCATTTATTCTTATCCAAAGTGAGATTAGTTGCCAGAGTTTTACCCGTGTTAGCAGGAATAGAGCCGTTGGCATCAGCCGATTCAAGCTCCTCTTTGGTTACAAGGTCGATTTTTGAAATAGAGGCAGGTTTATCGTCAATTACGTGATTATCATACCACAGGCTTAAATTATATTCCTCATTAACCTCCATTGCCGGAAGTTTAATATAAAAGCTTGTGTACCAAGCTCCGTACACGTTGAATGCGGTGCCGTGATTTTCGTCTTTATACTGTTCGATTTTAAACGCCCCGTTAGGGGACTCATCATTTGTGCCTAAATAGGTTGTATCGATATCTTTTAGCAGATTTTCATAGTATTCTGCTTTTATGCTTACTGCCGAGTCGGGCATTAAGAAAGTGGTGGTAGGGGATAATGAATCGTCCAAAGCGGCATCACCAACAACGTTTTCCCAACCCATAAATTTTTGTGATGAGGTGGGGGTGGCGGTGATGGTTATTTCTTCACCCACCTTTGCGGTTTGTTTGTCGGCGGTACCGCCCGTAACAACAACGGGGCGAGAAACCGTTTCTTTAAGTACAAAATCGCAAAGATACATATTGTAGGCATAGCCTGTTTTTATATTTATATAATAATTAGTAGTATCATTACCGGTTGTAAAGTATGCCTTAAAAAGGCTCCAACCGCCCTTATCTAAGGGTATGTTTTGACCTATTGGTGCTATTGATGAATCGGTTACTTTACCATCTGCATTAACAGCGGCAAGCTGTTCTTCGTTTAAAATGTGGATCGCTTCAAGCTTACCGGCTGTAACAACCTGAACATCATTATCATACCTGAAGGCTAAATAATATTCGGTATTTGGTTTAAGCTCGGGGAGTGAAATATAATAGCTTGTGTACCAGCAGTTGGTAATCTTATATTTGGTGCCGTAGGTGCCCTCTGTCATAGCAGAAAATCCAAAATCTGTGGTTGTGGGGGATTGATCCTTAGAGCCAAAATTATCTACCGATATGTTAGCAAGCAGATTTGGCATAGGTGTTGTGTTTAAATCAACATCAGTATTATCATCAGTATCATTACTGGTTTTTACAATTTTTAAATCACAAAGCTGAAGCCAATAAGCATAGCCTGTTTTAAAGTTTAAATAATAATTTGTTTGTGTACTGCCTGTAGTAAAGGAGGCAGAGTGAAGAGTCCATGCCTCCTGATCCAAAGGCAGGTTAGAGGCTATGCAGGTTGCATTGTTATCTGTAACCTTTCCATTTTCATCTACTGCCTCAAGCTCATTTTCGGTTAAAACGTGGATTTTTTCAATGGTGCCTGCGGTGTCGGTCTTTGAATTGTTATATCTAAAGCTTATCTGGTACTCGGTATCGGGCTCGAGGGAGGGCATAGCAACATAAAAGCTTGTATACCACGCACATTTAATATGAAAAGCCGCTCCGTATGTGCCGTCGGTGTACTGTTCAAATCCAAAGTCGCCGTTAAGCGATTGATCTTTTGTATTAAAATTAGATACACTGATATCCTTCCAAAGGTTTTCCTCGGCGCTTGCCAAAACAACAAAGCTACCGCTTATGGAAGAAAGTACAACAAACAAAGACATAATAAACGATAATATTTTTTTCATAAATTTTTCCTCCCTGAAAAAGTTACAAAAATCCTAATTTACTTTAATTATAACCTATTGACAATGTTTTGACGATATGTTATTCTATAAAAAAACGACGGTATTGTCCAAATTGGGTATAAAACGGAGGTCTTTTTGGATGAAAGATATTGTTCTTAACAACAAATCCATATGGGTAGATAGCTCTTCCTCAAAGTGGGAGAGTGTTTATGACGCAACAAAACCCTCTCAGATTTATAAGTTTATATATGTAAAAACAGGTAGTATGGTAGTATATTCAAAAAAAGGAGAATTTTCACTTGCCGCAGGGGATATGATTTTTATTCCGGCGGGGGATTCTCACAAAATGGTTCTTAGCGAGGAGGATGAGGGCACAATAGTTTACAGAATCCACTATCGATTTTTCCCAAATGTGGATTATTATGATTATCAAATGCAAACCTTTAGGCCCTCTAACAGAATAGTTGAAAATATCGAGGAGCTTAAATCTTTTGACAGAAGCATTGTAAACAGTGAATTTATCTGGAAAGCATATAGGCTTTTGGATGATTTTGAAAAGCTTATGCACAAAAATCAGGAAATAAGCGCTTTAAAAATAGAAAAGGCACTTGATTATATGCGTGAGCACGATAATTACACAATTCCTGAGCTTGCTGAAATGTGTAATATGAGCCGTTCAGCCTTTTACACCGTCTTTCAAAAGGTGGTTGGATGCACACCGATTCAAACAAAGCATCGTTTTCAGGCTCACAAGGCGGAGATTTTGCTTAAAACCACCGACCTTACGGTGGATGAAATCGCCGAAAAGGTTGGGTTCCAGTCAACCGCCCATTTCAGAAAGGTTTTCCATAGCCGTTATAATTGCTCACCGAATGAAATAAGAAAAAGAATAAAAATGACTATAATTAAAAAGTAAAGGAGGCTTAAAATATGAAAACACCACTCGCTGACAGAGTGCGCCCTACCGAACTTAAAGATGTTGTTGGTCAACATCATTTGCTTGATGAGGGCAAAATACTTCGCCGTATCATTGAAAGCGGTGAAATTCCAAATTTAATATTTTACGGGCCTTCGGGCGTGGGAAAAACCACAGTTGCCAATATTATCGCAAGGCGTAGCGGCAAAACACTTTATCGCCTTAATGCTACAACGGCTTCTACCTCTGATTTAAAGGAGATTATTGCAAGTCGAACCGATTTAGAAAATCAAAACGGCATTTTGCTCTATCTTGATGAAATTCAGTATTTTAATAAAAAGCAACAGCAAACCCTCTTGGAGTATATCGAAAACGGCGATATTACCCTTATTGCATCTACTACCGAAAACCCTTATTTTTATGTGTACAACGCAATACTCAGCCGTTCCACCGTTTTTGAGTTTAAGGTTTTAGCCCCAAAGGATATTGAGATTTTTATAGAGCGTACATTCTCTGTGCTTGCCGATGAAAATAGCGCCGATGTTGTTTTAGAGGATGAAGTTTTAAAAATCATTTCCTATGGTTCGGGGGGAGATTTAAGAAAAGCACTTAATGCCACCGAGCTTTGCTTTTTAACCGGCGAGAGGGAGTATTCAGATAACAAAACCAAAATCCTAATAAGCAATGAAGTTGCCGAAAATTTAACAGAAAAAAGCTCTATGAGGTATGATCGTGAGGGCGATGATCATTATGATGTTATCTCAGCCTATCAAAAATCAATGAGGGGTAGCGACCCCGATGCCGCCCTGCACTATCTCGCAAGGCTTCTGCTTTCGGGAGATTTACAATCGGCTTGCAGACGTCTGCTTGTTACCGCCTGCGAGGATGTAGGACTTGCATACCCTAATATTATTCCTATTGTTAAGGCTTGCGTCGATTCGGCACTTATGTTGGGGCTTCCCGAGGCGAGACTTCCTTTGGCAGATGCCGTTATTTTGGTGAGCACCTGCCCAAAATCCAATTCGGGACACGATGCCATTGCCGCAGCAATGGCAGACGTTGAAAAGGGAATAGCAACCTCTGTTCCTCGTCAGCTTCAAAATAAGCATTTTGACGGTGAAGATACCGCCGTTAAGGGTCAGTTTTACAAATATCCGCATCTTTTCCCAAATCATTATGTTGCTCAGCAATATTTGCCGGATGAAATTAAAAACCGCAAATATTATGAATATGGTGATAACAAAACCGAACAGGCGTATAAAAAATATTGGGATGAAATAAAAAAGCAGGGGATTTAAAAAACGATAAATTGTAGTTTGAAACGTGTGACGTTTCATCCAATTCCGAATAGGTTTTATTTGTTTGGCTAAATCTCGTTCCGCAGCCGGAAAGCAGGCAGATAAATTGCAGTTTGAAATGCCGTTTGGCATTTCAAACTTGTAGGGGATGGCGCCCACGACATCCCTAAAAGAATTTGCACAAATTATAGTTTAAATAAGCCTTCCCCATCAAGGGGAAGGCTTATTGGCAAATTTGTTTTATATGTATATATTCTTTTTTTGCTACAATATATTGTATTTTTCCAAAAAAATAAAAACATTTTGAGTTAAATTGCACAAAAAAGTAAACTTTTTTTCTATGTTTGAGTAGGTTGAAAAACTCGGCTTTGGAGTGTATAATTGTCTTATAATAGTATCTTTGTATATCTATTAAATTTTTTTGGGAGGAAAAACTTATGACAAAGACCTTATCAATTTTATTGTCTCTTTTAATGGTGCTTGGTACACTTACCTGCCTTTTTACAGTGCCCGTTACCACCGCATCTGCAGAAGAGGCAGCAACCGAAACAACGGTTGAAACCCTGCCTGTTAATAACTGGATTACTAACAATGGCACAAAAACTATAACACCTGAAACCACCTTTACTGTTTCGGGCGTTACCTTCCCCACCAGTGTAAACTACGGTATACGTGGTTGGGACTTAGCAAACGACCCCGTTAATGGTACAGAGGGTGCTCGTTTAACCCAGAATGTGTTACATCAATTAACCCTTACCGTAACCGCTTCTGAGGATATTAACGAGGGTGTTAAGCTTTACCCCGTTTTCCATTCCAATGATTCTATGAATCATACCCTTAGTCAGATTGCTGGTGTAAGAAGTGATGTTACTACACCTCTTAAAGTAGAAGCTGCTTATAACAGCGTAGCTGCATCTGCTACCAGTGATAAAACCGTTCCCACCACTAATGCAGATAATGCAGCAGCACTTGTTGCAGGTAAAACCTACACCTACACCTACCTTTTTAGGGGCTCAACCAAATGGATTAACCACATCAGAATGTTTGCCGATGGTCTTACCGCAGGCTCCGTTACCTTAAGCGATGCAAAAATCTTCCCCGCTTCCGAAACCGATGCAGGTAACTTCCTTTTCAAAAATGCTACTGTTATTCCCTACGCAGTAGAGGAAAACGGCAATGTATTCACCCGTATGTGGGGCTACCAAGCAGTTGGTAGTACTGCAATTAAGAAGTATGTGATTTCTGCAAAATTAGGCGGAGATTATTATAACATTGACTTCATAGGCGAAAACCTATCAGCTTTCCTTTGATGCCCGCTATACAAGTGAACTCGGCTTCCATGATGAAGATTCTCTAGGTCGTTCCCCCGCATTTGACTTCTATGAGACCGGCTCTTTAGATTACAGCGCCGAATATGATGCAATCAAAGCCGAAGGCGATGAAACTGTATATAAACAGGATAATGGAGCATCCTATACCGAAACGCAAAGAGAATACAGCGGTCCTAATAACGGTTATTCCTATTTCTATGCAGGCTCTACTTCTACTACCCGTATCCGCCGTGTTACTGCTTCAAATATAGGAACTTTGGCATATTATAATGCCGACGGTGCTTTACTTGCCAACAAATCTCAGGGCTCCGGCTCTCAGCACGGTCGTACCTTTAAAGATTCAGACGGTATTAATACATCTACTTGGATAAAGGGCGAATACACCCTTAATGCTGTTGGCGCACAGACCCTGCAGGAGGCTGCAGCATTAGGCGCAACAAAATCCTCAACCACCGATGCAAATATGCGTTATACCTATGCTGATAGCGCTTGGACCTTTAATAGTGATAAGAATAACTGGTATGTTCCTGCCGAACAGGATGTTACTGTTGCTTTGGGTATTGAGTTCCTCAATGGCGGCCAGGTTTATGATTTTGATAATTTTGAAATTAAATCTGATGTTACTACCGTTCCCGTTGAGTACAAAAATGCTAACGGCGAGACCGATACCTTAGCAAATACAGTACACACCGCAAACAAGTATTATAATGTTTTAACAGGAAAAACAATTGCTACTATAAATCTTTTTGAAAGCGATTCCCTCACCTTTGACGGTTGGTATAACGGTACTGAATTAGTTTCTACCGATGCCGAAATCGAAATCGAAGGCTCTTATGATAACCTTAAGGCAGTATTTACTTCAAAGAACCTTCTTGCCTATGCAGGCGGCTTTGAAAACTATGCTGACAACACCAACCTTGAGGCTGCTTATACCGTAGTTAAAGCAGGCACAGAGCCTTATCCCAATTATACCGGCGACGAGTTCCGTTACTACAATAGCGTACCTCCAACAGGCGATAAGTGGACCGGTTGGGATACCAATATGAGGTCAACAAGCCTTAAAGATAGTGATAGCGGCGTAACATCTGCTCAAATTATTGCTGATATTGAGGCCGCAGGCGGCGTTATGAACACCAGCGGTTACACAGGCTTTACATACTTCACAGGCTTCCCCACCATTAAGTCGGCTAATGCTAGTGAAAAAATCTTTGCCGATAGCGGTAACCATTCCAGTCAGGCACAATATATTGCTGTTACTCCCTACAGCGGTGATAAAATGCTTCAAATGCAGGCTTCTGCAAGAACCGCTATCAGAGCATTAGAGGGCTTAACCCCCGGCAAAGGCTATACCTTAAGCTTCTATGCATTCAATCCCTATAAGGATTACTGGATTAAGGACGTAACAGTTCGCACACAGCCAAATCTTACTGCTGATTCTGAGGTTTTAGCAAGCTATTCTGAGCCTTGGGTAAATGTTACCGAAGACCGCGTTACCGGTGATAACGGTGTTACA
>JAFQKE010000026.1 GCA_017397065.1 Clostridia bacterium
ATCTTTAAGCTCGATTGTGCCGACCTTAGCGCCGGTCATATCCAATACTGCTATATTAGGCATATTCTATTGCACTCCTTCCCTTAGGCCTTAACGCTGTTCTTTAAAACAACAATTCCGCCCTTGGGACCGGGAACGGCACCCTTAACTGCGATGATGTTGTTTTCAGCGTCTACTTTAACTACATCCAAGTTCTGAACGGTTACACGCTCAGCACCGAGATGACCTGCCATTTTCTTACCCTTGAATACACGAGCGGGGTCGATAACGCCAAGAGAACCACCGTGACGGTGAACAGGGCCGGTACCGTGAGATTCTTTCAAGCGGCCGAAGTTCCAGCGTTTAATAACACCTGCGTAACCTTTACCTTTGCTGGTACCGATTACATCTACATGCTCGCCCTCAGCAAATACGTCTGCCTTTAAAAGGTCGCCAACGTTCAAAGCTGAGATATCCTCCAGACGGAATTCACGAAGCACCTTTTTAGGAGCTACGTCACCTTTTGCAAAGTGACCCTTCTGGGGTTTGTTTACTTTAGAAGCCTTAAGGTCCATAAAACCAACCTGTACTGCTTCATAGCCGTCGTTCTCTACTGTTTTCTTCTGCACAACCACGCAAGGGCCTGCTTCGATAACGGTTACGGGAACAACGTTTCCGTTTGCGTCAAAAAGCTGAGTCATACCAAGCTTTTTTCCAACTAAACCTTTTTGCATTTTTTATTTCCTCCTTATTGGTTATTGGTTGACATTGCTGCCAACTTGACCAGCTGACGTGACTTTAAAATTAAAGCTTAATTTCAAACTCAACGCCTGCGGGAAGCTCAAGACCTGTCAGAGCCTCAACAGTTTTGTTTGAAGGTCTGAGAATGTCGATAAGCCTTTTGTGAGTTCTCATTTCGAACTGCTCACGGCTGTCCTTATATTTGTGAACAGCACGGAGGATCGTAACGATCTCTCTTTCGGTGGGTAGCGGCACGGGACCTGATACTCTCGCACCGGTACGCTTTGCAGTCTCAACAATCTTTTCTGCTGCCTGATCTACTAAAGCGTGGTCGTATCCCTTGATACGAATTCTGATTTTCTCTTTAGCCATTTTGTTGTCGCCTCCTTAAAATGTTGGCGGGCAAAACTTACACGGCGCCGGGTGTTTCAACCCTGCGCATTTTAAAACCGGATAGGCTGGGGTCGCAGACTATGCCGGGAGACAGCAATTGCAGCTGTCTGGCTGATAAAAAGGTCGCAAGTTTCCTTAATACAGCACTCTTTTAAGTTTCATCGCCCGGTTTAAAATCGGACATACTCCGCAGAAATTTCCCGACTCAAGGTCGGCCACCTCCCGCATCAACGCACATCTGCACGCATTACGTGCCTATACATATTAACACAAATGTCCACTGTTTGCAAGCATTTTTTTAATTTTTTTATGCTTTTTTTGCATTTTTTTGCATTTTTGTTAAAATCTCATATTTGAACGAATTTCGCACCGCTTTTTTGTGCAAAATAACAATGAAATATTTTTCGAAAATAGTATTTTTAAAATTAAAAATAATAATTTGGGGCTTTTTCTTGCCTTTTTTAAAGTTTTTTGTTATAATATATGTATAGAGCGTGTCGTTTGATAGGGTAAAACGTAAGTCCTGCCAAACTACACGCTTTTATTTTTTAAGCGAGGTAAAAATTTATGTTTTCAGTAGGAGATACCGTTTCATACAGCACACAGGGAATTTGCAAAATCAAGGAAATAACCGAAATGGCTGTTGGAAAGGTTAAAAAGAAATACTTTGTTTTGGTTCCCATTCAGGATGAAAAGGCCACCGTTTATGTTCCAACGGATAATGAAAGGCTGCTGGATAATATGCGTGCTGTTTTATCGGAGGAAAAAATAAACGCCCTTATTGAAAGGGCGGCAAATAATCCTATGCAGTGGATTGAAAACGACCTTGCTCGCAAGGAGCACTGCAGCAATATTATTAAAAGCGGCGATAGCTATGAGCTTATGCGCCTTATTCAAATGCTTTATATGAAAAGAGAGGAATTAAAAACCAGCAAAAAGCATTTTCATATTTCAGATGAAAAATATCTGCGCAACGCCGAACATCTTTTGCACGATGAATTTTCATACGTATTACATATAAATAAGGAAGATGTGCCCGATTACATTCTGAATAAAATACAAAAATAAGACTCTTGCATTTTATTCAATGGTCACGGTGTAGTATAAATCTTTTCCGTCATCATAATACCAAAGGTTGTATGAGCACTCCTTACCCGAAGCCTTGAGGGCCTTTTCAAGAGCGGTTTTTAAAACATCGCCGTTGGTTTCATCCCTGAGTACGCATTTAATGGTTTGCTGACCGGCAAGCCATTTTTCTTTTATGCGCTCGGCAAGGTCATCGGCATTATTAAATGCCAGCCCTTTTCTTATATAATAGGAATAGTCACTGCTAAAGGGAGCGATTTTGTGGATTTCGTTCTGCGGTTCCCAGCTTAGCTCGTTAATCTGATCCAGTCCTGCGTTGAACATACGGTAGCTTGAACCCAAATCGTCACCCAAATCATCAAAGGTAACGTCTACCACATACCAGTTGCGGTTTAGCAGGATAGTGTTTACAACGTGGGGGGCGTCACCGGCCTTTACGTTCATTCGCCCAACCTCGAATCCCGAAAGGGAGGCTAAAAGATAAAAAGCATCGGTGTAGCCCTGACAGTTTGCCTTACCGTCCAGCAAGGCACCTACTGCTGTTAAAAATCTTGGAGAGGATTTAAGTCCCTCGGTATCTGCTTCGGTATCTATCGTGGCATTCGCCATCTCCTCGGCCTCAACCTCTTCATCATAATATGTAATATGGTTGATAAGCATATCGTGAATGTAAAGCTCTGTCTCCCACTCGTTTCGAGCTTTTGATTTTACAACCGATAACATAGAAAGTGCCTTTTCCAAGGTTGCACGCTCCACAGCGTTAAGGGAGGCCTCATTGTTTTTGGAATATGCATCTACAATGCGGTCGCCGGGATACTCTGTAATAGCTATTGTGTGTAGGTTTTTTTCATCGCCCTGTGAATAGCTTATACAAAAACAGCTTACCATTTGTGCCATTTCCTGAGGAGTTATTTCTTCATCGCCATTATAATAAAAGGAAATATTGAATATGTTTTTTTCTTTCTGCTCATTAAGATATTTGCTTAATGCTTCCGGGGTGGTAAAGGTGCGTGGTCCCTCTATTTCGGGCTTTTGTAAAACATCGCCCGAAGAATGACCAAAAAATTTATCTATAGATTCGGGATCGATAACCTCAACCTTTGTTCCAAACTCACAACCCGCAAATGAGAAAAGCATAACTAATATAAAAAAATAAATTGCAATTTTTTTCATAAAAAACCTCAATTCAAATTTGTTACATACTAAATATTACCCTAAATCGACAAATAAGTCAATATGAATAGTCAATATAAATAATGTTAATAATTCTTTAAATAAGATAAAAAATATACAACATAGTAGAAAATATTATTTATCTTGACAAAAATAATATATAGATATATAATATCCTTGGGCATTTTTGGTTTGTATAATAAATGCTATATATAAAAACGAAAGATGGTAAAAATATGCAAATCTTATCTAACTCATACGAAAAGGATGTTGTTGTCTCTGAAAAGTTTGCAGAGCTTGAGGTTGAAGGCAAAAAATACACATTTTCGCTCTCTTCAATAAAGCCAACCTACTGCTTGGACGAATACGTTGAGTACACAATTCCTTATCAGGCTGTAAAACTTCATAATACTACTTATTTTGTTTATACCGAAGAAAATTCGCTTTATATAACCTCTAAGCTGAATAAAATCTGGCACCGTGGTTCAAGACTTTTTTGCCGCCTTACCAGAAAATACGTTCGCTTCTACGGTAAATACACCAGCATTGAAAAAAGCTTCCCCGGTTGCGATAAGGTTTTCCTTGAGGGGGAACAGGTTGGCGAGGTTAAACGCCCCTTTAAATGGGGTCGCCTTAAAAGTCTTGCATTTATAAAATTCCCGCTTGAGGCGGTTAATCATTCGGGCGAAATCCACAGTATGGTTACCGTTGGCAGCGACCCCGATTGCTCTTTACCTTTGGCAGTTAAAAAGAAGCATCCCGGTATGAACTATTTTAGTCGCCAGAGGGTAAAAGACCATTACTACATTATAAGAAGCACCGTTAAGGGTTCAAATATAAGAATTGTAAATATCCCCATGACCCCTGAATACACCTTGTCCAACCGCTTTAAAAACTTCTTGGCACGTGTAGCATATAAGCTATTGGGCAACAACAACTCTGTTTTGTTGTTCGAGAAAGAAACAGCCAAAGCAAACGAGTCAGGCTACTATGTTTTTGAAAAAATTATGAGCCGTAAGGATAGCCTTAAATCTAAGGTCTACTTTGTAATAGACAAGCACTGCAACGACTTTGAAAAGGTTTATTCCAAATATCCCAAAAACACCCTCAAGAAATATTCATTAAAGCATTATATCAATATTTATCGCTCCAAATGCTTTATTTCTTCTGAGCTTTCCAACCACGTTATTAACCCCCGACTTTATATAAAGAGCATCAACAAGGTAATTGCCAAAAAGCCGCTCGTATTTTTGCAGCACGGCATTATGTTTGCAAAGCCTGTTGATAATCCGGCCGCCGCAGGATTTAAAAAGACCAACTCCACAATCAACTTCTTCAAATGCATTATTTCATCCGACCTTGAGGCTACACAGTTCCACAAGCTCGGCTTCAGCAATAAGGATCTTATTAAATGCGGTCTTCCTAAATTTGACGTTAGCCGTATGGATAAGGACGCAGATAAAATCCTTGTTATGCTTACCTACCGCTACTGGGAGGAGGCTCTGGTTATGAATCCCGAAACCATTAATCAGACCACCTATTACAATGCATATATGGAGATTCTTGATGCTTTTGAGAAAGAGGGCCTTTTGGATAGGGTGATTATCTCCTGCCATCCCAAATTTGCAGAGTGCATTATAAACGCCGCTCCTAAATATGAATCCATAGTAGAAAAGGATATTAACAAGGCTCTTGAAAGCAGTAAGGTGTTTATAACCGACTACTCATCGGCCTCTTATGACGCTCACTACCGTGGTGCATACGTTATCTATTATTGGAAAGAAAGAGATTACCTCATTGAAAACTATCAGGCAATCCCCCCCGTTAATGAGGATAACAGCGATGGCGTTCCAACCTTTAGCATAGATGCACTTGTTGGTGAAGTTAAAAAGGCAATTGCTAACGATTACAAAATGGACGCTATGTATCAAGAAAGATATAAAAAGATAAACGAATTTGATGATAATCGCAACGGCGACCGCCTTGTTGATGAACTTTTAAAGCTTGATATAATTTAGAGGTAATTAAAAATGGAAAAAATTAAAGTAATGAGTGTTTTTGGCACTCGTCCCGAAGCAATTAAAATGGCCCCCCTTGTTAAGGAGCTTGAAAGCCGTGAGGAAATTCAAAGCATTGTTTGCGTTACCGCACAGCACAGACAGATGCTTGATCAGGTGCTTAAAACCTTTGACATTACCCCCGATTATGACTTGGATATTATGGCACAGGGTCAAACCCTAAGCGATATTACAACCAAAGCCCTTAAAGGCTTAGAGGGAGTTATTAAGGAGGCCAAACCTGACATAGTTTTGGTTCACGGTGATACCACCACCACCTTTGCCGGTGCTTTAGCCGCATTCTATAATCAGGTTGCTATCGGCCACGTTGAGGCCGGTCTTCGTACCTACAACAAGTACAGCCCCTTCCCCGAAGAAATGAACCGTCAGTTTGTTGACTGTATGACCGATATGTACTTTGCTCCCACCGAGCTCAGCCGTGATAATCTTTTAAAGGAAAACTATGCCGATGAAAAAATCTATGTAACCGGCAACACCGCTATTGATGCTATGAGCACCACCGTTAAAGAGGATTACAACCACGCCGAGCTTGAATGGATTAAAGAGGATGAAAAAATGATTCTTCTTACCGCTCACCGCCGTGAAAATCTCGGCGAGCCTATGCGTCATATTTTCAAGGCCATACGCAGAATTGTGGACGAATTCCAGAATATTAAGGTTATCTACCCCATTCACCTTAATCCCAAGGTTCGTGAGGTTGCAAATGAAATTTTTGCCGGCTGTGACAGACTCAAGCTCATTGAACCCCTTGAGGTGTTTGATTTCCACAACTTTATAAACAAGGCTCACTTAATTCTCACCGACAGTGGCGGAATCCAAGAGGAGGCTCCCGGTCTTGGTAAGCCGGTTCTCGTTTTAAGAGATACCACCGAGCGTCCTGAGGGAATAAGTGCCGGTACTCTTAAGCTTGTTGGTACCGATGAAGATGTTATCTATGCCGAAACCAAAAAGCTTTTAACCGATTCCGAAGAGTACGATAAAATGAGCAAGGCATCTAATCCCTATGGCGACGGCCACGCAAGTAAATATATTGTAGATGCAATTATTGAAAAGTTTAAAGCTTAAGATAAATAGGCGATAAATAGACAATAAATAGACAATAAAAAAGGATAGTTCCGGTTCAATTGGAGCTATCCTTTTTCTTTACAGATTAAATCATTTTTATTTATTCTTTTTTAAAAGGAATTTAAAATCAATTCCCATAAGCTTTTTAAAGGGCCAGAAAAACGGCTTAGAGCCTGCTATAAAGCATACTGCGGCAGATATTAAAACAAATGCGGCAATTACAAAAAGCTCGCCTTTTTCTGCAAACAAATCATAAAATCCGGTGCTTCTTAACACAATGCACAAGGGCAAATGAATAATGAAAACCGAAAGACTGTTTTTGCCGATATAAGAGAAAAATGTGTGACGCTTTGGTGTTAGCATAGCACACTCAACTATAAAAGCCAAAGCGGCTACATACCAAAAAGCACGGAAAGCCATACCCTTAAGGGCAGGGATTCTCATTGCCGCATAGGAGGCTTTACCCGATGACATATCAAGCATTTTAGGCAAAGCATCAAAAGAAACATAATAAAGTGCGGCAAGTGCAGCAAAGGCAAGTATACCAACAATAATGTGCTTCTTGGCTTTGAATCTTTCAACCACATCATTATCTAAATAATATCCTATCATAAAAAACGGTAGGAAAACAACCGCTCTTGAAAGGCTGGCAATATGCCCTGCCGTTCGGTCTACGCCGATTCCAAGTCCGGCTAAAAAGCATAAAACAATGCAAATGGTTGGGTTTAACCTATCCAGTATTGGTACAATAAGGCAATAGATTATAAGCACCTGAATGTACCATAGCCCAAACTGAGATTGATAAAGGCTGAATTTAGCACCGTTTATTATGGTGAATATAACCTGAAAAACCAAATACAGCAGTGCGTGGTTAAATATCTTATCCTTTACCAATTTACCGTCCTTAACGCTGCTTTTAAAGAAAAATCCGGATATAAACAGCATTGCAGGCATATGGAAAATGTAGCATAATCTATAAATAAATTTTATAGAAAAGAATTTAGCAAGCGGCGAAACAAGGTGACAAAGAACAACCAAAAATATTAAAATCGCCCTGAAATTATCAAAAAAGCTATCTCTTTTTACAAGCTTCGGGGTTGGCATTTTTACCTTTCTCCTATCAAACAAAATATAAAAAGTTTTAAAAGTTACTTCTCAAAAGATGATTTTTGAGGAAGCTTAGCATCCATATAGCGAATAACCTCTGCTTTTTTATCTTCAAAATCCTCAGTTTTTGCAGTATCGTTAATGCAAATCATAGAATGCTTTTGCTCTTTTATATCATTAAGCATAGAATTATAGGAGCTCTTTTTAACGTGATAACACTGACCGAATTTGCGTGGACGAACATTGAATTTGCCCTCTGCCAACTGCCAATACAGCATAACCCACTGATTAACATCACCTATCTGGCGGAATTTATGCATACAGGTTTCATTAAGGGCATCAAATTCCTTTTCCCAAACAGTTTCAAAGGTGGATTTTAGGTAGCTGCTGGCAACGTGCTGATAAAAAATTCCGGGGAACCACGGCCAATAATAAAGCATCACGGTTTTAAGAACATTTCCCTTACCGTTTTTAAAGCTGAGCCACTTTTTCCAATCCCTTTTAACCACCTGTTTTTTCTTAAAATGGGTGTTTATAATGGTTATATCGGCACCGCAGAAATAACCTGCACTATCCTTGCCAAAATAAATACAATCAAGCGCCGATGTTTCGCAGGGCAAACCATTTTTGAAAAAGTCCTCAGGCTTTACCGGTTTATTTAAAAACATATCATCATTAAAATATACAAACTGCTCTGCAAGACCCTCAATACGGTGGAGGTTAAGCTCTATTGTATGAGAGCTGAAGGTCGGCAGATATTCCGCCGGTATATAATCGGTGTGCTTTACTATATTGAGCTTGGGATTTGTGGTGTCAAGCCAGGGTGGTAAATGTCCCCACGTTACAAAATGGATTTTATTAACCCAAGGTGCATACTGCTCTACTCCACGGAACCAATACTGAAGATTATCCCAATCTCTAAAGCGAACCTCGCTGTTTGAAAAATTTTCCTCATTAAAATTGGGGTCATACTTGTTTTTCTCGGCACGCCACTCGGGGTCATTACCGTCAACCCAAATAATTACAAAATCTATGGGCTTGGATGGGTCGAAATTCTTTTTGCTTTTTTTGGCCATCTTAATCACCTACGACATAAACTCATCATACTTAGGCAAAACCTCTGCGGTTGTGCCATACATTTTAATTTCACCGTCATGAAGCCATAAAATGTTGTCGCAAAGCTTATTAAGCGTTTCGGAGCTATGCGAAACAATAATAACAGTTCTGTTTTTGTTGCTGATAAGACTTTTCATTTTGGCATAGCTCTTCTTTTTAAACTTAGCATCACCAACCGAAAGAACCTCATCAATTAGCATAATTTCGGTTTCAAGTATTGCGGTAATGGAAAATGCAAGCTTGGAATACATACCGCTTGAATAGGATTTTACAGGGCGGTCAATAAAAACGCCAAGCTCTGAAAACTCAATAATCTCATCCAGCTTTTCTTCTATTTGCTCTCTAGAGAAGCCCAAAAGCATACCCGAAAGAAAGATGTTTTCTCTACCGGTAAGATTTTTTTGAAAGCCTACACCGATTGAAAGCAGAGAAAGAGAATGACCGTGCAAATCAACCTCGCCCTCATCGGGAGAAAAAATGCCTGCAATTGCACGAAGCAGGGTGGATTTACCGCTACCGTTTTTACCTACAATACCTAATATTTTGCCCTTTTCAACCTCAAACGAAACTCCCTTAACAGCCTCAAAATACTCTGTTTTAGAGAATTTTTTGGGATTCATAAGTGCCTTCAAAAGGGACATTTTATTCATAACTCTGTACTGGATTTTTACATTTTTTACCGAAATAGCAGACTCTGACATAAACAAAACTCCCCTTTCTTAGATTATTTTAACGTAGCTGTTTTCGTATTTATAAATAATTTTTACGCCAATCACCGAAAGTAAAAGACAAACCGCAAGCCATATTCCAAGTGCCAAGAAATGCGGGTCGGTATCGTAAAGCAAAACGTTTCGCATATCGGTCATAATGAGCGCCATAGGGTTGCCGTAGATTAGAAGCTTTCCAACGGTGCCCTCAATGCGGTCTTCAATTGAATAGAAGATACCCGACATATAAAACACAAGCTGAAGTCCAACCGTTATTATATTAAACAAATCTTCCACAAATACACCAAAGTGCATAATTATTGAACTAAAGGCAAAGGCAACAATTGCAACCATCATTGCAAGGGGTATGAAGTAGAACATTCTAAAAGAGAACGGAACCCCCCATATTACCATAAACACAAAGGTGAGCAGAAAGGAAACGAGCATTTTAAAGCCATTTGTACCTATTTTTTCTAATATGAACATATATTTTGGAATATACACCTTTGTAACAATGCTTTTTTTGTTTGAAACAAGCTTTACGCTGTTGCGTACCGTTTTGTTAAAAAGGTTCCAACAGTTAAGGCCTATAAAAACAAATATTGGGAAATACTCCTTTGTTGTGTTGAAAACAACCGAAGCGACAAAGGTGTAAACACACATATACAAAAGTGGGTCGAGTATCCACCACACCCAACTTAAAAAAGAACCTGCAACCTCGCTTTTAAGTTCGGCTTTAACATTATATACTGAATAATTCCAGAATTTTTTAACATCATTTATGAATCTTTTCATATAGGTTTCTCGCTTTCGAAATAATAGCATAGATAAACACAAATAAGCATATATATTGTATTATAGCACCAAACAACCATTTTTTCAAGTATTGATTAGTTTATAATGGTAATATTATGTAAATTGAGTATGAATATATAAAATATAAAGGAAAAACCCGCTCGCTTAATGCGAACGGGTTTTGAATTTCCTAGAAAAGAATTACTTGCTCTCCATACTGAAACGCTTTTTGAAACGATCAACACGTCCACCGGTATCAACCAGCTTTTGCTTTCCAGTAAAGAACGGATGACATTTGGAACAAATATCAAGACGGATGTTTTCCTTGGTTGAGCGAGTTTCAAATTCTGCACCACAAGCACACTTAACGGTGGTGGTTTCATACTTAGGATGAATTCCCTGTTTCATACTGTCACCCCTTTCAAAATCGGTTAACGAAACAATAATACCACAAACAAAATCAAATTGCAATAGCAAATTTTAAAAATTTTAAATTATTAAGAACAAATAATTTGTGAATATAGACTACATATTCCTTATAAAGGCGGCTACCTTCTCTGCAATTATCTCATATCCCCTATCGTTGGGATGCAGTCCGTCGGGCATATAGGTTTCCTTCATAACGGGAACCTGAGGATTGATGCCAAGATTTGCATATAAATCCAAAACCGGAAGCGAATAAAACTCTGCAACCTCACGAACGGCATTCACAAAATCAATAAGCTTATACTCCGGCTTTTCCTCGACAAGACGGTGTAATGGAGTAATAACACAGATTTTTGATGTTGGATACTTGTTTATAAGTCCTGTAAAAAGTGTGTGTAAGGCGCCGTAAAAGGTATACTCAGTTCTGTCGGTAAACTTTCCGAGTGGGGCATCACCGTGACCAAAATCATTGGTGCCGCCGAATACGAATACCATATCTGCATCGTCGTCCATCTCGCTAAAACGACCACAATAATCCTGATCATACACCGCATTTTCAGATGGTGTAACCTTTCTTGCAATACGGGTACCGCCTATTCCGTAGTTACGGCTGACCGCACCGTATTTATTCTGCATTAAAGACACAAAACAGGTTTCTTTATCAGATGCACCTGAACCGGCAGTGATGCTATCACCTAAAAAGTTGATTTTTAAACCCTTAATTTCCATTTCTATTTCCTCGCTTTTATGAATATTTTTTAAGCACGTTTGCAAAGCAAACCGATAGTTTTGCCAAAGACAAATGATGGTTATAAACTATAAGCTAAGTTCCCTTTCGGCCATTTCTGCCGCTTTTTCTACAAAAATAAGGCAAGGACGATTTTTATATGCCTCATCATCGGGGAGATTGTAATCGCCCTTTCCGAGCTTTTCCATAAGCTCGGGACAACGAATTTCGCCAAATTCAGCTTTATACTCATCTGACATTTTTTTAATCAGACTGTAGTGATTTTTCTTTTGTTCTGCTCCATCAGACATTTTATAGCCCTTGACTGCACCTATAACCATATACATTCCGGTAGCGGCACCACAGGCCTCGCCCGTATGACCCATTCCGCCGCCAAAGGAGGTGGAAACCGAAAATGCCTGCTCCTCGGTTAGGCCGGTAACGTCCGAAAAGGCCACAAAAACAGCCTGCGCACAGTTATACCCCTTTAAAAATAATTCTTTTGCTTTTTCTACGTGATTCATTTTAAAGCCTTCTTCCTTTGCTTTTTGGACTGTTCGGGCAGAGGTTCATCATCAAAAAATGATAACTGCTCCGCCTTATTGCTTTCATAAATGTATGTGTCAATTGGAATAATTTTGTTAAATACACAGGTGTGACGTGGAGTTATTCTCCTGTCCTCGTGCAAGGAGCCAAAATACCACTGCTTGTATGTACAAAATCTACCTATTTCCTCCAAAAATCCGTTGAGCTTGTTTACGTGGTCGGCATATCCGGTGCGAAGAAGCATTGCACTTTTAACAAGGGAGGGCGGCTCGTGCGAAAGAATATAATCTATCTGCCCTGCACATTCATCCAGATTAGCGGCGGCCTTTGCCATCTCATTTGGAGAGGGGAGCTCGGCTTTCCACCAACGCTGCTGTTCCACTCTGATATCCTTATCCATACTTTCGCCGCCACCGAAAACAAAAATCTTGTTGCCTTCAATTTCAAAAATCTCGCCACGCATAAGGTGAAAAAGATTACCCGAAATTCTATGAACCTTACCGCCTTTCCAAACGGTCTGACGATATTTTTTAATAAGATTAAAATTCTCGTGGGTGCCATCCAAAAAGCATACGGTGAATTTTCGGCTACCCAGATATTTAAGGGTGCTACGCTCTCTTGGGCTATCATCCCACAAAAAACCAAAGTCACCGCAAACTATAAGCACATCATCCTTTTTAAGCTTACGCCACTCTTTATCATAAAGGCGGGATTCATCGCCGTGCATATCGCCCGTAATGTATACCACTTTTTCGCCCCCTTTAAATTTTTTTAAAAATTAGTAATTTTTCTCTTTAAAAATGTGAAAATATAATGTATACTTAATATATGAATCAATTATACTACATCTTCGAGGAAAAATCTATGGTAAAAAAAACATTTTCTTTAATAATTTCTATTTTTTTAATAAGTTTGATTTTTGTAACCCCTGCGGCGGCCTATATGCCCTCTACCTTTGAGGTTACTGCCGGGGGCTGTCTTATAGCGAATGTAGATACCGACGCAATAATTTATGAAAAAAGTGCAGATGACAGACTCTACCCCGCCTCACTCACAAACATTATGACGGCTATTGTTGTATTAGAGGAATGTGCCGAGCCCGAAAAAACCATTGTCACCTGCAACAAAAGCGCTTTGGACTCTTTACTTGGAACGGGTGCTACCGTCTTTAACCTCAAGGCAGGTGAAAAGCTCCCCGTAATAGAGTTGCTTTACATTTTGCTTGTTCATTCGGCAAATGACGCCGCAAATGTATTAGCCGAGCATTTTGGTGGCTCTACCGCAGGCTTTGCAGAAAAAATGAACGCAAAGGCTAAGGAGCTTGGTATGACCAACACCCACTTTGTAAACCCCCACGGACTGCATAATGACTCCCACTACACCTCTGTACGTGATATGTACACCCTTACAAAATATGCTTTAAAAAATGAAACCTTTAAAGAGATTTTCGGCACAGTACGCCACACAGTACCTGCCACTAATATGACCGAAAACACCAGAATACTCGCTACAACAGTTTTTATTCAAGACCCCAACACCTCAATGGAAAACACCTACTATCGCCCTATTGACGGCGGAAAAACCGGCTACACCGACGAATCGGGCAGATGCCTTGTTTCCTACGCCGAGGAGGACGGAATAACCTATGTTTGCATCGTTATGAAGTGCCCTGCAAAAAATGAGGCAGGCGTTAAGGTGAGATACGATTTCTCTGAAACACGCAAGCTTTATGAATGGGTGTTTAATGAGTTTGAGTACCGTGAGGTTTACGATACATCAACCCCCGTTGGCGAATGTCCCGTTGAGCTTTCGTCAGATACCGATACCGTAGCGGTTGTTCTTAAAACCCCCGTTAATGCGGTGGTGCCTAAGGAGGCCGAAATGACCAGCTTTAAGGTGGAGGTTGAATTTTTTAAAGACTCTGCCACCGCCCCCGTTTCGCTCGGACAGGAGCTTGGTACCGCCACCGTTAAATATGCCGGCGACCCCATTGCAACCGTACCGGTTGTTGCAATAACATCGGTAGAAAAAAACACACTTCTCGCCTTTGCCAACGGCGTTGTTGATTTCTTTGGAAGTGCTCTTTTTATTGTAATTGTACTTTTATTACTCCTGCTGATAGCCGGCTTTACCGTTTATGTGATTTTAATTAACCGCAAAAAGAAAAAGCACCGCAGAAACAGAAGAAAGGTAAAAATTAAATAAGCAAAATATCTATAAACCAAACTGCAATGGAAATGAATTTTCATCACTTCTGTTGCAGTTTTTATATATCTTTAGAAATCTCTTGGCTAATTTTTTGAATTTTTCTTGTTGTTTTAATCAATAGCCAAGGCATTAAAACTCGAACGAGGTTTAGGTGCTTTGGCTTTAATTATACATCTGACTAAATAAATATTATAAATTAAATAATATTAACAAATTTTTCAATTAAATTTAAATATAACTCTTTATTTTTCGGGCGATATATGATACAATAAGATGAATAACTAGATTTTACCCTAAATTATGGAGGTGGAAAATTTTGTCGGCTATAAAAAGATTTTTTAAACTGCTTACAACTACGGCTTTAATGCTTTCGGTTTTGTTGCTTTCCGGTTGCTCGGGCTTCAGCCTTACAGCCGATGATTTTCTTTCCCCACCACGTGCAAGCGGTGAAATGTATGAGATTGAAGAGGTTTTAAAAGAAACGGTAAACACCGCATACACCCTTAAATATCCTACTGCGGGCGAATATCGCTCGGCATATATCCTCGCAGACCTTACGGGCGTCGGTGAGGAAAACTTTGCCCTCGCCTTTTACAGCACAACAAATGAAGAAAACTCCACCTTTATGAACCTTAAGCTTATGCAAAAGGTTGATAATGAGTGGATGTCGGTAAGCGACGTTGTGGTCAACGCCGTTGGCGTGGAAAAAATTGAAATCACAGATTTAAACGGTGATGGCGTTAAGGAAATTATAGTAGGCTGGAATATATACGGCGGTATGGATAAAAAGGTTAATGCCTATGCCCTTAACGGACTGAATCTTTTGCCCATAATGCAAGAAAACTACACAAGCTTTATGTGTTGTGATTTGATAGGAAACAACAGAAAAGAACTCTTTTTACTCTATCACGATACAGTAAATATCACAGCATCTGCTAAATATTTCTCCTTTGAGGGAGATAAGGTTAAAACCTCATCTTCCTGCGTTATTGACGGAACGGCAACCTCCTTTAACGAGCCTACCTTTGTGGTTTTGCCAAACAAAATCCCCGCAATTCACATAGATGCCGTTAAGGGTGCCGGAATGCAAACCGAAATTGTATATTGCCAAAACGGAAAGCTTGTATCGGCCTTTTATAAACCGACTATAGCAGAAAATTACGTTCATCCCACCTACCGCAATAATACGGTTACCTCGCTTGATATAAACGGGGACGGATATTTGGATATTCCGCTAAACCGACCCATTGATATTGTTTTCCCCGGCCTTGATGAAAGCACACTAAATCCTATAACAAATTGGTGCAGCTTCAACGGTCGCCGACTCGTATCAACTATGCAGGCCGTTATGAACTATTCCGACGGATATTATTTTGAATTCCCCAGAATTTGGGCAGGACGCACCACTATAAATATTGAGATTGAAAATCGTATTCGCACCGTTTGTCTGTGGGATACAAAAAACGGCACAATCATAAGCGAGCTTGTTAAAATCCGTGCCATATCGGATGTCAATTGGGATAAGCCCGATAACGGATTCAACGATTATAAGGAAATCACAAGAAAAAACGGCGTTGTTTATGCCGCTATGTTCAGCGATTATGAGGGTGCAGAAAAAATAACCTTAGAAGAGCTTAAAAAAATCTTCCATATTATTGAGTAAGTCCAAAATTTAGTACATTAAAAGGAGTATACTTTAAATGAAAAAGATTCTTGTTGTTGAGGATGAGGTGGCTATCCGAGAGTTTGAGGTTATAAACCTAAAACGTGCTGGCTATGATACGGTCGAAGCCGGCTCCGGTGAGGAGGCTCTTGCCGTTTATGAGGAACACGGCGATATTGACATAGCTCTTTTGGATATTTCTATGCCGGGTATGGATGGCCTTACCCTTTGCAAGGAGCTAAGACGACGCTCCCCTGCGCTTGGTATTATTATGCTCACAGCCCGCACACAGGAGATGGATAAAATCCACGGTCTTATGCTTGGCGCCGATGATTATATAACAAAGCCCTTTAGCCCAACCGAGCTTCTTGCCAGAGTTGACTCGCTTTACCGCAGAGTGGATATGGGTAAAAGCTCCGCCGCAAAAGAATCCAGCGACGAAATTAAGCTTGGCGAATTTACTCTTAACATCCGCCGCAGAACGCTTTGCAAAAACAACAATAATATTGAGCTCACACAGGTTGAGTTTCAAATTGTGGAATACTTTTTCACCAATCCCGACGTTGCTCTTGACCGAACCGATATTTTGAACCGTGTATGGGGAGAGGCCTATTTCGGTGAAGAAAAAATTGTGGATGTTAACATCCGCCGACTTCGTATAAAAATTGAAGATGACCCATCACATCCCAAGCACCTTGTAACGGTATGGGGTATGGGCTATAAATGGAACACCCTTGAATAATTTTTAAAGAATCTTTTTCAATGCTAAAACCACAGTAAAGGAGATGACGGAATGCTTCTATCACATTTTAAATGGAAAATCAAGGGCGTTACAAGGCGTTGGCTTATAAATGTTATGTCGGTAGTTGTTGCCGTTGTTGTTATTGTGGAAACGCTTTTAAGCATATTTATTGTCAACTACTATAACGAAACAGCACGCAGCCGTGCAAATGAGCTTTGTCAGGGCTTTTCTCTCCTCGCAACCGTTGACCCTGCAGAATTTCCCGCCAAGGCAAGGCAGTATATTGAAAATTTTGAGCATAAGGATAAAATCGAGGTTCAGATTATTGATGCAAACGGAAAAATCTTAATCACCTCAAACGGCTTTAACCCCGGCGAACCCGATATGCCCGATTATAACAGCGCACTCTCCTCTGATAGCTCCACCGCTTTATGGACGGGTACGAGTCAGGGCGAAAAAATAATGGCCCAGACAACCATTTTGGGAGATTACGGCACGGGCTCCAACGGTGCCATAAGATGGCTCATTTCACTCGATAGCGTAAATGAGCACATAACCTGGCTCATACTGCTATGCATTGTTATTGGTCTTGGCATAATTGCCATAACCGCTATGACCGGCCTTTACTTTATAAAATCCATCGTTCGCCCTGTGCGTGAGGTTAGCAACGTTGCCCGCAAAATGGCAATGGGCGACTTCAAATCCCGCCTTGAGGTTAAAAAGAATGATGATGAAATTGGCGAGCTTTGTGACGCCATTAACTATATGGCAAGTGAGCTTGGACAGGCAGAAAATGTAAAAAACAGTTTCATTTCCTCCGTTTCTCACGAGCTCCGCACCCCTCTCACCGCCATTCGTGGATGGGGCGAAACGGCAAAAATGTCGCTCGGCTTTGATGATGAGCTTGTTGCAAAGGGCGTTGACGTTATCCTCTCTGAGGCCGACCGACTCTCCGGTCTGGTTGAAGACCTGCTCGACTTCTCACGTATGCAGTCCGGCAGACTTTCGGTAAATATGCAACGCATAAATGTTATAGCCCCCCTAAAAACGGCGGTGGATATGTATTTAGAGGTTGCAAAGCAACACAAAATCAAAATGGATTTTGTCTGCCCTGCCGACCCTAACGATGTTATGGGCGATCCCGACCGACTAAAGCAGGTGTTCATAAACGTTATTGATAACGCCATAAAATACTCACACGACGGCGGTAGCGTGCTTATTGATTGCCACGAGGAGGAGCACTGCATTCACATACGCATTTCAGATACCGGCGTGGGCATACCTGCACAGGATATTGATAAGGTTAAAGAAAAGTTTTTCAAATCGAACACAACGGTACGTGGCTCGGGTATTGGCCTTGCCGTTGCCGATGAAATTATAAAACAGCACAACGGTCTTCTTTTTATAGAAAGTACAGAGGGTGTTGGAACTACCGTAACAATAGTTCTCCCCGTTATTGATTCCGATAATCTCCCCGAAAAAGAGACTGAATCTGCCGCTCTGCCTGCAGAGAATATAAATGAGGATATTTCAATTTAAAAGTAAAGAGGTAAAAGTATAATGAAAAAATTAAGTATAGGCGGTCAGGCTCTTATTGAGGGCATTATGATGAAAAGCCCTAAAAAAACAGCTATGGCTGTACGCACCCCCGACAGGAGCATTGATATTGAATATATAGAGGAAAAGCACATTAAGGATAAAATTCCTTTTTTAGGCTGGCCCATACTCAGGGGTGTTGTTAATTTTGTGGAATCAATGATTCTGGGCTATAAAACCCTTATGAAATCGGCCGATAAATCGGGTATGACCGATCTTGAAGAGGCCGAGGAGCTGGAACGCAAAAAGGCAAAAGAGGAGAAAAAGCGTCAAAAGCTTATCGCCAAGGGCAAGCTCCTTTTAGATGAACCCCTCACTGAGGCGGTTAAATCCGAAGCCAAAGCTGATGAAACTCCCGATGTTCAGGGTAAAATCAACGGCGATGTTGAAATTGACATGAGTGCAGAAGAAAAGCCCGAGCAGGAAAATGGTTCAGCAACCGAAGAAAAGAAAAAATCCAACTCTGCTTTAATTACCTCGGTTATGATACTGGGCGTTGTTTTGGGTGTTGTAATGGCAATCGGTTTGTTTATATATCTGCCAACCGCCACCTTTAACGGAATCAAGCATCTTTCAAATGGTGCCGTAAGTGATAGATTTCGTCCCCTTATTGAGGGCGTTTTGAAAATAGCAATATTTGTAGGCTATGTTGCCCTCACCTCCCTTACAAAGGATATAAAAAGAGTGTTTATGTATCACGGTGCTGAACATAAAACAATTTTCTGCCTTGAAAACGAGCTGCCGCTCACGGTAGAAAATGTAAAAAAACAAAGCCGTTTTCACCCCCGTTGCGGCACTTCATTTATGATTTTAATGCTTGTTGTTGGCATTGTTATAAGCTTTTTAATCGTTACGTTCTTCCCCGAGGTTACCAAAATCACCGCCCTTTGGGTTGCAATAAAAATACTTATCGTTCCCCTTATCTGCGGTATCGGTTATGAGCTTATTAAATTCTGCGGCAAGCACAACAACATAATAACACGCATTATTTCGGCTCCCGGTATGTGGGTGCAAAGACTCACCACAAAAGAGCCCGAGGATGATATGATAGAGGTTGCTATTGCCGCTATTGAGGCGGTTTTACCCGAAGATGCCGATGAATTAAAAGGCGACGGATGTTGCCCCGATTTGCAGTAATATTATGACATTTAAAGAACAAAAAGAAAAACTCATTAACCAGTTGGAGCTTATAAGCGATTCCCCCACCTTTGAAGCAACCGAACTTATAATTTATGCAACCGATTCCGACCGTTCAAGCGTTTTATATAACCAAAACAAGAAATTAACCGCAAGCGAGCAAAGAACTATAAAAAAATGTCTTTCTAAAAGGAAAAAGGGCGTACCCCTGCAATATATTTTAGGCGAATGGGAGTTTTACTCCCTGCCCTTTAAGGTTGGCAAGGGCGTGCTTATCCCACGAGCCGACAGCGAGCTTATTATCGACCTTGTTTTAGAGGAGCTTGACCACTTTTCCGGACAGACCGTTTTAGACCTGTGTTCGGGAAGCGGTGCTCTCGGTATTACGGTAGCTAAAAGGGTTAAAAACGCAAATGTTACGCTGGTTGAAAAAAGTCGCAAAGCGTTTAAATATTTAAAGGAAAACGTAAAGCTTAATCAGGTTAAATTAAATACCGTTCGTGCAGATATTTTTAAATGGGTCCCAAAAAAAGCGGCAGATATTGTTATTTGCAATCCGCCCTACATATCCAAAAAGGAAATGCTGTCCCTTCAAAAAGAGGTTAAAAGGGAGCCCACAGCCGCTCTCCTTGGCGGTAAAGACGGACTTAAATTTTATAGACTGCTAAGCGATAAAGCATCCAACTTTTTAAAATCGGGCGGCAAAATATTTGTAGAAATAGGCTACACTCAAGCCGACGATGTAAAGTCCCTTTTTGAAGCTGCGGGCTTTAAAAATATAGAGTGTTTTAAAGATTTAAACGGTAATGACCGTGTGATTTCGGCAGTTTTAAAGTGATTTGCCGAGATACTAAAATGTAAAAAACCGAAAGGATGTATATAAAAATGGCTGAAAAGAAAAAAATAGTAGCAGAACCAAATCCCGATAAAGAAAAGGCTCTTAAAACCGCCTTGGATCAATTAGAAAAAACCTATGGCAAGGGCACAGTTATGCGTCTTGGCGAAAATGTTGGTATGAATGTTGAACATATTTCCACCGGCTCTATCTCGCTTGATATCGCCTTGGGCATTGGC
Organism: Clostridia bacterium; assembly: GCA_017397065.1. Next base: position 20,360 of record JAFQKE010000026.1, read on the forward strand.
GGTCTTCCCAAGGGCAGAATCGTTGAGATGTACGGCCCTGAATCCTCAGGTAAAACTACCCTCGCACTCCACGCCGTTGCCGAGGCACAAAAAGCCGGCGGTCAGGCAGCCTTTATTGACGTTGAGCACGCACTTGACCCCATTTATGCCGCAAATCTTGGCGTTGATATCAACCAGCTCTTGGTATCTCAGCCCGATACCGGTGAGCAGGCCTTAGAAATTACCGAAGCACTTGTTCGCTCAGGCGCTATTGATATTATTGTTATCGACTCGGTTGCCGCTTTGGTTCCCAAGGCTGAAATTGAGGGTGAGATGGGCGATTCAATGGTTGGTGTTCAGGCAAGACTTATGTCGCAGGCACTTCGCAAGCTGGCAGGTGCAATCTCAAAATACAACTGCATTGCCATATTTATCAACCAGCTCCGCGAGAAAATCGGCGTTTTCTATGGCCCCAACGAAACCACAACAGGTGGTCGTGCACTTAAATTCTACTCCAGCGTTCGTCTTGATATTCGTAAAGCCGAGGCTATTAAAAACGGCTCCGAAATAATCGGCTCACACACCAAGGTTAAGGTTGTTAAAAACAAGGTTGCTCCTCCCTTTAAAACTGCCGAGTTTGATATTATGTACGGCAAGGGAATCTCAAAAGAGGGCGAGCTTATTGATTTGGCTACCGAACTTGGCATTACAAAACGTTCAGGTGCGTGGTTCTATTACGGCGAGCTCAGAATGGCTCAAGGCCGTGACAACGCAAAGAATTACCTTACCGAAAATCCCGAAATTTTTGAAGATATTTACCAAAAGGTTATGGACGCCCTTGTTGCAAAGGATGCACCCGAAGGCGAAGCTATCGAAAACAACGCTGATGTTTTAGAACCCTCCTTCCCATCTGAAGAGAAAAAAACAAGCAGTAAAATCAGCATTGACGTTGCGGTTGACGACTAATGACCGTTACCGATGTATCAATAAGGCGTAAAAGCAGGGTAGCTGTGACCCTTTTACCACCCCCTCCCCAAAATTTAACGGGTGGCGAATATGAGGGCGAAAAACTGCTTATTGATAAGACTATAGCCGCTCGATGCAATATTGCAAAGGGTGCAGAATTTACCTTAGATGATATTAAACAGCTCATTTTTGTAAGCGAGTGCTATAGAGCAAAGCAAAGGGCAATATGGCTTTTATCGGGTCAGGATTACTCTAAGAAAACTCTTTACGAAAAGCTTTTAAAGAATTTCAGCCCTAAAGCCGCCGCTTTTGCTGTTGCCCAAATGGTAGAGCGTGGCTTTGTAAATGATAAAAACTATGCCGCTTTGCTAACAAACAAATGTAAGGCTAAAAATCTTTCAAAACGACAAATAGCCCAAAAGCTTGCAAAAAGCGGTATATCTAAAGAGATTTCCGATTCCCTTTTAAATGATGCGGAGCTTGAACACACCGACCTTGAAAGGGTGAGGAATCTTATAAAAATAAAATATATTAACAAATTAAGCACAAAAGAGGATCGTCAAAAAACCTTTGCTGCCCTGATGCGGCGAGGATTTTTGGCTGATGATATAAAAAAAGCAATCAAAAGTTTTGAGGAAGATTGCTTTGACGAGGAGATTTACTGATGTCGCATAAAATTGGAATGGTGTCGCTCGGTTGCCCTAAAAATCAGGTCGATGCCGAAAGAATGTTGGCAGAGCTTAAGTCGGCCGGCTTTGAAATCACAAACGAAGAAGAAAAAGCAGAAGTTATTATTGTTAATACCTGCGGCTTTATAGAGTCGGCAAAAACAGAAGCCATTGAAAATATTATTGAGGTTGCCGCCTACAAGGAAAGCGGCTCTCTCAAAGCTCTTATTGTGACCGGTTGCCTTGCCGAGCGCTACAAGGAGCAGATACTTGCCGAAATTCCCGAAGTAGATACGGTTGTAACACTCGGCGCAAATAAAAATATTGTGGACATTGTAAATGACGCCCTTGATGGTAAAAATCAGCTCTATTCGGCAGATAAAGCTTTGCTTCCCCTTACGGGTGAACGAATTTTAACCACCCCATTTTACACCGCCTATTTAAAGGTTGCCGAAGGGTGTAACAATCGTTGCTCATACTGTGCCATTCCCGATATAAGAGGGAATTTTCGCAGTTTGCCAATTGAGGACTGTGTTGCCGAAGCCGAAAAGCTTGCTAAAAACGGCGTAAAGGAGCTTGTTGTTGTAGCGCAGGATACCACAAATTACGGTGCCGATATTTACGGTAAGCCCTCTCTGCCGGAGCTTTTAAAGGAGCTTATAAAAATTGAGGGACTCCACTGGATACGCACACTTTACACCTATCCCGATAAAATCTCCGATGAGCTTTTAGAGCTCATTGCAAGTGAAGAAAAGCTCGTACCTTATCTTGATATTCCTATTCAGCACGCAAGCGATAAAATCCTTAAAAAAATGAATCGACGTGGCAATTCTGCCGATATTAAGGCGCTTATCACAAAAATCAGAGAAAAAATTCCGGGCGTTACGCTTCGAACATCACTTATTACGGGCTTCCCCGGCGAGGATGAGGAAGATTTCACCACCCTTGCAGAATTTGTGAATGAGGTTAAGTTTGACCAACTCGGTTGCTTTGCCTATTCTGAAGAGGAGGGTACACCTGCCGCAGAATTCCCGAATCAGGTTGACCCACAGCTAAGGCAGGATAGAAGCGAAAATATTATGAACGACCAAATGACCATTGCCGAAGAAAAAAATCAGCAAAAAATCGGCAGTACCGTGGAGGTTCTGGTTGAGGGTTACGATTCATACATTAAGTGTTTTTACGGAAGAAGTGCCGCCGATGCACCCGATATTGACGGCAAGGTTTTCTTTATTTCAGAAAAAAGTCTTGAGGTTGGCTCCTTTGTTAAGGTGCTAATCAATGACGTTATAGAATATGACCTTTTAGGCGAATTTACGGAGGTAATATTATAATGAATTTACCAAACAAACTTACGGTTGCACGACTAATTATGACCCCTTTCTTTTTAGCGGCACTTTTAATTGAATTTCCGCACCACTTTTTGGTGGCACTTATAATATTCTGCCTTGCCAGCCTTACCGATTATATTGACGGAAATATGGCTCGCAAATGCGGTCTTGTTACCGATTTTGGTAAATTTTTAGACCCCCTTGCCGATAAAATGTTAACCACCGCCGCTTTTTTAGGCTTTATCCACTTAGGTATAGGCTATGGCGTCACCTGGATAACCTTTATCGTTTTAATCAGAGAGTTTTTAATCACCTCCCTCCGCCTTGTTTCGGCAGGCAAGGGCAATGTTATAGCAGCCAATATCTGGGGTAAATTAAAAACAGTAAGTCAGATGCTTGCAATTATCATTGCAATTGGCGGCAGATATATTGTTTCTTTCAGCGCCTGCGCCTCATATGCTAATGTAGTTGATATTGTAACCAACGTTATGCTTTGGATTTCGGCTGTTCTCACCGTAATCTCGGGCGGTATATATGTATACCAAAACAAAGATTTCATCGACCCTAAAAAATAATTGTAGACAAACCACCCCATTTTGGGTATAATAATAGTATAGTTTTTAAATGCGTAGTGGGAGAAGTAATATTCCGCCTCATTGTCAGGGAGCAGGCCTCGTAGACTGTAAGGGCTTGTCATTGAGAAAATATGAAATGCACCCATCAGCACGGGCAAGGAAAAGTTTTTTCTTAGTATTTGTCTGCGGTTTGCTCCGTTAAAGGCTTTGAAAGACTTTTTGTGTTTTTTGGGAAATTGTAAAATAATTTTTGTTGAGCTCGAAAATCGGCAACTGCCTTGAGCTTTACACCTGAATTTTATTCCAAACCAAAAAAACTTTAAAGTAAAATCGGAGTGGAACCGAGGTAACTTTGTTTTACCGCCTCCTGTAATGCGAATGCGTTATGGGAGGCTTTTTTTAGTTTTGTTTTTTAATATATTTAAGTTCTTCGCTTTTGTAAAAAGGCTTTTAAAATTCGAGGTGATTTTTATGTTTAAACGAACAAGAGAAGATATTGCCGCCGTTAAGGAGCGTGACCCTGCCGCAAGAAGCTGGCTGGAAATATTCTTTCTTTATCCCGGCGTGCGGGCTCTTCGTATGTACCGCAGAGCCAACTGGTTCTACCGTCATAAAATGAAGTTTATTGCACGTGCCATATCTCAAAAGGCGGTTCGAAAAACCGGCATAGAAATCCATCCCGGTGCAACAATCGGACGCCGTCTTGTTATTGACCACGGTATGGGGGTTGTTATTGGCGAAACCACCGAAATTGGTGATGATTGCCTTATCTATCAGGGTGTAACACTCGGCGGTACGGGTAAGGATGTTGGAAAACGCCACCCAACCATTGGTAATAATGTTATGATTAGCTCGGGTGCAAAGGTGCTTGGCCCCTTTAAGGTTGGCGATAACTCAAGAATCGCTTCGGGCGCAATTGTTCTGGAGGAGGTTCCCCCCGATTGCACCGCCGCAGGTGTTCCCGCAAGAATAGTCCGCAGAGCCGGTGCAAAGGTTCTGCCGCTTGATCAGGTGCACATCCCCGATCCCGTTGCCGAACAGCTCTGCCGTCTGGATTGCAGGGTTCGTCAGTTGGAAAAAGCCCTTAATGAAGTCGCTCCCGACAAACTCAAAGAGCTCCCGCCCCTTGATATAAAATGTCCATCTTGCGATAAATGAATCACAAACTATAAACTTAAATAATCTTTGGAGGAAATAAAAATGCAAATATTTAACACTATGTCAAGAAGTAAGCAAAAGCTTACCCCCGCCGACGGCAAGGAATATAAAATCTACGCTTGCGGCCCCACAGTTTATAATTTCATACACATTGGTAACGCACGTCCCCTCTGCGTTTTTGACGTGCTTCGTCGTTACTTAGAATACCGTGGAAACAAGGTGAATTTTGTTCAGAATTTCACCGATATTGATGATAAGCTCATTAAAAAGGCTAACGAGGAGGGTATTACCGTTCCCGAAGTTGCTAAAAGATATATTGAGGAATTTTGGATAGACGCTAAGGGTCTTAATGTTCGTGAGGCCACCACCCATCCCAAGGCAACCGAAAATATTGATGCAATTATTGACATTATAAACACCCTTGTTGAAAAGGGATACGCCTACAAAGCCGAGGGCGATGTTTACTTCCGTGCAACCAAATTCAATGAGTACGGCAAGCTTTCGCATCAGCCTTTAGAGGAGCTTTTGGCAGGCGCAAGTGAGCGTGTAGATGCCGCCGATTTTAAAGAGAATCCTATGGATTTCTGCCTTTGGAAAGGTGCTAAAGAGGGCGAGCCCTATTGGGAATCCCCGTTCGGCAACGGCAGACCCGGTTGGCACATTGAATGTTCGGCAATGGCAGGAAGATATCTTGGCAAAACCATAGATATTCACTGCGGAGGTCAGGATTTAATCTTCCCCCATCACGAAAACGAAATAGCTCAGTCGGAGTGCGCAAACGGTTGCACCTTTGCAAATTTCTGGATGCACAACGGCTATATAAATGTAGACAACCGCAAAATGTCTAAGTCTCTCGGCAACTTCTTCACCGTTCGTGAGGTTGCAGAAAAGTTTGGATATGAACCTATCCGCTACATTATGATTTCATCACACTATCGCAGCCCCATCAACTACAGCGTAGATATTTTAAACCAGTCTAAAAACGCTTTGGACCGTCTTTATACCTGCCTTGACAATATGAATTTTGCACTTAAAAATGCCGCTGATGGCGGTGAAGCTCCCGAATTTTTAGAGGCTCGCAAGGCAGAGTTCATTGCCGCTATGGATGACGATTTAAACACCGCCGATGCCTTAGCCGCAATATTTAACCTTGTTAAGGATATTAACATAATGCTCGGTGAAAGCCAAGGAAAGGCTACCATCACCGCCGCACTTGATATGTTCAATGAGCTTACCGAGGTTTTGGGTCTTGTTTATAACCGCAAGGAGGAGCTTTTAGATGCCGACATCGAAGCCCTTATTGAACAGAGAAGTGAGGCCAGAAAAAACAAAGATTTTGCAACCGCCGACCGAATTCGTGATGAGCTTAAAGAAAAGGGCATTATTCTGGAGGATTCTGCCGCAGGTGTAAAATGGCGCAGAGCATAATCGAAATCAAGGATTTATTAGAGGGTAATTTTGGCGAAAATATTTCGCTGGAGCCATTGGGGTGCGGCATTGAAATATATGTTTCTAAAAATCACACCTTCGGCACCGATGCCGTACTGCTCAGCAATTTTGCCAACCCTAAAAAAAGTGATAGAGCTGTAGATTTGGGCACAGGCTGTGGAATCATACCTCTGTTGTGGCTGCGTGATAAAGCTGTCGCATCTGCGGTAGGACTTGAAATTTCACCCGAAGCCGTTGCCCTTGCAAATGCATCACGCATTAAAAATAATTTTGAAGATAGGCTGCAGTTTTTTGAGGGAGACATAAAAACTCCCTTTGAAAAACTTAAAAAAGGCCATTATACCCTTGTTACCTGCAATCCCCCATACAAGGCGGCAGGTGCAGGCATAATCAGCGATAGCGCCGCCGATAAAAAAGCAAGGCACGAAACTGCCTGCGATTTAAAGGATGTTATTGCCGCCGCAGCCGGACTTTTACAGTTTGGCGGCAGATTTGTAATCTGTCAACGCCCCGAACGTCTTGGCGAAATTTTTTCGCTAATGACCGAATATAAATTGGAGTCCAAACGTCTTCGCCTTGTTTGTAAAAATGAGGGTGCGGAGCCTTGGCTTATTCTTGCAGAGGGTAGGCTTGGGGGTGGTAAGGGTATGAGAATCGCTCCAAACTTAAACATCTATAAAAACGGTCAGCTCAGCGATGAAATTAAGGAAATTGAAGGTCCTTATCTAGCCGGAGCAAAAAATAAATAGTGTTTTTTGCAATGTAATTTGTTCTTATATTCAATTGACATTTTAAGTTTTAAATTTTAAAATTATTATGTACTAAAAAAATGGAGGTAATATTTATGAAACCCTTTATGGACAAAGATTTTATTTTAAACACCGAAACCGCTAAAGTGCTTTATCACGAAGTCGCCGCAAAAATGCCGATTATTGACTACCACTGTCATATAGAAGCTAAGGAAATTGCCGAAGACAGAAAATTTGATAATATAGCTCAGGTTTGGCTTGGCGGCGACCATTACAAATGGCGTGCAATGCGTATTTGCGGCACTCCGGAGCGATGCGTTACCGGTGATGCAAGTGACTGGGAAAAGTGGCTTGCATTTTGTACTGCCGCACCAAAAATGATTGGCAGCCCCCTCTATCATTGGGCTCACTTAGAGCTTCAGCGTTACTTCGGAATCACCGAAACATTAAGCGAGGATACCGCAGAAAAAATCTGGAATGAATGTAACGAACAGCTTAAAACCCTCACCGTTCGCAAGATGATTGAAAAATCCAATGTAGAAATCATCTGCACCACCAACGACCCCGTTGAAACCCTCCCCTACCACAAGAAGATTGCGGCGGATACCACCTTTAAAACCAAGGTTTATCCTGCCTTCCGCCCCGACAAGGCCGTTAATATTGATAAAGCAGGCTTTGCCGATTACATAAACTCTCTTGCAGAGGTTTGGGGCAAAAAGATTGAGTCCTTTGCCGATGTTAAGGCAGCAATTATCAGCAGAATTGAATACTTTGCAGAAAACGGTTGTCGTGCCGCCGACCACGGCTTGGATTACGTTCCCTTTAAGGTTTTGGACGATGCCGCACTTGATGCTGCATTTAAAAAGGCTATGAAAGGCGAAGCCCTTACCGCCGCTGAAATTGACGGCTACAAAACCGCCCTTATCGCCTGCTGTGCCGCTGAATATGCAAAACGTGAGTGGGTTATGGAGCTTCATTATGGTGTTATACGCAACACCAACTCAGCTATGTTTAAACGCCTTGGCCCCGATACCGGTTATGATGCGGTAGACCAGCATCTTGATGCCGCAAATCTCGCCTATCTTTTAGACCTGCTCGTCTCCTCTGATACACTTCCCCGAACAGTTATCTTCCCCATCGACCCCTCTCACAACACCTCGGTTGAAACCATCTGCGGTGCATTTCAGGCAGAGGGTATCAAGGGCAGAGTTCAGCAGGGTGCCGCTTGGTGGTTCAATGACACCAAAGCAGGTATGGAAGCTCAGCTTAAAGCCTTCTCTGACCTTTCTGTGCTTGGTTGCTTCATCGGTATGCTTACCGACAGCCGCAGCTTCCTCTCATACACACGTCACGAATATTTCCGCAGAATCCTCTGCAACTACATTGGCGACCTTGTAGAAAATGGCGAATACCCTGCAGATATGCCTCGCCTTAAAGCCATTGTTGAGGACATCTGCTGTAACAACGCCCGTGCCTACTTCGGTTGGGATAAATAATCTATAATCATTATAATTATAACTCAAGGTGGTGACAGAATATGAACTCTGAAAAGGTGCTTATAGGTATGAGCGGTGGAGTGGATAGTTCTGCCGCCGCCTTACTGCTTATGAATATGGGGTATGATACCGCCGGCATAACCCTCCGCCTTTGGGAGGGGGAGAAATGCGGCTCATTAAATGACATTGCAGATGCCGCCGCTGTATGCGAAAAGCTTGGTATTGAACACCATGTTTTAGATTTTAAAAAAGAGTTTGAAAAGTATGTTATAGATAAATTCATTGCCGAATATCAAAACGGCAACACCCCAAATCCCTGCATTGAGTGTAACCGCTATATAAAATTCGGTGCTATGCTGGACTCGGCCTTAGAAATCGGAGCCCAAAAAATTGCAACAGGTCACTATGCCAAGGTTAAAAAGCAGGGCGACCGCTTTGTGGTTGTTAAGCCTGAGGACAAGGCTAAAGATCAGTCTTATGTGCTTTACTCTTTAACCCAACATCAGCTCAGTCACGCCATTATGCCGCTTGGCGATTTTACCAAGGCGGAGGTGAGGGCGCTGGCAGAGGAAAACGGGCTTATAACCGCCCACAAGTCGGATAGTCAGGACATATGCTTTGTTCCCGATGGCGACTATACCGAGTTTATTTCCAAAAGACTTGGCATCACATTCCCCGAGGGCGATTATGTAGACGTAGACGGGAATGTAATAGGCAGGCACAAGGGTATGATTCGCTACACCACAGGCCAAAGAAAAGGACTTGGAATGGGATTCGGTAGGCCGATGTTTGTTCTGGATAAAATCCCAAAGGATAACAGGGTGATTTTAGGAGATGAAGACCGACTTTTTAAAAAGCAGGTGCTTGTTAAAAATGTGAACTTTATGGCTATGGATAGGCTTGATTCACCCCTTAATTGTGCAGGCAAGCTCCGTTATCGACATATTGAGCAGCCCTGCCGAATTATTCCGCTGGACGAAAACACCTTGCTTGCGGAATTTGACTCACCCCAAAGAGCCCCAACCGCAGGTCAAGCCGCCGTTTTTTATGACGGCGATACCGTAATCTGCGGCGGAGTTATAACAAAAGAATTAAGTTAAAAGCGGATGTAAAAAACAAAGTTTATTACAGCCCTTTAAATAAGAATAAAATAAAAAATCTGCAATAAAAGTGTGAAAAATGCACTTTCGTTGCAGATTTTTATGTTTATAAATAAATATATGTATTAGGCAGATAAATTGTTGTTTAAAACGTGTGACGTTTCATCCAATTCCGAATAGGTTTTATTCGTTTGGCTAAATCTCGTTCCGCGGCCGGAAAGCAGGCAGATAAATTGTGGTTTATCGCAGAGATTCAACCCTCACACCGTAGGGACAGGCCTCCTGGACTGTCCGAGAAAGCTCTTTAATTCAGCGTTTTTTATCGGACAATCGAGGACGCTTGTCCCTACAGATGTTAAATATAATCACATCTTCAAACTATAATTTGTATAAAAACAGCGGTATAGCTCAAAAAGAGCTATACCGCTAATTTGATTTATTTTAGGTGGTTAATTTTGGGGGGAGGTTTGAGTTAGTTGGAAACGGTCTTGAACATTTCAAACTTATTACCTATTACCTCTTACTTTTTACCTCAAAATTCCATCCCTGTGTTTATGTCCCACGCTTTTCCCGTTCCGTCCTCTTGAATTTCAATAGTTCCTGATTGAAATTTAGGATCGTAAAAGATTCCGTTAAGTTCTGCGATATATTCATTATCGCTGACTTTGTTGACATAAATGGTTTTTGTTTGTTCTAGTTCTGCAATAACAATATTTTGGTATTTTTTTTGCAGAGTATATGTTTTTTTGTATTCATAATCATATGGGGTGTGGGGGATTCTATCTATTCTACCTCTTTGCCAAGTTTTTTTTAGCTGATTCAACAAATTGTTGAAATCATGCGAATTCATTGATATAAAAACTCTAGAGATGGCTATAGTTGGAAAATCATCAATAGAATCACTTGGCCACGAAAAATAATAACTACTATAAGTATAATTGATCGCACCGCTGGTAATCTTGATTTTATTTGATAAATCAACTTCAAAAAGATCAACGATAGTATTATAAACTTCTTCCTTGCTTAATAAATCCGGTGCTTTTTTCGTTTCTGGAGTTGGTAGATGATAAATATCAATAGACGAATTTTCATTAACAGCACTACTTGATTTATATTTAGGATTTATTTTTGATACAGACTCAGGAATATCGCTTGTATTATTGTTTTTAGAATTAGAACTTTCAATAATAGAAATATTTGTTGAAGAATTATTTTCATTGCTGGTTTTATTGTTGATTTTGGAACAACCGCAAACCCCAAATACAACTGATAACACCAAACAAATACAAATAATTTTTAACATATAATTACCTCCGTTTTATTCTAAAGATCATCTATCATACGATTAATAGAATTATAATATTTTAAAGACAGGGGACGGTTCTATGTCTTACGGAACGGTCGAGACCGTTCCCTACTTTTCTTCTTTAATTTTATTATACACGGAGAGGGAATATTTGTCAATTGAGAGGCGGTTGCTTTGCCGAACGATACCAAAAAACAAGCGGTATAGCTCGCTCGAGCTATACCGCTTGTTTGATTTTAGGTGGTTAATTTGGAGGGGTAGGTTCGATTCTGTCAAGACACAGAACCGTCCCCTGTATTTACAACTTTAGCAGAACCATCAGGTTGGATTTCAAGTTCACCTACTAAATAATCAGGATTATTTAGTCTTGAATCAAAATGGAATGCGTACATACCATTTTCTTTTTCATAAATCAATATAGGAATCATTGCAGTTCCCAAACTACCATTAAAAATGTTTTTCAGTCCGCCAACAAGGTCTATGTAAAATACATTGCTTTGAGTAATAAAAAGATCTTGATATCTTGGCAAAACCATGGGATAATCGTATACACCTTCCTCTGGAGTTGTTATTATTTTTTCAGGAAATTGTGATAAAAAAGCTTGTAATTCTTCAGGCTTGAATTCTCCAACAAAATCTTCAAATGATACTGACTGCTCAGATAAAACATGTTCTTGTTCAAATGTGCATATGATAGTTCCTTTTGTAAAAATCAAAGATTCAGGAAGATCTATTTTTGTCGAAAGAGAAGAGGTTGAATAAATCAATTTTTCAATAAATTCAGATAGTTCATTTTTTGACATGTTTTTCGCTTTTTTAGTATTTACTTGATGATTCTTTACATATTCATACCTTTTTTTATCAGCAAGATCAATTTCGCTACTTACTTTTTTATGCGATTTTGACGAGGTATTGTTTTGATTTTGTGAAGAAATTGCACTTTGAGATTTTGAAGTTTCTGTTTTGTAAGATGATGTATGGTTTTCTGATGTTTGAGCATAAATACTTGTATTAGGAAAATCTTCTACACCGGTTTCTATAGATTGACACCCAACAATACCTGTAGCGCAAATCAACATAAAAGTAATTATCAATCGTATTCTCAACAACTAAATACCCTCCCATTACTAATAATGACTGAGAATTTCTATCATATCAACTAAAAATAATCCTGTAATATTCCCAAAAGACAGGGGACGGTTCTATGTCTTGTTAGATTGGAACAAATCAGTTCCCCTGATATATAATTTAAGATAAGCGTTTCGCTGATTTTATAATACCATTTTTATGTATATTTGTCAATTGAGAGGCGGTTGCTTTGCCGAACGATACCAAAAAACAGCGGTATAGCTCAAAAAGAGCTATACCGCTTGTTTGATTTTAGGTGGTTAATTTTGGAGGGGGGATTCGATTCTGTCAAGACACAGAACCGTCCCCTGTCTTTATTCCCTGTCTTTATTCTAACTGTCCCCTGATTGATTTTTTAATGAAACTGCTCTTTTGGCCAAGAGGTTCCGGGCGGTGGGTCTCTTTCTAAACAAGCCATTATATTCAAAATATATACATCGAAATCATTATAGTAAATAAATCTCAAATGAGCAGAATTATTTCCTACTGTAGGATTCCATTTTTCGGATATTTCAAAATAAGTGGATATTCCTCTTTGTTCTTGCGTTCGTGAAATTAGTTCATATTTTCCATAACGAGCTATCCATCTATCATCATTCCTTAAATGTTCCAACATTTCCAAAGCATCACTTTTTTTAATAATAGTATATATGTAAACATCCATATAACGCTCACTTATGTCCACATCATTCCAATCTGTTTCATCAGTAATTTTGGGTATAAAAAAGTATTCCGGTAGAGAAAATCCGGCGAGTTTTTTAAATAATTTCAAAAATTCTTCTTTTTCTTTTAACAGGCCTTTATCTTCTTCTACTAATTTTAATTTTTCATTATCAGGGTACCAATAATCGGCAGGCTCTAGTGTTCTTTCATCAACTTTACGCTCATTGATAGTTGATATTTCTTTTTTATCTGCACAACCAGTAAGCACAAGAAATAAGGTTAAAAACGCAACTATGATTTTTATATATTTTTGCAAAATACCACCTCTTATAAAATTATTTGTGAATTATAAAAGACAGGGGACGGTTCTATGTCTTACGGAACGGTCGAGACCGTTCCCTACTTTTCTTCTTTAATTTTATTATACACGGAGAGGGAATATTTGTCAATTGAGAGGCGGTTGCTTTGCCGAACGATACCAAAAACAGCGGTATAGCTCAAAAGAGCTATACCGCTTGTTTGATTTTAGTTGGTTAATTTGGGAGAGAGATTTTGGTTAGTTTGAAACGGTCTTGAACATTTCAAACTTATTACCTATTACCTCTTACTTTTTACCTCAAAATCCCGTCCCATGTCTTTATTTTAATTATAACTTCATTAATTCTTCTTAAAATATTTTCCGTCGAAAATATATCCGCAAAATCGTCTGAACATTCAAAGTCTTCAGGTAATTCCGGATGTTCTTTTACTTTTTTGCAAATGCTTAATATATAATTTTTAATTTCATCTTTCTTTAAAAATTCCTTTGGTATACGGTTAGCGAGCACTTCACACAAATACATCCTATCAAAAGAATCCATTTCGGGTTCAATCTTAGGGCAAACCTCAATTATTGGGCTTATATATTCATATAAATCAAAATCATTAATATAATTTATAGTATGACTTAAAATTACTATTCTTGTGCCAGAATCAAAATCACGGCACACTTTAATTAAATTTTCTTTGATTTCTTCTTCTGCCCATTTCCTTTCTATTTCTTTTGGCACATTATAGCTTTTATATTCGTCAAGAACAAGATCACGCCCCATGTGAAATGCGTTTCCTCCATGTGTAACAAATATCTCTCGTGCTCTTTCGTACATTTTAACACCTCTTTATTTTATTGCTTTCCAAAGGTTTTTACCATTTTCCATTATTTCTTCATATTCAGTAACACCTAAAGTTTTTAAATACTTTACTTCTTCTAAAGAATACCCTGTGGCAGTTTTGGGGTTGATAGTAAAAAAAAGACAGGGGACGGTTCTATGTCTTACGGAACGGTCGAGACCGTTCCCTACTTTTCTTCTTTAATTTTATTATACACGGAGAGGGAATATTTGTCAATTGAGAGGCAGTTGCTTTGCCGAACGATACCAAAAAACAGCGGTATAGCCCCAAAAGAGCCATACCGCTTGTTTGATTTTAGATGGTTAATTTTGGGGTGGAGGTTTAAGTTAGTTTAGAACGGTCTTGAACATTCCAAACTTATTACCTATTACCTCTTACTTTTTACCTCAAAATTCCGTCCCCTGTCTTTTCTCTAATATCCATAGTCGTTAACCTCAGAAGCATCCCAACATTCTTCTCCTAACGGTGGCTCTGCTAAACTTGCATACAGTGTGTATGTTTTACCTTCATCGGCTGAAAAGAAAATAATTGTTTTTGCAAAAATATTAGTCCCGTAACCGTTTGTAACAGTGATATTATAATAAGTATCATATTTGTTGCCATTCCAACCTAATTCTTTTATTCGGAGTTCATGTACATTTCGTTTCATTTTATTTGCTATTTCTTTTTTCCACTTAATACCGTTTGAATCAAGCTGGTTTTTTATATTAATATAATCTTTTTTAAAAAGTTTCATATTAATATGAACACCCGATGTTCCATTTTTATATTTACAGATTTCAGCATCCTCTAATATTTCTACGGAATCTGGAAGTTCAACACTTACCAATTTTTCGAATTTTGAAACAACTTTTTTCTCATTTATCTTGGTAAGCAAAATATTTATTGTTCCTATAATAAGTACAATACACAACAATATACATATTATAACAATTATTTTCTTCACTCATGTTCCTCCTTAAAATTGCTCTAGATATTTAGGGATATTAGCAATAGATATCTTTTTAAAACCAAGTTTTTCGTAATTAAGACTTCCGTTTTCCCAATAATAACGAATCCAGCCATATGGTTCACGGATTTCGTGGCTTAAATCCTGAAACGTTTCATCATTTACACACTCATATTTTGAATTACCAAGGATCTCTACTGTTCCATCTGCAGCAATAACAGGGGCATTTTTGACAGCATTAGCAAATACAGTAGCAATATTATCATAATGGTAATCTAAATGGCCTGCATTACAACCAAATAATGCCAACCCTTTCATCTCCTTTTCTGCTAGTTTATTTTTATCTTTTAATTCTTCACGTGTCAAGGTAAAAATACTTGCACTAGGGAAAGGCGCACCACTTATATCAAATGGCGAGGCATGTATATGTAAGAAAACAAAATCCACTTCTGCTTTATACCCGTTGAATTCACCAATAGAATTCCAAGCATCAAAAAAATCCTGATCTGTTATGATACTTTTATGTTCAATTCTTGCAGTATCTCCATTATAATATTTGTCTGCTAATACTTGTATATCATCTAGCATATATTCGTCCCAAATAGACAAATTAATAATATAACTAACGTTATTTTTAACCGTGAGGGTATATTCAGCTTTAACAGAAGGATCGCGTTTTGAATAAACGGTTATTTTAGTAGTACCTATATTTTTAGCAGTTATTGTTCCATCATTATTAACATACGCAATATCTGGATTTTCTGTTTCCCAAACAAAATTAGTGGAAGAACCCGAAGGTAAAGAAATTGGCATCAATTTCTTTTGTTGGCTTGAGTTTAGAGTTCCGCTGGCTTCAACAAAAAAGATTTTTGTTGGAGCTGGTAAGTCCACCTCAAAAACAACCTGCCAAGAAACATCGGGATATTTTTCAAGCTTTGCTGTAATTGCAACAATTCCGGTACCAACCGGAGTTACAAGACCATTATCAACGGTTGCTACACTACTGTTATTAGTCTCCCAAACGACGGTTTTATTATCACCGTCATACGTTCCAACATCGGCGGTTAAATTTACAGTTTTGCCAATTGTAAGCTCGGTAGAATCGTAACCGTCTACCCAAATCCATTGGTTTCTCACATTCAGTGTAAAGGAGCTGGTTGTATAGGTATGGTTTTTATAGGTTACCTTTAGTGCAATTACAACAAATCCGCTAGATTTAGCAGTAATTTTTCCTGTTGAATCTATTGTTGCCATAGAACTGTTTTTTGAAACCCATTCTACCGTAACATCTTTTGGATCACTAACATAGGTTAATTGGTGCGTTCCGCCAACATAGAGTTCACGTCTTTCCGGCTTATTTTCAATGGTGGCTGATGGTTTTTTTACATTTATTACATAATTTGTGCTTGCGGGTTTACCATCAATTTTCGCACCTATTTCAATAGCTCCTGCTTTTTTTACACGCAGTTTCATATTGCCTTTTTCTATAGCACCTATGAATTCTACGCTATCGGAACCACCCTTGTTTACATACCAATCAATTTCTTTGTAATACGCATTTGCTGGATTTGTTTTTACTTCAAGAACGCCATGATCCCATATATATGCGGTTTTATCTGCAAATGAAGGATAATCAGAGTGATTAACAATCTCAAAATTATTTATCGGTATTTTGTCAACATAAAGCCAAAAGCCATCCATATCACTACTGGCAGGATCGAGTGATTCTGCATTTATCCAAACCAAGCCTTCGCTTACTCCGGTAATAGCAACATGTGCTTTGGTATAGTCGTACTCAACCGTTGCGATGCTTTCATCGCTTGAAGACCATTCTGCACCACAGGAGGTTCTTACCCATTCACTATCATTATCTGAATATTTTTGGAATGCTAATACGTTTAGACCTTCATACACCTGACCTAATGCTATCGTATTATTTGTTGGTATGCCGAATATAGTCAAGCCCTCAAGTATATGTAATTTAATGCTTGACAAGATTTCTCCACGATACCAAGCGTAAATTGTAATACTACCTAATTCAAGAGCGGTTATTGTCCTACCATTAATTTGAACTTTATCAGTATCGGTTGTACTTAAACATATATCGCTATTATTTGTTAAAAGGAAAGATTTACCACAATATATTTGCTCATCTTGAAGATAATTCCATTCTACAGGTTCTATAACAGTAATGGAATATTCGTATAATTCTACACCCTCAAAAGCAGTGGTGCCTATATAAATTTTTGTTGTACCTGATTCTAAGGCAGTAATTTTGCCGTTACCATCTGTTGATACAACTGATGTATCTTCAATGTATGATATAAATTCGCAAGAAGAAGGGTCGATTAACTGATGCGAATCACCAACAATAAGATAATCGTTATTCGGAGCATTAAATGGATAAGTATAATTTACATTAACCGTAATTTCTTTATAAATGCTAGGGTTATTATACGCCATTAACCTTACAATCGCTGTACCTGCTGATAAAGCGGTAAGTCTATAAGTAACCGATTTATCGGGAGACGATGTGTCAGAAATCGCAACAACGCTAACTACTTCCGGATTAAATGATGTACATACCGTTCTTTTATCGGTAGCCTCTATTGGTAAAACGAAACCGGAAAATTCTACAGTATCACCAATGCTTAAAGAGGAAATAGAAGAATCTGTAGCAAAATCAACCGCTATTACTTCGGTTACGGGTACAGTTAACGTAACTGTGTCTATAACATCACCATACACCGCATAGATAATAGCGGTGCCGGTTGAATTGGCGGTTAAAACACCTTGGGGATCAACCGAAATAATGCTATCATCACTACTCGACCAAGTAACGTTAGAATACTGCTCAACAAAATCTTTATCGGTGGCGTTATCGGGGCCAACCTCAAAATCCAGCTGATGGGTTTCGCCTATTTCTAAAGAGTTATTCTCGGGACAGTTTGTAATATTTAATGTTTCTATAGGTATATTATACACTTCTAGGGTAAAACTGTCAACTATTTCGTTATTATCCGCCGAGCGAGCGGTTATTGTGGTTGTGCCAACGCCTGCCGCCCAGATATATCCATCGCTGTAATATGCGGCGGATTCATTAGTGCTTTCCCATATAACCTCGCCATTTGTTGCGTTTTCGGGATAAACGGTTGCACTAACCTCAAAGGCGTTACCGGTGCGGCGATATTCTAATCTTTCCTGCTTACCGGTTATCTCAACGCTTGTTACGGGGACATACTCGGTGTAGGTAAGGGAGAGATAGGGTGCGGTGCCGGTGGTGGAGCGTGAGGAATGGAAAACGAGGTTATCGTTCCACTGGCTTGCATCAAGATGGGCGGCGAGCTTAATGCCGAAGTTGGCCTCAGGGGTATTGTACCATTTTTCCACAAGGTGAGCAATCTCAAAACCAACTACCACGCCGTTATCCGCTCCCCCTCGGGAGACGCTTGCGGTGGCGGTAGAATAACCAACATCCTCGGGAGCGTTGTTAAAGGTTATTCTTTCGGCAACCTTGCCGGTTTGGTGGTTTTTCCAGTCCTCGGTCAGCTCATAAACGCCTAGCTCCATTTCCTCCCATCCGCCGGTGGTGGCTTTGGGCGAAAGGGTTAAGTATGCACTATCTATGCGGTAACTGTCATAGGGGATTTGGGGTAAATCGGTGAACTTCAGGTAGGTTTGCCAATAGTCACCCGGTGCAATCCATGCGGTGGTGCCAACCTTTAGCTGCTGCTCATAGCCGGTGTAGGAATCGCCGTAGCCCTCGCCCGAAAATGTATAGGAATCCTGTATGCCGCTGTTTACCGTAACGGTGGGGTCGATGGTTACAGGATAGGAGCGTTCCTTGGATTTTAGCCATTCATAGCTCGGCTTGTAGGTTAAAACATATTTACCGCCTTTATTTTTAAGGGTTGTTTTAATATCGTATGAATATTCATCGTTAGCATCAAACATATGGGGTGCAGGCATTGAGAATACCGGCTCGGCTCCCTTTACTTTGGATGATTCAAAAAAGTCGATGCTGTTATCCTTGTTTAAAACGGCGGTGAGACCGTCGGCAGTTATTTCATAGCTGTATTTTGTCTTTTTATCCGGAGCCTTGGTTAAAACTATACTCTCCTTAACCTCGGTTGGGGTAACGTCATAGCGGAGGTTTGTATCGCTATAGGCGGCAGAGTATTCAACGGCGGATAACTGCTTGCTGTCCACCTCAAAAAGCTCGCCTGCCGTCATAAGTCTGCGGCGGTCTTTGGTTAGCTTTTCGGCCTTTTGCTTTTTATCGGTGTTCTTTTTTGCTTTGGAGTTTTTGGTCTCTAAAAGCTTGATAGAGATTTTATTATTACCGTTTTTAATCTCCACCTCGGAGTCGCTTTCAAGCTCGGTAGGGAGATTTACAGTAAAGGGGCCTTTTTTGTTTTGGTAGACCTCTTTACCCTCGGTGTTTTCGGTGATTTCAAGGTCTGAATCGATTTCCACCCATCTGCCGCCATCCTTAAAATGTATGGCGTTGGAGGAAACAACCGATTCTAGTGTTCCATCAGATTTTAAGTAGGTTTTGCTGAACTCGGTGCGGTACTGCTCCAGCTCCATTATTACGGAGGTTATAACGGGGCTTTCTTCGGTCTGCTCAGCCGAAACAAAAATGCCGCTGAGTGGCAGGGATGTTAAAAGCAAAGTTAAAATGAGTGTAAGGGATATGCTTCGCAAAAAGAATTTGTGCTTTTTGAATGTACACTTTAATTTACTTCTTTGCTGTTTAAATATTTTTTTCATTAAAATTCCTCCTAAAAATATTGAAAATGCATTTTCTAAGAGGATTATAACTCGAAAATTTCAGATTGTCAAATCGTCAATTGTGAAAATATTTCGACATTTTTGGTTATTTTGGATAAAATGTTTTAAAATTTGATTTTTTTCGACAAAATTCCTTGTAGAAAAATGTCGAAACAGACCTTATTTTAAAATTTCAGTTTACAAAAATTTTACAATTAAAAATGCATATTTTGGGAATAAGTATTTAAAAGAAAAAGTAAGCATTACCCTTGACTGGGATGTAATCGAAAAAATCAAAAAATTAGCCGAGCAAGATGACTGCTTTTTTCACAATATATAAATATAGTTTTAAAAGAGCATTTGAATAACAAAAAATAATATTCTTTTATGTTTGAATAGCAAAAAGCGATAAAACCGCTGACTTTCGGTTTTATCACTTTTTATAACATAATTTAATTTCTGGTATCACACTCAACCTCTTCACGCTCAGAGGTTAAAGGAGTGTAAACATAAACATCGCTGAGTTTTTGGGTTTTTGCACCTAAATCCTTAAGGAAATATTCGGGCTCGCCTGCATTCTCACCATTAAAGGCAAAAACAAACTCAAAATCGTGAGGCTCAAAGTCCAACTCTCTTTCGGGGTTAGGGCCACAGGAATGGCTGCCGAGAGCTCGCATTTTATAATCGATATAAAGATAGTTGTTATCTTTATCCTCTGATAAATCGCTCTTGTGGCGAGCATTTCTTAAATCCTCCAATTGCCAAGGATGGTAGGAGAACTGAAAGCTCTCATTTCCGTAAACGGTAAAGCTATGCTCGCCGTTTTTAATTTGTGCGTATCTTGTATCCCCTCTGTTACCCGTTTCCTGAGGCACATCAAACTCAAAATTCATTTTATCCAAGGGGAGCTCATAAACACCAACGGGAGCGTTGCCAACAGTATCATCATAATTTTGATCCGCACCTCTGCCAAACCACTTAACGGTGTTTAAATCCTTGCCTAGCTTAAACATAACGCCAAAACGAGGCAGTCTTGGGGTAAGCGGGTCGATATTATCCTTTGTGTCATACTGTATGCAAGGCATCTCACCAAAAGGCTTTACAATCATATTAGATACAATAAGTCCATCGGCAAAAATGTTGTATTTAAGCTCTAAATTAAAGCCTGTGTAGTTGCAGTCATATGTGAGCACCGAATCGGCACTTATTTGCAACGATGTCTCAAGCCTTTCCACCTCTGTTTTAAGGGTGAAAATACGCATTTTATGAAGTCTTGTGCGCTCCCATTCGCCTATCCAACGAGAAAATACACCCACGATTCCATCATTATCGGTTTCGGCACGATGGGTTACAATCCGAGCAGGCTCATTAAAATAAACCCTGCCGTTTTTCTCATAAAATGTTGGCATTCCGTTTGCAAAGGACACCTTGAAATTACCACCGCAAACGGTTACTTGGTCATCATTAACCGAATATTCGCAGTCGAACTTTGAGTGGGCGATTTCTGATTTTTCTTCATTTGCTTCAAGCTCAAACTGCATAAATGAGATGGTTTCATCGCCCTTTAAGATACTGAAGTTCACAAAGCAGTCGTGCCCCTTATATTCAGGGTTAAAATCCACTTCTGTTTTACTAAACGGAGCAACAAAAGGCATAGGCTCCGCCTTTTTTGAATAGCTTTTTCCATCACAAAGAATCTCTGTAACAAGGTCTAGCCCCTCGGTTGTGGCAAAGCTTTGAATATTGTGGAATGTGAGCTTTTTGTTACTGTATTCCATTCGTATGGGAGCATAAACCCATTTAAGCTCAAAAAAGGTGGGCTTAGGGGTGCCGTCCGAACGGCAATAGCCATCAAGTGTAAAGTTGGTCCAATGGTTTGTATCGTGAAAATCTCCGCCGTACAGATAATCTACACTGCCGTCGGGATTTTCTCTTTCCATACCGTGGTTTCTAAACTCCCAAGCAAAACCGCCCATATACTCATCGTGATTTATAACAAAATCCCAAAGATTTTTAAGATTTCCCGGACTGTTTCCCATTGCGTGGGCATATTCCAAAAGGCATATGGGGAGATTTTTATTTTCAGGCTGATTGCGGTGCACCTCTAATTTATAAAGGCTTGGATATCCAACCACGCTGAAATCCTGAGTGCTGCGATCGGGGGCATGATACTGTACCGGCTTTTTGTCCTTACGGTTTCTGTAATAATCAGCACAAATTTCAACATTTTCACCGGTGCCAATCTCATTACCGACCGACCATATAACAATGCAGGTTTCGTTTTTATCACGCTCGGCTGTGCGTACAGTTCTGTCCATATAGGCAGAAAGCCACTCTTTCTCCTTGCTGAGATAGCCCTGATCACCCGTAGCCGAACAGCCGTGGCTCTCTAAATCGGCCTCGTCCATTACATAAATTCCAAGCTCGCTTGCGAACTCATAAAATGCGGGATTGTTGGGATAGTGAGCACAACGGATTGCATTTATATTGTTAGATTTTATAAGCTCTAAATCGGCACGCACCTGCTCAGCGGTAATGCTTCTGCCGTTTTTGGCATTATTTTCGTGACGGCAGATGCCTCTGAGAATGGTCTTTTTGCCGTTTACCCTAAACTCACGACCAACAATTTCACTAAACACAAAGCCTACCCTTTTGCTATGAATTTCGGTAACGGCTCCGTCTGCTAAAAGCTCCAATGTCAAATCAAAAAGATTAGGCTCCTCGGCCGACCAAAGAGGTAAATCCCCTCTTTGGGCTTCAAAATTAAGCGATTTGTTTTTAAAGGGGATAACCACACTTTCACCATTCCATGTGATGCGAGCAGATGCATTTTCGCCGGCCTCAAAAAGGGTGGCGGTAAGGGTTAATTTTTCGGTATTTGTAATAATCTCCCAATCCCAAAGGGCGGTTTTGGGGGTGAAAATTATGTAAACATCCCTGAAAATTCCGTTTGCCATAAGCATATCCTGATTCTCTAAATAGCTAGAATCAGAATAGGTGTAAACCTTTACAGCGATTGAGTTTTCACCCTCTCGGAGAAGAGGGGTGATATCAAATTCGGCAGGTAGGCGGCTCCCCTTGGAAAAGCCCACAAACTCGCCGTTTATATAAACGTAAAAGGCGTTATCTACACCCTCAAAATGAAGTGTAGCCCTGTTTTGTGCATTTTTATTTGAAATGGTGAATTTTCTGCGATAACAGCCAACCGGATTTACCTTTAAAATATGGGGCGGCATAAACTGAAAGGGATAACGCACGTTTGGATAGGTGCATTCGGCATAGCCTCTGAACTGCCACATTGAGGGAACATCAATCAAATCCCAATCGCTATCATCAAAATCCTCACGCTCAAAATTTTCGGGGGCAGATTTTTTAAAAAGAGCAAAATTCCAATCTCCGTTCAAGGAAAAAAGTCTATCCGACTGCTCTTTATTGTGATAGTAAACACCAAATTTGCCTGCCGGCACTATGGTTGACCTTGGTGCAAGGCGGTTCATTTGCAAAATGTTAGGATTGCAAAGCTCCTCCGGCAGACTAACCGGCATAGAAATATCGGTTGGGAAAAACTCGTTTTTTCTGATTCTCATTTTTATACTTCCTTTCTTTTAAAGGATTTAAAATCGAACTGTGCCAAAATAACTGCAACAAACATTAAAACGCAGCCTACAATCTCTTTTGGCTCCATAATTTCGCCGAAAACGGCACCCGAAAGCACGGCGAACACCGATTCCAGACTCATAAGCACCGAAGCCACCGCCGGCTTTGTGTTCTTTTGAGCAACAATTTGCAAGGTATATGCCACTCCGCTAGAAAGAAGTCCGGCATATAAAATGGGAACAATATCCTTTAATATTTCACCAAAATCGGGTGATTCAAAAATAAATGCAAAAATCGTGCCAAGCACAGCGCTCACCAAAAACTGCAAGGCCGATAGCTTTACGCCGTTTACAAAGGGAGAAAATTTATCTATAACCAAAATGTGAGCGGTAAAGCCAATTGCACAGATAAACAAAATCAAGTCTGCAGGGTGAACCTCAAATCCGCTTTTCACACATAGCAGGTACATACCAACCGTTGCAACCGTAACACTTATCCAGATATTCAGTCCGGCTTTTTTCTTTAAAAACAGTCCTGCGATGGGCACCAATACTATATAAAGTGCGGTTATAAAGCCCGATTTTCCGGCAGCGGCACCGTCTTTTGGATAAAGGAATATTCCATACTGCTGAAGTGATGCGGCAATAAACAAAATAACACCGCATATTATGCCGCCTAAGGTCTCCTTTTTGGAGTAAGAAAGCACCTTAAAATCTTTAGGAAGCAGGCCTTTTTTCTTTGAAAAAATATCAATAACGGCTATAACCGGCACTAAAACCAAAGCACCTATGTAGTTTCGGCTGGCTATAAAGGTAAAGGGTTCAATCGTGGCTTTATCCTGCGCCACAAAGGTAGAGCCCCATATAAAGGCGGCAAGCAAAAGCATTAAGCTGCCGCTAAGCCCGGATTTATTTTTAAGCATAAATTTCTCCTTTAACTAATGTCTCACAAAAGTATACCATATATTTATTTTAATAACAATAAGTATTTTGCATTTTTTACTATACTTTTAACATAAATTGTGATAGAATAAATTAACAAGATTTTTCACCGATTTAACAGGAGGCTTCTGCTATGATTTTAGATATTTTAAAATCAATAATCTACGGAATTGTTGAAGGTATTACCGAATGGCTGCCCATAAGCAGTACCGGACACCTTATTTTACTTGAGGACATTATACCCTTTAAAAGTGTGCAAAATTCCGCCGCTTTTTCTGAAATGTATGATGTTGTAATTCAGCTTGGTGCAATTATTGCCGTTCTTCTTTTGTTCTTCAAAAAGCTGTGGCCTTTTCAGAATAAACCAAATCTTCAAGGTGCCGACCGATATATAAACTTTAAATCGGTTAATTTGTGGCTCAAGGTTTTGGTAGCATCGCTCCCCTCCGCCATAATCGGCTTACCTCTTGACGATTTTTTAGACAAACACCTTTATAACAAGACCACAGTTTCCATAACCCTTGTTTTATACGGCATTTTATTCATTTTAGTAGAAAGATACAACGAATCACGCAAACCAAAAATAAATAAAACAAGTGAAATAACCTTTGCAACCGCCGCCCTGATAGGCTGCTTTCAGATGTTAGCACTAATCCCCGGCACATCACGCTCGGGAGCTACCATTCTCGGTGCGATTCTTATAGGCCTTTCACGTCCTGCCGCCGCAGAATTCAGCTTTTTCCTTGCAATCCCCACAATGGTGGGTGCAAGCCTTTTAAAGATAGTAAAATTCTTATCCGAAAACTCTTTCAGCGGTTCAGAGCTTGGTATTCTTTTGGTTGGAATGCTAGTTTCGTTTGCGGTTTCGGTGCTTGCAATACGTGGACTTATGGCATACGTTAAGAAAAAGGATTTCTCGTTCTTTGGATATTATCGCATAGCCCTGGGTGCTATTGTTTTAGCTTTTGTAATACTCTAAACTAAGGATAGATAAACTATGTCAACATTTAAAGGAAAATGGATTTGCAGAGAAGAATTTTTGTCCCTTGCCCCCATAAATATTTTTCACCGAGAGGTGAATCCCAATAAAGACTACACCCACAAAGAAGAGCTTAAAAATCTTCACACCCTTTTTAAAAAGGATTTTGATTTGGGCACCGCACAAAAGGTTATAATCCGCATTACCGCCGATGATTATTTCAAGCTCTACATAAACGGCGAGTTTGTAGGTCAAGGCCCTACTGCCGGCTACCCATTTTGCTACTACTACAACGAATTTGATATTACAAGCTTTTTAATTAGGGGTAAAAATGAGATTTTGGTGCATAACTACTATCAGGGTCACATCAACCGTGTATGGAACAGCGGCGACTACCGAATGGGTCTTATTGCCGATGTTATTGCCGATGGTGATGTTATCTGCTCCACCGATGAAAGCTGGCTTTTGTGCCCACTTAAAAACATTACGGGCGAATGTGATATCGGCTATGAAACAGGCTACAGCGAGTGTGTTGATTCAAGAATTAAAGCGGTGGATTTTACCCCCTGCTTTGTTAAGACCAATGCAGATTACACCTTTAACTCTGCTCCGTCTGTAAATCTTCAGGTTTATGAAAAAAAGGCAACGGAAATTAAACCCTTGAACGGTGGCGGTCTTTTTCTTGATTTCGGTCAGGAAATAACCGGAACTTTGAATGTAACCGCCTCGGGAAACAGCGGTGATGAGGTTTTAATCCGTTACGGCGAGGAGCTTAACGACGACGGCTCGGTACGATATGACACCCGTTGCTACTGCCACTATGAAGATAAGCTTATTTTAAACGGTGGAGAGGCTGAGTTTAACGGCTATGATTACAAGGCCTTTAGATATGCCGAAATTCTGCCACAAAGCACAAATATTTCTATTAAGGACGTTACGGCTGTAGTCAGGCACTACCCATTCGACGATTCCGCCTGCACAATAGAATCCTCAAGTGCGGTTTTAAACGCCGTATTTAATATTTGTAAAAACGGGGTTAAATTTGGCAGTCAGGATATTTTTGTAGACTGCCCATCAAGAGAAAAGGGGCAGTATGCAGGCGATTTAACAGTAACAGGTGCATCACACATATATCTCACAGGCGACATAAGATTATTTGAAAAAGCAATTATAAATCAGGCTCAGTCGCAGTCAGTATCAGATGGTATTTTAGCCGTTACACCAGGCTCATATATGCAGGAAATTGCCGATTATTCGCTACAGTTCCCCATTCTGTTACTTAGGCACTACACCCACACGGGTGATAAGAATTTCTTAAAATCTATGCTGCCGGTGTGCGAAAAACTGCTTTCACACTTCGCTCAGTTTGACCGTGGTGACGGTATGCTGGAAAGGGTTGACACTTGGAATCTTGTGGACTGGCCTGACAATCTTCGTGATAACTATGATTTTGCACTAACTAATCCCGTCGGTGCAGGAATTCACAATGTTATGAACGCATTTTATGTTGGCTGTGTTACTCAGGTGGAGCAAATTAAGGATATTCTTGGCATACCCTATGAAAACAAAAGCGATGCCTTAAAAGCCACCTTTAATAACATATTCTTTAATAAAAACACCAATCTTTATGTAGATAGCGAGGGTAGCTCCCACTCCTCACTCCACGCAAATGTCATTCCTCTTTATTACGGTTTGCAGCCCAACGAATCCACAAATGAAATAGGCGATTTTATAGCGGAAAAAGGGCTTGTTTGCGGTGTTTATATGGCATACTTCTACCTTAAAGCGTTGGCAAAAGCCGGTAAATATAACGCTGTGTGGAACACCCTTGTAAGCGAGGGCACCGCCTCTTGGTACAATATGGTAAAAGAGGGCGGCACCACCTGCTTTGAGGCTTGGGGCGTTGACCAAAAGTTTAACACAAGTCTTTGTCACCCTTGGGCAAGCGGACCCGTTTCGGTAATTATCGAGGACGTTTTAGGGCTTACCCCAAAAGCCCCCGGTTGGGACGAAATAACCCTTACCCCCCACATACCAGAGGGAGAAAGCATTGAAATGACCGTCCCCCTTGTTAATGGAAAAAGAGTAAAGGTTAAAGCAGACTCAAACGGTGCAGAAATATTTGAAATTTAATAAAAAATATATAACAAAAGGGCTCCCACTCGGAAGCCCTTTTGATTTTTTAAAAGTCTTTAATCACTTTTATTTTGTTTTTACCGTCTTGTATGCAGACCAGGGTGAATAATAATGTTTACCATTTACGGTTTTATAAGTTCTTACCCTTACATAATAGGTCTTTTTGGCTGTTAAATTTTTAAAGGTATACTTAGTTGTTTTATAACTGCCAATTGTTTTATGCTTTGCATTTTTGAATTTTGTGTTGGTTGCGTATTGCACCTGATAACCGCTAACCTGACTTGATTTTTTTGAAATATTAACAGTAAAGCTCTTTCTGCCCGCCGTTAATTTTGATATGGTTGTTTTAGGTGGCAAAATAGTAAAATAAAGATTTCTGATGCCACTGTATTTATCTTTAAATTTAATGGTTACTTTATATTTGCCGACATTTATTCTGCCTGACTGATATGTAACAGTATAATTATTTGCAGATATGATATTGCCCTGTGAATCTTTAACAATTACTGCAGGTGTTCTTCTCTTTCCGTTATATACGGCGGATGTACTTGAAAGTGCTATAGATTTAATTGCTTTTATGGTGCTTTGACTTGAAACCTTGCTACAAATACTGCATTTTACAACCTCTGTACCATCTTTAGCGGTAGTTGCAGGGGTTGTATAGGTTTTGTATGAATGAGGTGGCGTTCTTGTATAACCACACGAATTACAAGAGCCATCACAGACATTTGAATAAGAATGATTAAAAACGCTGGCTCTTCTGTTTCCACATACATTACAAGTAATGTCACATACGCTACTATACGTATGACTTATGCTTCTGGTTGCACCGCAGATATTGCAAGATGTATCACAAGCATTAGAATAAGTATGACTTATACTTCTAGTAGCTCCGCAAGTATTACATGTTGTATCACATGAGTTAGAATAAGTGTGCTTTTGCACAACCGTCATAATATTAGGATTCCAAGTTACGTAATACCCACGTTGCTCGCCTGAAACATAAAAATAATACCTTACCGTACCATTAGATAATGTAACTTTTTTTGTGCTGTAAATGTTGAATGCTGAAGTTTTGTTATTATACCAATGATCACTTTCTGTATAAGTAGTAGCGGTATCATATAACGGTATTCTACCCGAATTAGCTTTAACGGTTAGTGTGTAGTTGCAATTTGTTATTTGAGAAACTGTAATGTCCTCTGAAAACTTTGGTCTTATAACACACTGAAGAACGTCCATACTAAACCAATTTTGAGTACAATATGTTTGACCACTAAATCTCTGATTAATTGCAGTAACACCATTAGAATCTGCACCGACAACTATACCAATATGGCCTAAAGGCCCAGTATAACCATAGTTTGGCTTCCAAACAGCAATATCACCAGGCTTTGGAACAAAACCACTTGTAACAGTAATCCGCTGCCAACCCGATGGCAAACTATTATATATGTAGTCACACGCATTACCATACACACAAGTTGCTCCCAAGTAATTATAATAGTAATAAATCAAATCTACGCACCAATTACCATTGCCATCATAATCCAAACCATAATTCAATTTACTTTTTGCCCAATTAACCGCATTTGTTTGAGAAACAGCAGCACTAGCTGTAAAAGTATAAACAGGCATACAGCCAACTATTAACAACACTGTTAAAATAACACTAATTACTTTTTTCATAATATTTCCTCCATAGCCAAATTTTTAATTTAATTATACTCAATCTTTGAGTAATTGTCAATACTCATATATTGAGTATTATAGAATATTTTTAGTATTGTACAGAAAGGATATGGGCTATGGATTACCGTACAAGAATGAAAAATATTCGTGAAGACAGAGACCTGACTCAAAGCGATATTGCTAAGGTTTTAAACAAATCCCAACAGGGATACAATCATATTGAAATGGGCAGAGCAGAGCTTAAAATCGACGATTTAATTAAACTCTGCAAGTATTATGGCGTTTCATCTGATTATTTTATAGGATTAAGTGATAAACCGTAAAATAAAAGATAGATAAATTGTAATTTGACGTGCAAAATATGGGGAACCTTTGTAGGGAACGGGCTTGCTCGTTCCGCAAAAAAATTATAAATAAACGGCTTTCTTTTTCGCCTTCCCCTTGATGGGGAAGGTGGCGTTTGTGCGGCAAAAAGCCGTGCGAATGACGGATGAGGTGAAAAGAAAGTTAGTGCGTGACTACACCTCATCCACCACTATCGTGGTCCCCCTTCCCCATCAAGGGGAAGGCTTATAAACTACAATTTATCTGTAAAAATGCAAATATTCATATAAAATTCAAAACCACCAATCAACCATAATTTTGGTTAATCGGTGGTTTGTTTTCTTTTTAAAGCTTAGGGCGTTATGTGGCTTAAGATTCTTTCAATTCCTGCGGCATCAACCTCACGTGGGTTTGTTGCTGTGCAGGCGTCCTCTAAGGCGGATTTAATGATGTTTTCCTTTTCAGCCTCATACTGCTCTTTTGTTACACCGGCATCCCAAAGGGTGGCCGGCATACTCATACGGCGCATCATATGCTTTATTTCCTCAATAAGGCTCTCCACCGCAATGCGGATATTATCGTGCGGAAGCCCAATCATAAGAGCAATTTCAGAATAACGCTGGGCGGCATCGGTAGGCTTATTACCAAAGCAGGCGGTAAGATGAGCGTTATAACGAATTACGTGTGGCAAAAGCAGGGCATTTGCTCTGCCGTGGGGAATGTGGAATTTAGCACCCAGGGCGTGGGCTATACCGTGGTTTATACCCAGTCCCACATCGTTAAAGGCCATACCCGCAAGGCAGGACGCCGAGTGCATTTTCTCTCTGGCTACAATATCATCTCCGTGCTGATAGGCAAAGGGGAGATATTTAAAGGCAAGCAAAAGAGCCTTTTCTGCCAATGCGTCGGACGCATCGTTATTATCAATCGATACAAGTGCCTCAAATGCGTGGGTTATAACGTCCATACCGGTATCAGCCGTAACAGACGGCGGTGCAGACATAACCAATTCGGGGTCTAAAATTGCAAGGTCGGGAATAAGCTGCTCGTCCGCAAGGGGGAACTTTCTGCCCTCGGCAGTATCGGTAACAACTGCAAATTTTGTAACCTCGCTACCGGTACCGCTGGTGGTGGGAATAGCAATGAGCTTTAAATCACCCATACCCGATTTTTCACCCATCAAAACAATCGCCTTTGCAGCATCAATAGCCGAGCCGCCACCAAGGGCAATAACAATTTCGCCACCGTTTTCGGTGATAAATTTAAGTCCCTTTGCTATAAGCTCGGTTGTGGGGTCGGGAGTGATTTCATCAAAAATCGCTATACTTTTATAATCTCCCATTTTATCGGTGATTTTATTTATAATACCGGAGGATATCATAAATTTATCGGTTATGATTACCGCCGATTTACCATTAAATTCATAAAGAGTATCAAGGGCGTTCTGATTAAAACGAACCTCGGTACGTATTTTAAATCTGTTCATAGCAAATCCTTCAACAACTATTTCTTAACTATACTTACCTTTGAGCCGTTTTTAAGTCCTGCGGCGTTTGCATCATCGGTATCAAGGTGCATTTCCAAACGGAAGTCCTTATGAACACGAACCTGAACATCAAAAAATCTGGTTTTACGCTCGCCAAATGCATCAATATCTACATACTCATTATCCTTAACGCCGAACCTTTCGCCCTCTTCAAGGCTCATATGTATGTGACGATTGGCTATAATACAGCCCTCTTTAAGTGTTACGACTCCCTTGGGGCCTATGATTGTGATAGGTGCCGAGCCTTGGATTTTTCCGCTCTCTCTTACAGGAGGTGCAACCTTTAACTGATAAGCATCGGTTCTGGAAATTTCCACCTGAGATGCGGGACGAACGGGGCCGAGCACCCTTACCTTTTCAATAGGACGGAGCGATGGGCCAACAATTGTAAGCTGCTCCTTGCAGGCATACTGACCGGGCTGAGAAAGGTCCTTAAATGGGGTAAGCTCATAGCCCGCACCAAAAAGTGCTTCCACGTGCTCCTTGGAGAGATGTATATGACGGTTAGATATTCCAACCGGAATATCCCCCTCATTATCATTTGAATTTTCAAGAGCCTTTAAAACGGCTTCGGTAATTGCGGAAATGTTAATATCCATAAATAACAGTCCTTTCGGAGGTTTTGAGGTTTTAATTCACCTCATCCACCGCTAATGCGGTCAACCTTGCCCCTAATGGGAAAGGCTTATTTGAATTACTTTATTGCGTATATAGAATAATAAGAAAATTTCAGGTTGCCGTTTGCAGTGAACGGTGCTGTGCTAAAAATTTTTCAAGCAACGTACATAAATTTGAAAAAATTTTGTTTGTAGAGTGCGTTTTGCCGAGTGTAGCTGTACAATAGGTACTGCAACGAGGCGAAAATGCGCTATACGGGCAAAAGATTTCAAATTTAGATGATTCTGAAATTATCGGCGAGTACACATCGACGCTTTCTTGTGAAGCTTCTTGCTGAGGTAATTCCCTCTCCGGTGGGGCCGGCAATTGTAAAGGTTGTGTGACCCTCGCCACCAAAACCTATACCTGCATAAGAGGGGGCATTTTTAACAAAAATAGTGGTTTCAACCGCAGCGGCAAAACGTGAAAGATGATCAATATTCTTTGAATGCATATGTGCGGTGTGACGGTTTCCGTGCTCGGCCTTAACGGCAAGCTCAATAGCATCATCAATATTCGAAACACCAACTATAGGAAGAATGGGCATCATAAGCTCTTCCTGAACGAAGAGGTGGTCAAAGCCTGTTTCACAAATAATGCAGCGGATATCGTCTCCTACTGTAACTCCAATCATATTAAGGAGCACCTTGGCGTCACGTCCAACGCATTTACGATTAACACTCTTTTTGACTTTACCTGTCTTTTTATCGGTAACGTCTACCAAAACAATCTCTGCCAAGGCATCTGCCTGAGCGGCGGAGATAAGGTATGCACCATTTTTTTGCATTTCAGAAATAAGTCTGTCTTTAACATTGTTAAAAACAAAAACCTCTTTTTCTGCTATGCAAGGAAGATTATTATCAAAGGTACAACCATCAATAATATCTTTACCTGCCTTAACGATGTCGGCAGTATCATCAACAATAACGGGAGGATTACCTGCACCTGCACCAATAGCCTTTTTGCCCGAGGACAGCACCGAGCGAACAACACCGGGACCGCCTGTGCAAACAAGCAGACGAATTGCAGGATGGGTTTGCATAATTTTTGCAGATTCCATAGTAGGTTTATCCATAGATGCTACAAGCACATCGGGGCCGCCCGACATACGTGAAGCACGATTCACAAGGTCAACTGCGTAGTTGGAAGTGCAGATAGCACCGGGATGAGGATTGAAAACAACGCCGTTGCCTGCCGCAATCATACCAATGCTGTTGCATATAACAGTTTCGCTGGGGTTGGTGCTTGGAGTGATAGCGCCAACAACACCAAAGGGAGCCATTTCGGTTAAGGTAAGACCGTTATCACCTGTTTTGGCCTCGCTTACGATATCCTCGGTGCCGGGGGTTTTATCAGCAACCAGAATATGCTTTGCGGTTTTGTGGTCAACCCTACCCATACCTGTTTCAGCAACGCCCATTTTAGCCATAACGGGAGCCTCGGCACGGGTAAGCTCACGAATAGCGGTGATAATTTTTTCACGCTTTTCAACGCTCATTGCACGAACTGCCTTGTAGCCTTCGGATGCGGCGTCGATTGCCTCGTTCATATCAGAATAAATGCCAAGAAGCTTTCTGCCCTCATAATGAGTGCTTGTATATGAAGCGGCGGGTTCCTTAGCGGCTGTGTTACCACCAAGACCTACAACAACCTCGCGAACGATTCTTTCAATATCTGACTTGCTTATTGCGGCCATAAATATCAATCCTTTCAAAAATCTATGTCAAAGACCTAATCTTCAATATCTTGTTTTTTAAATATCAGGGAAGTGCCCTGCTTATCAAGGTTTTCCTTCCATAACTCTCCCGGATCAGAATCTGTTACTACGATGTCAACATCGGCAACAGAGGATACCTTAACAAAGGAGACCTTGTTGAATTTTGAGGAATCAACCGCCAAAACCTTGCGGGTGGCGGCGGCGAAAAATGCCTTTTTAATTTCGCTGTCACGCTCATTTGAATCGGTAACACCGTTTTCTAAATCAATTCCCTTGCAGGAGCATATTGCAATATCTACGTGAAATCCCTCAACCATTTTTTCAGCACCGTAACCAACCAGCGAAAGTCCGCCCTCTTTAAGGGTTCCGCCGGTGGAAATAACCGTCCAATCGGGCTTGTTACAAAGCTCTAAAAGAATCTCAATAGAATTTGTTATAATGGTTATTTTTTTAAGGTGCAAAATTGCCTTTACCACATTAAGAGCGGTTGAGCTGGCATCCAGCATTAAATAATCACCGTCTTTAATCATATCGGCAATTATCGTTGCGATTTTTTGCTTGCTTTCTACGTTTGATTGCTTGCGGATATGAAACGGAAGATCTGTGTTAAAGTTTTCAACCTTAACAGCTCCGCCGTAGGTTTTTTTTGCAAGACCGTCATTATCCAGCTTTTCTAAATCTCGACGGATTGTTTCTTCGGTAACATCAAATTCTTTACTCAGGTCGCTTACAACAACCTTGCCCTCCATAGAAAGCTTTGAAAGAATCGCATTTCTGCGCTCTATTGCGAGCATAAATCAGTTCTCCTTTGCAGTTTAATGGGCACTAGAGAATGCTTTGCCAAAGTTTTTTATCGGGTCTGGGAATAACCGAGCTATCAAGGAACATACCTCTGTCAGCGGCCTCAGTTTCGGCACGTGCGATAGCTGCTGTAACTGCCGAAACACTACCTGTGAGAAGTAGATAGGATTTACCGCACATACCCCTTGCAAGGCGAAGCTCAATAAGCTCAACAAGGGCGGTTTTTGCGGCGGCATCTGCCGCTACAATTGCGGTGGCAGCCGAAAAGCTTTCCATAACTCCCAAGGCCTCAACACCTTCGGGCTCGGTAGCTCCATACATAGCGGAAAATATAGAATCGTGCGGATTACCAAGCACAAAACTATCAATAACCTTTTCGGCAAACTTAGCTTTTGCAGAGTCAACGGCCGCTTTAACGGCACTGATTTCACCACTTATTATAACAATATATTTACCGGGGCAAACGGTGGCACACTCAATGACATCAACCTCGGCGGTTTTTATCATGGTATCGGCACCGTTCATACCTGTCGAAACGGTTTGAAATTCAACCATTCCTATTGCTTTACCCATAGTTTGTTATCTCCTTTAAAATTGGGCTAATTAGCCGTTATAAGAATATACTTTTCATTAACCTCAGTAACAAGGCCGTTTATTGAGCTGTGAAGTGATGCACCTAATGCGTTTTCATCAGCCGCAGCTATTAAATCACCAACTTTTACTATGTCGCCCTGTTTTACGGTAGGCTCTGCAGGCTTGCCAATGTTTTGTGCAAGCAAAATCTTAACCCTTTTGGGTGCGTATTCGCTTTCATCAAGCGGTGCAGAGTGATTATATTCTGTAAGTCCAAGTCTTGCGGTCAGACGGGATTTTAAAATATATCTGCCGTTTCTCTCCTCTTTAACGGGTGCTTCCTTTACCTCAGGAACGGGAATTCCGCCCTTTCTAAGAGAGCCCTTTACCATACCGATAAGGGTACGGGGGTTAAGTCCTTGGAAGCAGGAATACATTTCGCAAAGACCACAACCCGAGCAGAAAAATGTGCCAAGATAAGGTTCGCTGTCTCTTACCACGCCGCTGGATACATTTCGCATAAACTTATGCGGCTCAATGGGATGACCGAGCAGATTACGGGGGCAAAGGTCGGTGCACATTTTACACTGACAACAAGCCGACATTGCTCTTTTAAGAGAAACTTTTGGATTGTTCTGACGCTTTTTAATTATGTACTGTTCGGGAGGTAACACAATAATTGCGTTGGTTGTTTTGGTTACCACGTCCGATTCATTAACTATACTGCCGGTCATAGGGCCGCCGTTTATAAGGGCGTACTCTTTAATTGTGGCACCGCCTGCGAGCTTAATAACCTCTTTAATGGTTATACCTAGCGGAACCCTTACCGTTACGGAATTTTTAACTGCACCGGTAACAGTGATATATTTATGTGTAACTCCTGCACCGTTTTTAATGGCATAATAAGCATTTAAAATGGTCTCAACATTAAAAACAGTAACGCCAACCTCGATGGGGAGCTTGCCTGCAGGAACCACACGACCGGTGGTTTCATATATGGTTACAACCTCATCACCTGCAGGATAAACCTCAGGCAAAAGGCCGATTTCAACCTGTTTAAAATCAGGTAAAAGTGCCTTTACGGCATCTACCGCCTTTTTGTAGGAGGGCTTTATGGCTACAATTGCCTTTTTAGCACCAACGGTTTTGCGAACCGTATCTAAGGCGGTTAAAATTTCAAATGCATATACCTGCATAACCTGGCGATGAAGCTTTAAAAGCGGCTCACATTCAGCACAATTAAGCAGGATGGTATCGGCCTTGTCGCTAAGCTTTGCGTAACAGGGAAAGCCTGCACCGCCTGCACCGACAACACCGCTATTTTTCAAAATTGATTTAAGTTCATTTATATTCATAAAAATCAGTCTTCCATAAGTCCGATAGAATTATCTACAATACCTACGATTGCCGCATCAACAGGGGCGTTTGCCATATCGCAACCAATTCTTGCGGCGCTACCTAATGCCACGAGTACAATTTCGCCAATACCGGCACCTACGTTATCAACCGCCACTATACGACCATCTGACGACATATTCTCCAGCGGTTGAACTATCATAAATTTGCTGCCAACCAGCCCTTCGTTCTTACGAGTGGCAACTACGCTGCCAACTACCTTTCCAACTACCACGAGGAAATACCCCTTTCAGGAAAAATTTAGAAAAATTAGTATTCAGTAATATAATTTAAGTTGTGAGCTTAGATTTGTGATTTTCACTCTGCTGTCGGGCGGCATATCCCAATCGAGCTGCCGCCCGCAAAACAGTCAAAGTATTGTTAAAAAGAAATTACTTAAGAGTAGGTAAGATCTTCTCAACATCTGCATGAGGTCTGGGGATTACGTGAACTGCTACGAGTTCGCCGAGCTTAGAAGCTGCTGCAGAGCCGGACTCGGTAGCTGCCTTAACAGCGCCTACGTCTCCTCTAACCATAACGGATACCAAACCGCTACCGATTTTCTCGGTACCGATAAGCTCAACGTTAGCGGCCTTTACCATTGCATCAGCTGCCTCAATAGCTGCAACCAAACCTCTGGTTTCTACCATGCCTAAAGCCTCGAGTGCCATTTGCTGTTCCTCCTTTGAGTTTTAATTAATATGCATATCAATTACCGCAAAGCGGAAATTAACAAAATTGGTTTACCCTTTAATTATTTAAGTTTAGGTAAAATCTTCTCAACATCTGCGTGAGGTCTGGGGATTACGTGAACTGCTACAAGCTCGCCGAGCTTAGAAGCTGCTGCAGAACCCGACTCGGTTGCAGCCTTAACTGCACCAACGTCACCTCTAACCATAACGGATACCAAACCGCTACCGATTTTCTCGGTACCGATAAGCTCAACGTTAGCGGCCTTTACCATTGCATCGGCTGCTTCAATTGCTGCTACTAAACCTCTGGTTTCTACCATACCTAATGCTTCAAGTGCCATTTTCTTTTCCTCCATTACTACATTTACTTCAGCTACTTCAGTAGCTTTTGCTGTTTGTTTTTTAGGTGCAGATTTTTTTGCACCGCTTTTGGCTGCTGCCATAATACATCCACCTTTCGGATAGATAAATTATACTTTACAAATTAAACTTCCTGCAAAAACTTTTCGGCTTCCTTTTTAGCTTTTTCTTCAGCCTTTTGCTTTTTCAGGATTCTAGAAGCGCTGAGTTCTACCATACGCTGGGTTTCAGGGTGAGGGCTTGCAATTACGGCAGAAGCCGCAAGCTCTTTAATAGCTCCATTGGCCGCCGCTTCAACCGCTGCCTTTACTGCTGAGATTTGACCCTCAACAATAACGGTAACAAGTCGACCGCCAAGCTTTCTTTCCCAGGTGACAAACTCTACATCGGCCGCCTTGCACATTAAATCAAGTGCATCTACTGCCGCCGCAACGCTTTCAACCTCTATCAGTCCTAATGACTTCATAGGAGTTTACTCCTCCTTTAATTAAAGCTTGGGTAAAATCTTCTCAACATCTGCGTGAGGTCTGGGGATTACGTGAACTGCTACAAGCTCGCCGAGCTTGGAAGCTGCTGCAGAACCAGACTCGGTTGCAGCCTTAACTGCACCAACGTCACCTCTAACCATAACAGATACGAGTCCGCTACCGATTTTCTCGGTACCGATAAGCTCAACCTCTGCTGCCTTTACCATTGCATCAGCAGCCTCAATTGCTGCTACTAAACCTCTGGTTTCAACCATACCTAAAGCTTCATATGCCATTTTAATTTCCTCCGTTTAATTAGTTTTTATCAAAAGCGTTAAGCTTCAACATTTTTTCTGTGTCATCCTCGGTGTTGGGGATGATGTGGGTGCAAATTACACCCGAAACGGCATTTGCGGCGTCCTTAGCGGCTTCAATTGCGGCTGTTACATCAGCCACGCCACCACGGAATTTAACTGCCACAATAAGGGGAACTTTAAGTCCCTCCGGATTGCCGGGTTTGTTTTTATCAAAGTTTTCTACGGTTACATTTGCCGCCTTACAGCCTGCATCACAAGCCACAAAGGCCGCCGCAAGTCCGTATACCTCAATAATTCCTACTGCTTTTCCCATTTAAATCACCTATTCGTTAATAACGGCTATTTTAAGGCCTTCCATTGCAAGGTTGGTTTTTAAAGCTTCGTTAATCTGTTCTAACGGGAAGCGATGGGTAATAAGCTTTTCAACGGGGAGACCAATACCCTTTGCACGTTTTAAGAAATCAAATGTGGTTGCATAATCACGAAGGGTATATACCCAAGAACCAACGGTTGTAATTTCTTTTGCGCATATATCAAAGTGGGGATTGATGGTTGCATCGCCGCCATTGATGAAGAAGCCAAGCTCGCAAAGTCCGCCGCCGTTGCGGATGAACTTATAGATGTTGGCGTGAGCAATGGGGGAACCGGTGCACTGGAAGCCAAAGTCTGCGGGGTATCCGCCAAAGGCGTCCTCAACCGCTTTAGCAAGAGCTTCAATGCCCTTGTGATTTTTAAAATTAACCGATTTGTCGGCGCCCATCTCTTTAGCAAAACCAAGACGTTTATCCTCGCCGTCCACCGCTACAATATTTTCAATACCCATTGTACGGAGAACTGCAATACAGAGAAGTCCGATAGGACCACAGCCCTGTACCACAACACGACTGTTGAATCTTAAAATACCGGTTGTTTTTGCACGCTCAACTGCGTGGATTAAAACCGCCGCAGGCTCAATGAGGATTCGAAGATCCAAGCTTAAATCGCTTACGTTGAATACGGTAGAACCACCACGAACAACTATATAATCTGCAAACCAACCATTGTGATGAACATCATCATCGGGGAGCAGACCGTAAACATCGGCACCGCCTACGTTTTGTTTGTTAAGGTCAAACATTGTGATATCAGGATTATCCTTGAATATCATACAGGTAACAACCTTATCGCCAATGGCAAGGGGCTTACCCGCACTATCCTTTTTAACGTTTTTACCCATTGCAACAATCTCGCCTGTACCCTCATGACCGAGGACTACGGGAATCATACCAAAGGGGTCACGCTTAAACTCGTGAGCATCGGTGCCGCAAACGCCGCAACCCTCAACCTTAACAAGAATATCATCATCGCCGAGAGCCGGGATGGCATATTCTTTAAGCTCGAACTTTTCAAGCTCGGTGAGCATTGCTACTCGGCCTGTTTTGGGAACGGGACCTGCACTCTTTTTGGGAGCTGAGGCAGTACCCTGCATCTGACCGATTACCTGACGCACTATTTGCTCAATATCAGCAGAATTAACACTCATAATCTGCACTTTCCTTTCTTTATAATAAAGAGCTGAATACTTCTCCGCCATACTCGGCAAGGGAGGTATCTTCACCCTCACTTCCGCCGCTTACACCAAGACCGCCGATTATTTTGCCGGCCTTGTTGTAAAGGGGAACGCCGCCGCCGAAAATCACTATCTTACCACCGTTTGTAAACTGTATTCCGTAAAGCGAACCGCCGGGTGCGGCAAGCTCCTTTAAGGTGGTGGTTGGCATTTTCAGGGCTACTACGGTGTATGCCTTGTTAAGGGCTACATCATAGCTTGCAATGTAGGAATCGTCCATACATTGTACCGAAACGGGATTGCCGGCAGAGTTTGAAACCGCTACAACAGCATTCACTCCCATTTCCCTTGCCTTTGCTTTTACCTTTTCGATAAGAGCAAGGGCTAAATCCAAGGTCATATCACCGCCGAGGTTCTGAACCACTTCGGTGATTAACCTTTTAAGTTCCTGCTCGGTCATAGAATGACTAGTCCTTTCGGGATATTTTGAAAAGGTGTTTTTTATTCACCTCATCCACCAACATACGTTGGTTTTAAGACTCGTACCCCTCTGCCATCTTCGATGACATCTCCACTCAACCGTAGGGGTGTCTGTCCCGTCCCCATCAAGGGGAAGGCTTATAAATCATAATTTTGAGAGATTTTTGTTCACAGTGTGAATTTGGGCGAAGCGGTGCTGTACTTAGGTACTGCCCCAAGCCAAAAGGTGCAAAACTATCAAAGCTCAAAATCCAAAATTATTTGCCGAGTTGCTCCATTACCTTTTTGGTAATTTGAGCAACCAAGTCTTCGTTGGCACCACCGTCAGCGTTTAAGGTTGCACCGCAAGTACCTTTACAGCTGTGACAGCTGGGTAAACCTGCCTTTGCGTTGGGACAGAGGTTTGCGGGATGCTTGCCGGGAAGACCGAATGCACGACGGATTTCAAAAAGTCTTTCAACCTGACCCTTAGAAAGCTCTTTTGCACCACCAAGTTGACCGGAGAGGTATAAAAGCTTTGCATAGAACTCAACAGACTCCATTTTGTGATATGCGTTGAGCAAAGAATCAGAGAAAGCAAGTGCACCGTGGTTCTCTAAAAGAACTGCATCAAAATAAGGGAGATACTTTTCTACTGCATCGGGAATTTCATCGGTAGAGGGTGTGCCGTACTCAGCAATGGGAACACAGCCAAGAGCGATAACTGCTTCAGGCATAATAGGCTGAGTAAGGGGAATACCTGCAATAGCAAAAGCAGTTGCATACATAGGATGAGCGTGAACAACCGACTGTACATCAGGACGGTTTTTATAAACTCTCATATGCATTTTTATTTCAGAAGAAGGTCTGAAACCGGGGTTAGCCTGAATAACTTTACCCTCAGCATCTACCTTACAGATGTACTCAGGAGTCATAAAGCCCTTACTAACACCTGTGGGGGTGCAAAGGAACTCGTTATCGTTAAGCTTTACAGAGATGTTACCGTCATTAGAAGCAACCATACCTCTATCATAGATACGCTTACCGATTTCGCAAATTTGTTTTTTAATTTCGTACTCGGATACCATTTTAATTTCTCCTTTATAATAAAATTTTTAATATCCAAAAATGAGTTTAAGCGGGAAACTCCCACTTATCTATTCATAAATATACCACAAAAACAAATAAAAGTCAACACAAAATCACATATTTTTCTTGTTTTTTACGTAATTTTTCTTGTTTTTTCTTTGTTTTGGTATATTAAGAACCAAGATTATGGTGTTTTGTGAGATTAAAAGGGTGTTTTTATGTGGTTTTTGCCTTTTTATAGGTTAAACATCCTTTTTCTGTTCTCCTTATAGAACTTCTTTGTATCAAAGGTGGTTAAAAACTCTTTAAGCTCGGCAATTCCCTCACCCGTAACAGAGCTACACCTGAAAATCTGCTTACACCCTGCAAGGCGAAGCCATCTTTCGGCTCTATCAGGATTGGCGTCTTTCTGGTCGATGCCTGTTATGATGCCTATTACAAGTCGGTTTGCCATTGATGTGATATTAGGGCTGAAAAGCGAATAGGGTTCGGTGGCGGATAAAAGCAACCCAACAATATCGCTTTCATAGGCGTAGACCGCCAAAGCACCGCCGAAATTTCTGGTTTGTATGTACTCACCGGGGGTATCTATAATAAATCCCTCACGCTCAACACTCTGCGTTTTGTCATAGTGAAGCTCCTCGCCACGAAGCGCCTGAGTCAAGGTAGTTTTGCCGCTTTCGCTGCGCCCTATTAAAATAACCTTGTTCATATCACGTTTTGGTTATTGGGCATACGGTAAAGCCTAAGGTTTCACGAACATAGGAGCAAACGGCATCTACCGCTTCTTCAACCTGTGAAACGCTACCCACCACTATAAGTGTACCGCTGAATCTATCTACAAATCCAAGCTCTGCACCCGATGACTTTGTGGCAATATCGCCTGCGATGATTGCTGTTTCGGCAGGGCTTAAGGTGATGATACCAATGGCAGAGGTTTTGTAATCGGCGGCAGGGTCAAGACCGAGCTTTTGATAAAGCACAGGGTCGGGATTAGCAATTACGTGTGCCAATGTTATCTGTTTACCCGGAACAAGCTCCTGAATAATACGGGCTTTGCCGTCGTTCTTCAGAGCATCAAACATATCCATTTTTTCTTATCATTCCTTTCCTATGATAAGGTTTGAACCGATTGTGAAAAAATCAATCAAACCTTATCCTCCAATCTTAGCTTTGAGTCCGTAACTTAAAGCTACCTCTAAAAGCTCATTCATATGTTCATCGGTAGGCGGAGTAATATGCTCTAAAAGGTACTCCCTACCAAGACCTTTGTATTTATCCTGCCCCAAACGGTGGTATGGAAGCAGGTTGATTTCGCCACCCGGCATAATTTCCGATGTATATTTTGAGAT
The DNA here is from genome assembly GCA_017397065.1 of Clostridia bacterium. The sequence goes on from JAFQKE010000026.1 coordinate 62,463, forward strand.
GGCGGCGATTTCTTCCTTTGTATCATTAAAGGTGGGAATTACAGGCACCCTTATTACAAGATGTTTCGCCTCTTTTGCCAGAATCTTTGCATTATCTAACATAAGAGAGTTTTCTCTGCCGGTAAATTCCTTATGCTTATCGGGGTTTATGTGTTTAATATCCATCAGGTAATGGTCTAAAAACGGAAGCAGACCACGAATGGTATCAATAGGAGCACAGGCGGTGGATTCTATGGCGGTGTTAATACCCGCCTCCTTAGCCGCTCTGAGCAAGGCAGTTGCAAACTCGGGCTGGCAAAGGCTCTCCCCTCCTGAGAGGGTAAGTCCTCCGCCCGAACGACGGTAATAGATTCTGTCTTTAAGAACATCCTCCAAAACCTCGGCCACGGTTACATCACGACCTACCGTTTTGGTTTTACCTGCCGTTGTCATCTGCTCAATTTCATACCGCTGAGATTCGGGATTGCAACACCATTTGCATCTTAGCACACAGCCCTTTAAAAAGACTATGGTGCGAACTCCCGGTCCATCGTGCACCGAAAACCTTTGAATATCAAAGATACGCCCTTTGGTATTTAGGTAATCCTGCACTTAGAAACCTCCTTGCTCGGTACGATTTATAATATCATCCTGAAGCGAGCGTGAAAGGGTGGTGAACAATGCACTATAGCCCGCAACACGAACAACAAGAGATTTATATTTTTCGGGATTTTTCTGTGCATCCAAAAGGGTTTCACGGCTTACAACGTTGAACTGAACGTGAGAGCCTTTTTGATCAAAATATCCACGAACAAGCGACACAAAGCTTTCAAGTCCGCTTTCACCCTTAAGTGCGCTGGGATGGAACTTCATATTAAAAAGTGTTCCGTTAGATGCGATATAGTGATCCAATCTTGCAACCGAGTTACAAGCGGCTGTCGGGCCGTTTACATCCTTACCTGCTGAGGGCGAAACGCCATCGGCTACGGGAGTACCTGCCAAACGGCCGTCAGGTGTGGCACCTGTTTGAGCGCCGAGGGGTACGTTTGCCGAAACAGGATAAAGACCTGCTTGGAAGATTCCTCCACGAGGATTTTTAAAGTCTTGCAGGGGTCTTGTGTATGTATAGGCAACATCCCTTGCAAAAAGGTCAATTTCCTTAATATCGTTACCGAATTTAGGAAGTGAATCAATATCATTTCGGAGTTTATCATAAAACGCCTTTTTATCGGCAGGGGTTTTGTTTTCGCTGATTTTAGTATAGATATCTTTGATGGTCTGCTCATTTGGAGCCTTGCCCTTAGCTGCAAGCTCTTTTGCGGCAAAGGTGGTAAGCTGACCGGCAATCACCGGTGGCATTGCCTCACCGTAGTTATTTTTAAGGGCATCAGCAAACTGCTGTAAAGTGTATTTCTTTTCATCGTAAACTAAGGTTTTGATAGCATAAAGTGCATCGGCCATATTGGCTATACCAAAGCCCTGAGGGCCTGTGAAGTTATAAACCGCACCGCCGTTTTGTACCGATTTTCCCCTTGCAATACAATCATCTACCATAGAGGAAAGGAAGGGCAGAGGGCAACGCTCAGCGTGAGCTAAATCTATGCTGTTATCGGCATTAACCATCATTTCAATCATATAGTTCATCTGTGCCTTATAGGCATCATAGAACTTATCAAATGTAGTAAGCTCTTTAATAGCAGGAGTTTTAGGGCCAACCTGCTCACCCAGCTCGGCACCGCCGCCAAAAACAAGCTCCAAGGGACGGCACATATTAAAGAATGCGGCATCGTGCCAGCCATCGGTTTTACCGGGAGTCTGGGGCTCAACGCAACCTATAATACAGTAGTTTCTGGCCTCCTCTAATGTAAGACCACGATTAACAAGTGCAGGGATAATAACTTCATCGTTATAGTAGGCAGGAAGTCCAACGCCTGTGCGGGTAAGCTCGCCTGCTCTAAGTAAAAATTCGTGCGGAGTACCGTTCCAAACCCTTACCGAGAATGAGGGCATCGGAAGCATTACGTGAAGCGAAGCTGAAATGCACATAAAGGAAAGGTCGTTGGTGGCATCAAGACCCTCTTCGGTCTGACCGCCGGCTATAAGATTTTGGAACAAACTGTAACCTGCAAATCCCTCAGCCGATGCAGCATCACGAACCTTGTTAAGGTCATTAAGCTTAACCCAAATACAGTCAAGCAGCTCCTGTGCGAACTCACGTGTGATTTTACCTTCATCTAAATCCTTTTTGTAATAAGGATACATATACTGGTCAAAGCGACCTGGAGAAATTGAGTGACCGCTTGCCTCGGTTTGCAGGAGCATCTGCACAAACCAAAAAGACTGACAAGCCTCATAAAACGTTGTTGCGCCCTTGCGTGGAACATTAGCACAGTTGTTGGCAATCAATGCAAGCTCTAATTTACGCTTGGGGTCGGTTTCTTTTTCGGCCATCTCTACCGCAAGCAAAGCGTATCTTTCAGCGTAACGGCTTGCCGCCTCAAGCGACATTATAACAGCCTTTAAAAAGGCGGTTCGGGTTCCGTAATCGGCATCACCAGGGTTAAGCTTCAAAAGAGCATCCACCGCTTTCGCCTTGATTCCGTCAAAACCAATAGCCAAAACCTCATCATATTTAACACACAAATGTCCAACACCGTTGTAGAAGTAGTTGCCGGGGGTGAAGATATTGTGTTTCATTGCCATTTTAGCCCCATCGGACATATACTCCTCAGCAAGCTCACTTGTAGTTTTGCCACCCCAATATTTGTAAACCTCACGAAGAATCTTTTTATTTTCTTCAGAGATATAAAAAGGGTCGGCCGAGCGTGTTTCTACAGTATCGAGTTCATCCTCCAGCCAGCTATAGGAATATTCAGGGAAAACCTGACAGCTGCGTGGACGCAAGGTATTGCTGCCTACTATAAGCTCCTCGGGTCGGATGGTGATAGGCAGATTTTCCATAATATGGGCGAAAGCCTCGGCACGACGGGTGATTACCGGCTTACCCTCGCTCTTTTTATAAGCCTCGGTTAAAAGCACGGCACGATCGGTTTCAATTTGAGGCATCTGCTCAAAAAGATGCGAAACCAGCCTTGCTATTCGTGGGCTTTTGGGAATTTCAGGAACATAATAATCAGGCATAAAAACCTTCCTTTCTTTTAAAAGGATTGTAGCGTGATACAAAAATCGCTACTGATACATTATTATTTTAAACCAAAACCAACTATTTGTCAATACCAAAACAAGAAAAAAACAGAAAAAACAAGCACAAAACAACATTTTTATTCGTGAAACCGCCTTGTTTTGCCTTAAAAAAGCCAAAAAGTGTAAAAAACAGTCACATAACAAAATAAAGATGGCTAAAATATTGAAATAGATTCTATAATATGATAAAATAAAAAATAAAGAAAGTTTGATGTTATCATATCGTTTGAGGAGAATAAAAATGAATGATTTAATAAACAAGGTTGCAGAAAATTTAAAACGCAATAATATGGTGCCATACATAGTAAACAAAAAGGAGGATATCCTACCCCTTTTAAAAACTCTTTTGCCAAGCGGCGCATCGGTTGGTGTAGGCGGCTCGGTAACATTGGACGAGATAGGTGTTATACCATTTCTGCGTGAGGGAGAATACAGCTTTTTTGACCGCTATGCCGAGGGTCTTACCCGCCCCGAAGCGGTGGAAATTATGAGAAAGGCTCTGCTTGCCGACACATTTATAACCTCCTCCAATGCTGTAACCGAAAAGGGCGAGCTTTACAATGTAGACGGAAACGGCAACCGTGTAGCCGCCCTCTGCTTCGGCCCAAAATCGGTAATAGTTATTGTAGGTGCAAACAAAATTGTCAAGGATTTAAAGGCAGCCGAGGAGCGTGTTAAAACCATATCCGCACCTAAAAACTGCATAAGGCTCGGCATTGATTCCCCCTGCTCCAAAGGCGGCGAGTGTGTTTCAATGAAAGTCGAAAACCGAGAGATGTGTGATGGTTGTATGCTGGAAAGCAGAATCTGCAGTACCTATGTGCTGAGCGGATATCAAAGAATTAAAGACAGAATAACGGTTATAATCTGCAAAGAAAATATGGGTTATTAAATAAAACACCTCCACATATATTTTAGTAGTATATTGGAGGTGCTTTAAATGAAAGCGTATTGTAAATTTTTAGCGGTATTTGCGGCTCTTATCTTGTCGGCAATACCGCTTTTTTATGGCTCTTTTTCGGCAAATGGTGAGGTTGCAACCGAATTTTTAAACGATGAACTATTAACCGATATCCCTCCCATTCCGGCCGCTGCAACGGTAGATACAGCTCTAAATATAAAGGCAAAAAGCTACTGCCTAATGGAACCCAAAACAGGAAAAATTCTCGCCGAAAATTGCTCTGATGAACGGTTAGCTCCTGCATCCATCACCAAAATAATGTCTTTGCTGCTTGTTATGGAGGCGATAGAAAATGAGGCTTTAACCTTGGGCACAAAGGTTAAAGCAAGCGAACACGCCGCAAGTATGGGCGGCTCACAAATTTGGCTTGAGGTCGGCGAGGAAATGACGGTGGATGAGCTACTCAGAGCATCGGTAATAGCTAGTGCAAACGACGCCACCGTTGCTCTGGCAGAGACAATTTCGGGTAGCGAAGAGGCGTTTGTCAGCCTTATGAACGAGAGAGCAAAAGAGCTTGGTATGAAAAACACAACCTTTAAAAACGCCTGCGGATTGGATGAAGACGGTCACCTGACCACCGCAAAGGACGTTGCTATAATGGCATCGGAGCTCATAAAGCATAGTCTTATTAAAAAATACTCCACCATATGGATGGATGCACTGAGAAACGGCAAAAGTGAGCTTACCAACACCAACAAGCTGGTGAGATATTATAACGGTGCAACCGGCCTTAAAACCGGCACAACCTCTAAAGCGGGCTGCTCGGTTGCCGCCACCGCAGAACGTGACGGAATGGAGCTTGTTGCGGTTGTAATGGGTGCTGAAACCAGCAACGAAAGATTTGCAGGTGCCAAAAGGCTTCTTGATTACGGCTTTGCCAACTGGTCTTTTGTAAGTCTTGCCCCCGAGCTAAAGGATTTTGAAAATATTGAAATTTCAAAGGGTATGCAAAAAAACATATCTGCCGACTGCAACGGAGAAGCGATAGATTTACTGTTGCCCAAAGGCAAGCAAAAGGATGTCACCCAGAATATAGAAATAAATGAAAGCATTGAAGCTCCCATAAAGACAGGCGATGTGATAGGCAAAGCTGTTTTTTCACTGGACGGAAAGCAAATTGGCGAGCTTCCGATATATTCGGCGAACACGGTGGAAAAGGTAACATTTTTAAATGCACTTTCCTTGATTATAGCAAGTGCAATGGGCTAGCAAAATCGCCGAGCGTTTGTTAATATTTTTTTGAAAATTAAACATAAAAAATCTGCAAAAAAGGCTCTCCTTTTTTGCAGATTTTGTTCTTTATAGGTATATCTGTTATATAAATGATTTTTTAAAGCTGTAACGTTTATTCAACCGTTACTGATTTTGCAAGATTTCGGGGTTTATCAATGTCGCAACCGTTATAAAGAGCAACGTAATATGCAAACAGCTGTAAAGGAACAACCTCAACCGAAGCCAAAAGCATAGGGTGCACCTTGGGCAGATAAATAACCTCGTTCGCCTCTTTGCTCACCGCCTTATTGCCATCGGTAGCGGTAGCAAGCACAAAAGCGCCTCTCGCCTTTACCTCTTTAATATTGCTCATCATCTTATCTAAAAGGTTATCGTACGCCGAAAGAGCTATAACCATTTTACCCTCTTCAATAAGTGAAATTGTGCCGTGCTTAAGCTCGCCTGCGGCGTAAGCCTCAGAATTTAAATATGAGATTTCTTTAAGCTTCAGCGAAGCCTCCAAAGCTACTGCATAATCAATATTTCTGCCTATGAAGAAAACGCTGCCCATATTATAATGTTCTTTTGCAAGACTTTTAATACGCTCCTCCATTTCAAAAACCTGGTTTATTTTTTGTGGCAGACTGCATATGCCCTCTAAAAGCTCAGCAAGCAAGGATTCTACCGCACTACCCCTTTTGGTAGCGGCATATAACCCAAAGAGATACAAGGTTATAAGCTGTGAGGAGTATGCCTTGGTGGTGGCTACAGCAATTTCCGCACCTGCCCTTGTGTATATAACATCGTCAGCCGCCTTGGCTATTGAGCTACCCACAACGTTAACAATGGCAAGTATATGTCCTCCCCTGCGTTTTGCCTCTTTAAGGGCGGCAAGGGTATCGGCCGTTTCGCCCGATTGACTTATTATTATCACCAAGGTTCTGTCATCCACAATAGGATTTCTGTAGCGGAATTCCGATGCCAAATCTACCTCCACAGGGATTCTTAACAGCTCTTCAAAAAAGTATTTCGCCACCATACCGGTGTGATAGGCCGAACCGCAAGCGGTAATTACCACTCGATTTATTCTTTTTAAATGCTCATCGGTAAGACTTAAGCCCTCAAAATGAATCTTGCCATCCTTAATTGCCGACTCATAGGTATTGGCTATAACGGTTGGCTGTTCTTTAATTTCTTTCATCATAAAGTGGTCATATCCGCCCTTTTCTGCGGCATCAATGCTCCAGTCAATTATTTTGGGCTCACGTATAATTTTTTCTCGGTTTACGGTAAATAAATCGGCTGATTCTTTGGTTATTACAGCGATCTCTCCATCCTCCATATAAACAACATTTTTGGTATGAGCTATAAGGGCAGTTACATCCGATGCAATGTAATTTTCACCCTCTCCAAGGCCTATAATGAGGGGACTGAAATGCCTAACCGCATACAGAGTGCTACTATCATCAACGCAAAGTATTCCAAGCGAATAAGAACCCTTTAAAAGTGAAACTGTTTTCTCTATTGCGGAAAAAACATCGCCGTTATAATGCTTTTCTAAAAGATGTGCCACAACCTCGGTATCGGTTTCGCTTTTAAAAACAACACCGTCTGACATAAGCTCATCTTTAAGCTCGATATAATTTTCAATTATACCGTTATGAACCACCGCAAATCTTCCCATATAACCAATATGAGGATGTGCGTTTTCCTCGCTGGGTGCACCGTGAGTAGCCCAACGTGTGTGTCCTATACCGATTTTACCCTCTATGCTGTGACCGTCATTTGTTATCGATTTAAGGGAGGAAATGCGTTCTTTTGTTTTGGTAATGTTTATTTCCCCGTTATTCACAACAGCAATTCCGGCAGAATCGTAACCACGGTATTCAAGCCGCTCTAAACCGCCAAGCAAAATAGGGGCAGACTTCTTATCACCTATAAATCCTACTATACCACACATATTTATCACCTACATAAATATATTATGCCCGAAAAGACATATAAATTAGTTGTAGCAAAAACAACGAATGGTATTATATCACAAAAGTTAGTAATATGCAATACTATTTTTGAAATATTTTACAGAAAAAAATAATTTTTTACATATAGCTAAATTTTCTCTTGACAATTTATATTAAATAGTATAAAATGATATGGTCAACTGAATAAGCCGCTGTGGTGGAATAGGCAGACACAAGGGACTTAAAATCCCTCGGTAGCGATATCGTGCCGGTTCAAGTCCGGCCAGCGGCACCAAAAATAAAAGGACTACTTCGGTAGTCCTTTTATTTTTGTGTTTGTGTCCGCAAGGACACAACATCGTTTGACCGCTTGCGGTCAACATCATTTTTCGCTTGGCGAAAACATCATTCCACATCAGTGGACACAAAACGATGTTACGGCTACCGCCGTAAACGATGTGATGCTCCGCATCAACGATGTGGGCTAACGCCCAACGATGTTGCGCTTCGCGCAAATATATGGTATAATTTGTAATATGAAAGAGGTGATAGCAATGAAAGAGGATAAACTTTCAGACTTATCTATGCAATTATCTGTTGATATTTTGAAACTTACAAAAGAATTAAGGGCAAAACACGAAACTGTAATTTCCAATCAAATTAGCAGAAGTGCAACAAGTATTTGTGCCAATATTGCCGAAAGCAAATACGGACATAGTCGTGCCGATTTTATTGCTAAACTCGAAATTGCATTAAAAGAAGCAAACGAAACGGGAAAATGGCTTGAAATGCTTTTAAAATCTGACTATATTGATGAAATGACATATAAGTCTATTGATAAAACTTGTTCGACTATTCGTATCTTGTTAATTGCTTCGATTAAGACTGCAAAAAGTAAATTAAATAAATAATGTTATGTAAAAATAATATATCACCGTGTGTTGACTTTTAATTTATTTGATGTTAAAATATTACCAACCTAAAATGAAAGTGAGGTGGACAAAATGAAGAGAAAAGTATTGATAAAATCAAAAGTCGTTTTGTCCGCTGTCAGATAAAAAGTTGCTTCTTGGATGTAAATGCTCTTGGTTTTATCAAGAGCATTTATTATTTTGAAGGAGTTTTATTATGAATAATTTTACTGAAAACAATGTTGAAATTTTAAGCAACCCCAGTGATGCAATTGTAAAAGCAATAGCAAACAAGCACGGAGTAATAGCTGATAAGGTTTTTAGAGGGTTAAAGCATACGATTGAGCGGGCACAAAGTTATACAGGCTATTTTTGTGTTGTGCTATATAACAAAAAGAACGATGTAATTGGTTTTGCACATTTTATTCAAAATAGTAAACAAACCGAAAAGTGGTTTTACACAGATTTATGGGTTGAAGAAAAATACCAAAGGTTAGGAAATGCTAAAAGATTAGTAACGGCTGGATGTGAATATCTATCGAACATAGGGGCTAAATATTTAATGTGTACGGTGGATGGTCAAAACATGCCATCTATAAAAACGCAAACTTCATTAGGGTTTAAAGAAATTGAAGCCAAACCCTTTGAATTTTTTGATAATACCGATTTGTTGATGTTTGTGAAAGAAATATTTTGATAAACAATAAAGAAAATCAGCTTTTTCGACCAGTTCTTTTTTGGACACGAGACACAAACGAAAATCCGTTCTCGCAAGAGGGCGGATTTTCGTTTTATTATTCTTGGCTTAATTATTCAATATTCATTTTCTTGCTAATTTCGAATTTAATTTTATAAAATTTTATTAAAATTTTGTTTTGCTGTTGAATTATGCTAAGAACTGTTTTATTATAGATACAACAAAAATAAAAAATGAGGTTATTTATGACAGAGGAAATTATAGGACAAATCTTCAGTATCATCGGTATGGCTTTAACGATTGTGTCGTTCCAGATGAAAACAAAAAAGCAGATTCTTATGATGCAAACAGCAGGCTCGGCTTTTTTTATGGCTAGCTATATTCTCTTTGCAAGCTGGGCGGCAGTTTGCCTGAACATAGTATTTCTAATTAGAAATATCGTATTCTATTTTAAGGATAAAAAATGGGCCTCTCACGGAATTTGGCTTTATTTAATTTTGGCTTTGGTGGTTGTTGCCGGCTCTTTGGGCTTCAAAACCTACTTCGATATTATACCTATTATAGGTTCAATATTCGGCACCGTAGCGGCATATATGAAAAAGGAAAATATGTTTCGCTTGCTAAAGCTCGGAGATTCTCCGTGCTGGTTGATTTATAACATATCAATTCCATCAATCGGCGGAAGCATCTGCGAAGTCATCAATATCATATCAATTGTAATAGGCCTTATCAGATACAGGAGCGATGGCTTTTTAAACAAAAAACAGAGAGGATAACTTAAAAATGACAGAATTACGCATAGAAAAACTAACGCTACCCTCGGTGGACTTTAACGGAGTAAGCTCTCTTCCCTCAATATCTGAAAATCTAAGACTTTCCTTTATGCAAAATGAATTTGAGCTTGGTGAGGATGACGGACTTTTCATCAATTACGGAATGGTGGATTACGCTTTTCCATATAAGGCTCAGGACAACTATACCCGCACTCTCACCAACCGTGAGCAAAGCGTCGTCGTTTTGGAAAACGAATTTCTTAAGGCCACTTTTTTTCCGCAATTTGGCGGCAAGCTCCATTCTCTCTTTGACAAAAAAGAGAATAAAGACCTGCTGTTTTCAAATAGTGTAGTTCGTCCGTGCCATCTTGGCGTTCGTAACGCTTGGATGAGCGGCGGCGTTGAATGGAATTGCGGCTATGTAGGTCATAACGCCTTCACCTGCGATATGATGCATACCGCCGTAACAAAACTTGATGACAAAACCCCTGTTTTAAGATTTTATCAGTTTGAAAGAATCCGCAAGGTAGTCTATCAGATGGATTTCTTCTTACCTGAAGGCTCCAAGCTTTTGTTCGTGCGCACCAAAATAATAAATCCCTCGTTTGATGTTGTTCCTATGTATTGGTGGAGCAATATTGCAACGCCCGACGTTCAGGGAAATCGAGTTATTGTACCCGTAAATAACACCTACACAGCAAGAGACTCCCACCCCGTTAAGATAGCTGTACCGGAATACAACGGTATAGACGTAACCTATCCTGCCGATAACGTCATCTCGATTGATTATTTCTGGAATATCCCCGAAGAGGACCGCAAATTCATCTGTCAGGTTGATAAGGATGGATACGGACTTGTTCAGACCTCAACCAAGCGCCTTAAAGGAAGAAAGCTTTTCGTATGGGGTAACAGTAAGGGCGGTGACCGTTGGAAGAATTTTCTCACCGCCGATGATGAAAGCGGAAGCTACAACGAAATTCAGGCAGGCCTTGCAAAAACACAATACGAATGTCTGCCTATGCCTCCCAATACCGTTTGGGAATGGGTCGAGGCATACGGTGCAATTCATACAGATTCAAAAAAAGCCCACGGCTCGTGGGATGAGGCAAAAAGCGAGGCAGCTTGCCGTTTAAATGAACTGATAACCGAAAATGAGCTTGAAAATCTTTTGCGCTCAACCAAAAAGATGGCAAGTAGCCCTGCTGAAAAAACGCTTTTTAGTGCAGATGGCTGGGGTGCACTTGAGCAAAAAAGAAAAAAACTTTCTTCCGATAGAGCAATGTGCGATTATCTCGATTTTGGAGATCCCTCTGAGGAGCAAGCCCCTTGGCTCTCGCTACTGCTAAGCGGAACGGTGGGTGAACATAATCCCGAAAATCCCCCCATTTCTTATATCTACGGCAAGGAGTGGACCGAGCTGTTACAGCGTGCAGTTGCACATTCAGATAAGGATAACTGGTTTGCTTGGCTCCAGCTCGGACTTAACACCTTTACCCAAAAGGATTATGAGCGTGCCGAAAAAATGCTTAAAAAATCAATAGAGCTTAAAGAATCCCCTTGGGCTCTCTATTCGCTTGCTATACTTAATCGTGATCGTGGTGAACATAAAAAAGAGGTGGAGCTTATGCTTCGTGCCTTTAACCTACGTCCGGACGACCTTTCTCTTGCCAAAGAGGTTCTACGCTCTCTTTATAACAATAAGGATTTTTATAATCTAAGCAAAGTATATGAGAGTATGCCACCGAAAATCAGGCAAGAGCCAAGGTGTATGTGCTATTACGCCTTTTCCCTTTTGGATGGCGGTAAGCTATCCGCTGCGGAGGAGATTCTTTATAAAGACGGAGGCATTTTACTGCCCGATATCCGTGAGTGTGAAACAATAACCCTTGATTTGTGGGTTGCAACCCAAAAAAAGAAAGCGGAAATAAACGGCAAAGTCTTTGATGAAAAAAATATAAACCCTCCAACATTTGTCGATTTTCGTATGTTCTCCAATGTTGATTGGCTAAACGGCGGAGAAATAATCAAAGAATAATCCCCAAAAAATAAAAGGAGAATAACTATGAATTACACTTGTGTTGATACAGCGGAATTTTTATATCCTGATATAACTGAGTACCAAAGCGGTACCGATAGGGTGCATCTTCTTACTCCTCGTGGCAGTTTTGCCTGTACTCAGATTCTTTTTTCGGGTGTTTCTGCAAAAACTTTGAATATCCGTTTTGAAGGATTTGAACCCGAAGTTTATGAAATGGTTCCGATTTTTGTAGAGGAAAACCATTTGCTTGATGAAACCAATTCACATCCCCATATTCCCGAGCGTGTAGCCCCTTATTACGTTTACGATTGTTTAAAACCTGTTAAAAACAGCGTTACGGTTGGAGATAACGGAGTCTCAGCAATTTATCTTTCAGAGAAAATCCCTTGTGATGCCAAAATCGGCACTCGCTACGGCAAGATTATAGTGGATGACATTGAAATCCCTGTAGAGATTGAAGTCAGCAGTGCTGTGGTTCCTGATGAATCCTTGGTTATGATTCAGGGATATTCTCAAGATTGTGTATGCAAATATCATAACGTGGAATACGGCACAGATAAATTTGAAGAGCTTGATACAAAATACCTTAAAATGTTAAGACGAATGAGACAAAATATGCTTTATTGCCCCCGACCCGACGCAAAAGATTTAGGCAATAATAAATATGAAATTTCATTTGCAAATATGGAAAGCTTTATTAACAAGGCAATGGCTTTGGGATTTGAGTATTTTAACTTTGGCCTCGGCTTCCGTCGCAACTGGAACGAATCCACTATTTTGGTTAATGGTATGGAATCAATGAGCTTGGAATGCTATTGCTATTTGGCAGAGATGCTCCCTGCTTTGGAAAATTTCCTCAAAGAAAAAGGTCTGCTGGACAAATTTTACCTCGGTGTGGCGGACGAACCTAATGAAGCAAACGCTACCGAGCATAGAGCGCTCAGTGGTCTAATAAGAAAATTTGCACCGTCTATCAAGCTTATGGATGCTATGCATTATGGTCCGGTACACGGTTCAATTGATATTTGGATTCTTTTAAGCTCCGACTATCAAGAACATAAAAATGAAGTTGATATATACAGTAAGTACGGCGATGAAATTTGGTACTACGATTGCAATAATCCTCGTGGCGGCAAAACCATAAACAGATTTTTAGATTATGCACTGCTTGCTACACGCTATCATTTGTGGGCGGCTTACCGTTATAATCTTAAAGGTTATCTTCATTGGGCAGCAAATTGTTACCAGCCCGGTCAAAACCCTTTCACCGAAAGTTGCCCCGAGCATCGCAATGCCGATTATGTTTGTCACCTCCCCCCGGGAGATACACATATTATTTATCCCGGTGAAAGCGAGCCTTGGATGTCGGTACGTCTTGAAGCATATAGAGCAAGCGCCGAAGAATATGAGCTTTTTAAACTTCTTTCAAAAACAAACAAAGAAAAGGCCGACGAAATTTGTCGCTCGGTTTGCCGTGAATTTGATGATGTAGACTATAGTCCCCTCGCCTTCCGTGAAGCACGCAACAAACTTATACGTGCACTTGAGGAGCAGGTTAAATAGTTTGAATCAAGGTGTAATACAGGCACTTTGGCAAATCAGAGCTACCGGCTTCATATTTTACTAATATCTTTTTTAAAAATGGTGAAAATGCAATGGATTTCCTTTTTGATATTTTAATTGATGCTTTTTTTGAAATATTCGGTGAAGGCTTTTTCGCTCTTAGCTCTACTTTTGTTCCGGAAAAAGGTGTATCCGAAAAAACAAAAAGAATTATAGGCTGTGTGTTTTTTTCCATTTCAATAATTCTGTTGATTGGTTTGGTTGCAGGAATATTTATTTTAGCAGAAACTAAAGGAAAAAGTTTCTGGGGTTGGCTGCTTATTTCTTTAAGTATAATTTATCTGCTTGCAGGCATTACATTAAAAATTGTTTCTCATATAAAAAAATAACATCATTTGTTAACAATTTTGAAATTATATAAATATCTATTGACAAAATCCTTAAAACGCTGTAATATAGTTTTTAAAACTAGATAATCTATTTTTAAGGGCTTGATATTTATGAAAAGAGAAAAAATCATTCGCTTGCAGGGGTTAGGTGAAGAAATTTCGAACTCCATTTCGCACGGAATTGGTGCCCTGCTTTCGGTAGCGGGTATGGTTGTTTTAATCCTGCGGGGTTTGGAGATGAACAGCACCGCAGCGGTGCTCCTTGGTATATTTTACGGCACCACGCTCACCATCTTGTATTCGGTATCCTGCCTTTACCACTCCCTAAAAAGGAACAGAGCAAAAAAGGTTTTCAGAATTTTAGATCACTGCTCCATTTTTCTGCTTATAAGCGGAACCTACGCCCCTATTTCGGTTTTACTGATTGGCGGAAAAATTGGCTACGCTTTAATAATAGTAAACACACTTTGTGCCATAATAGGTGTTATTTTAAATGCAATAAATATGAAAAAGTGGGAAAAGCTGTCACTACTTCTTTATGTTATAATGGGTTGGATGTGCCTTTTTACCATAAAACCGCTAATCACCTCTACCCCCGACGGAGTTCTATGGCTCTTGGTAAGCGGAGGTGTAGCATACACCGCCGGAATAATTTTTTACAAGGCAGACGGCAAAAAATATATGCACTTTATATGGCATTTGTTTGTACTTGCCGGCAGCGTTTTGCACTTTTTCTTTGTGCTTAACAGTTGTTATGTTTAAAAATTAAATCTTAAAGAGTAAAAATCTGCAACAAAGATGCGAAAAATGCACTTTTGTTGCAGATTTTTGTGTTTTATAAATATATTCGTTAGATAATTTGTAGTTTATTAGCCTTCCCCTTGATGGGGAAGGCTAATTTAAACTATAATTTGTGCAAATTCTTTTAGGGATGTCGTGGGCGCCATCCCCTACACGTTTGAAAGGCATTCCGCCTTTCAAACTAATCAATGCTTAAAAAGTAATCTACAATTCCTTTGACTATTGCATCGGCACATTTAGAATTCCAACTATCGCTTTTCATATTTCCAAAATCGGTGCTGTTGCTCATAAATCCGTTTTCGGTAAGCACAACCGGACAGTTTGAAATTCGTGACATATAAAACACGTGCCACGCCGTTTTGGCGCTATTGTATGTTTCTGCGGCCGCCGTTGCTTTTTTAATTTTATCTGCCACCGCCTTGGTGTAGGGGTTGTAATAATGTGCGCTGAAACCGTTTGCATTTGCACTGTTAGCCGCATTTCGATGCACCGAAACCGCAAGATCCGGATTGTTCTCTCTAACCTTTAAAACTCTTTCGTCAGGTGTTAGTGTAACATCTGAGCTTCTGGTCATAATCACCTTTGCCCCTATTGACTGCAGCTTTTCTTTTAACATTTTTGAAAGGAGCAGGCTGCGATTTGCCTCGGTAAGATTTTTGTTTGAAACGGCACCTACGGCACCCGGATCACTACCTCCGTGACCCGGATCTATAACAATTGTAATTCCGTCTAATCTGCCGCCGTATTTATTATTTGCTTTGGTTGCTTTTTTAGGATTTAAGAATTTAAAAACAAGATTTCCCGAACTATCATAATCGGCTGTCCAACCATAAAAAGCGGCTGTTTTTTTAAGGTATAATCTTAATGTGTAGTCACTCGTATTTTTTATAATTTGTGCTCTGCTGAAAATAGGGCTATCTGATATATTACCAAAAGAACCGTCAAACTGCAATGCATAACAGAAGGTAATATCAATATAATTAAAGGTTGCTGAGCTGATTGTTCCACGTCCGCTACCGGTTGTTCCCTGATATTTCTGTGGGGAAAGCACAAGCTTAAAGGGTGCTTTCCAATCTGTTTTAAACTTTATAACGGTATGACTTCCCGAAGTGGAAATAGAGTTTACAGAAAGCTTATTACTGCTCGGCAGGCTACCTCGCTTAGTTTTTATGTTAACTACTCCGTTGCTTTTTGTGTAGACTCTTTTGCCGTAACGTAATCTACGGTAGGTGTTGCCGGAGGATGGATCGTATATGGTGTTTTCATCACAATAATCAAGCGTTCCTTTGGGCAGATAACTGTTATAAGGTTGAGATAAATCGTTTATCTTATCGCCATCGAAGGTTTCAATCTGATACTTCACAACCTCTGCTATAAGCTTATTGCCAACCGGAATGTAACCGCCGGAATTTTCCGGAGGGGTGTTTACATCAATTTCTCCGCCATTTATATCAACTTCCTCGGCACGCTTATTGATTATTACCTCTCCGCCGTAAAAGCTTTCGCTAGCACCATTATTAACGCCTGTGAATTTTATTTTGCCTAGAGAATATGCGGTATCCTTAGCCGACGGCAAGGTTACAAGACCCTGATAGGTAGCAAAATCAGAATAGGCCTCTTCCTCGGTAAGCTCCAAATTAAAGACCTTTTCGTTTAAGGTTGCCGTTATTTTACTTCCCTTTCTGGCAACAACCGTAACTAAAATTGACGTGTCGCCGTCCTGCTTCAAAGACGATGCAGGAGTATAGCTTTTTATAATAACGTGACGATATGTAACATTAAAGGTTTTTGTTGTTCCTTTGTGTTCAAAAACAAATTTATTTGTTCCCTTTTTCAAATCCAACTGCAGGGAAAAATATCCATCTTCGGTTCTTTCGGCCACCTTGCCGTTTAAAAGTAATGGAAAATTAGGGTCCGAAGCACCAATAATAGCCACAGAATTTTCGTATGTTGTAAAGTCGGTTTTTTGAGGAGAGGTTATTGAAAGCTCCCGGAGGATATAATCCTCATCCACCCGACCGGTGAGATACTTGTAAATAAGCTCGGAGCTACCCGTGGTATTCTGCTTTAAGGCAGAGTAACTATCAAAACAAAATACA
This sequence comes from Clostridia bacterium, assembly GCA_017397065.1. Next base: position 79,051 of record JAFQKE010000026.1, read on the forward strand.
TAACGGTTTGCCTCATTTAAAGCCTGAAGCTGTCTGCCAAGCTGATCGGGGTTTTTCCAGTTGCCCAGTCCCTTAAGTGATGCTTCGCTTGAAAGAACAAAACCGATGTCACAAACCGGAGGTGCGTTTTTGCTCCACCAATACACAAGCTCCTCAAAAGGCAATTCATCCGAATTTGTGGTGGTATTTGCATCAACAAAAACTATATCAAAAAACTCTTCCTGCATCCAGAAAAGAACATCAGCATTTTTATCCCTTAAAAGCTGCTCTTCGACGGTAACGTCCATACCCGTTTCCAAAACATCTTTAGTGGCATATACGCTATCGGTAATGAGTCCCAACAGTTTGGAGGGAAACTCATTTCTTACTTTAATTGATATGTTGCGCACAAAAGAGTTTAAAAAGTTCAGCTTATAATCCTTATAGCCCGAAAGGGTACCTGTTGCAATATAATTTTTAAAATCATTTTCACCAACAGGATACTCAAGCCCTTTAAGCATTATTCCGTCTATGCTATCCAACGAAAGCACATTGTCCAAACCTTGATAAACATCTAACAAATGGGTATCAGTACCGAGGTCTTCTTTTGATAAATGGGCAATTTCCAAAACACCAAATATCGCAAGTGATTTTTCTCTTGCCGCCTCTGACAAAGCAGTAAATGCCGCCTTGCCATCTGCCCCATCTGTGAAAATTTGACCACTTGAATTTAAATTAACAAACAAAGTAGTAAAACCGTTACCGCTGATTTCATTTACCAAGTTCGATAGCTCCGCCTTGGTGGATGAAGCCGTAAAATCCTCGCCCGGTGTTAGTGTTACTGCGAAAAGCTTTGATGGACGTTCGGCCTTTTTAACCGCCTCTGTGCCGCCTGACTCATTATTCTCATTTGTTGTTTCTTTAAGGGTTGAGGAAGAAAACTCCGTTATGCTTGAGCTTTCGCTATCTACAAGATTTAATTTTTCTAAAATATTTAAATCAAAAGCATCAAAATAAACAAACAGAAAAGCAGAAACTGCCACTAAAAGCAGAACAAAAACAGACACAGTAACTCTAAGCCTGCGAGTAAAACTCGGGCGGTACTTTTTGCCTTTATTCTCTTTGTCCTTTTTCTCCAAGCGTTCTATATATGTATCTATAATCTCGCTTTGTGAGGGAGGTAACTGTTCCTTATCCCTTTTTTTCAACTTTCTCTCTCCTGTTATAATTACTTGAAATTACTTAAAAACCTCAAACATATTTTTAATCTGCAGAGCATTGTGCGGTTTATTGGAGGTGCTTGATGTATAAGAGAACACCGCTATTCCGTCTGCCCCTTTAAGCATTGCATCAACAGTCTGCCTCGCCATAAGATCCGATTCGTAATGCCATTCGGCTTCATCATCACAATTTTCATCCATTCTATATGCGCCAAGCCCCACATAAAATTTAAGATTTTTATGTTTAGGAAGCTTTGCCCAAATGCTAAGCAGATATTTGTATCTTGATTTTTTAACCGGATGTCTATATCCGAAATAAAGCTGTGGAAGTATGTAATCAACATATCCCTCTTTACGCATCCAAAGGGCGATATCCGCATAAAGAAGATTATAATTATCGTGAGAATTATCAAGCGACATATTAGCCGCAGGACTAATTCCAAAAACCACCTTTTCACTATGGCAGAGCCTGTAAACCGCCGAAACAAGTGCATTTACATTTGTTCTGCGCCAGTTGGCTAAGGACAGCGGCCTTGCCGTTTGACTGCGATATGCATTATACTGCTTTGCATCAAAGGATTCTGAAACATTTTCAGGATAAAAGTAATCATCAAAATGGATTCCATCCACATCATATTTTTCTAAAATTTCACGAATCCCGTTTAAAATGAGCTGCTGAACATCGGTAGAGCCGGGATTAAAATATATGCCCTTTCCGTGCTTAATCGCACGGTTGCTGCCATCGGTAAGCCACTCTGCGGCAATGTGACCTGCGGCAAGCTCATCGGGATTTGTGGTTATGTTGCTCACTCGGTATGGGTTTATCCAAGCGTGAAATTCAAGCCCGTTTTTCTTTGCCGCCCATATCATAATTTTCAATGGGTCATAACCGGGGTCGCCGCCCGGCTTGCCGGTAAGCTGCATTGCATAGGGAAAATATTTTGATGGGTAAAAAGCATCTGCATTGGCACGAACGTGGCAAAAAACCGCCGTGTACCCCTGCTTTGCAACCTTTCTCATCATTGCACCGAATTCCCGTGCGGCCTCTTGCTCAGTCTTTCCCCAAAACGGAAATTCGTAATATGAAACCCAAAGTCCCTTAAATCCCGTTTTGGCAATAACCTCTGGAAGCTTCAAATCGGTTTTTGAGGATGTTTTTAAACTACTTTGATTTTTGCTCTCTGCTGAATTTTTATCTGAGTTTTTTGAGGGAATCTTACTTGACTCAGCACTCTGGTCTTTGCTTTCATCCTTTACAATGCTCTCGGCATAAAGAGAGCTACTCCCACCGCTAAGGAGGGATGAATCAAAAGCACTATTATCTTCACCGCACCCTGAAATAAGCAGTAAAGCAAAAATCAAAACAAACAAAACAAAGTTTTTAAAATAAATTTTCATATGCTACTATTTTACCTCTTTTTTCGACCAAAATCAATATATTTTGCAGATAAAATATACTAAATATCAAAATATATATGCATAGCCAAAGCACTTAAACTTGAACCAGGTTTTGAAACACATATTTTTTGCTCTACTTTGTTTAAATACTCGTAAATCCGTTAGGATTTACTGCGTTTTAGCCTTGTATAACAAAAAATAATGCTATTTACAAAACTCTTCG
>JAFQKE010000004.1 GCA_017397065.1 Clostridia bacterium
GCCTTGATGTTGATGGTTTTAGCATTAAAATCCCTCTTTTTATGCGGTTTTTCTATGCTTTTATTATACCATATTTACAGTGCTTTTTCATCCTTTTTTTGCAAAAAAAGGACCGCCGACTTATCTTTGTCAGTAGTCTGAAAACACTTCCTTTTGGGAAGTGTTTTCTTTTTGTGTTTGTGTCCGCAGGACACAACATCGTTTTGCAACGCTGTTGCAAACATCATTTGACCTTTAGGTCAACATCGTTCCGTTTACGGACACAAAACGAGATTACACCTTATGGTGTAATCGATGTTGCCTTCGGCAAACAGTGTTGTGCTTCGCACAAATACAATGCTCCGCATTGATTTATCGCCGCTTTTATGCTATAATATACCCAGGGCGGTGATGATATGAAAAAGTTTTTGTTGCTTTTTATTTGTTTAATGGTTTTATTTTGTTTTTCTGGTTGTGGTGCAAAAGAACAAATTAGTTATGATTTTGATACTTATTTATCTTATAATAATTCGTTCGAAAAGAACTTTAAGCTTGTTATGCCGTCCAAGGATGAATTAAAAGGCTCGATAATATTGGATTATGTATATTATGATTCAGGTGCGACTGTTTTCGAACCTGATAGAATGATACAAATGACTGTCCAATATTCACAAGACCAATTTGTAAAAGAGAAAGAGAAATTAGAGCAGATAATAACACAATATGATTCATCTTGTGAAATTGAAAATTTTTCTTTTAACAATATGTCATATAAGGGGTTTAATTTTTATAATTATGATGCACGTGACGATGAGTTTGAAGATAGATATAATGACGGATATTGTGCTTTTGCTTATCACATTTCTACAGACTCAAACACAATTTCGTACGTTGCATTTGAGTCAGGAGATCTTCAATATATGAATATGGAATCTGCGTTATCGCTATTTCCTGAGTTTCAAGCAAAGAAGTAAATTGTTTATGTGAATAATATCGGCTTCGCCTAATGAATTGGCAAACATCGCATCATTGCGAATGAAATGAGCAACATCATATTTGCGAAGCAAATGAATCATATCGCCAAAGGCGATACATCATTTCATCTTGCTCCTCCACCACTTTTATGCTATAATATACTCAAGGCGGTGATATTGTGAAAAGATTATTTTCAATAGTAATTGTTTTTATAATGATTTTTTGCCTTTCCGGTTGTGAAAAAGGATACGAACCCGCGCCTCAAATAATAGAAGGCGAGTTTCCTTTTGTTTTAGAATATGAAATGAATAGTGAAAGACATATAATTGAAGATACAGTTGTTTGCAAATTTGATGGTTATGACCTTTCCGATCCGTTTCCTTTTACCGATTATTCACGTACGTGGTATGAATCTCTAAAAAGTGGGGAAGAACAAAAAAGATTAATTTTAGAATTGGAAGATAATACAGAATCGGTGCTTGTAAAAGATAGGATTAACACCGAATCAGAGGTTAATTTGTTTTATGGTTCGGGTGGATATTATTTAGGTGACCCCGAAGATGCGGAAAGAGGTCCTTGTATAAATTATGTTGAAGAATATAAGACTTCGGAGAAAGTAACACATAATGAGGTTACTTCACTTACAAATGAACAATTGGAAAAATATTTTGGCATTAAAGTTATTAGATTTGAGTTTAGTAGTCCAATAGAAAATAAATTTGAATAATGATGTGAAAAATACTCGTTTTTCAGGCACATTCCATTAGTGTCATTAAGTTCGAAACACCCAAACAAAAATCCGTTCTCGTAAGAGGGCGGATTTTTTTGTTTGTATTCTTCACTATTCATTAAACGAGAACGGATTTTCAAATGAATATTGAAGTCGCTTGCGCTGATGAATAATGAATAATCATTGCGGCTTCGCCCTTGCCCCTCCACCGCTTTTATGCTATAATACACTTAAAGGCTGGTGATTTTATGAGCAAAAATAGAGATATAAGCACAGAGTATGATTCTTTAAAGGATGTTACCGAGTATCAGAAGAATATGTATAATCCGGGGTATTATGTCGGTACCGGCAGGATTCCTCCTACGGTATCTGCAACGGGCAACGCAACCCCACTGGTTGTGATGTGCTTTTGTGCCGCCTTGCTTTTTCTCGCCTTTGGATTTCTTTTGTTTTTTTCGGATATAAATATCACCTCAGGCGGAGTTGTAAAATCCGCAAAAACTAATAAAATAATTGCTTTAATCATAATGTTAGTAATATCGGGTGTTTTTACTCTTTTTGGCTTTCGTTATCTAAAAAAATCCAAAAGATATTACAGACAAAAAAGAAAAATGGAAGAAGAACCAATAGACGAAACTGTCGAGAATACGATTTGTCAACGCACCTGCCCCAAGTGCGGCGAAACCCACGATATTGATTATCCCAAATGCCCTAAATGCAAGCACAATTATCTTGAATGATTCTTGCACATAAAACCACTATATGTTATACTTATTTAAATATTTTAGTTTCAGTTGGATTTAGGAGGAGATTTTTTTGATGTACTGGGCGCTTGCCATTTTTGCAGTAACCTATGTTTTAATGCTTGTTTTCAGCAAATTCAGGCCATACATAGCGCTTTTATCTGCCGTTGTTTTTATAGCATCGGGAATGTTGTCACACGGTAATATTATAGGCAGTATTGATTTTAATGTACTTCTTATGATAGCCGGAACAATGGGCATTGTGGCACTGTTTATTGAGAGCAAAATGCCCGAGCTTTTGGCCGATTTAATTATGGAAAAAGTGCCAAATGTTATGGCTGCGGCGGTTGCTATGGCCTTGTTTTCAGGTATAATTTCCGCCTTTGTAGATAACGTTGCAACCGTTTTAATGGTGGCTCCCGTTGCCCTTGAAATATGCAAAAAGCTAAAGACAAATCCCGTTCCGTTTATAATAGCAATTGCCGTTTCCTCCAATTTACAGGGTGCGGCTACTCTTGTTGGCGATACCACCGCTATAATGCTTGGCTCTGAGCTGGATATGAGCTTTATGGACTTTTTCTGGTTTAAGGGTAAGCCCAGTATATTTTTTGCCGTTGAGCTTGGTGCGGTTATTTCTGCAATTATATTGGCGTTTCTTTTCCGCAAAGAGAAAACCCCCATCCCAAAAATCAAAAACCGCACAAAGGTTAATGATTATGTGCCAACTATATTGCTTTCGGGCGTTATTGTAGCTTTAATAGGTGCCTCGTTTATTGATGGAAAGCCCGAAATCACAAATGGTCTTATATGCTGTCTATTCCTTGTGGTAGGCATAATTTATAACTTTATTAAAAAGAAAAAGGTCTCTGCGATTATTTCTCCGTTAAAGGAGATTGATTTTGAAACCTTGGGACTTCTGCTTGGCCTATTTTTAATGATAGGTGCTATTGAGGAGCAGGGAGTTATTGATGCTGCAGCAAATCTTCTTGCCAAAGCGGGCGGCGGTAATGTATTTTTACTTTACACCATCATTGTGTGGGCGTCTGTGCTTATTTCTGCCTTTATTGATAATATTCCCTATGTTGCAACAATGTTGCCAATTATTGCAGGCCTTGCACCCAAGCTTGGAATAGACCCAACTGTGCTTTATTTTGGCCTGCTTTCGGGTGCTACCCTTGGCGGCAACTGTACGCCAATCGGTGCATCGGCCAACATCACCGGTATAGGTATTCTGCGTAAAAACGGATATACAGTGAAAAATGCTGATTTCTTTAAAATAGGAATCCCATTTACATTAGCGGCAATAATTCCCGCATATATCTATCTGTGGATTTTCTATGGTGTTTAGTTAAAATTAGGGTGATGGGGTTAGCACTATCACCCTTTGCGTTTTATAAAAAGGTGGTGCGGTATGTACAGAACGCTTAATGAACATTTAAAGCAAAAATTCGGCACAAAGGTCTATAAGCTTTCTATAGATGCCGGATTCACCTGCCCTAATCGTGACGGTACTGTGGGTAGTAGGGGTTGCATTTTTTGCTCCGCTGCAGGCTCGGGTGATTTCGCCGAAAGGGGAGGGGATATTACCACCCTTTTAGAAAATGCCAAAAGATTGGTGGAGCATAAAAACAAAAGCGGTAAATATATTGCATATTTTCAGTCCTTTACCAACACCTACGCTCCAATAGAGCGGCTTGAGAAGCTTTATACCGAGGCAATTTCACCCGATTATATTGTAGGTCTTTCAATTGCAACCCGACCCGACTGCCTAAGCGATGAGGTTATTGGGCTTTTGAAAAATCTGAATAGCAAAAAGCCGGTTTCGGTTGAGCTTGGACTTCAGACCGTTAAAGAAAAAACGGCAGAATATATTCGCCGAGGGTATAAAAACGAGGTTTATTTTGATGCCGTAAAAAGGCTTAAGCAAGCCGAAATTGAGGTTGTTACTCACATAATAATCGGTCTGCCGAATGAGAATGAGCAGGATGCGGTAAAAACCACTCAAAAGGCTGTTTTAGCCGGTACAAACGGGGTGAAATTTCACCTTTTGCACGTGCTCGAAAACACCGATCTTGCAAAAGACTATTTGAAAGGCGATTTTGAATGTCTGTCCCTAGAGGAATATGCAAAAATCTTGAAAAAGTGCATAGCCGTTTTGAGCGATGACATTACGGTACACCGAATCACCGGCGACGGTGCTAAAAGCGACCTGATTGCTCCGCTGTGGTCGGCAGATAAAAAAAGAGTTTTAAATTATCTTAACAAATATTTAAGCGAGGAATAAATTATGGAACCTAAGGATTATATTGTAACAAAAATCGAGGGTGAGTACGCCTATTTAAAGGAAGTTGGCGGCGATACAGAAAACCAGATTTTCATAGCACTTGCACTTCTCCCCGAGGGGACAGACATCGAAACAAGACTTCACTATGAAATGTTTGAGTATACAATAATTGAATAATTTGTTATAATATTTATATTATTATAAATATTTAAATTTAAGCACTAAAAGGAGTATAAAAAAATGGCTAATTTTTGCAGCAAATGTGGATTTGCTATAGATCTCACAACCGGTCTTTGTCCCGAATGTGATAAAGAGAAAACGAATAGTAAGCCTACAGAGGTTTTGTATGATAACCTCCCAATAGGGGAAGTTTTTACCGATGAACCCAGCGCAGAACCGATAAAGAAGAAAAATAAAAGCAAAAAAACAAAGGCGCTGATTGCAATTATATGCAGTATATGCATTGTAATCGGTACGGTTTTTGTGGTTAATATTTTCGGTTCATCCGATTCTGAATTACCCTCATTCGGTGATTACAATTCCTTTATGGAAGGCTTTACTGATGTTTTGGTAACCGATAAAAAGTCGGCCATTAAAGCGGCAGCTTCGGTTGGTGATGTTTTGGGCATAACCGATGCCGAAAAAGAGCTGAAGGTTGTCAGCGTTAATAAGGTGGATAATGATACCTTTTACCGTATGCAGCAGTATTTTAATGATATTCCTGTGTATGGCAAAAGCATAGTTATATCTGCCGATAAAAAAGGCAACGCTACGGCACTTACCTCAAATTTCGCCCCTGTTTCAAATAGTGTATTTCTAACCCCAACCGCCGCAAAAGAGGATATTAAAAAATCTATGCAAGATTATTTTAACGGGGAAAAAGTGTATTTTACTCTTGATAATAACAATTTGGTATTGTATCAAACCGAAAATAGCGGATTTGTGTTGGCATATAATCTAGAAGTTAGGGGTATTAATTTTATAATCAATGCTAATACCTCCGAAATACTTAACACATCAAGTTTAATAAACCAAGCAATGGTAGATTGTGGATATAAAAAGGAAAATCAAGAAGCAACCTTCAGAGGAATAAAAATATCAAATAATGAGTATATGATTGGCGATGAAGAAAAAGGATTATTTGTTTTTAATGCTGATGGCAAACCTACGCTTAAAAGAGAAGATAAAGATGGTAAACCACAGCATTACTCCATTCCTGAAAATATTGCAACTATGACGAGTAAGGATAATTATTTTGGAAATAATGATGAATTTCCTACCGATGAATATGCAAAAGCAGTTTATATGTTGGAAAAATTACACGATTTTGCAAATCTATATAATAATTTTAATAAAAATCAGATTACGTCTTCAGCTGCAATAATAAATGATGGTTATGATTTGAATGGTCTTTATGGAGGTTATTTACCTATTGAAGAAGTTACAACAGAATCTTTCCCATATAATAAAGAAAAAATAATATCATTAGTTTTGGGAAGTGATGTATCAAAGGATATATATGGAACATTAGATGCTATCGGTCATGAATATGCACATGGAATAAATCGAAGTCACTTAACTTTTGATAATGATGAAGGCGATGCAATAAATGAAGCTTATGCCGATATTTTAGGACATACTTCGTCAGCTCAAATTTATGGCAAAGAACCAGATTGGATTATTGCGAATAGAAATTTATCAAATCCTAAAGAATGCAATGGAGAAAATTTTATTTATCCCGTAACTATTAATGAGCTTAATGAAGCAGAATGGTTTATAGGAGAAGGTGATGTTGTTTGGTACTATACTAAGCCCAAAAGAAAAGGAAGTACTGATTACTCTCATTTCGCTTCAACCATAATTTCTCATACTGCATATTCAATGTGGAACGGTATTGATGGAACCGAAACCAGAAAAATTTCTACCGATAAATTAGGTAAGTTATTTTATAAATCTTTAATGTTTATGCAAGATAATCCTACCTTTTCTCAGTGCCGTAACGCTGTGGAATTAGCGGCTCGTTCAATGCTCAAAGATGAGAACAAAGAAAACCGCTTAACTGAAGAACAGTATAAAACAGTCACAACAGCTTTTGATAATGCCGGGATTGAAAATGATACGTTCACCTATAATCATACCGTGAAAAATCAGTTTGATTTATCGGTGTTAAGCAGTGACGGCACCGAAAACACAAGCTATAAACTTAAAGTTATTAAATTTCCTAGAATCAAAGCAGGTCCCAATGTTAAAAACGAAATGCCTAAAGTTATTAAAGAAGAAACTGTATATGGGCGTCAATCACTTGAATTAGAAGATGGCACATATGCACTTTGCATTATTGATGTTAGTGATGGTCGGAATATTTCTAAATCTATTAATATTAAAATCGTTGTAGATGGTAGTAACAGTAACTCAAAAGATTTGGTTACCGTAAATACTGATTTTACTGATGTGATAGTTGTTGAGCTAGATGATACTCCATCCAATACGGAAACAACAAAAACTGTTCTTTCGCCAGAATCAGCTGTTGATATTTACATGGCCAATAAAAGCATTTGGATGGAAAACCCCGAATATATGCCAATGCAGGGTTATGGTTACTGCTTATTAGATTTGGATTTTGATGGCGTTTTAGAGCTTATAAGTAGCAATAATGATGGTAGTGTTAGAGCTTCTACTAATAGTTTTTTTAAAATAAATCTTGAAAAATTAACGGTTGAGGAGTTTAATTCAAACTTAGTTGAAGATGATAAAGATGTTGGAGGAAGCATAGATTATTATGCTATGGCTCATGAATCAAAACTGCTCAAAAACATCTCTAGCGGTAAAATGTTTTATCTGTTTAAAAATTATACTCGTGTTAGCAGTGATGAAGGTCTTTGCACCTGGTCAGAAAGTTATATGAAAGATGGTAAGCTTTGTGAAAACTATCTTTTTTCTGAATATTTTCATCCGGATTATGAAAATAACACTAATGAACAAATAACCGAATATAGTTTTAATGGTGAAGATATTTCGAAAGCTGGGTATGAGAAAAAAACAAAAGCCTATTATGCTGAAAATAAAGATTTAAAACTTACTTGGAAAACTATATATGGAGAAGATTTTGATAATACAAGCAACCAAAAACAAAAGCAACTGTTATTGGATGCTTATCGTAGTTTTTCGTATGATGGATTTTCTTTTGATGAAATAGAAACATATGATGTGAATGCAAAAAGTGAAAAAACTGAAACAACCGAATCGCAAGAGAACAATGCTTCAAACATCTGGAAGCAGCTTCCAGATGAGTTTTATTTTTCCAGCGGAGCGGGCGCATGGGGTACTATAATTGAAATAAAGGATGACGGAAGCTTTACCGGAGGTTATCACGATAGTAACGCAGGTGAAACAGGAGCCGGCCATCCAAACGGCTCAAGATATGAATGTTCTTTCAGCGGAAAATTTAGTACGCCGAAAAAGCTTTCTAAGTATATTTATAAAATGAAGTTGGAATATTTGGATTTGGAAGAAAAACCGGGAAAGGTAAGTTATGAGGATGGTGTAAAAATTATTACTTCTGATCCTTATGGATTTGATAATGCAAACGAATTTTACATATATCTTCCCGGTGCACCTGTTTCGCAATTGGAAGATGGATTTTTAGAGTGGGTTCGTTTTGATACCGAAACCAATAAAACGTTACCTAAAAATATATATGGTATATATAATATATCGGGTAGAATGGGATTTAGCGGTGGCTATTAAATTGGGTGTTGTATGCCCCAAAATCCATTATGCAAAGTTGAACTAATTTGTTTTTATAAGATCTTATGTTTAAATGTTATAAGATTTCAAAGCACTAAAAGGAGTACAAAAAATGGCTATGTATTCAGTATGGCATATTATAGGATAAATTAAAATATTTGTAAGCAAATATAAACATAACTAAACCAAGCATTGTGGAGTGGGAATTATTACCCAAAACCAATACTTGGTTTTTTGTGATACTAAATTTATCGCTCACTTTTCGGCTGCAAAACGAGGTGTCACAGACAAAAAATTGCCTTAAAATTACAGGCTCTGTGGCCGCGGAACGAGGTTATGGTGAAAATTTAAACTTATTCGGAACTAAAAATAAAAATTTTCCATTGCAATTTTTCTCTTTATATGGTAGAATATATTGAAGTTTTGTTGATTTCTGTTAGATATTAAAACTTTGTTTACACAAAGGCAATATTTTTCAGTTATTATAGCTTATGTATTTTTTAGTTTATATCTCAAAACTATCTTAAAATATCTGGAGGTAAACCGAATGATTGAAGCAAAAAATCTTTCCAAGCGATATGGCAGTCATCTGGCCGTTAAAGATGCTAACTTTACCATATCCAAAGGAGAAATAGTAGGCTTCCTTGGCCCTAACGGCGCCGGTAAATCTACAATAATGAACATACTTACAGGTTACATATCCTTAACCAGCGGCTCTGCCACAATCGGCGGGTATGATATTGTAGATCATCCCGAGCAGGCAAAAAGGCACATTGGCTATCTGCCCGAGCATCCCCCCCTTTATATGGATATGACGGTAAGGGAGTATCTTAATTTTATTTATGACCTTAAAAAGGTTAAGTTCCCCAAAAAGGCTCATATCGATGAAATTTGCAAATTGGTTAGTATCGATAACGTTGAAAACCGTCTTATTAAAAACCTTTCAAAGGGTTATAAACAGCGTGTTGGTATTGCTCAGGCTTTGGTTGGCAACCCCGATGTGCTCATTTTGGACGAGCCCACCGTTGGTCTTGACCCCAAGCAGATTACTCAGATTCGCAAGCTTATTGAGGCTCTTGGTAAGCACCACACCGTTATTGTAAGCTCACATATTTTGTCCGAGATTCAGGCAGTATGTAAAAGAATCCTTATCATTAACAACGGTGAAATCGTTGCCGATGATACTGCAGATAATCTTGCAAAAAATCTCTCAACCGACCACACTATAAAGCTCCGTGTTCAGGGTCCCGAGACCGAAATTTCAAAAACTCTTCTCGGTATTCGTGGCGTGCAGTCAGTTAAATGCCTTGGCGTTGTGGAAAAAGGCTCACTCGATTTTGTTATTGAGCCCTTAGAGGAGTATGATGCTCGCAAGGATATTTCCGTTCGTATGGCCGATCGCAAATGGCCTATCTTAGAGCTTTATACCGAGGAGCTTTCTTTAGAGCATATCTTCCTTCGTCTTACCGATGGAAATTACAATATACCTACTAAAAAATCTTCCAAAATTAAAAACGAAGATTTTAACTCCACAATTCTTGGTTCGGCTAACGAAAAGGAGGAGAATAAATAATGAGAGCAGTATTCAAAAGAGAGATGAGAGCATACTTCAGTATGCCTATCGGCTATATTGTTATCGCCGTAATGCTTGTGCTTTTAAATATGTATTTTTCATATATGTGCCTTAGCAGTTATTCAAATATTTCTTTTGTATTCAGCAGTATTTCAAGCATTGCACTTTTATTAGCCCCCGTTATTACAATGCGACTTTTCAGTGAAGATCGCAAGCAAAAGGTTGACCAAGCAATTTTTACCGCACCTGTTAAGCTTATAAACATTATCTGCGGTAAGTTTTTTGCGGCATTCACCCTTTTTATGATTCCTATTTCGGCTACTCTTATCCATCAGATAATTCTTTCTTTCACCGCTGATGTTAATTGGCTTGTATATTTAAGCGACCTTATGGGTATAGCACTTATGGGTGCCGCAATACTTTCTATTGGTCTTTTCATTTCGGCTCTTACCGAAAGCCAGATGATAGCCGGTGTTTTTGGTATGTTGGTTTCCTTCTTTATTATGCAGATTGATTATTTCTCATCTGCTATTGATTCCCAGTGGTTCGCAAAGGTTTGTACCTCAATCTCCTTTGTAAGCAGATACAATGCCTTTACATCCGGTAGAATTGATTTTTCAAACGCAGTATTCTTTGTCAGCGTAGTTGTAGTGTTCCTTTACTTAACACATCTTGTGCTTGACAAAAAACGTTGGGCTTAAAGGAGGGGTGAGAATAATGAGTAAAGATACAAAAATTAAAAATCCTAAAATTATGAAACGCAGTATTTTCACCATCATTTTTAGTGTTGTTCTAATTGGTGTTATAATCGCTGTTAACATTTTTTCAACCACTCTTGCACAAAAATCAGATACAACAATTGATGTTACCACCGATGATGTAAATACACTTACATTTGAGAATAAAGAGTTTATAAGCAGCATAGAAAATCCTGTAGAAATAGTTGTATGTGCTACACGTGCCGGCTATACCGGTTCTGAAATGACCTCCTATGTTTATGAGGCTTATTATGTTCAGGAAAACGCCACACCCGATAACTATTTCAATCAAACAGTTACTTTACTTGAGTCTTATCCCAAATTTAATGATAAGATTTCTGTAAGATACGTTGATCCTCAGTCACCCTCATTCAGAGAGCTTGAAAGCGAATATGAAGTAGATATTACCTACGGTGATATTCTTGTTCGTTGCACCCGCCCTGATGATAGTGGTAAAATGACCACCTTTGAGTCGGTTATAACCTTTGAGGATATTTATGAGCTTTATGATTTGTCCTCCGGTACCAGCGGCAGTATGTATGGTTATTCCACCTATGTAATTACTGCATCCAACATTGAAACAGAGGTTTCAAGTGCAATGTTCACCGTTGCCGCAAGCAGTAAAAAGAAAATCGCACTTCTCACCAACCATTCCACCGAGAATGCAGAGCTTGCCTTTACAACTGCACTTAATGATTATAACTTTGAAACCGTTTCTTTAGATAGTATCGTAAGCACCGAAACCCTTGAGGGCATTGATGTGGTTTTATTGGTTGCCCCCGTTTCCGACCTTTCTGAAAGTGAGCTTGATGCTTTAGATGAATTTTTAGATAATGATGGAAAACGTGGCAAAAACTTTATGGTATTTGGCAGTAACGCTTCTCCTGCTACCCCCAATCTTAACGAATTCTTAGAGGAGTGGGGTATTAAGGTTGAGGACGGAATGGCCTATGATACCAATCCCGGTTATCGCCTTAGCGACGGCCAGACAATGCTTCTTTTCAACAAGGAAAACAGACTTACCGAAAGCGTTAATGACAGCGAGCTTTCCTACTACTGTGCAGATAATGTTGCCTTAAGTGTAGCTTTTGAGGGCGAAGAGGCAGCAAAAGGCACTCGTACAGCCAATGTGCTTATGAGCACTAGTGTTTATGCCGTTAAGGCTCCTAAAAATGCAAACGGTTACACCCCATCTTCTAATGATGTTGTGGGCGAAATGCCGATAATAATCTCCACCTCCGATACAACTCAAAATGAAAACTTTGATGATGTTTCAAGCTATGTTACCTATTTTGCAGGTGTTGATTTCATTAACGAAGCTTGGGAGCAGTTTGGCGATAACGGAAATATGGAATATGCAATAGCCGTTGCAAATATTACAAACGGACGTGAAGCCGCAAGTATGTATTTCCTCCCCAAAATAACCGGTATTCACACAATGAGCACGCCTCTTACCGAAAGAACAACCGGAATAATTAGCTTTGTTGGTATATTTGCATTACCCTTAATAATAGTGATTGGAGGTGTAGTGGTTTGGTTCCGGAGAAGAAGACGATAGATACTCAAAACGAAATTGAAGCTTTGGAGCAAACCCCTACCGTAAACGATGAATCACTTTTTGAGCAAGAGGTTAAAAACTCTACTGTTTTAACAGAAAAAAACGGAATGGAAAGGGCGAATGACCGCAAGGTTCGTCCCCTTTTCGAGCGTAGGTTCATCACAATTATTGCCCTTTTTGTCGCTATTGTGGTTTTTGTTAGCGGAACAATTTGTGTTAATATTTTTATTAAAGAAGAAACCGAAGAAGAACAAAAAACAACCGATAGCACCATTGTGGTTAAACAAACCGAGGCAGAAAGTATTGAAAAAATCATTGTAAACGGTTCTTATGGAGAAGTGGTGTTTGTTTCTGTTAAAGACGGCTCCACCTACACTTGGGAGCTTCAGGGTTATGACAAAGCTTTGGTTGCATCCAGTTCGGTTAATGCGGCCGCAAATAGCCTTGCATCAATTACTGCAACCCGAGTTATGGAAGAAGATCAGTCTAAAAAATCCATTTACGGCTTAAATAAACCTACTGTAGTTGCTAAGGTTTTCTCCCGAAAGGGCGAGGATTACACCATAACTGTGGGCGATGCATCACCCGATGGCTCGGGATATTATGCTTCTGTTACCGGCGACCCCAAGATTTATCTTCTTTCTGCAGGTACAGTAAATAACTTTAACACCAGCCCCGAAGCTATGGCTGAGACGGTTATTATTCCCACTCAAACTATTGAAAATGTAGCAAAAAGAAGCGACAAAAAGTATTTTGATGAGGAAACCGGTTCATTAGCCACCTTTGATAGCATTGAGCTTTCGGGACCGAGATATGGTCAAAAGGCGGTTATCACACCTATTGCTGATAATGAATTTGTTGAGTATAACATTGATTTAGGCAGTTATAGTCGCTATGCAGATCCTACTATTGTAGAAGAAATGTTCAGCATTACCGCTAACAGCCTTGTTGCGATTGACACCTATGCTTTACATCCCGATGAGGCAACAATCAAAAAGTATGGTTTGGCTGAGCCGGAGCTCTCTGTTGCTATAAAGTACGGCTCAACAACCATCAGCTTTAAAGCATCAATGTATGATTATGAACAGCTGTACTATGCAGTTATGGTAGATGGCCGTGATGCAATTTATGCCGTTACTGCAGATGCACTTTCAATGCTTCAGAATGATTTGGAGAAGTATTATTATCGCTTTGTTTTCCAGGAGTTTATTTATAAGTTCAAAACTATGACCGTAGAAACTCCTGATAAGACATATGCCTTTGATATTCTGCACAATCCATCTGATGACACCTTTACCGCTAGAAGCAATGGAGTTAAGGTGGACGACGCCCTCCTTTCTACCTATTATCAGTATTTCTTAACCCTCTCTCCTGTGGTTAAACCAAGCTATACAGACGGCGAAGTCGCTTTAAAGGCTACCTTTAATTATAACAGTGAATCGAAAGGTCAGGTTGTTATCGAGCTTGTTAAGCAATCTGCAAGACGTTATTTAGTCAGAATTAACGGTAACGATTACGGTATTGTAAACTCCTCGGATTATGACCATCTTGTAGCTTACGCTGAATACGTTATGATTGATAAAGGTATTCCCGAACCTTAATATTAAATAATAAAGAGCTTCCCCCTGATTTTTTGTGGGAAGTTCTTTTTGTAGGGAGAATTTTATGTCGGTAACGTTAAAAGAAAAAAACTATAAAAATCGAATAACCCTTGCTGCAATAATTTTTATTGCGGTAGGGGTTTTTGTGCGAATTATAGGATTTGGTGAAATTCCCGCCGGCTTTAATCAAGATGAAGCCTTTGCCGCATATGAAAGCTTTTCTCTTTTAAATTATGGCGTGGATTCGGCAGGTAACACAATGCCCACGTTTTTTGTTTCGTGGGGTAGTGGTATGAATGTTTTAGAAAGCTATTTAGCCATTCCTTTTATGTGGATTTTCGGGTGCAGTGAAACCGTTTTCCGTCTGCCACAGCTTATATGCGCCATAGCTTCAATGCCTATTTTCTTTCTTCTTTTAAAAAGACTTTTTAATGATAAAATAGCCATTATCGGGCTTGGACTTCTTGCAATATCACCATGGCATATTATGCTAAGTAGGTGGGGACTTGAATCAAATCTGGCACCCGCATTTTTGCTTTTTGGATTTTACTTTTTTATAAAGGGTATAGAAAAAAATGGATTTTTTCTTTTATCTGCCTTATTTTACGGACTTTCTCTTTACACCTATTCCACAACTTGGCTGGCTGTACCCATTATGATATTTATTTTTGTCATTTATATAATTAAAAACGGTATTAAAATAAAACCTTTCTATTTTTTAAGTGCTCTTATTATTTTGTTTTTATTAGCTCTCCCTCACATATTATTCCTGCTTGTAAACGGCGGCATAATCGGTGAGATAAAAACAAACCTTTTCACAATTCCTAAAATGGTAGATATGCGAAACGGGGATGTTGCAGTTTTAAATATTTTTGGCGGACAGAGTATAAAAAATCTTTTTAAAATACTGTTTCTGCAACAAGATGGTATCCCTTGGAACGCAATGCCAAGGTATGGTATGTTTTATCATATTTCATTGCCCTTTTTCATAATAGGTATTGTGAAGCTGTTTCGAATGCTTTTTAAAGATATTAAGGATAAAAAATTAAGTAGCGCCTATTTTGTTCTTGGTGGATTTTTTACCTTTGTTTTAGTTTCACTTACCCTTTTGAACCTTAACATAAACAAATCAAACGGTATGCATCTTTTTACCCTTTCTATAATATCGGTGGGAATTTATGCTACCATCGGATGGTTTTCACACAGGCGTGCAGCCGCAGGTGTTTTGGCCGCAGCGTTTGCCTTTTGCTTTGTTTTGTTTTTTGGATATTATTTCGGCGATGGAAGTACGAAAATCTCTTCGGGTTATGCGAATGGAATAGGCGATGCTGTGGTGTATGCCAATAGTGAGGAGTGCCAAAAAATCGCTGTTGACCGAAATGTTTATCACTCACACATTCTATTTTACGATAAAACCGACCCTAAAACTTTTAAAAGCACCGTGGAATATGAAAACTATCCCGATGAATTTCTAAAAGCAAAAGCGTTTGGTAAATATACGCTAAGCATTGAATATAATAGGCTTGGCGAATATGATGCCTATATTTTTCCACTTGATCATCTTTATTTCTTTGATGAAGAAGATTTTAGTATAAAACGTTTTGAAGATTTTTGTGTTGCTATAAGAAAATAAGATATATTATTGACAGGCTTTTAAAGATATGATAAAATAGTTGCAAACGAAACTGTTGCGTTTGCAACTATTTTAATTTAGGAGTAATTTTATGTCCACAATAATGCGTAAGGTTAATATTTTAAGCCGCTCTGAAGGCGTTTATAGAGCCGATAAACTGGATAATCCCGAGCTTAAAAGCTGGCATCATTCATATATATTGGCCATTTGTAATAATCCGGGGCTTTCGCAGGATGAGCTTGCAAAACATATTAGTGTAAACAAATGCAATATTACACGCAACCTTTCTTATTTGGAAGAAAATGGTTATGTAATACGAAAGCTAAGCGAAAAGGATCGTCGGGTTTATAATGTTTTTCCAAGCCAGAAAATGCTGGATATCTATCCAAAAATTAAAGAAATCACTATGGATTGGAATCGCTATATTGCTGAAGCTTTAACTGATGAGGAGTTTGAACAGTTTCAGTCGCTTTTGGATAGGCTAACCGAGAAGGCCGCCGTTTATATGAAGGGCAGGGGGGATTAAAATGAGAACAATTCTAAAATACCTTGCGCCCTTTAAAGGCAAAATGACGGTTGGACTTAGCATTAAAATAATAGGTACTGTTGTTGAGCTTTTTTTGCCGTATATATTAAGTCATATTTTAAAAAATGTTGTGGTTACGCAAAGCGTGCCGCAGATACTTTTTTGGGGTGTGCTTATGGTAATTTGTGCTCTTGCGGCCTGCATTTTTAACATTATCGCCAACAGAATGGCGGCAAAGGTTTCACGTAATTTTTCCGAAAAGGTAAGGCAGGATCTTTTTGATAAAACCCTTCGCCTTTCGGCCGCCAAAACCGATGAATTTACCATTCCGTCACTCGAGTCACGCATCACAACCGATACCTACCACGTACATAATTTTATTGGTATGATTCAAAGAATGGGTGTGCGAGCACCAATTCTTTTATTGGGCGGTATTGCGATAACAATTATTATGGATAGCTTTTTAGCACTTGCAATGCTTGCCGTTCTTCCCTTTATATTTGTAACGGTTTATTTCATCTCAAAAAAGGGTACACCGCTTTATACCAAGGTGCAGACCTCGGTAGATAAAATGATACGCATTGTGCGTGAGGATATTCAAGGAATCCGTGTAATAAAGGCACTTTCTAAAAATGAGTATGAGCATAAAAGATTTGATAAAGCCAACACCAATTTGGTAAAAAAAGAAACCAAAGCCGGTATGGTTATGAATTCAATAAATC
Source organism: Clostridia bacterium (assembly GCA_017397065.1). Next base: position 16,830 of record JAFQKE010000004.1, read on the forward strand.
CTATAATGACCTTTTTGATGAATGTTGGTATAGTTGCGGTTATTGCCCTTAGTGCAAACAGAGTGGCAGGGCACAAGTCCGACCCCGAAACGGTTATTGCTTTTATGCAGTATTTTACGCAAATTTCAATGTCTATGATGTTTGTCAGCCGTATGTTTGTAATGTACACAAAATGCTCTGCATCTGCTGATCGAATAGCCGAGGTTTTAAATTGCAAAAATGATATTGTAACAGCCTCAAAGGAGCAATACCCCAACATTAGTACAAATTCTCATATTGTATTCAAGAATGTTGATTTTGGATATAACAAAAAACATCTAATCCTTAAAAATATAAACTTTGAGCTGAAACGAGGTGGCAGACTCGGAATAATAGGTGCTACAGGTAGCGGAAAATCCACGATTATTAAGCTTTTACTCCGTTTTTATGATGTGAGCGAGGGCGGTGTTTATATTGATAAAGAGGATATACGCACTATTCCTCCAAAAGAGCTTTATAAAAAGTTCGGTACCGCAATGCAGTACGATTTTATTTATAATGACAGTATTTTGGAGAATATACGTTTTGGTAGAGATATTAGTGATGAGGATGTTATAAGGGCTACCGAAATTGCACAAGCGGCCGATTTTATCAATGGATTTAATGATGGATACGAGCACATTCTATCACAAAACGGCACCAACATTTCCGGAGGACAGAGGCAAAGAATTTTAATATCTCGTGCACTTGCCGCAAAACCCGATATACTTATTTTAGATGACAGCTCTTCTGCACTGGATTATAAAACCGATGCTAATTTACGCAAAGCACTTGAAAAAAATCTTAGCAACACAACCGTTGTAACCGTTGCTCAAAGGGTAAGCTCGGTTAAGGATTGTGACCTGATTCTGGTTTTAGAAAATGGCGAAATAATTGGTGCAGGTAGCCACGAACATCTTATTGAAAACTGTATTGAGTACAAAGAAATAAGCGATTCTCAAATGGGAGGTGCTTTTGTTGAATAGAGGAGGACCAATGGGCGGCAGAGGCAAAATAGGTGCCCCCCAATACCAAAAGTTAGATAAAAAAACCACAGGACAGATAATTAAAAGACTGGGCGGATATCTATTAAAATCTTGGCCGCTTTTCATTCTGGCGATTATACTCACCCTACTTTCAAATCAGTTGTCACTTATGGGGCCAATGTATTCCGGTGAGGCAATTGATGCAATCACAGCCAAAAGCGGAGTGAACTTTAGTGCTGTAGGCGAATGTATTTTAAATATGCTCATTTGTTACGTCTTATCTGCAATAATGACATATTTCCTTTCTATTTTAATGATAAGAATAAGTCAGCGAATAATATATACAATGCGTCGACAGGTTTTTGAAAAGCTTACATCACTTCCTGTGAATTATTTTGATACTAACGCTACAGGCGATATTATAAGTCGCATTTCATACGATATTGATACCGTAAACGCCACCCTTTCACAGGATTTGGTGCAGATTATGACCAGTATCTATACCGTTATCGGTTCGCTCATTTTTATGTGGCAGACATCGCCGCCTATGATAATTGTTTTTGCCGTAACCGTACCCGTTTCAATTATTTTTACACGTTATCGTTCTAAAAAGGTGCGTCCCCTTTTCAGAGAACGTTCTAAAAAGCTGGGCGAGCTTAACGGCTACGCCGAAGAGATGCTTAGCGGATGCCGTACAATTCAGGCCTATAACCGAGAGGCAAAAATAGGGGATAGATTCAGCAAAAGAAATGCCGATGCTATGGATGCCTACCAGAATGCCGAATATTATGGTGCCGCAATGGGCCCAACCGTAAATTTCATAAACAATCTTTCAATCTCTCTTGTTATGATTTTAGGCGGTATACTTTTTATGTATTCCCAAAGCGGCGCTGTCAAAGCGGGCTCGGTGTTTTTTATAACCTTAGGCGGCATAGCTAAGTTTGTGCAGTATTCAAGAAAATTTGCAGGCCCAATAAATGAGTTTGCAAACGTTCTTCACGAATTTCAGTCAGCTTTTTCGGCGGCAGAGCGAGTTTTTAGGGTTATTGATGAACCGTCTGAACCAAAAGACAGCGAAAATGCAATTGAAATTACCTCGGCTGAGGGCAGGGTAGAGCTAAGTGACGTAACCTTTGGCTATACGCCCGATAAAACCATTCTTCATAATATATCTGTGCTTGCCGATTCGGGTAAAACAGTGGCAATTGTAGGGCCTACGGGTACAGGAAAAACCACCATAATAAATCTGCTTATGCGATTTTATGATGTAAATTCAGGTAATATAACGGTGGATAGAAAAAGTGTTGCCGATATCACCCGCAACTCACTAAGACGTGCATATACAATGGTTTTGCAGGATACATGGCTGTTTCACGGAACTATATATGAAAACATAGTATACGGACGTGAGGACGCCACCCCTGAGGAGGTAAAGGCGGCGGCAAAGGCGGCAAGAATCAATACCTATATTGAAAGCCTGCCTGATGGTTATGAAACTGTTTTGTCGGATGACGGTGTAAACATCTCAAAAGGTCAGCGTCAGCTCATTACCATTGCAAGAGCAATGCTCGCAAATAATTCTATGCTCATTCTTGATGAAGCAACCTCCAATGTTGATTCACGCACCGAGATTAAAATTCAGCAGGCGATGAATGAGCTTATGAAAGGCAGAACCTGCTTTGTTATAGCCCATAGACTCTCTACCATACAAAACGCAGATTTAATTCTGGTAATTAAAGAGGGCGAAATTTCCGAGCAGGGCACACATGATGAGCTTATGAAATCGGGCGGATTTTACAGTACGCTTTATAATTCACAGTTTAGTTAAAAAGCGATAGCTCCTTGAAAAATACAAGGAGCTATCGCTTTTTTTGCATTATTCGTTTGCCTCGGTGGGGTTGCTGCTTTCGGCGTTCTTACTTTCAGTACTTTCGGTGTCTTTTGTACTTTCTGTACTTTCTGTACTTTCTGTACTTTCTACACTTTCCGTTTTTTCTGTGGCATCTGCACTTTCTGTGGCATTTGTTGGCTCGGACGGCGTAGGTGCTGTGGTATTACCATTACCGGAAGTCGGTAGCTTTGTTACGCTACTAGACTCTGTTTTAGCTGTAGATTGGTTTTTTGGTTTTTCTATCATTGATTGTATCAACTGTTGTTTACGGTTGATTTATCGTGCTCTTTTACCTGACGTGGCGTTTTACCGGTCTGTGCAAAAAAGTGACGGTTAAAGCTTCTGAGGGAGTTAAATCCCACCGCAAAGGCAACCTCGGTTATACTGAGCTCACCTTGCTCAAGCAGGGATTCAGCATCTCTAATTCTTAGTGAGTTAATGTATTCCGGCATACTTATACCTATTTCTTTGCTGAAAATGTGCGATATATAGTACTTGCTCATATGCGTGTTTTCGGCAATTTTTTCTAGGGTTATATCTTCGTTGTAATGCTCACTGCAGTATAACAGAATTGATTGAATAGCATTTATATTACGCTTTGTTACATTTTGCAGCTTCATATTTTCAAAAATGTGAGCAAGTATTATAGAAAGACAGTTTTCAATTACGGTATCGCTATAAGGTGAGTTATCGATTTTGGCATTAAGAGCTATGCTTATAATGGGGAAAATTTTTTCCAAATCTATTTGAACAATAGGCTGAGTTGGGATTTTTTTTGAAAAAATCTTGTTAAACGCAGGTATTTTGTTAGACGGAAAAATAAAAAGCACGTTATCAAATGCACCAAAATCATCAGAGAAATAATGCACCTGATTGGGGAAGGCAATAAAGGCGTGACCCTCACACAAAACCCCACCCTTATCATCGGCATAGGCCATAGTTCTGCCTTTAAGCATTATCGCAAGCTCAATATGGTCGTGCAGATGTTTTGCACAACCCAAAGCTTTGGAATTTCTAAGGTGTATATCTGTTCCTTTTTTTTCATAATACGGCAGCATAGTTCTACTCCTAAAACAGCAATATTTGGCTAAAATTCAACTACTTGTGACTAGTAATATACCACATTTTTAATTAAAATACAAGTGTAGCGATACAAAAAATGGCAAATTGTTATGTATTTTTACCGAAAGGTTGTGTTTTTATGAAAACAGGTGTTCAGCTTTATTCGGTTCGCACCGATTTGGCCGAAGATTTTGAAGGCACTTTAAAGGCCGTCAGCGAAATGGGTTACGAGGGTGTTGAATTTGCAAGCCTTTGCGGCAAAACCCCCGAAGAGGTTGCAGAGCTTTGCAAAAAATATAATTTAAACCCAATCTCTGCACACGTTCCCTTTGATTCACTTAACAACTTAACCGAAAAAACAATGTCAGATTTTGCCACAGTTGGCTGTAAATACATTGTTATTCCCTATCTTCCCCCCGAGCTTCGTCCCGGAACAGAAGGCTTTGATGATGTTGTGAACAACGCCGAGCGCATAGGCAAAGCCGCTAAGGAAAATGGTATGACACTTCTTTACCACAATCACGATTTTGAATTTCAAAAAATCGGCGATGAATATGCTTTGGACTATCTTTACAGAAACGTTTAGGCAGACTTTCTTCAAACCGAGGTTGATACCTGTTGGGTAAATGTTGCAGGTGTTGAGCCGGCAGGATATGTTCGCAAATACTCAGGTCGTGCACCTATTGTTCATCTTAAAGATTTCTATAAAAAAGAGGGTGCCGCATCGGGCAAAATGTATAAGCTCATCGGCCTTGATGATAATGAAGAGGCTGAGGATAACGAGACATTCAGCTTCCGTCCTCTCGGTATGGGTGTGCAGGATGTTCAGTCACTTTTAGATGCCGCTACTGATGCGGGTGCAGACTGGGTTATTGTTGAGCAGGACGAACCTTGGAATGGTATGACCAGAATGGACAGTATTAAGGCAAGTATAGAGTATTTAAAAACTCTTAAATATTAATTTTAAAAAAGGAGATTATTTATTATGGCTAAAATTGCTGGTTTAGACGCTTTTAAAGAAAATCAGGAAGAAAAGGTTATCGATACATCTAAAAAGGTGAAAATTGGTATTATTGGTACCGGTTGGATTGCCGACTCTCACGTTGGCTGTTACAAGCAGATGGAGGATGTTGAAATTGTTGCTTTGGCAGACCTTGTTCCCGGCAAGGCAGAGGCCTTTGCAAAAAAACACGGTATTGAGGGTGTGCGCATTTATAGCAGCGATGAAGAAATGCTTGCTAATGAAAAGGATTTAGACGGTGTTTCTATTTGTACATACAACTGCCAGCACGCACCTTGTGCAATTCACGCACTTGATGCAGGCGTTAACGTAATGCTTGAAAAACCTTTTACTGTAACACTTGATGAGGCGGTTGAGGTTATGAAGGCCGAAAAACGCAGTGGCAAGATTTTAACCATCGGCTTCCAACCCCGTATGAGCGAAAATATGCAGATGATTAAAAAGATTGTAGAGTCGGGCGAGCTTGGTAAGGTTTATTACCTACAGGCAGGCGGCGGACGTCGTCGTGGTATTCCTACTCCATTTGGCACCACCTTTATTGAAAAGGAAACAGGCGGTATCGGTGCTGTTGGTGACATCGGCTCCTATTCATTAGATATGCTTCTTAATGCAGTTGGATATCCCAAGCCACTTACCGTTTCGGGCTATAAATCTGCTTTCTTCGGCACCCGTCCTGATTATTATCCCACCCATCCCGAATATGCTGAAAAATTCGGCGTAGACGATTTTGCAGCAGCATTTGTTCGTTTAGAGAATGATATTATTTTAGACTTCAGAATTTCTTGGGCAGAGCATATTGACACCTGCGGTGACGCTATCATCTTAGGAACCGAAGGCGGTCTTAGAATCCCCTCTACCGAGTGCTGGAACGGTGAGTTTGGAAAACCCCTTACCATCTATAAAACCGTTGCAGGAAGTCAGGTTCAGTACGAAGTACCCCTTATTCCCAACAACGGCCCCAGCTTCTTCTTCAAAAAGCTCCGTACCTTTGTTGATGCTATTAAAGAGGGTGGCGTAGCTACTGTACCTTCTTCTGAGATTATCTACAATCAGGCAATTATCGACGGTATTGTAAAATCCGCCGAGCTTGGCAGAGAAATTGAAGTAGAAATCCCCGAGATTTAATGTTTAAAGAATAAAAACGAAAAGCTTGAAGTGGTTTAACACCATTTCAAGCTTTTTATATATTAGTAAAATTCTTTTTGGGAGAAGTTAATAAGTAAATACAAATATCGTATAATGTTATCAACCATATCGTCAATATTAGTGATTCCGCAATCAATGTATAGTAATTTTTGCGGACTATTTTCTTGCAATGCAACATCAATTATAAAATCACGTATTTCTTTTGGTATTTTATCTATTTCAGAATAGTTGCACATAAAAAATTTGCGTTGTTCACGTGTCAACTGGGTTTTTAAATGTCTGACCAAAATAGTTAGTATATCTAAAACCATATAAATTCACATCCAAACTTTGCAAAAATTCGTAATGTTAGTATATCATAAAAAAATTCATTAGTCAACTCAAATGAGGTAACTATTTTAACTCAAAACAGTTAATATAATTATATATTGATATGTTAGGATGTGAAGTGTTGAATATTGGCGAAGCAGTAAAAATGCGTATAATTGAGTTGTGTAAAATGCAAAATATAACTGTTAATAAGCTAGCTACTATAAGTGGTATTACTCAATCAACACTCAGCAATATTACGGGCGGTAGGAATAATAGCACTACCATTTCCACCATAAAAAAGCTATGTGACGGCTTGGGCATAGGAGTAAAAGATTTTTTTGATTCTGAACTTTTTGAAGATTTAGAGCAAGAAATTAAATAAAATATTATGTTTTTATAAATTGTTTATAGCGTTTAAAAAGATCACTTCGGTTTTGAAGTGGTCTTTTTTTATATCACCAATATTTTATAAAATAAGTTTATTTATTCAAATTCTTCTAGCTGGCTGAATTCTTTAAGCACAAGATTTTCATTTTTATCAAGTGCCCAGTTAATTTCATATTCGGCGTTAAACAGCAGCAAATCTCTGCCCTTTCTATCTACCACGTGCTTGGTTGTGGACATAAGGTTAAGGTCGGTAAAATCGCCGCCATCGGTTATTTCGGCAAAACGCACCAATGAAAGTGGTGTGTCGATTCTGTTGTACTTAACGCCATATTCCGATTCCATACGGAACTGAAGCACGTCAAACTGAAGTGTACCAACAACGCCAACATAAACCCTTTCCATACCAGAATTGGGTATAAAGAACATCTGAATAGCACCCTCTTGTGCAATCTGGGTAATGCCCTTGTCAAACTGTTTGCGTTTAAGCGAATCAATTTGCTCAACAATTGCAAAATGTTCGGGAGCAAAGGTGGGTATGCCTGCGTATTCAATTTTTAAGGATGAATCACAAATAGTATCACCAATGGAGAAAATTCCGGGATCAAAAACGCCTATTATATCGCCTGCATAGGCTGTATCAATAACCTCACGCTCTTGTGCCATCATCTGTTGGGGACGTGAGAGTTTAATGCTTTTTTTGCCCTGAACGTGATAATATTCTTTAGAACGCTCAAATTTACCGGAGCAGATTCGCATAAAGGCAATTCGGTCACGATGAGCCTTGTTCATATTTGCTTGGATTTTAAAAACAAAAGCCGAAAATCTTTCTTCGGTTGGGGGGATTATTTCCTCGCCCGAGCGGTGGGGCAGGGGCTCGGTGGTCATTTCTAAAAAGTTCTCCAAAAAGGGCTCAACACCAAAGTTGTTAAGAGCCGAACCAAAGAAAACAGGGGAGAGCTTGCCGCTACGAACTAAATCTAAATCAAATTCATATCCTGCACCGTCTACAAGCTCCAATTCGTCCTGCAAATCACGTCGGGAGTACTCGCCAATAAGGCTGTCGAGTTTTTCGGTATCTTCAATATCGCACTCAATTGCCTCGATTCGTGTGTTACCTGCGTGGGAGTCGGCAAAGGTTAAAATCTGACGTTTTTCACGGTCAAAAACACCCTTGAAGTTTACACCGCAACCAATGGGCCAGTTCATAGGATAGGTGCCGATGCCAAATTCGCTTTCAAGCTCATCTAAAAGCTCAAAGGAATCTCTTGCCTCACGGTCCATCTTGTTTATAAAGGTGAAAATGGGAATGTGACGCATTGCACAAACCTTAAAGAGCTTTCTGGTCTGTGGCTCAATACCCTTTGCGGCGTCAATAACCATTACAACGCTGTCGGCGGCGGTAAGGGTGCGGTAGGTATCTTCTGAGAAGTCCTGATGTCCGGGGGTATCCAGAATATTTATGCAGTAGCCGTTATACTCAAACTGCATAACCGAGGAGGTGATTGAAATACCTCTTTTTTTCTCAATCTCCATCCAGTCCGAAACGGCGTGCTTGTCGTTCTGTTTGCCCTTTATGGAACCTGCCGACTGTATAGCTCTTCCATAAAGGAGCAGCTTTTCGGTAAGGGTTGTTTTACCGGCGTCAGGGTGGGAGATTATGGCAAATGTTCGTCTTCTTGAAATTTCATTTTTAATGTCAGACATATTTTACTCCTAAAATTAAAATCATTAATTTATTTATTATATCATAAATAAAGCAAAATTCAAAGAAAAATTTTCAAATATTGTAGGGGGAGGTGTAATGTCAAACAAACAGTTTCCTTTCAGGCATAAATAAATATTCGGTATCTTTCCGATTTTTTTCGTAATCCGTAACAAAATCAATCACCGTTCCGCTGTGGGCTAATAGAGAGTTTTTAAGCTTTTCGTTTTCTTTGTTTCCTATTAAAACAATATTTCCTACATATTCGCTCAAATCCAAATAATAGGAGTCTTTAATAACTCCGTTAGGAGCAATTACGGCGATTTTTGGCTTTTTTTCTTTACACAAGGCGAGAAAGTCAAAAAGCAATTTTTTGCAGTGTATTTCAAAGGCAGGGTAGGGTGCAGGGTAGCTTTTTTCATAAAAGTTTTTGGGATAAATAATTTTCTTTTCAAAGGGTTTTAAAAACTGAATCAGCAGATTTTTTTGCTTTGTATTTTTAGGATTTGGAGCATATACTATAAAAAAATCCTTTCTTTTTTCATACTTTATTTTATAAGAAAATCGTTTTTCTTTTAGTAATACAAGCTTTACAAGCATAAAAACACCTCACTTTAAACATATGCAAAAGGTTTTGGGTCATATAATTAACTGAGGTGATATTTATGTTTTTAATTAAAGAGGGCGATGGCGGCAGTTTGGTTCAAATGGTACAGCTATCCCTTAAAAGAGCAGGATTTGATCCCCTTTTTTTGGATGGGATTTTTGGCGGAAGAACCAAATCGGCGGTTATTGATTTTCAAAAAAGCAGAGGACTTATCCCTGACGGAATAGTCGGTAAAAATACATTTTTAGCACTGCGGCCGTTTATTGTCGGCTACACGGTTTATACGGTAAGCGGCGGCGATACCGTTTATAGTATAGCCAACAAGCTTGGCAGCACGGTCTCTCTAATTGAAAATGCAAATAAAAATCTTTCGGCTTTTAATTTGCAGGTGGGCAGAAATATTTTGGTGCCATTTAATTTTTCTCTTGTGCCAACAAACATTGCGTGGTCATCATTGCTTACTGAGCTTGTATGCGAGGGATTAGAGGTTCGGTACCCCTTTGCGGTGACCGAGATTATAGGCAGAAGCGTGAAAGGTGCACCAATTGTTATGCTTAAAATAGGCGATGGGGAAAATAAGGTGTTTTTTAATGCCTCCCATCATGCCAATGAGTGGATAACTACTCCAATGGTGCTGAAGTTTACCGAGGAGTATTTAAAATCGGTTACCAATGCGGGGAGCATTGGCGGAGCAAATGCTGAGGAGACCTTTAACAGCACAACCCTTTACATAGTTCCTATGGTTAATCCTGATGGAGTGGATTTGGTGACGGGGGCTATGGAGAGGGACGGAGAAGACTATTACGACATAATAAGACTTGCAAATAATTATCCCGGTATTCCTTTCCCATCGGGGTGGAAAGCAAATATAAATGGTGTGGATTTAAACCTTAATTATCCGGCTATGTGGGAGCAGGCAAGAGAGCAGAAGTTTTTGGCAGGCTTTACTCTGCCGGGGCCACTTAATTTTGTGGGGGAGGCTCCGCTTGATCAACCCGAAACAAAAGCAATATACGATATAAGCAGGGAAATAGGATTTGATTTAACCCTGTCACTACATACTCAAGGGGAGGAGATTTATTGGCGTTTTGGTGAGTTTCAGCCAAATGGCGGCAGAGAGCTGGGAGAAAAAATGGCGGCCGTTTCGGGGTATACGCTTACCGACCCGATAGAATTTCAGTCTTATGCAGGCTATAAGGATTGGTTTATTATGACCTATTTAAAACCGGGATATACCATTGAGGCAGGCATAGGGCAAAACCCCTTGCCAATTGAAAAATTTGATGTTTTTTACCCACCCGTAAGAAATATTCTTGCAGTAGCACTTTCACATTTTAATATCATATAAATTTAATAAAATCATCCTTTCATAAAAGCCTGCCTTTGGGGCAAACTAATATCGAAAGGATGATTTTTTATGATAGAATCTGATACTATAAAGCTTCTTCGTGAGTGTGATGCAGGGGTAAGAATGGGCATTGATTCCATTGAGGACGTTTTGGATAATGTAAAATCCGAAAAGCTGGAAAAATATCTTACCCAGTGCAAGGACGAGCACGTGAAACTTCAAAATGAAATTAATGAGCAGTTAAATAGATTTGAGGATGAGGGCAAAGCACCAAATCCCATAGCCAAGGGAATGTCTTGGATGAAAACCAACTGGAAGCTTTCAATGGATAATACCGATAATACGGTCGCCGATTTGATGACCGACGGTTGCAATATGGGTGTAAAATCCTTAAATAAGTATTTAAACGAGTATAAAGCCGCCGACGAGGTTTCAAAGGACATTACAAAGCGACTTATAAATTTAGAGGAACGCCTTACCCTTGATATAAGAAAGTATTTATAGAATAAAAAAATGCAACTTATTTTATAGTGGAAATAAGTTGCAATTTTTCTTTGTTTATGCTACAATAACGATGCTACACGAATTAAATAAACTCTATACGGGGGATAATACCTTGGTAAAAGGTGTTTTCCTCTAATTCCCGTATGGAGTTAATTCGTGTAGCAACGACCGAGGAAGAACACTTTTTCAGCACATCTCTTCGGGGATGTGCTTTTTTGTTTTTATGATTTATAAGGATTTTTTGCTACTCGTTAAAGTCGGCAATAGGATCTAACGCTTTATAAATTCATAGTGGAAATAAGTTGCAATTTTTATTTGTTTATGTTATTATAATGACATACCACATCACAACATAATCACGATAGACTATTTATCTATATTTAGGAGAACACTACCTTGGTAAAAGGTGTTCTCTCTATTCTCCTATGTGGGTAAATAGTTTTGGTGTGATGTGGTAGTCTAACCGAAGAACACTTTTTCAGCACATCTCTTCGGGGATGTGCTTTTTTGTTTATATGGACAAAAAATATGGTGGTTGGGTGATGTTTGTGATTATAAAAGAAAACGCTTGTCCTTGTGCGTATTGCGAGTATTTTAAAATTATTGAATACGAGCAAAGTAATGTAACGGTTCAAAATGGCTTTTGTTTAAAGAGAAAAGATTTCCGTGAATTATGCGATAACCTTTGCGAAAAATTTGTTTTAAAAAAAGGTGTACATACCCAAAAATGGTACCCACAAAAAGATAATGGGTGATGCTTGTTTCTCTAAAAAACAGTCGCACGATAAATTGTAGTTTACCGCAGAGATTTAACCATTATACTGTAGGGAATGACCAATGTGTCATTCCGCAAAAAAAATACGGTATTTTGATTATTTTGTTACGGAACAACACGCTGGTTGTTCCCTACGTTGTTGCCCCAAAATTTGTTTGTTAAATTGTTATTTAGCAGTGATTAGCGGCTTTCTTTTTCGCCTTCCCCTTGACGGGGAAGGGGGACCGCTTTAGCGGTGGATGAGGTGAAAGAACCGCTAAAATATGCAATTTTTTACGGGCAGTCGAGGACGCCTGCCCCTACGGTATCACCCAAAAATCTCTGCGATAAACAACAATTTATCTAACTGATGAATATATTTATAAAAATAAAATCTGCAACGAAAGTGGTTTTTTCACTTTTATTGCAGATTTTTCATTTTATTCTATTCTTATTTTAAATGATTTAATATTTTAAAGGTTCATTATGTTTAAAAGTCAAGTGCGGTTGTGGGAATAAGCACAATATCCCGTCGACCATCTTTAGTGGTGTCAAAGGTTATAAAGCTTCCGTCTAAAATAAAGCGTGCGTGCAAATCACATCGGAAATCGCCCATTGCAATATCTTCACGGGTAACTGCTTTAAGCAGTAAACGGGATTCACCTGTTTTTAGGCTGTACCCCCAAAGAAGTCGATATCCGTCCCTTGGGTATCCATCACCTATAATGTAGTTTCCGTCGGGCGAAATACTGCAGTGAATATCACCGTTGTGATCTTCGTTAAAATATGGCATATCATATTCAGTAATCTTTTTTGTATCAACATTTATGTTGTACATACTTGCCTTTTCATAGCCATTGGGTCTGCAGTGGGCAATAATATCGCTGCCGTTTATCCAATTATAGTGCGAAATATAACTGTTTTTAATTACGGTAAAGCAGTTGCCCTTTAAATCGCCGATAACCATTGAAGTGCTCCACGTTACATCAGATGTGCGGAAGTTGCGTACCAACGCTACAAATCTATCAGATGTGCGGTTAAAGGTTATGTGATTAACAAGGATTTTTTGATTTTCGCTAAAGCCGGCAATAGGGCCTAACGCCTTGTAGTTTATTAAAAGTGTTGATTTGCCGCTTTGCATATCGGTTAAATAAATACCATCATTTTCCGGATGATTTACATCGGCATTTTCATCCTTAAAGGCGGCATATCCGTAACCCGGTCGAAAGGCGAATATTCTGCCAAAATTAACCGAAAGTCCCCACTTTCCATCAGGTGAAACACAGGCGGTAGCCATATCGGTGTAGCTTTTTTTGCCGGTTTCAAAATTGTGGGTAACGGTAGAAAATTTGCCGTTTTCACAAACATTGTAATAAACGGTGTTTTCTAAATATGGGTGGTACTGAAGCATTGCTCCTTGCTGAAAATTCCAAGCAGTAGTTTCGGCTATTTTTACGAACTTTCCGTTATCCAGATATCCGATTTCGGCTACATCGTCAGCCGTAGGCAGTCTGTCAATAAACTGTACACGGTGGGTAAGATGTTTTCCGCTTTTGCCCGTTGCACGCATATCATAATAGGCAAAAAAGTAATGGGCATCATCTGGGGTTATCACCTTTATATCACTGTCGCCATAGTATTCGCTTATAATATTTTGCATTTATAATGTCACTCCGTCTTTAAAAATAGCAATGTCCTCATAGCCATTCTGTTCGCCAAGAGAGAGCTTGCCCTCAGCCGTTTTGATAATTAAATCAAATAAATCGTCGGTAAGAGCGGCTTTATCGGCACCGTTAATAATTTCTCCTGCGTTAAAATCCATCCAATGAGATTTTTTGTTAAACAGGGGAGTATTTGTAGCGATTTTAAGTGTAGGAACGGGTCCGCAAAGAGGGGTGCCTCTACCGGTTGTGAAAAGAATTATATGTGCGCCTGATGCCGAAAGATTTGTTACTGCAACCTGGTCGTTACCGGGGCCGTTTACAAGGTATAAACCGCCCTTTCCATTTGGAATTTCACCAAAATCAACAGCACCACGAAGTGTAACCTTACCTGCCTTTTGAACGCAGCCTAAAGATTTTTCCTCCAAAGTGGAAATGCCACCGGCAATGTTGCCGGGGGAGGGGTTGTCGGCAATGCCCTCACCGTGATCGATAAAATATTGTCTGAAAGCTTTAAGCATATTCGATGCCGCATTAAAGCTTTCCTCACTGTCACTACGCTCCAGCAAAATCTGCTCTGCACCAAAAGCCTCAGGCATTTCGGTCATTAAAATTTTTGCATCATACTTATAAAACTTATCAGCCACAAGACCAACAAGCGGATTGGCGGTAATTCCGCTGTAACCGTCACTTCCACCACATTTAACACCAATTCGGAGCTTTGAAATAGGGGTGGGAACACGCTTGTCGGTTGCGGCTATGCTTTTAAGCTCATCTATAATTTTTAAGCCCTCGGCCATTTCATCTTCGCAGTCCTGCAAAATCAAAAAGCGAACACGCTTTTTATTATAATCGCCTAAAGCTGCCTTCATAAGATGAATTTCGTTGTTTTCGCAACCAAGACCAAGCACCAACACACCGCCTGCGTTGGGGTGATTTATAAGCCCTGAGAGAATACGCTCAGTGTTTTTAAGGTCATCGCCAAGCTGCGAACAGCCATAAGGATGGGTGTATGCCTTTGCACCTGTTTTTGCGGCAAGATTTTTTGCCGCCGCATTTGCACAACCAACGGTGGGAATTATCCATATATCGTTTCTTATACCTACATCACCGTTTTCACGCTCATATCCTAAAAAGGTGCCTTCGCATTTTTCGGCTTCAGGTTCGGCATATGGTGTATAAACCCAGTCGGTAAGACCCTCAAGATTTGATTTGAGGTTATCAGGCGAAACTTTTTCGCCAATTTTTATATCACGCTTTGCGTGACCTATAGGAAAGCCGTATTTAATAACGTTTTCACCACATTTAATATTTGCAAGGGCGTATTTTTGTCCGTCCTCTTTTACTTCAACATTATCTGAAATATGGATTTGCATTTTTTATTACCTCTTCTAAATCCGAAAGATTTTCACCCCAAAATTCGGTTTTTGCGAGAATATCTTTAAGGGATGCATTCTTCATAAATTCCATTACAGCAGCGTCGTCATTTGGGGTGGCTGTTTTATAAAATTCAATAAGCTTGGAAAAACCAAAAATAAGGTTCTTGGGATATTCACCGAATCTGTTTTTATATTCTAAAAGTGAGGGGAGAACCCTTACCTTAAATTTGCTTACCGAGTTTAAAACAATTGAGGAGAGGTAATGCTTTATGTAGGGATTAGCGAAACGTGTAAGAACGTTATCTGCATAATCTAAAAGCTCCTCTTTAGGTAAATCAAGGGTGGGGATAATTTCTTCGAAAAGACAGTTTTTAAGGAAGGTGTGCATATTTTCATCGTCCATACAGTCCTTAACCGTTTCAATACCCTCGAGCAAGGCATAGCATACCATTGAAGTGTGAGCACCGTTTAAGATTCTCACCTTTCTTGTGCGGTAACGCTCCAAAGCGTCTTTGGTAACAATAACGTTAAGACCTGCCTTTGAAAATGGCAATTCTGCCTCTAAATCGTAATCGGTTTCAATAACCCAAAGGTGGAAAAATTCAGATGTGTTTATAAGATTATCTTCATAATCTAAATCAATTTTCTCATCTTTGGGGTAGCCGGTGTTAATGCGGTCAACAAGGGTGTTGCAGAAGATATTTTCGTTTTCTATCCAGCCTTTAAAGTCCTTGCCCAGATTCCATAAATCGGCATACTGTAAAACGGTCTTTTTAAGATTATCTCCGTTGCGGTCGATGAGCTCGCAGGGGAGGAAGATAAAGCCACCAAGCCCAAGCTCAAAACGTTTTTTAAGGAAAACAGTTAATTTTGCAGGAAAGCTTTTGGGCGGAGCGTCGGTGATTTTGTCATTATCATCAAAGATTATACCCGCCTCGGTGGTGTTGGAAACAATAAAACGAAGCTCGGGATTTTTGGCTAATTCTAAATAAGCATTAAAATCTTCGTAGGGTTTAACGGTACCGTCGATAACATCAATAAGGCTTGTTTCAACACCCTCGGCACCTCGGATGATGTGGGTGTAAAGACCATTTTGACTGTCGAGCATATCACAAAGCCCTTTTTCAATGGGCTGAACAACCGTAACAGAGCCCTCAAAAAGGTTAGCATCATTAAGCTTTTGAAGCATCCAATCTACAAATCCTCGTAAAAATCCTCCCTCACCAAATTGTAATACTTTAACGGGTCTTGCAGGTTTTTTAATTTCTGTTAAGCTCTTCATATCTATTCTCCTTTAAAATTATTGTAAAGTTTTTTAACCTCAAAATATGAGTGCTTAGGTTTTCGATACTCATTTACAATGCCTTTGTTGTTAAATCCGCGGGCTCTTGTCATACCGGCCTCCCAGCAGGTTCGAATATCGGCATATTGCCAGATATAAAAACCACTTACTATTGGGTCGTTATGAAATGCGGTTAAAGCCTTTGAGAGCATTTCGGTTTGATATTCTTCACTCCAACGAACGTTTGTGAAGGTAAGATCACCGTAAATAGCGGCACAGCCAAATTCACTTATAATAACAGGCTTTTCATCAAATCCAAGCACCTTGAGTCTTTCATGGAATTCGTTTAAAAATTCGGGCCAGCTATCGGTGTCGCCGTAATACCAACCGTAATACTGGTTGAGGCATACGACATCGCAAAATTCAAAGCAAATATCCTCCATCGGCTTATATGTAGCATAAGTGACAATGCGGTTGCCGCCATTTTCCTTTAAAAATGAGTAAAATAGCTTTGAAATGTTGAATGCGTTTTTGGTTTCGGTGGGGATTTCATTGTGCATTCCCCAAACGATTATAGACGGGTGATTGAAATATTGGCTAAGCATTTCCTTATGCATTGTAAGACCACGTTCAATAACCACAGGGTCACCAAGGGTTTCTTCAGAAAAGCCGACCCCCCACATAGGAATTTCGCTCCAGAACAAAATTCCGTGAGAATCAAGCAAATCTACAAAATATTTTGAATTAGGGTAGTGTGAACCACGTATGGCATTTGCCCCAAGATTAAGTATAATGTCAATATCCTTATTCATTAACGCCTTTGGAAAAGCAAAGCCAAAATCGGGATATTCTTCGTGACGATTTACACCTAAAATTTCGATTTCCTTTTTGTTTAAAAGAATTTTTTTGTTTTTAACTTCTATCAGCCTGAAGCCGACTCTGTCGGTTAAATCATCGGTATCGGTTGTGGCCGATATACAGTAAAGCTCAGGCTTTCCAATATCCCAAAGACGGATATTATCTATTTCAAACTCGGAAGAGTAAATTGTTTTGGTTTCACCCGCAGACAGGATTACGTCACTATAAAAAACCTCTTTACCCTCGAAAAAGAACCTGACGGGAGTAGTCAGCTTTTCAGTTTCAATGTTTAATAATTCTGCCTTGAAGATAGCCTTTGCCGATTTTAAATCATCACTTAATGTGTAATTAAAGTGAAGATTTGTTACTAAAGCTCCGGTTACTTTTTCGGCAGAAACACTTCTGATAATACCGCCGTAGTGATACCAATCAACCTTTTTTTGTGGAATAGAATGTTCATCAAAAGAATTATCTACCCTTAAGGTGAGATTGTGAAAACCGGTCGTTACATTATTAACATAAAAATCAAAAGCTGTAAATCCGCCATAATGATCGCCTAAAAACTCGCCGTCAAGCCAAACCTCAGCATAGGTCATAACGGCCTCAAAATTAAGCCTTAAATTGCCACCCTCAAAATAAAAGTCTTTACTGTACCAAACGGCACCTTTATATTCCGCAAGCCCAAATTCTGTGTTCCAGACCGAAGGAATAGCTATTTCAGCACCATCGTTAAAGCCTTTTTGAAAGTTTTGTGATTTACCTACATTATCGGAATCTGTTTTAAAAAACCACATACCATCTAATGATATTATGGTTCTTTTGGTTCTGTCAGTAAAAATTCTTGGCACAAAAATCACCGCCCAAAAAATATATTTATATTATAATACAACATTTTCGGCAAAACAATAGCTTTTTGGATATAAAACTTTGCAAATCGTACAATATTGAGGCGGTTCACAGACTTGAAATATAGCCCAAAAATTGTTATACTTATTAAAACAAAAAAATAAGGAGATTTTGAAATGCCATTAACCAAAACCCCCAGATATATTAAAGAACCAACCGACCTACAGTGTGGGCAGGCTGTTTTGGCTATGCTTTCGGATAAAACTGTTGATGAAATTATAAATATTGTGGGCACCGAGCGTGAAACAACCCTAAAGCAGATGTTTGTGTGTTTAGATACTCTGGGTATAAAATACAATCCAAATCGTATAGAAGTTATGGAGCTTTCCGAACTGCCCGAAATTTGTATTCTGAGTTTGGAAACACCAAGATGTTGGCACTGGTCACTTTATTTTAAGGGTAAGGTTTTAGACCCCGAACACGGAATTTTAACCGATTTTCCGCTTTCAAATCGAAAATATTATTGGGAGATAATAAAATAACACTTTTTGTTTGCACAATTCAAATATTATATGGCGATTTTGTTGAAAATTTTTTGTCATATGTTATAATTTAGTAAATGTATTTTAAGAAAAGAGGTTTGGTTATGCAAAAAATTTCATTAAATGGCGATTGGAAGGTTAAAAATCCTTTAACGGGTGCTGAATATTCTGCAACGGTTCCGGGTGATATTCATAACGACCTTTTAAAAGCAAATATTATTCCGGATCCATATTATTCTGATAACGCAAATAAATGTGGCTGGGTTACCGAGCAGGATTGGATTTATGAAAAGCAATTTACTGTGACCGAGCAGATGCTTGAGAATAAAATCAAGCTTGTTTTTGCAGGCGTTGATACATATTCTGAAATCTTTATAAACGGCAAAAAAATTGCCGATACGGATAATATGTTTTTACGCTATTCTTTTGAAATTAACGATTATGTAAGGGTTGGAGAAAACACCCTTTCGGTTAATCTTATTTCAATAAAGCAGGCAGCTAAGCAGTTCCCTGAGGAGGGATATTTCGGTTGCTTTAACGTTCAGCGTATATTTATGCGTAAGGCCCAGTGCCATTTCTCTTGGGATTGGGCACCAAATTTCCCCGCAATGGGCATTTGGCAGGATGTGGAGCTTAATATTTGTCCCGGCTGTGAAATTTCAAAGGTTATGATCAATCCTTATCTTGACGGCAGGGCATCATTCTTTGTTCATCTTTCGGATGATTTTGATAATGAAAATATAGGTAATAAAACCCTAAGAATTAAGGTTTATGATGATGAGCAGACTGTTGAGGAGACTTTCCCCGTAGATGGCTACAAAAATGCATATAATCTTTTTGTAAAAAATGCAAAGCTTTGGTGGCCTATAGGTATGGGTAGAGCTCACCTTTACAATTACGTGGTTACTCTTACCGAAGATGGTGTAGATACCTATCAAAAATCCGGTAGATTTGGATTCCGCACCGTTGAATTGGATCAGTCTCCAATTGATAATGAGAAATTCGCTTGTAAATTTAAAATAAACGGCAAGGAGATATTCCTAAAGGGTGCTAACTGGATTCCGCTTGATATTATGACCGGTTGTATAAGTGAGGATAAGTACAAAGCCGCTATAAAAATGGCTATTGAGTCCAACTTTAACTGTCTTAGAGTATGGGGCGGTGGTATCTATGAAAAGGATATTTTCTTTGATATATGTGATGAAGCAGGGCTTTTAGTATGGCAAGATATTCAGCTTGCCTGTGCTGATATTCCTGATGATTATCCCGGCTTTACCGACCGTATTATTGAAGAAGTAGAGTATCAGATTGCAAGACTTCAATGTCATCCATCGTTCTTTGTTTCAACCGGCGGTAATGAAAAAACCGGTGCTTTCGGCAAACAAAAAAGTCGTGGTGACCGTTTGGTTTATTATACCCTTCGCGGACTTTGTCAGCACAATGATGGAACTCGTCCTTATATGCCGTCATCACCATATTCCTTTACCGATGGAGGCAATGCTTTTTCCAGCGGCGACAGTCACGTAAACAGCTATCAAACTGCTCGTGCAGAGGGCAAAATGGCTGAGTTCCGTGATATACTTAAAAATCTTGATGCATCGCTTTCCTCAGAGATTGCGGTTCAGGGCGCCTGCCGAGTAGAGACACTTAAAAAGTACATTCCGGAGGATAAGCTCTGGCCGGTAAATGATATTTATGATTTGCATTTCACACGGAATCCCTACGACGGAACCGGCACTACCTTTGTGGAACAACAAATCGAGGCTGCGGGCATTCTTTTTGGCGAGGCAGATAATCTTAATGATTTTGTAAAAAAATCTATGACCCTCCATGCCGAATTTATTAAGGCGGATTCAGAGTTTCATAGGGCAAGAAAGTCACGCTGTGGCGGTGCAATGTTCTGGATGTTCTCAGATATTTGGCCCAGTGGCACTTGGGCAATAGTTGATTATTACCTTACACCAAAGGCAGCCTATTTTGCGTCAAAACGAGCTTTTGAGCAGGTTGCACCTATCATCACTAAAATTAAGGAAGATACTGCTCTTTATGTCGTTAATGATAGCCTTGAAGAAGTGTGTGGCGAGCTTACACTTCGTTATACCGATGCAAAAGGCAATGTTTCACTTGAAAAGGTTTATGATGTAAAGGCAGCGGCAAATGAGTCTACAAGGCTTGAGGTTTTAAATGATATGATTCAAACCGGCTCTAATATGATTTTTACGGCCGAACTTAAAATGGAAAATAAAACAGTTAAAACCTTCTATTATCCCGACCTTTGGAAGAATATCAGATGGAGCAATCCTGAGCTGGAGGTTAATATTGAGCACCTTTCCGATAAGTGTGCAACCATTACAATTACTGCTAAATCTGCCTTTGCTCGTATGGTAAACGTAGTGACTCCTGACCTTGTTGGGACTGAATTTTCCGATAATTTCTTTGATATGGAAAAAGGTGAAACTAAGGTTGTTAAGGTAAAGGCGGATGCCCCCTTCGCAGCCGAGGATATCAAGGTTCTTTCATGGGTAGATGAGTGGGAGAGATAATTTATGTTTATTAACGGAATCGGAACACTGAGTAGAGATGAGGAAAAATACTTAATTCCTCTTGCCGAAACTGAGAAAGGGCTTTTTGTTTCAGGTAAAGATGGGGTTTCGGGTGTTTATTCAACACTTGATAAAAAACTTCAGCTTATTGAATTTGAAAACAAAACCTTAACTTATGTTAAATCTTCAGCAGGGCATCCGGCAATTTATGAGCTTAAAAAGCCTGAATTTAAAGGTCCGGCTGAGGCGGTGCTAATGGATTTAGATGGTACTAGTGTTCATAGCGAAAGCTTTTGGATATGGATTATTGAGCAGGTTACGGCCCATATGGTCGGTGATAAGGGCTTCCGTTTTAAAAAAGAAGATTTGCCTTATGTTTCGGGTTATTCGGTTAGTGAGCACCTTTCGTATTGCATTAAAAAATATGCACCTGATTTTCCGCTTAAAGATGCGGTGGATAAGTATTTCGAAATCACCGAATTTGAAATGGAAGAAATTATGCAGGGCAGGGGAAAACCGGGAGCATTTACCCCCGCTCCCGATTTAAAGGAATTTTTGTATACACTTAAAGAAAACGGCGTAAAAATCGGTCTTGTGACTTCAGGCCTTTATCAAAAGGCTTGGCCTGAGATTTTAAATGCCTTTCAAACCCTTGGAATGGGTGATCCAAAAGATTTTTATGATGCTATAATTACTGCAGGCACTGCCATCCGCAAGGGTCAGGCCGGCACTTTGGGTGAAATTGAGGCTAAGCCTCATCCTTGGCTTTATGCCGAAACGGCTATGGCTTTGGGTGTTGACGATAAAAGCAAAATTGTCGGCATTGAGGATTCTGCGGCAGGTGTTATGTCTATCCGTTTGGCAGGCTTCGCCGCACTCGGCGTAGCAGGTGGAAATCTTGCACCCTCGGGTATGCTCCCGTTCCTTTATAATCGCAAAGAAAACAAAAGTTTAATGTCACTTATCCCCTTGATTTTGGGCGAATAGAAAAAACAAGATAAATTTTATCATCTGATTGTTTTTAGGTGGATATTTAGTGTTGACAAGCGCCTGATCTAACATTATAATGTAATCAAATTATGTAATCCGAAAGGATGGTTCAAATGTCAAAATATTTTTTAAATGCAGATTTAAATAATCCTGTGCACAGCAACTTTGTCGGTAATGCGGCGGTATACCATGGATATGCCGGTATGTTTGATGAGGATGGCAGAATTTATACCGAGGAGCAGTGCGAGCTGGAGGCCGATCGTGCCGCCGAGCTCGGTGTAAAAATTGCACGTACTATGTATAAACAGCGTTATGCCGAGTTTGATGAAAAAACGGGCAAGTGGAATTTTGATACTCCGAATATGAACTGTTTTACCAAATGGTGTGAGCGGCTTAGCAAAAGAGGAATAGATGTTGCTATTCAGGCAGGTTGGAATAATCCGGGTTGCATAAACGGAACTTCGTGGAATTACCAGATACCCGATGGCGAAAATTTAGATTTTGAGGTTGCTCTGGAGGGATATGTAGAGTGGGTTATTCAGACTCTTAAATACCTTGTTTTTGAAAAGGGACTTACAAATATAAAATATCTTATAATGTTTACTGAGTCGCAAAATGGTGCAGGAATTCTTCCAAAGGGATATTCTCATTGCTACGATACTTGGTGTGATGCAGTTAAAGCTTTACATAACCGTTTGGTTAAAGAAAATATGCGTCATTTATTTAAAATGGTTGGCCCTAATGAGGGTTCTACCATAAGCTCGGTAATGCTAAAGGATGTTGCCGAAAGGGTCAAGGATTATATTGATATTTATTCCAGCCATAACTATCTCGGTAGCTGGGCAGACGAAAAATCAGGTCTTACAAAGGGCGAAACAGTATACGCACTTTCTAAAGCAGGCGGCAGAACACAGCAAAGTGTTGTTGTAGAGCCGAACACCGACTATGAGATGACAGTAACCCTCAAAGCCTTTGGTTCAAACAATAAATATGTAAGCGGTCACGTTCTTTTTGGTGCTTTTGAGGCTGAGAATCCTGATGATTCTCACAACTTCATTACAGCCGGTGGCGAGCCCACAACAAGGCTTAATATGAATTCTACCAGAATGGTTGATGCTGCACATCTTACAACAGATTGGCAGGATTTCACCCACACCTTTAACACAGGTGATGTAACCGAGATTTGTGTAGGTATTTTTGGCGATGTTAAGCAGGACGAAATGGGCGCCTACTTAAAGAAAGTTTCTCTTACTAAAAAGGGCGAGAATAAAAATATGCTTAATAACGCAAATTTTGAAAATCCTAGTCTTTGCTACCGTGCCGATACACCTTTAGAGATTTCAAAGTGGGGTTGGCTTGAAAATTCAGCAGGGCTTGCTTCATCTAATGCCTATTATGATTGGCAACGTTGGGTGAAAACAGCTTTGCAGTATGTTCCCGAGGGTAAAGAATATTGGTTTGATGAGTACAATATCAATGGCGAGGATTTTGATTGCCACCATAAGCCAATGTTCGGTACACGACTTGCAACCGCAATGCTTTCACTTATGACTTCGGGTGCACAGTCAAGTGTTATGTGGACTCTGTTTGACCAGCAGTGGCCAAATTCTCACTCCAATAACGGAGACGCCTTCCATGATGGTGACCATCGTTGGGGCGTAATGCCTACATTCTTCCGTTCCTTAAAGCCGTACCCTGCCTATTATGCCGCAGGTCTTATGTTCCGCTATATGGGTGGCTGTGAGGGCACAAAGGTTTATGAGATTACAGACGGCGACCCCGTTTTCGGTGCAATTACCGTGTCTCCCGAGGGCAAGATTGGTATTGCCGTTATAAACACCTTTAGCGTTGACAGAGAAATTGAGCTTAATTTAAATGGCTCATTAGGTTCGGTTAAGCTTCAAAAAAGGGTTTATAACCCTGCCACTATCGAGCCCGATGAGACCGCAAAACAGCTTTCTCCCGTTGGTGAGGTAACGGTGGATAATAAGCTTTCTGATATTATTCCCGAGCATAGCGTAGTGGTTTACAGTAATATAGATTAGTTTTTAAGAATTTAAGTTAGGCAATATAAAAAGCTGAAAACGTATCGTAATGATATGTCTTCAGCTTTTTTATTTATCCCTTTATAAAACGTGACGGAGTCACTGATAGTAAGACGAAGTCTCTGATAGTTTTAAACCGTAGCCAAAGCATTCAAACTCGAATCAGCCTTAAATGGCTATTTTTAGGCATCTTTAGGCTCATCAAATTTCATAGGCGGTAGCCTTATGAAATTCTCTTCACCAAAATCTACTTTAAAAATTGCACATTTAAGGTCGAAGA
>JAFQKE010000027.1 GCA_017397065.1 Clostridia bacterium
AAAATATACATTTACAAAAAATCTGCAATTAAATGCAAAACGCATTAATTGCAGATTTTAAAATTTCTATTGTAGATTTATTTTTTAAAATCCCAACTTTTACAGCTTAATTATCTCTTAGAAAGAACCTCAGCCTCATACTTTTTAACCTCTTTAAGCCAATCAGCACCAACAGGAACACCGTTTTTCTCGCAGAAGTAATCCCAAACTGCACCAAAGGGATAGGTTTTATACTCTTCGGTAAGGGCAAGACGAGAGGTGTTGTCGCCATCAAGCTCTAACTGCATCAGATCTGCTGTGGGCTCAAGCATTGCACGGAGAAGAGCCTTTTGCATATTACGAGTACCGATTACCCAAGCTGCAACACGGTTGATAGAAGCATCAAAGAAATCGAGACCGATGTATGTACGATCGATAAGATTTGTACGAACGAGGTTCTGTGCGATTGCAAGGAGCTCATCATCCATTACAACTACGTGGTCACTATCCCAACGAACGGGACGGCTAACATGAAGGAGTAATTTATCGGTAAAGAGTAAAACTGCGGGGATTTTATCAGAAATAACTTCGGTAGGATGGAAGTGACCTGCATCAAGGCAGTACATTTTATTTCTGGAAATAGCATAACCGAGTGCGAACTCATTAGAGCCAACGGTGTAGCTTTCTGCACCAATACCAAATACCTTGCTTTCTAAAGCGTCTTTAGTATAGGCCTCATCATAATCAACAGAGAAAACCTCATCAAGTGCAGACATCATACGTGCACGGGGGCCTTCTTTATCAACGGGAACGTCCTTAGAACCATCGGGGAACCAGTGGTTGGTAACGCAGGTTTGACCGAGCTCTTTACCAAAGTAAGCTGCAATCTTTCTGGAAGCCTTGCAGTGACGGATCCAGAAATTGCGAACATTCTCATCAGCACTAGAGATGGTGTAGCCGCTATCTGCCATAGGATGGCTGAAGCAGGTGGGGTTGAAATCAAGACCGATTTCCATTTTCTTTGCCCATTCTACCCATTTTTCAAAATGCTTGGGCTCTAACTCGTCAAGGTCAACCTTCTCATCGGTATCGGCATAAATTGCGTGAAGATTGAGTTTTTGCTTACCGGGGATAAGTGACATTGCCTTTTCAATATCGGCACGAAGCTCATCAGGAGTGGTTGCGGCACCGGGATAGTTACCGGTTGTTTGAATACCACCGCTGAGCTCAATATCCTTAAAAAGGAAGCCGTTAACGTCATCACCCTGCCAGCAATGCATGGAAATAACGGTTTTTTGTAAACGCTCTAAAGCTGCATCGGTATCTACACCGATTTTAGCATATTGTTCTTTTGCAAGCAAATAAGCTTTTTCTGTCTGCATAAAAATTTCTCCTTAATTTTCTTTTTCCCATTCGGGCACATAATGAGTATAACACACAAATTTAAAAAAGTCCATCATATTTTTTCAAGTTTGTTAAAAAATGTTAAAAAGCATTATACCCACACCTTAAAATCCGGCGTGGGTATTGAAAAAATATTATAACATTGTTTGTGTATCGTTAGGATCACCATTTTCGGCCATATAATATTCCTCTGACCAATCTAAATAACGATATTTTTCTCCTCTTGGGTCGGTATTTATCCACTCAACCAACATATCAAGCATTTCCTTTGTCCAGGTAGCTCGGTCAATCTGTGCAGTTGTGAATTTATTTTGAGTTATCATTTCAAAGCCAAAATCATCCTTAACGTGGGTTTTTGCCGCTCCCTCAACCACTTCCTGTACTAAGTGGGAGGGTATAAACAGCACTCCACCGCCTGCACCGTAAACAATATCGCCCGGCAGAACGGTTGCCTTGCCTATTCTTGTGACTGAGTTAAAATCCTTCATTACAAATTCACGAATGGGGGTTGGATCTATTCCACGATAGTAAACCTGAACGTCGGGCACCTGCTTCATCTGCTCCACATCACGAATGCCGCCCCAAATTACGCCACCGCCCGTTTTTGTGCGGGTTTTAATGGCAGTAGTGAGATTTCCACCCAAGAAGGTGCCTTTGTAGATTTTATCATACATATCTACAACAACTACGTCACCCTCAACCAGAGTATCGATTACCCATTGATTGAAGTTACCGCTACGGCCCTCCTCTTTTCCGACAGACATCATAACATCAAGCAAATCAGGTCTTGTGGGTACATAGGTTGCCGTAACCGCACGGCCGATAAGCTTTCTGCCATCATCGTGAAGAGTTTTTAAATCACCCTCGAACTGACTTTCATACCCCTTTAAATAAATAGGTTTCCAAAGCTCCTCTAAAGTCATTTTTTGCATTTCATCAAGATATTTCTGAGGCACCTTGGGGCGTCCGTCGGGGAAACGCTCCCCTTTCCAAAGTGGGGTAAGAGCAATTATTTCTTCTCTACTGTTAAGTTTCATAATAAATCCTCTCTACAAATTGTTAGGCGATGCTATGCATATCCATCGATTAAGTGCGGGTAATTGCTGATGATTTACCGCATTACAGCCATGACCTCTGAAGAGTAAAATTTCTTCATCCAGCTCATCAATTTTATCTATATCCCCCGCCATAAAGGAAATAAGTCGTTCCCTTGCAAAGCGAAGTCGCATTAAAAGTGCACCTATTCTGATTTCGATAACATCTACACCGTGAGGCTTGTTTTCCTCAAACCAATGCCTGCGGAAGCAGGCTACAAACTCCTCTATTCTTGTCATAGCAAGCAGGTAGTCATCGCATATAGTCTTAATTTCATCCATATTCTTTTCTCTGTATGCTTTTCGGGTACGAACACCAAGGTCATATTTAACGGCAAGGGCACGGCAAAGGGCTGCCTGACTTTTAAATATTGTTGAAAACTTGCTTGTTTTGGCTGCATTTTCAAATTGTTCGGCTACCTCTTCAAACTCTTTTCTGCGGCTACCTACAATATGAGCATCTACCATTCCCAAAAGTGGGTCATTAAAAAGAAGATATGTATATGGCGTTGTGGAATATTCCTTATCAACGGGACCAACATCCACACGGATGTCAAGCTTCATCATATTATCAAAGTTTTCACCCGTTATTTTGCCGAATTCCTCTTTAATCTGTGCCATATCCTCTACACCATCATAAAAACGACGGATAGCATAAAGAGAGGGCAAAACGGCATAGTATGAACAAAGCTTACCGTAGTTTCCCCACACCGTCATCATAATATTCTGAACGTCCTTTTCTCTACAGGACTGCATAGCGGGGAGCATTGTTTTAAGACTCCAATCGTTATTGGAGGCAAAGCCCATCCAGGTCCAAGCACCGCCTGCGAACCAGCTTTCGCCACCAAAACGCTTATGAGATTCAAGCATTACATCATAATGCTCCTTTTTATCTCTGTGATAATCCCAATAAACCTGATCGACACCATCGGGACAGGAGGCCAAAATCTCATCGCTGATAATATCGGGATTAGTGCTGAAATAGTCACCGTTATTTGCGATTCTGAAAAACATATCAGACCACATTATAGGGCGAAAACCGTATTTTTCGGCAAGACAGATAACTCTCTCTAAATGCTTACGTATAATATCATATCGGTTTTCACCGCCGTGAATATCCAGATACTGACCTCTACCTAAAGAATGGGCTTCATCCATACCTATATGAATAAGGTTTGATGTAAAACACTCACGCATATTTTTAAACATTTTTTCAATAAGGTTATAGGTGCGTTCGTCACCCACAAGCAAAACGTCATCCTGATCTCTAAACTGTTGAAACTCCTTCCAATAGAACATCTGATTTAAGTGGGCAAGGGTCTGAATACAGGGAATAACCTCAATTTCTATAGAATTGCAATACTCTACTATATCCTTAAGTTCTTCTTTAGAATATCTGCCCCTTAAATATCCGAAGTAAGGCTCTTCGGGAATCTCATATGTATCTTCGGTGTATAGCTGAATCATATTATAGCCCAGTTTTTTTATTGTTAAGGCATACTGCTTAACCTGCTCTGGCTTCATAACACCGTTTCGAGACATATCCATCATAACACCAAATCTTTTAAACATAATAGTCCCCCCTTTTTTTATTCCACCATAATTAGGGTGCAGGAATTTGCGGTTAAATTCAAGGCGATTTCTTCTTTTTCGCCTGCAATGTATTCGGCAATTGGTTTAAGTCGGCCCTCTTCACGGAGCATTTCTATTTGTTCGTTTGACGGAACCTCTACACCCATTTTTTCATACATTCTGTAAGGATTTGTATGGGTTTTATCTATACAAAATACGGTAACTTTTTTGCCTGATATATCTTCATTAAAAATAATGGTTTCCGTTTTTTCGGGTAAAGACTCACTAAAATCATCGTCAGAATATGAAACTAAAACCGAAAGATTATTATTTTCATCTTTGGTAGGAATAATAAAAAGGTTATCGTCTTCAAAATCGCAAGCCAGAATATTTTTCTTTAATCTTGCTGCTAAAACAAATCCGTTATAAATTGGCTTTGCAATATTGTTCATTGTAAAGAAACCACGAAAACCTGTAAACTCCTCGGTCATTTCGTGCTGACCTGAAAGACAAAGCATAAGCTTATCTACTATGTAGTCGGAATTTATAAATTTTGTGATAAGCTTTGCAAAGAATGCGGGAAAAACCTCATTTTCACGGAAAATAAGCTCGGGGACTTGAGTGATGTTTTTAAATCCTCCACCAACGGTACCCCATTCATCCATAACAATAGGCAAATGCTGATAACCGCATTTAGTAACAGCATTTACAAGTCTTTGATGTTTATTAAAATGATTATCCGCATTAAGGGCATTGACTCCAAGCTTGCTGGCATCGAAAAAACCTAAACAACCGTAATTGTGATAAGATATAAAATCAATTTTAAGATTCTCGGCCTTAACATACTCTAACCAAGGAATTAAAAAATCCTCAATATAGAGTGCCAATGCAGGTCCGCCTATTTTAAGCTTATCTGAAACACGGCAAGCTGCACTTTCAAAGGCTTTATATAGTTTACAATATTCCTTAATACGCTCTGCAATGGCTCCATGCGGAAGATCAGACATAAAAAATTCCGGTATATCAGGCTCGTTAAAGCATTGAATTCTCCAATTGGATACTCTCTCTATGCCATAACGCTCCACGATATGCTTCATATATTCATAACAAACCTCTTCCCACACTTTATAATCGGCGGGTGGTGATGTGTTGAACATTTTACCCTTATAGCGTGTTTTGTTAAAGGAGACACTAGTTTTGTTTTTTGAGGATTTTGCTATACAATCGGGCATAGCGGCTAATGCTATAAGAATATCAAATCCCTTTTCACTAAGGTAATCTAGTCTTAAATCGTTTGCACGGAAATCGTAACAAAGCTTGCCGTTCATATCGATATATACAATATCTTCAAGCATTGCATAAATTCTAATTGCTTTGGCCGCCTTATCCTCAGCAATACGGTCTAAAATTCTTTTACCCCAAGAATCCTCGATGGCATCGGTAGGATGGAAAAGACAATGATTCCAGAAATTTTCCTGCTTTTTTATTACTTTATCAGAAATTTTAATCATTATTTTTCTACTCCTTTTTCGGTTGCTTCAATAATGCCCTTTAAATATCCTATTGCAAAAAGTCGTCCTAAGGCATCATAGCCTGCAAGGGTGGATTTTTCGCCCAATAGAGTTGGAACGTGATCAACACGAATAGGCACATCCACGCCATATTTAAAGTAAATTTTCATAAGCTCGGCCATATCAATATCGCCGTTATCGTGGAAGGTTTCACGAAAATGATTCGGCTCACCCTTTGTGTTACGGAAATGAACAAGATGAATTTTTTTAGCAAACTCTCGTATAGTATCCTCTAAATTTTCACCCATTATAAAAAAGTTTGCCTGACACATTGTAATGCCGAGACTATCGCTGGGGCATATATCATAAACGGCTTTTCTTATGTTGTTACGTGAAATCATAATTCGCTCTACATCGCCGAGTCTCGGTACGGGTGGGTCATCGGGATGAAGTGCAAGCTTAATGCCGTATTTTTCGGCCTCGGGAATTACCGCTTTGATAAAGTAAGTATAATTCTGCCAAAGCTCATCTGCGGTGATCTTTTTGCCGGATGGCTTAAAATCGGACATTTTAAACCGGGTTACTGTAGCACCGCCACGCTCGGGATAATCTGAAGAGGTACGAAGCCAACCGATATGCGCCATCCAGTTAAAGCAGATGGTATCTATACCAAAATCACGCATAAGCGGAAACATTTTTATAACCTTTTCTATGCACTCATCACGCTTTTCATCCCCTGCTTTAATGTGGTCGTGCAGATCATTTGGCATTGGTTCAATAACCAAAGGAGTGATACCAAAATCGATAAAATTTTTATGAACTTTTTGCCAATGGGATTTTTCGGTTATATCAAATTTCTCATCCTCGGGCAGACGAATTACACCATGCTTTACGCCCGACTGCAGAGCGAAATCCCATGTAGCATCCTTTTCGCTTTTAAAATAATCGGCTAAAATCATTCTTTACACCCCACTTAAGGTCAAGAATCCGCCATCTACAGGAATTGTAACACCCGTAACAAAGCTTGAGAGATTTTCATCTAAAAGGTAACGAATGGTACCGCACATATCCTGAGCGCTGCCGAAATCACCCATTGGGGTGTGGTCTATTACATCCTGTCCCCTTTTTGTAAGACCTTCTTCAACGGTGCCTAAAATCAGCTTGCTGCGTGGATTTAAAATAAATCCCGGTGCAACGGCATTTATTCTGATTTTACATTTTGCAAAATATGCCGCAAAGGCTTGAGTAAAGTTTGCTACTGCCGCCTTTGACATTGCATAAGCAAAGTTTCTTGTAAGGGGGCAATAGGTGTTCATTGATGCAAAATTCACTATACTTCCGCCACCGGATTTCGTCATATATTTTGCAAAGGCTAAAAGAGGATAAACAGTACCCATTGTATTGAGC
This sequence comes from Clostridia bacterium, assembly GCA_017397065.1. Next base: position 6,968 of record JAFQKE010000027.1, read on the forward strand.
TTTATAACACCCTCGAAGGCATCCATATCAACATTATATATGCCGTTTACCTCATCATCTTCCAACTCTCGTGGGTCAAATTCGGTGATTTTAGGCTGTGCCTTGGCGTTATTGCCGCCTGCACCGTTAATTAAAAAATCACACTTACCAAAATCCTCTATAACCTTTTCTGCAAGCTCGTCTACTGAATTTTTATCTGTAACATCACAAGTATAGCAAGTACATTCGCCATTTAAAGAGGTTATCTCGTCTGCGATATTCTTAAGATTTTCTGCATTTCGGTCAACAAGTGCAAGCTTTACACCAAGACTCGCTAGATCCTTTGCCACCTCAGAGCAGATTACACCTGCCGCACCTGTAATTACAGCTACTTTTCCGTTAAAATATTTTTCCATAATTATTACCTCTTTATTATTTTTGTTTTTGCATTTTTATAACAAATTTTTTCAATGATTTCTTTTTGTTGTTCAAAGGGAAGCTCCCACTCCTCTAGGGTATTCTGATTATCAAGCCAATTACAAAGAATGCGTCTGAAATAATCGTGCCTTACAAAAGAAAGAATACTTCGAGAGTCGGTTGTCATACCTATAAACTGCGATAAGACGCCAAATGACGAAATAGAGGCCAATGTGTTTTTAATACCCAAAGAATGGTCACACCACCACCAAGCAGGGCCAAGCTGAACCTTTGAGGATACATTATCCTCACAAAAGGAGCCCTGAAGTATTGAAATGGGTGACTGATCGCTCATATTGAGAGGGAAAAGTATTGTATCGGGCAAACTGCCTTCGGCCTCTACCTCTCCTAAAAAATCAATGAGCTTTGAAAGCGGAAAATTATTTGAGGTTGCAGCATAGCCACCTGCAGGGCCTGCAATATCTCTAAGCCTTGTACTTGTTTCTCTTTTTGCACCAATATGTAAAAGTAAAGTCCAGTTTCTTTTTGAATATTCGGTTGCCAAACGTTTTAGTATTTCAGTACCATTTTCATTTTTTTCAAAAAAATCAGAATCTAAAGAATGGTCTGCAAAATTACAACCGGCCGCTGAAAAATCATCTAAAACCACACAAATTGCTTGTAGGTAAGAGTCAGTATTAGTTATTTCTATTCCAGTTTTTGTTTTTAGCTCATATAAAAAATTATTATCGGGTGAGAGAAGATTATCTCCCCTGAGTGACGGCACTATATCCTTACCGTTAAAGGGGGTTAAATCATCCAACAGGGTAGCAACCGGCGATTGATACTCAATATTGAATTGTTTTAAAATATTGACCGCTGAAAACTGAGAAGAGCAAAGTTTTTCGTTAATTTGGCTCCATAAATATTCAGCGCTATCTGCTGTAGGTAAATTAGAAATTCCAAACACCTGTGCAAGCTCCATGCGTGACCAATCATAAACGGGATTTCCTGCAAGTAGTGGGAAAATACTGCAGAAATTAAAAAACTTTTCATATGGTGAAGCGCCGCCTGTGATATAAAATTCGGGTACTCCACAAATACGCATAAGCCGGTGCTTGTATGGGTCAGGCCTTAACCAAAGCTCGTATATGTTTTCGTAGCTTTTATTGACCGCCAACTCCGATACCGATATATGATTATGAAAATCAATAATAGGCAACGAGGCGGCTGCTTCAAAATAAAGCCGCTTAGCATTTTGCGTTTTGAGCAAATAGTTTTTATCCATACTTTTCTCCTTTTGCATAATCATCATAATTGCTACTACTATAATTATTATAATCACAATTCAATCACAAAACAATGACATATACGATGTTTTTTAACACTATTTGCTCATTTTAGATTGACAAAATCAAAAATAAAGTTTAATATATAATTGGGTGATAAAATGAGAAAAGAATACTTTTTTAATGAGCCTGATTTTAAAGTGAAAAACATAAATATTTTAGAGGTGGCTCGTCCTTCTGGCTTCAAACATTTTTTTAAAAGTGGCCGCCCCAAGCACGGGTTTATATACACTGTAAAAGGTGCGATTGAGTACACCTTTTACAGCGGTAAAAAAAGAAATATTACCGTAAAGGCGGGTGAAGTGGTTTTTATACCTAAGAGCTGCGTTTACAGTAGCATTTATTCAACCGAAGACACCAAGATTAAAATAGTACAGTTTGATATTTCAGATGGCCAACTACCGCAGTATTTATTAAATCCTACAGTAATTCAGTTGCCAAATATTGCCGAGCTTATAGAAAACTTTTTTAAAAATTTTGATTCACGCAAAGCGAGCTTTTATTATCCTCATTGTTTTTATAATATGATGTGGCAGATTGACGAAAACTACTTTTCATTACCGCAAAAATTCAAAAGGCTGCAACCTGCCCTTACCGAAATTACGGAATACTGGAACAAAAATGAAGCCGTTTTATACTACGCCGAACTTTGTGATATGAGCGAAGTAAGCTTTCGCAGATATTTTAAAGAATTTACAGGTAAATCACCCATAGAATACAGAAATGATATAAGACTTAACAATGCTAAAATACTACTTCAAAGCGGTCAATACACCATTGCAGAAACCGCCGAGGCTTGTGGATTTTCAAATCTTTCATTTTTCACAAGACTTTTTAAAAAGAAATATGGCCACACCCCTAAAAAAGTGTAGCCGCATAAAAAAACTAATATTACATATAACGAAACCGCCCTTGGAGAAAATCCAAAGGCGGTGAAAATTTTTACATATTATATTTAACAGGAGATTGCATCTGCAATTCGGTAGGCCTCAACATCGAAAGTTTTTTTCATTTGAAGTGCCTCGTAAATATCACGATTGATAATCTTACCATTATCATAGCAAATTACACGGTTTCCAATGCCCTTAGCAAGCAACTCAACAGCAGCGCTACCCATATAGCTTGCCATAACTCTATCACGCACCGTGGGAGTACCTCCACGCTGAACATGACCCAAAATAGTAGCACGAGATTCAACACCTGTTGCAGCTTCAATCTCTTTGGCAATTTCTGCAACATTTTTCTCAACGCCCTCAGCAACTACTACAATAAAATGCTCCTTACCGTTTTTACGGGTAATTTCAATCTTTTTAATTACGCTATCTATCTCGCAAGGAATTTCAGGTACCATAATAGCAACTGCTCCAACTGCAAGACCGGTTTGAAGTGCAAGATGGCCTGCGTGTCTACCCATAACCTCAACAACGCTGCAACGCTCGTGAGACTGAGTTGTATCACGAAGCTTATCCACCATCTCAACTGCTGTATTCATAGCAGTATCAAAACCGATAGTATAATCGGTAGCCGAAATATCATTATCAATTGTTGCAGGAACGCCAACGCAAGGGATTCCTTTTAAAGAAAGGTCTCTTGCGCCACGGAAAGAACCGTCACCGCCAATAACAACTATACCCTCAATCCCGAATTTCTTGCAGTTTTCAACTGCTTTATCAATACCCTCTTCGGTTTTGAATTCGGGGCAACGAGCTGTATATAATGCAGTACCGCCACGATGAATTATCTCAGAAACATCTCTTAAACGCATATCAGTAATTTCACCATTGATAAGTCCATTGTAGCCACGATGAATGCCCTTAACATTCATTCCCTTTGAAATTGCCAGACGAACAACTGCTCTAACAGCAGCATTCATACCGGGAGCATCCCCACCACTTGTCAATACACCAATTGTTTTCACTTATATTACCTCCATTAGCAAAAACAGAAAACTATCCTTGCTTTTTGCATCCTGATTATTCTAGCACATTAAAATCAATTATTCAACTGCTTTTACGTTTTTTTCTCCCAAAAAATCGCAAATTTTTTGCCATTTTTCACTATTTTCCTTAAAATCTGCAAATTTTGAAGCTTTAAAACGCTTTTTTGTATCTTCGCAGTATATAATAACCTCTGCGCCGCTGCTACTAAGCTCTGAGTTTATTTTGCCCAAAATTTGTTCATCAAACGTGGGGATTCTTAAATAAAGTTTTGAATAGCGGCGAGTTTTACCCTCAATTATTTTTGCGGGCTCAAGCGTTTCACAAATAATTTCAGCCGGTCTGTCTTCGCTTTCGGAAACACGTCCTGTAATATGCACAATTTCACCCGGATTTAAAAAGGCTCTGGATTTAATATGCAGTTTTGGAAAAACGGTGACGCTTATAGCGTCATACATATCCTCAACCGTTAAAAACGCCATTAAATCTCCCTTTTTTGTGGATTTATTTTTAACCTCATTTATTTGTACAACAAGTGAAACCTTTTCTGAATCTTTAATTTCGTGCTCTAAAATCTGTTTTGTGTTTTTTGCACCAACCGCCTCGGCAAAGCCCTTATAAGAATCCAGAGGATGCCCCGAAAGATAAAGCCCTGTGGATTCTTTTTCAAAATTAAGAATTTCCTTTAAAGGCATCTCGGGAACATTTGGCATAATATGACTTATATCGGTGGTTTTTGTTTCGGTTTCAATATCATCAAAAAGTGACATCTGACCACCTGCAGTACGCTCATACTCCTGCTCGGCCGCAATAACAACCAAATCCAGCCCCTGAAGCATCTGCCGACGATTATATCCAAAGCTATCCATAGCACCGCTTTTTATAAGTCCCTCCAAAGCACGGCGATTAAAATCCCTACCCTGCATTCTAAGGCAAAAATCATACATAGAATCAAATCTTTTTTCTTTTCTAAGCTCTATGATTCTTTTAATAAATCCGGCACCAAGATTTTTGATTGCCAACATTCCAAAGCGGATATTTTTACCCGAAACGGTAAAATCAAGATTACTCTCATTAACATCGGGTGGTAAAATTTTTATACCAAGTCTTGCACATTCGGCACTATACTGTGTAACCTTACCGCCAAAAGCGAGCACGCTGGATAAAAGTGCAGCCATATATTCTCTCGTATAGTGACATTTCAAATAGGCTGTTTGATAGGCAACAACAGTATATGCAGCCGCATGGGATTTGTTAAAAGCATAGGAGCTGAAAAGTGCAACATCATCATAAATTTCCTTTGCAATTTCCTCGGGAACACCCCGTGCAACCGCACCCTCGGCAATAATGTTGCCGTTTTCATCCTTTGCACCATAGATAAAGGTTTCCCTTTCTTTTTTCATAACATCGTGCTTCTTTTTAGACATTGCACGACGAACAATATCTGCCCTGCCAAGGGAGTATCCGGCAAGACTTCTAAAGATTTGCATAACCTGTTCCTGATAGACTATACAACCATAGGTTATATCTAAAATTGGTTTTAAAAGCTCGGTTTTATAGGTGATTTTTTGCGGGTTATGTCGGTTATAAATATAGGTTGGAATTGATTTTCTGGGGCCGGGGCGGTAGAGTGATAATATGGCTGTTAAATCCTCTAAATTTTCCGGTCCAAAGGAGCGAAGAACGTTTTTCATACCCTCCGATTCAAACTGGAAAACGCCCTCAGTAAAGCCATCTGCCATCATTTTAATTGTTTGTTCGTCATCAAGAGGGATATCCTCAACGCTAAAATCAGGCTGATGCTTTTGTATCATCTTTTCGGCATCTGAAATAACGGTTAGATTCCTTAGTCCCAAAAAATCCATTTTAAGGAGACCGAGTTCCTCAAGCTCGGTCATAGTAAACTGTGTAACAACCGCCTCATCGTTAAGGGCTAACGGCACATATTCACTTACAACCTTATCTGCGATAACAACGCCTGCGGCGTGGGTGGAGGCGTGGCGTGGCATACCCTCAATTTTTTTGGACATTTTTAAAAGATTGCGGGTTTCCTCATCCATATCATAAAGGTTTTTCAAATCGTGCGACTGCTCCATAGCCTTATCTATGGTAATACCAAGCTCATTCGGGATAAGCTTTGCAACCCTATCTACCGCATTATAGGGCATACCCATAACTCTACCGACGTCCCTTACCGCCGCTCTGGCAGCCATAGTACCAAAGGTTACTATTTGGGCAACATGGTCGGCACCGTATTTTGAGATAACGTAATCTATTACCTCCTGACGGCGTACATAACAAAAATCAACATCAAAATCGGGCATAGATACTCGTTCAGGATTTAAAAATCTTTCAAAAAGAAGCCCGTATTTTATGGGGTCGATTCCAGTAATTCCAATACAGTATGCAACCAAGCTACCGGCACCCGAGCCTCTTCCGGGACCAACGGGAATACCTTTTTTCTTGGCAAAGGCTACGTAGTCCTGCACTATTAAAAAGTAGTCTACAAAGCCCATTTTGTGTATTACTGAAAGCTCATACTCAAGCCGACGGGTAACTTCCTCAGAGGGATTTTGACCATAGTAACGATAAAGTCCGCTATAGCTCATTTCACGCAAATATTCCAAGTGATTTTTTTCGCCTATATCAAAAACCGGTAGCTTTAATTTATGAAATTCAAACTCCACATTACACATATCGGCGATTTTCAAGGTATTAGCAACCGCCTCAGGGATATCGGGGAAAAGAGCTGACATCTGCTCTCCTGTTTTAAGGTAAAACTCATCTGTTTCAAAGGACATTAAATCCTCATCATCAAGTTTTTTACCGGTACCAATGGCGAGCAAAACATTTTGCATCTTACTATCCTGCTTCTCAATATAATGCACATCGTTGGTGCAAACGAGTGGTATACCCGTTTCAAAAGAAATTCTTTTAAGTCCGTTATTAACGGTAAGCTGTTCTTTAATACCGTGATTTTGAAGCTCTAAATAAAAATTATCTTTGCCAAAAATCTCTGCAAATTCTAAAGCCGTTTTATAGGCTTTATCATAGTTTCCGTAAAGCAGATAATTAGGAATCTCGCCTGCAATACAAGCCGAAAGGCAGATAAGACCCTCGCTGTGCTTTTTTAAAAGCTCTTTATCTATACGAGGTCTTGTATAAAATCCCTCAGTAAAGCCTAATGACACCATTTTTATAAGATTCTGATAGCCCGTAAGATTTTTACAAAGCAAAATTAAATGATGATAGTTACGGTCGTTTGTTCTGGCCTTATCAAATCGGCTTTCGGGAGCAACATAGACCTCGCACCCGATTATAGGCTTGATTCCTGCCGCTTTTGCCTTTTTATAAAATTCCATAACACCGTACATTACACCGTGGTCGGTTATGGCAATGGCCGATTGTCCGGCTGATTTAACCGCATCAAAAAGACGGTCAATTCGTGACGCTCCGTCTAACAAACTGTATTCGGTATGAAGATGTAAGTGTGCAAAATCCATTTGCTCTCACCCCTTATATGACAATCTGATTATTTGGTTATCTAAATAATAGTATATTACAAAAGTATTTATTTTTCAATATTTTTATCAAAGATTAAATAATGTAACAGAGATAAAAATCGGCGATGACGGGTAATGCCGTCATCGCCTAAGATTTTAAGGTTTTTATGCGTTATTTAACAAGCTTTTTCTTACCAATTACGGTTGTGGCAACAAGACTCATTGCACCGATGCAAAGAAGCACAATCCAAAGCCAAGCTATACCGTTATCACCTGTTTGCGGAGATTTAACGTCTTCTGAATCTTCGTTTTCGGGAGTCTCATTTGAAGGGTTATTATCAGGTTCTTCGTCTGAAGGACCGTTTTCGGGACCGGTAGCGGTACCCAGGTCATATTCACAGATATCGCATTTGCCGTTGTTGTCATTATCGGTGTGAGCGGCTGTGCTGTTTGCAATTTTAACACCACAATCTGCTACCGTACATTCTTTCCAATGGTTATCGTCATCAAATTTCCAATCGGATTCGGTATGACCAAGCTTGGTAAGATTGCCCCAACTGTCGATATTGGTGATTTCGGTGGTGCCGTTAGCATCCTCGTAAAGCTTGCCGCAACCATCACACTTAAAGTAGGCTTCTTTACCGCCATTTTCACAGGTAGGCTTAACCTTTTCAACGGGTTTAATATCACAGATATGTTGATCTTCCCAAACGGCAGTAAGGGTTGTATCTTCAACGGGGTATATTTTATCGCCGACTGCTTTTTCTTTGCCGTTTACACTCCAAGCCTTAAACTGTTTTCCTACGGGAGCGATAAAATCGCAGGCAGGAAGAGTATACTCATCTGCGCAACCAACGTACTTTCCTACCATTGTTCCGCTTCCTGCACCTGAATCAAAGGATAAATAAATGCTGTAAAGTGTGGTAACTTTCACGAATTTACCGTTATCTATACCAACCTCGTTAAAAGCATACAAGGGTGTGCCTGTGGGAGAGGGGCTTACTAAAACAGTAGAATCTTCAGCAAGTAATTGATTACATCTAAAAGCTTTTCCAAATGTAGCAGTGCTATCACAAATAGCAGTTACGACAGTATCATAATATACCTCAATATCTTCGTAGGAATATATAGCATACGAGAAGGAACCTCCCTGTGATGCGTTAACCGTCAAGGAACCCAAACCTTCAAAGCGAATGTCTTTAGTACTGCTGATTGCATAACGGTGGGAAGACGTTGCTTCTTCATTCTTAGGATCACCATAAATGAAATTATCACCCACCAAAGTTACATATAATTTAGAATCTCCTCTATAATTAATAGCGCTTGTCATAGTTCCGCCCATATATGCGGCGTATATAGTCGCATTCTCTATCCATAGCGAATTATATTCGGGGTTATAGGATACGTGTCCGCTGATGTTGGAACCTGTAATATTACTTGCATTTGCATCTGATACGTGCACGCCGCCGATATAGAGGTCGTAATAGGTAGTCGCAAACGCGTTCATTGGGATTATGGAAATAATCATTACAAGCGTTAATACCACCGCAAAGATTTTGGCTAAAAATGTTTTTTTCATAGTACTTTTTACTCCAATTCTTAAAATTATTAGCTTTTGATTTTTCTGTTGCGAAAATTAAAAGTTTATGTTATATTATAATTATAACTTGCACCTTAGGGTACAAGTCAATACTTTATTTTGTGTTTTTGGATTTTTTTAATATAATATATTGTGTTTTTTTAAAGGAGTTTTCAAATGAAAAAATATGATGAAAATTTATTCAAAATCGGTGACGTAATTAAAATAATGGGTATAACCCGAAAAACACTTCTGGTTTATGAAGAAAAAGGACTTTTAACTCCCGCCGTAAAGGATGAGGAAAGCGGATACAGATATTACTCGGCAGATAATATGACCCAAATCAGGGCAATCCGCTCTTTGCAACAGCTTGGTCTTACCCTTAAAGAGGTTAAGGACTACTATTACGATACCGAAAACATTGATGTTTATTTAAAGCGCCTTATAGATTTAAGAGCGGCGTTAGACAAAAACATTCAAATGCTTCAGGTACGCTCGGCAAAGCAAGGCGACCTGACCATTCATAAAACCGTATTGCCACGTCAGGTTTGTTTTTGTCGCAGGTATGAGTGTGATAGCGTTGAAAAAGCCGCCAACTATTTGCGTGATACCTATATTGCCGCCGCTCATACGGGAAAAATATCCGTTCATAGCCGTATGTTTACCGTTAGAATGTCTGATTCAACTGAAAAACTGGACATTATGTGTTGTATTCCCGTTGAGGATAGCTTTAACTCGGACGAGCGTGTAGAGTTTGCCGAAACACCCGCTTTATGTATTTATTACCGTGGCCCGTATGAAGGAATTACAAACGCAATTTATGCGCTTATGAAATATGTAAAAGAAAATAATATTGAAACTACGGGCGGTTTCCGTTCTGTTTATTTGGAAGGACCTCCCAACCGTGGCAAAAACAGTAAAGATTACATAACGCAGGTTGTAATACCGATTAGCCAAAGCACTTAAACTTGAACCAGGTTTTGAAACACATATTTTTTGCTCTACTTTGTTTAAATACTCGTAAATCCGTTAGGATTTACTGCGTTTTAGCCTTGTATAACAAAAAATAATGCTATTTACAAAACTCTTC
>JAFQKE010000028.1 GCA_017397065.1 Clostridia bacterium
AGCATATTTTGTCCTCCGTTCATGGTTTCTAGTCAATTCCATTTTAACGGATTTTTTCCAAATATGCTCTACTTTTTTATTTTATTTTTAATTTTTCTTCGTAGGCTCTACTTGGTTACCCCAACATTTATTATAGAGCCTAATTATGCCGAAAAAGCATTCTTATTGCAGATTTTTTGTTTTATAAATATTTATCACAACAGGGATCGGAGGTTTTTTTAGCTACTGATTCTTCGGGAGCGGAATTAGTTGTATCTCCGAGACCCGATATTTCAGAAAACAAGACATTTGACTTTGCCATATCTACGGCATCACTTGGTATGATGATTTTAGATGCCTTGCCGTTTGATAACGCAACAAGCGCCTCATATTTTTTCATTTCAAGAACGGCTGAATCCACCTGTGCATTTTTTAGCTCACGAGGACCATCAGCCTCTGCCTTTTTAGAAAGATATATGGCCTTTGCTTCGCCCTCGGCACGTGCTATTCTGGCATCTCGCTCACCCTCTGCGGCAAGAATCATTGCCTGTTTGTCGCCCTCGGCACGTGTGATTGCCGCTGCTTTATGACCCTCTGCCTGAAGCAAGGTTTCACGGCGGTCACGTTCTGCCTTCATTTGTTTTTCCATAGCATTTTGAATCTCTGTTGGGGGGATGATATTCTTTAATTCAACTCGATTTACCTTAATGCCCCATTTATCGGTTGCTTCGTCAAGAATCTCGGTCATCTTGGCATTTATTGTATCACGTGAGGTAAGAGTGCCATCAAGCTCTAACTCACCAACAATGTTACGAAGTGTGGTTGCCGCAAGGTTTGAAAGAGCCGAAATAGGATTGACTGCACCATAAGCATAAAGCTTTGCATCATAAACCGCATAATAAATAACGGTATCAATCTGCATAGTAACATTATCTTTTGTAATAACGGGTTGAGGCGGTGAATCAAGCACCTGCTCTTTAAGGGTTACTTTTTTTGCAATTCTCTCAATAATAGGAATTTTAATATGGATTCCTGCAGACCAAGTTGTTTTGTACTTACCAAGAAGTTCAACAACAAACTCGTGTGCCTGCGGAACGATTCTTACATTAACAATAATGATCAATAATACTGCTGCCGCTATAATAAGTGCTACCATTTTTACATTCTCCTTTTTGTTTTATATTTTTATTATATCATAAACGGTGATTTTAATCAATATTTTAACATAAATGTTTTTTAAAATCCGCTCTGATAAACATTATATGCCAAAAGTTAATATTATATTAAAATTTTAAAACACAATCAGCAACTTGTAATTTCAAACGGTATACGTTTTAAAATATATTTTCCGTCTGCTTGTTCATCATAATCCACATAAGCACCGCATTTTTCGCCATAGAGCAAAAATACATTTCGCATTACGCCCTTTTTGCGGCGTGTTTTTGGATTTTCCTCAAGGAACCTTTTAAAAGCCTTTAAATTTTTATCGGGAACTATGAGTGATGACGGCAAAACCGAGCTTTTTACCGATGTTGCAATATCTGAAATAAGAGCGTCTCTAAGGGCTTTGCAATCTGCACCAAAAAACTGATAAAGCAAATTCACATATTCATTAAGCGGTTTGCTATCATTACCCGTAAACATTCCAAGCTCGGTTAAGGTATCAAATGGGTTTCGCTTTTGAACACCAAAAATCAGCTCATTTGTACGACTGAATCTACCGCTGCCAACAAATCTATCCAACGCATTTTCGGTGAAATGAAGAGTTTTTAAATCCTTATCATCCATATAAGGCGTAGACGAGACCTCATAAGGCGGAGTGCAACAAAATTCACAGGGGTATTCAGCCGCTTTTTCACGCATATCCGCACCGTGCAAAAGCTTTAAAAATCCAAGCTGAAGCATATCGGCACCAAGCGAAAAGGCAAGATTAAAACCCTCTCTAAAAGTGACATAATCCTCAAACGGAAGTCCTGCAATAAGGTCAATATGAATATGAATATTTTTCATCGCACACAGCCGTTTAATATTACTTTTTAAAAGCTCTACATCGGTTTTTCGGTTAATGGCAGACAAGGTTTTTTTGCTAAAGCTTTGTATGCCTATTTCAAACTGAATAAGTCCTTTAGGGGATTTTTCAAGCAGAGAAAAATCCTCCTCCCTTAAAAGGTCTCCCCCAATTTCAAAATGAAAGCAGACTCCTTTTGGGATTTTTATACCATAATTTTCAATAATAAACTGCCAGAGCTCATATGCTCTTTTTTTGTTTGCGTTAAAGGTGCGATCTACAAATTTAATGATTTTGCTACCCGAATTTGCAAGGGTTAAAATATCTTCCTTGGCTCGCTCCATTGGAAAAAATCTAACCGAGCCAAGCCTGCCCGAAAGGCAAAAAGCACAGGAAAAAGGGCAACCTCTACTTGTTTCAATGTAGGCAATTCTGCCATTTAGAGAAGCTAAAAACTCATCACCATAAGGGCTTTCGGGAATAAGAGTGGTAGCATGTGGCCTGCTTATGTGGATTTTATTTTCACTCTTAAAACAAAGTCCCGAAACAAGTGCTAAATCGTCACCATCATAAACGCAATTAACAAAGTTAACAAAAGGCTCCTCCCCCTCGCCCGAGATAATATAATCAATATAATCCTCTCTTAACAGCTGACCTGCGTTATACGAAACCTCAGGGCCCCCAAGGAGAATTTTAACGCCCTTTTGGTGCAGCTTTTGGGTAAGAACTTTAACACTCTCAATATTCCATATGTAGCAGGAAAAAGCCACAATATCGGCATTTTTTGAAAGTATTTTTTCATAAAGAGAATTTATTTCTTCATTCACCGTACCCTCAAAAACATCTACCGAGATTCCGGCCTTTGCCGATTTTTTGGCACTGTAATAGAGGTACCAAGGGGCTAAGGATGAGTGTATGTACTGTGAGGCTAATGACACGATTAAAACTTTCATTTTTTAAGGTAGGCCTCCAACCTGTAAATCGGAAAACCGAGTGAAGAAAATCTTGCCTCATACTCGGTTACAATATTGCCCTCAAAATCGCTGTTATGCAAATCAAGCGAGATGTTTTTAAGTGTAAAACCATAATCGCTTAGCTTTTCAATCGAAAACTCAAAAAATTGACGGTTATCGGTTTTTTGGTGGATTTCGGCAGATTTTTCCATAAGCCCCTCATAAATCTTTAAAAAATGGGTGGCTGTAAGGCGGTGCGAGGCATACCTCTTTTTGGGGAATGGGCAGGAAAAATTAAGGTAAATTCTGCCTATGCTACCGGGCTTTATGTACTTTGGCAGATACTCGGCGCCGCAGTTTAAAAAGTAAACGTTAGGCAGCTCCTCACACTTTTTGCAGGCGGCATAAATAACGTTGTCATTTTTCTCCACAGCAAGATAGTTTATGTTTTTGTTCTGTTTTGCAATCTCTAAAACAAACTGACCCTTTCCGCAACCTATCTCTAAGTGGACGGGATTATTATTTTTAAAAATCTCATAAAAATCCATATACTCAGGCTTTTCGGCCGCTTTGCGATAATCCCTTTCCTCGCTGTATTTCACAAGCAGATTGTTAAGAGACATTATTTTATTTTCTAAATTTTTCTTTCTTCTCATTCTCATAAGCAGGATTTCCTTTAAAAATATTTTACAAAATAATTATAACATTTTACGAATAGAATCGCAAGGTCGGTTTTCTATTTTTAATCTGACGGACATTATTTTTAATTAACGCTCTTTTACTATTGACTTTTAATAGCTTTTGATGTATCATTTCATTGATTTTTTTAAAGGCGGTAATAAATATGGAAAAATCAAATATCAAAAGGCTTAAACTTGCCTGCTATTCCTCCAGCGTTGGAATGGCGGTTATAGGCAATCTTCCCCCTGTTTTGTTCTTATCCTTTAATGAGCTTTATGGGATTTCATTTACTCTTTTAGGCCTTTTGGTTCTTATAAATTTTGTAACTCAGCTATCAATAGACCTTATTTTTTCATTTTTTTCACACAAATTCAATATTCCCAAGGTTGTAAAGCTGATGCCGGTTATAACAATTTTGGGGCTTGTGATTTTTGCCTCATCTCCATTTGTTTTTTCCGGATACGAATATGTAGGGCTTAGCATTGGTACTGTGATTTTTTCTTGTGCGGCAGGACTTGGTGAGGTTTTGTGCAGTCCGATTGTAGCCGCTCTTCCGGCAAAGGACCCCGACAGAGAAATGAGCAAGCTACACTCTATGTACGCTTGGGGCGTTGTTGCAATAATAATTATAAGCACCCTTTTCCTTTACATATTCGGCAAGGAAAGCTGGCCTGTTTTAACCCTTATATTCTGTCTGCTTCCGGCTTTTTCGGCATTTTTGTTTTTCGGTTCAGAAATACCCGAATTTAAAAATGAAGGCTCGGGCGATAAAATAGGTTCTCTTATAAAAAACAAAGCGCTGTGGGCATCGGTACTGGCAATCTTTTTTGGCGGTGCGGCCGAATGCACTATGGCACAATGGAGTTCGGGATATTTAGAGCAAGCCCTTGGAATAGATAAGGTCTGGGGCGATATTTTTGGCGTTGCAATGTTCGGTCTTACACTTGGTCTTGGCAGAACTCTTTATTCAAAATTCGGCAAAAATATCGGAAGAGTTTTAACACTTGGCGGTATCGGTGCTGTGCTGTGTTACCTTACTGCGGCACTAACCTCCAACCCTCTGTTAGGTCTTATGGCCTGCGGATTTACAGGCTTTTGCACATCTATGCTGTGGCCGGGTAACCTTATTGTTGTGGCCGACCGATTCCCCTCGGGCGGAGTTTTTATCTACGCTATGATGGCGGCCGGCGGTGATTTAGGCGCCTCGATTGCACCGCAGCTTATAGGAATCATAACCGACTTTGCCGAAAGCTCACCAAAGCTCTCCGCCATTGCAAACGGTTTGGGGCTTACGGGAAATCAGCTCGGTATGAAAATCGGTATGATAATAGGTGCTCTATTCCCTCTTATGGGTATAATTTTTTACTCTCGGTTCTGGAAAAGAAAAAGAGTAAAAAAGAAAATAAAAGCAAATTAAAATTATAAAAAGATATAAAAACAAATCTCTTATAAAGCACAAACCCTGCAATAAAAATGCTTTTTTCGCATTTTATTGCAGGGTTTTATTTTTATTGATGTAATTTATGTTTTCTTTATTCGCTCACATAAAAGGCTTTTATGCTTTTTATAACCGCTTCGCCGTTAGATTTTAAAATCTTAACTATTATTTTATTGGTAGAAATAGCTGGGAAACGACAGATTGCTTTATGCCCAATATATTTACCTTTATAAAGGGTGCAAAGATAATTATAGAGGGGTATTTCACTATAAATTTCAAATTCCTCCACTCCTTCACCCTCTGTTATATCCTCTTCAATAACCACAGTATCTACTAAAAATCTACCGGGATAAGAAGTGTTTGAATGTGTTTTTAAAAAAGGAACTTCAAGGATATATTCATTTTCCTTTGCTTTAAACTCACCAAAGGGTAAGGGATTCCCGTAGCGTTTTCTAATCTCTGTACCAAATTCTAAAAGGCGATTTGCATCCTTTTTTGGCAGAAGCCCACGACTATCCGGACCTATATTCAGCAAAAGATTACATCCCCTGCCAACAGAATATTCGTAAATTCCCATAAGCTCTTCCACAGATTTTACGGTATCCTCATTGTCCTCACAATCAAACCAGGTGTCCCGCATTCTCATGTCGCACTCACGTGGAAGAAACTTAAAATCCCCTGCACTTCCACTCAAGGTATTTTTTTCAGAAAGCTGTACCACATAAGAGTGTATATCGGCATAGCCTTCCTCGTTTCCTACCCACAATGTATCGGCATCCCACATATCAAAAAGCAAGATTTCGGGCTGAAGACGGCGGATTTCTGCAACAATTCTTTCCTTATCATATTCGTGCCCGTCAGAGCCACAACCATCAAACCACAAATAATCTATTTTTCCATAGTTTGTAAGCAACTCTGATATTTGATTTATAAAATAATCGTCATATTCTTTAGGATTATCAAACTTGATCTTGCCACCCCACTGTGCAGGTGAATAATAAAGTCCCACTTTCATGCCACACTTATTACAGGCATCTACGTAAAGGGCAACAACATCACCCTTGCCACCCATCCAGGGGGTATTTGCAACCGAATAATCAGTATATTTTGAAGGCCAATTTGCAAATCCATCGTGATGCTTGGTGGTAAGGATTGTATATTTTGCTCCTGCTTTTTTAGCGGTGCGTATCCAACTGTAAATATCCAGCTTTTCTGGATCAAATTTTTCGGGCGGCATCTCTTTACCATCCCAGTCCTTATGTCCGTGATAAAAGCTTCTTATTCCGAAATGAAAAAATATTCCGAACTCCCAATTTAAAAACTCCACCTGTCTATTACTAGGTTTGATTTTTACCATTTTTATCACTCCCCACTGTGATTATACATTTGCGTAATTTTATTGTCAAGCCTATTTTACGAAAAATAAACAAATAATTTAATCAACCGCTTGAAAATATTTTAAAATACTAGTATAATTATTGTATCTGATTTTGAAAAGAGGACTTTTAATGACTAAAATTGATGTATTTTCAGGATTTTTGGGTGCCGGTAAAACCACCCTCATTAAAAAACTGATTAAAGAAGCCTACAAAGGCGAAAATCTTGTGCTTATTGAAAACGAATTTGGTGAAATAGGCATCGACGGCGGATTTTTAAAGGAAGCCGGAATAGAAATTAGAGAAATGAACTCGGGCTGTATTTGTTGCAGTCTTGTGGGCGATTTTGATACCTCTTTAAAGGAGGTTTTAACCCGCTTTAAGCCTGACAGAATTTTAATCGAGCCGTCGGGCGTTGGAAAGCTCAGCGATGTTATAAAAGCGGTAAGCGGTGTACTTAGCGATGAGGTTGTTTTAAACAGTGCAACCGCCGTTGTAGACGCCGTTAAATGCAAGATGTATATGAAAAACTTTGGCGAATTTTTCGGCAATCAGATTGAACACGCAGATTGCATTGTTCTTAGCCGCACCGACCTTGCAGATGCCGCAAAAATCGCCGCCGCAACCGAGCTTATCCGCTCTAAAAACGAAAAAGCAACCATAATCACAACCCCTATCAATGAGCTTTCGGGTGCCGATATTTTAAATGCAATGGAGCAAAGCGAAAGCATTGATTCGCTAAAGGCTGAATTAGAGCAGGAGCATCATCACGAGCATCACCATCATCACGAACACGGTGAAGAGTGCACCTGCGGTTGTCACGACCACCACCACGAGGGTGAACATCATCACCATCATCACCACGAGCACGGTGAAGAATGTACCTGCGGTTGTCACGACCACCATCACGAGGGCGAACATCATCACCATCATCACCACGAACACGGCGAAGAATGTAACTGTGGTTGTCACGACCACCATCACGCAGATGATGTATTCACAAGCTGGGGCAAAGAAACTGCCGAAACCTTTACAAAAGCTCATATTGAGGCTATTCTTGCCGCCTTTGATGAGGGCGAATATGGCAGTATTCTACGTGCAAAGGGCTATGTTAAGGGCGAAGATGGTTGGATTTACTTTGACTATGTTCCCAGTCAGGCCGATATAAGAAGCGGTGACGCCGCCGTTATTGGCAGAATTTGTGTTATAGGTGCTGATATAAATGAATCGGCTCTGGCTACTCTGTTTTCTTTGGAGGACTAATTTATGCAAATACCTGTTTACCTTTTTACAGGATTTTTAGAGGCGGGCAAGACCAAATTCATTCAGGAAACAATGGAGGACGCCCGTTTTAACAATGGTGAGAAAACCCTTATTCTTCTTTGCGAAGAGGGGCTTGAGGAATACGAGCCTAAAAAATTCTCATCCGACAAGGTTTACATTGAGGTTGTTGAAAATGAGGAGGATTTATTCCCTGCCCTACTTAAATCTCTACTAAAAAAGCACTCCGCAAAGCGTGTGCTTGTGGAGTACAACGGTATGTGGAGTCTTGGCTCGCTTATAAACGCTCTGCCCGAAAAATGGGTGGTTGCACAGGAATTTATGTTTGCCGATGCCAACACCATTATCGGCTACAACAACAATATGCGAAATCTGGTTGTAGACAAGCTTCAAAACTGCGAGCTGGTTGTTTTTAACCGCTACAACGCCGATATTGATAAAATGGAGCTTCACAAAATCGTAAGAGGTGTCAACACCCGTGCCGATATTGCTTATGAATATCCAAGCGGCGATGTGGAGTATGACGAAATTGAAGATCCCCTACCTTTCGACCGTGATGCCGAGATTGTTAAGGTGGAGGATAAGGATTACGCATATTTTTATCGTGATGTTTCGGAGCATTTGGATTTTTACAACGGCAAAACCGTTAAATTCAAGTGTGTTATTGCAAAAAACAAGGAGCTAAACGCAACTCAGCTTGTTATTGGACGTCACGTTATGACCTGCTGTGTGGATGACATTACCTTTGCCGGCTTTTTGCTTATAGGTGAAGAAAAGACCGTTGCACAGTATAACAGTCGTGACTGGGCAATGGTTACTGCCGAGCTTAAGGTGGAATACAACAAGCTGTACGGTAGACAGGGACCTGTGCTTTATCTTAAGGATATTGCCCGCACCTCCCTCCCCGAACAAGAAGTTACGACCTTCTATTAACAAACGCGTGGCGTTTGATCCAATGACGCCATAGTTTCTACAAACGGCAAAAATTATCCCCCGCGGCCGGAAAGACACAGTTAAACCATACAATTTGCAGTCGAAGACCGGATTTTATCCGAATAGGTTTTATGCGTTAGGCTAAACCTCGTTCCGCAGACGGAAAGACACAGGTAAATTGTGGTTTATCGCAGAGATTTTGGGTGATACCGTAGGGGCAGGCGCCTCGACTGCCCGTAAAAAATACATAACTTAACAGTTGTTTTCACCTCCTCCGCCAACGTACGTTAGTCTGACAGACCCGTACCCCTCTGTCGGCTTTGCCGACATCTCCCCTTCACAGGAGGGGAGTCGGCCCCTCCCCCATCAAGGGGAATGCTTATAGACTAAAAAAACGCCCTGCCGTTTCCGGCAGGGCGATATTAAATAATCTTATTTTTCATAGCCTCAAATTGTTTTAAACCTTACGGTTTTCTATTTAATAACTAATTTTGTTATTTACTTGAATTTTTGTTATTGTTTTTAATTTGATCCGGCTTTCGCCTAATCGGCATTGCTTAGTACATTGGTCTCACCCTTCTTTAAATTTCTTTATACTGTTTAGGTGTTAACTTAATTGCAATTTTAAAACCGATTATGATCATTTTCATTCAAGACTCCTAAATTCGGGTTTTGCGTTTTACCCAAACTCTTGTGAGCAACCCTGGACTAGGCAAAACGGCTGAGAAAAAATGGTTCACTGTTCATTGGACTCAGCCCCTTTCTTTAAAATTTGGTTCTTTTCTTTTAGTCCCTTTTCTTTTTCTGTCTACATTATAGCAAATGATTTTTGATTTGTCAATAGTTTTTTGTAAAATATTTTAATTTTTTTATAAAAAGTTTATAACTTTTGTTTAATTTAAATAAATGCCTTGTTTTTATTGACTTATTACAAAATTCGTGATATAATAAAATATATTCATTCCAATGGAGGTTACTGTAATGGAGCACATTAAAACTATTGAAACTCGCAATCTTTGCGAAAGCGCTAAAAACGGTGGTTGCGGCGAGTGCCAAACTTCTTGCCAGTCTGCTTGCAAAACCAGCTGCGGTATTGCTAATCAGCAGTGCGAAAACACCGAAGAGAGCAAATAAAATCTTTTAAAATTAGCCGTCCGGAGAATTATCCCCCCGGCGGCTTTTTTTATGATATATAGGAGATTCTTTTTTATGGTACACCAGTATAAGCTTTTTGGATATAACATTGTGCTTGATATCTGCTCCGGCTCGGTTCACGCAGTAGATGACATTGCCTATGATATTATTTCTATGTTTGAAAACAACCCCCGTGAGGAGGTTATTAAAGCAATTGCCGAAAAATATGTCGGTGAAGATGTAAAACCTGCCGATATTGAAGAATGTTATAATCAGGTTGAAGCACTTAAATCGGCCGGCAAGCTTTTCACCCCCGATACTTTTGAGCCAATGGCCGGTGTTCTAAAGCAAAAAACATCTGGCGTGGTTAAGGCTCTTTGTCTGCACGTTGCCCACACCTGCAATCTTAACTGCGAATACTGTTTTGCAAGTCAGGGAAAATATCAGGGTGAGCGTGCCGTTATGAGCTTTGAGGTTGGCAAGCGTGCCTTTGACTGGCTGATTGAAAATTCGGGAAATCGCCACAATTTAGAGGTGGATTTTTTCGGCGGAGAGCCGCTTATGAATTTTGATGTTGTTAAACAGCTTGTGGCCTATGCACGCAGCATTGAAAAAAAGCATAACAAAAACTTCCGCTTTACCCTTACCACAAACGGACTTTTGATTGACGACGACGTTATAGATTTTGCCAACAGGGAAATGAGCAACGTTGTGCTCAGTCTGGACGGCAGAAAAGAGGTTCACGACCGCTACAGAGTAGATTATAATGGCGTGGGAAGCTTTGATAAAATCGTTCCCAAGTTTCAAAAGCTGGTTAAGGCAAGAGGTGGCAAAAATTATTATATGCGTGGCACCTTTACTCATCAGAATCCTGACTTTTTAAAGGATATTGAGGTTATGCTTGACCTCGGCTTTAACGAACTCAGTATGGAACCGGTTGTGTGTGCCGCCGGCGACCCATCCGAGCTGACCCCCGAGGATATGACAATTGTAATGGAGCAGTATGAAAAGCTCGCTGAGCTTATGCTTAAAAAGGATAAAGAGGGCAAGCCCTTTACATTCTACCATTATATGATAGATTTAACCGGAGGCCCCTGCATTTACAAGCGAATTTCAGGCTGTGGCTCGGGTACCGAGTATATGGCCGTTACCCCTTGGGGCGACCTTTACCCCTGCCACCAATTTGTTGGTGACGAGTCCTTTAAGCTGGGCGACATATGGCAGGGCGTAACAAATAAAGATATTCAAAATTCCTTTGCCGAGTGCAATGTTTACGCAAGAGAAGAATGCAGAAATTGCTGGGCAAGACTCTACTGCTCGGGCGGATGTGCCGCCAACGCCTACCACGCAACAGGTAAGGTTACAGGAATTTACAAAGCCGGTTGCGAGCTCTTTAAAAAGCGTATGGAGTGTGCCATTATGGTACAAATAGCCAAGGCTTTTGGAGAATGATTGGAGAATAAAGCATCTATGAAAACTCCCATTTGCGACTTTATAAAAAATTACATATCGCAAAAAAACACAAGACTGCATATGCCCGGACATAAGGGATGCGGTCTTTTGGGTTATGAGGAGTTTGATATTACCGAAATTAGAGGTGCCGACAGCCTTTATGAAGCAGACGGAATTATAATGGAAAGTGAGCAAAACGCCTCCGACTTGTTTGGCTGTGACACCTTTTACTCCACCGAGGGCTCTACTCAGTGCATAAAAGCAATGCTTTATTTAGCACTTACTGTGTCCGGCGGCAACAAAACCATTGCGGCAGGCAGAAACGCACATAAAAGCTTTTTATCGGCCGCCGCTTTACTTGATTTGAATGTTGATTGGCTTTGCGGTAGCGGAGAAAATCATCTTTCCCTTTCTCTTACCGCTGATGATGTGGAAAATTATTTTAAATCGGCCGCCAACCTACCCTTTGCCCTTTATCTAACCTCCCCCGATTATCTCGGCAATATGTTGGATATAAAAAGCATAGCCGATGTTTGCAAAAAATACTCGGTACTTCTTCTTACAGACAACGCACACGGTGCTTATCTTAAATTTTTAAACCCATCTGAACACCCTGTAGATTTAGGTGCCGATATGTGTTCCGCATCGGCGCACAAGACCCTGCCTGTGCTTACGGGCGGTGCGTATTTACAAATTTCAAAAGCTGCTGACCCCTATTTTAAAAACAACGCAAAATCCGCTCTGGCTTTATTTGGCTCAACGAGTCCGTCATACCTAATTTTGCAGTCACTTGATATGGCAAACAAATATTTGAGTGATTATTCGCCGAGACTTTTAGTCTTTGCAAACAAGCTTCAAAATCTAAAATCATCACTTAAGGAAAAAGGCTTTACCCTCATAGGAAATGAGCCTCTTAAAATAACAATCCACGCAAAATCCTATGGATACAAAGGCTTTGAGATTGCGGATTATTTAAACAAAAACAAAATCGTTGCGGAATTTTTCGATGCCGATTTTATAACCCTTATGTTCACTCCCGAGATTGAAAGTGAAGATTTGAAACGGCTTTATTCAGCGCTTTCCGCTCTACCCCAAAAAGAAAAAATAACCGTAAAACCTCCCGTTTTAAAACTACCGATTAAAAAATTTTCGGTAAGAGAAGCTTTTTTTTCAAAATTTGAAACTGTAGATATAAAAAATGCCTTGGGCAGAATCTCGGCATCACCCACCGCCGCCTGCCCACCCGCCGTACCCGTTGTGATGAGTGGCGAGGAGATTGACAAAGCAGTAATCGAGGCGTTTGAATATTACGGTGTAAAAAAATGTAATGTTATTATATAAAGGATTAAAAACTGCCAACTATCTTACATAAGATAATTGGCGGTTTTTTTATAATCTATAAATAGCGTTTTTATTATCGGCTTGCTCTAAAATATAATCAACAACAGTGTTATAAACCTTTTTTATACCGAATATAATTAACCGAGGTGGTAGATGGTGGCATATAACGACAGAGAGCTTATGGCCCGAATTTTACAATGTGAGGCCGGTGGCGAGGGCGAAAACGGTATGAAGGCGGTGGCTAGCGTTATTATGAACAGAGTTCACGCATCGGCAGGCGAATACTCAAGGCTGGGTGGAAGTCTAAGGAATGTTATTTTTCAGCCGGGGCAGTTCGACTGTGCAACCGAAACGCTGGGTGGCAATTATAATCCGCAAAATATTTATAATATGAACCCACAAAATGAGCATTATAACATTGCCGATTGGGCTCTTGCCGGAAACAGGCTCACCAATCTGGGCTCGGCGTTATGGTATTTTAATCCGTTCAGCACCACCTGCAGACAAAATTTTCCCGGCAGATCGGGGGTATTTGCGGTAAGAATCGGGGACCACTGTTTTTACAATCCAACCGACTATTATTACGAAACATAAACTTTAAGGAGCTGATTTTTTTGAACAATAACAGCGTTTTTGGAAATAACAAAGCCGTAGGTATGGGCGGTTCTCAGAGCGGCAACAGATTAAGCAGTAGCTCTCCGGGCAGCAGTCCTTCCGGTAGCAGTAACAATAATTTCTCAATCCCCTCGGGAATTGGTTATGACGCTTATCAGGGCTCAATTCAACAAATTATGCGTGATAACATAGGCCAATATATGGATGTTGAGTTTTTAATTGGTACCGGTGGTCTTACAACACGAAGCGGCCAGCTTACAAACGTTGGTGTGAGTTATATTGTGCTGTACGACCGTTCAAAAGACCGATATATGATATGCGATTTATATTCAATAAAATTTGTTACTATTTATAATCCCGATTAGCTAAAAAACGGTGATGCAAACGTAAGTATGCTTGCATCACCGTTTTATTTTATTATTCGCTATCATCTTTTTCGGCGGCCAGTTCCTTTTGCTTTTGAACCAAGGGTGTATCCTTGCCACCAAGATTTTTCATATAATCTTCAATTATCATCTTAATAACTGCCATTACAGGAACGCTTATTAAAATTCCTATAAATCCAAAAAGTCCACTACCAATCATAATGGCAAGAAGCACATACACAGGTCTTAATCCCACCGATTCAGAGATAATTCTGGGCTGAATAACATTGGCATCAATCTGCTGTACCACAATGATGCACACCAAAGCTATAACCGCCTTTAAAACGTCTCCGCTTGAAACCAAAACCATAAGCACAACACCTATGCCGCCTATGATGGAGCCAAAATAGGGTATCATATTGCAAAGACCCATAAGTATTGCAAGGAGCAATGCGTAAGGCACACCGATAATGGAAAAAACTATAAACAAAAGTACACTTACTATTGCACAGTCGATTAGCTGACTGTAAATATAGCTGTAGAATATTCCCGAAACACGTATGGTAAGATTTTTAAACTTAGTTGCACGCTCTTTGGGAATCACAAGACCCAAAACACGCATAAATGTCTTGGCGAGCTGAGCCCTGTCGAGCAGAACATATACCGATACAACAAACGCCATAAACACATCTATAATTGTGCCGGTAGCACCCACGATTCCGCTGGCATATTTACTTATTGTGGCTACATCAAAAAAGCCTAAAATGCTTTTAACATCAATCTTTTCAAAAAGCTCGTTTACATCAAATCCCAGTATTTCACCCTCAGGCCCTGCCATAGATTTTATCTGATTTACCGCTGAATTATAATAGGTTGGCAGATTTTGAACAAGATTCACAATACTCTCAAAAATTTTAGGCAAAAGCAAATAAAGCATAACCGCAAGCAACAAAATCAAAACCAAATAGCAAGTGAGAACCGAAATTCCTCTGGCGTGCTTTTTTAGAAATGTTTTTTCGCTTTTCTCACAGAGAGTTTCTAGAGCATATGCCGGCTTATACAAAACAAAGGCTATTACAAGTCCACCTATAAACGGGCCTAAAATACCAAGCAAATCAAAGATTGTAGCAAAAACCTGTGGCAGGCGATCAACTACTTTATAAAAAACAATTACCACAACAACAAACAAAAAAAGCGGCAACCAAAACTTTCTAAAATTAGATTTATTTTTTTGCATAAACTTACTCCTTTGCTTAAAACTTAGTAAAGCTTGGTAATTATCTTATCTGACCGTCACCACGTACAATGTATTTAACGGTTGTTAAATCCTTAATTCCCATTGGTCCACGTGCGTGAAGCTTACCGGTAGAAATTCCTATCTCTGCACCCATACCAAACTGTCCACCATCGGTAAAGCGGGTTGAGGCATTGATGTAAAGTGCCGCCGAATCAATAGAATTAACAAACAGTTCGGCATTTTTGTAGGATTCGGTAATAATGCACTCGCTATGACCTGTAGAATACCTTCTTATGTGGTTGATGGCATCGCTCACCGAATCAACCACCTTTACTGATATTACATAATCCAAAAACTCGGTTGCATAATCATCATCCGTAGCAGGTGCTGCGTCCTTTAAAATTTCACAGGTTTTATTGCAGCCTAAGATTTTAGTATCGTGATTTTTAAAGGCTTTATCTATAAGAGGCAGAAATTTATCTGCAATATTTTTATGAACAAGCAGGGTCTCGAGTGCATTGCAGACCGATGGCCGCTGGCATTTTCCATTTTCTACAATGCTTACAGCCATACCAAGGTCGGCCGATTCATCCACAAAGGCGTGACAGTTACCAACTCCCGTTTCAATTACGGGAACTGTGGCATTTTCCACCGTTGCACTGATTAGCGATGCTCCGCCACGTGGAATAAGTAAATCTAAATATTTAAGCTTCATAAGCTCGTTTGCTGAATTACGGGTGGTATCCTCTACCAAATCTACGGTGCCCTCCGGCAGACCAACCTCGCTTACAGCCTCTTTTAAAATCTTCATTATGGCGAGATTAGAACAAATTGCCTCTTTACCGCCACGCAGAATAACGGCATTACCTGCCTTAAGGCAGATGCCGAATGCATCGGCAGTAACGTTTGGACGTGCCTCATATATTATGCCCACAACACCAAGCGGGACACGGATTTTTGAAATTCTCATACCGTTAGGACGGGTTACGCCCTCTATAATCTCCCCGATTGGGTCACCCTCGGCGGCAATTTCTAAAAGGCCGTTTGCCATATCACGGATTCTGGCGGGGGTAAGTCGAAGCCTGTCGATAAGGGCATCTGTAAGACCTGCCTCCTTGCCACGTTTTATATCCTTTTCATTTTCATTTATAAGCTCAGACTCATTTTGAACAAGCTTATCCGCCGCAAGACACAGCAGCTTGTTTTTGGTTTCGCTTGAGGTAACTGCCAAAACCGCCGCCGCAGATTTAGCTAAAACACCCATTTCGTTTAATGTTTTCATAAAAACTACTCTCCCAAAGCTTTAGCTTCAAAAAATGTTCCAACCGAATGGCCGTCAAAAAGGTCATAAAGTAAGGCGGGATTATCACCCGACATCACCTGAACGGCAATACCCCTTTCGGTGGCAAAACGAGCCGCCTCCAGCTTAGTGTGCATACCGCCGGTGCCACGGTTTGAACCCGAACCGCCGGCCGACGCAATCATTTCATCTGTAATCTCTTTAACCCTGCAAATGAGCCTTGCATCCTCATTTTCTTTAGGGTTGGAATCATAAAGACCATCAATATCGGTCATAATAACAAGTGCATCTGCACCCGATAAATCTGCAACAATCGCCGAAAGATTATCGTTATCACCAAAAAGGATTTCTTCAAAAGAAACGCTGTCGTTTTCATTTATAACGGGAATAGCATCAAGCTCCAAAATGGCTTCAATTGTGTTAATAACATTGGTGCGACGCTCCTCGTTATCTATAACGTCACGTGTTATGAGTATCTGTGCAGGAACATAGCCGTACTCCGAAAAAAATCGGTCATAAATGCTCATTAAATCGCACTGACCAATAGCGGCCGCCGCCTGCTTACCACGTGTGGTTGTTGGGCGTTCTTTAAGGCCAAGCCTGCCCACACCAACAGCAATTGCACCCGATGAAACAAGCACAATCTCCTTACCGCTGTTTTTTAAATCCGAAATAACACGGGCCAGCTTTTCAATTTTTCTAAGATTAGGCTTGCCGCTTTCATGGGTAAGACTAGATGAACCAATTTTAATAACTACTCTTTTTGCATCCTTAATATGCATATAAAAAACCTTCTTAATTTATGAATCTTTTTAAATATCAATATATCCGTTTGGGGTGAATATTCTGCCACTTGCACCCTTTATGGGAGCTGTACGCCAATCTCCCGTAAAGCCTGCCGTCTCCTTTTTGAGATTTACGCCAAGCATATTTTCAATAATAATTTCTACAAACGACCCAAACATTGGATGATTACGTGAACCGTTGCCATTAAGATTTTCGCAAAGTGTGGTGCAGTTTAACCTAGTTACCATACTTGATACTGACGGTGCATCGGTTCTGGTTATAAGACTAACAGCCGTATCCCCCATATCGGCATCGAAAAACGCCTTAATCAGTAAGGGGAAACCTAAAATTCCGGTATCAAGACTGCCGCCTCGGTACTCTTCAAGATAAGGAATAATCCCATCTAACGATATAATGCCTGCCGCATATGCAAAAAGCGGAGCGGCCTGCTTGCCGCAGTCCCACACACCGTCTTTAAGGAATGTGCTTTTTATAGCGGTACGTTTAACTATGATTTTTTGCTCTATCTCACCTGCAACGGCATAATCGCCTAAAAGCTCGGAAATCTGCTTTAATATGCCAAGCTGTTTTACATAAAGACAGGTGTTTACATAGCTTTCGGTCAGCTCCACCTTTTCGGGGGTGCACCACTCGCCAAGGCACCAACCGTCCTTTTCCTCACGAACAACCAAATTATTTTCGCTTCGGCTCTCCATATAATCGGAAAATCTAAGCATATTTTGATAATATTCCTCTAAAATATCAATTTCGCCGTAATGGAGATAATACTGCCAAGGCAGGATTATCATTGCACCGCCCCAGCCTGCAGGACCACCACCGCCGCCGCCAAAGGGGGCGGTATGCTGAACGTGTCCCGATTTTTTGCACTGACCGTCGGCAATATCTCTTATCCATTTGCGGTAAAAGGAACGACAATCTGCTAAATACATAGCACTGCCGGCCGTTAATTGACCGTCGCCTGTGTAGCCAAGCCGCTCACGATGGGGGCAGTCGCTGGGTACACCACAGTGCATATTGCTCCACTGCGAATTTTTATAGATTTTTACCGCATCATTAAGTAATTCGTTGGTGAATTTAAAATCGCCCTCGGGCTTTAAATCGGCTTCGATTTCTAAAACGGTAACATCGGTAACATAGCCCTCAACCTTAAAATATCTGAAACCGTGCCAAGCAAAAAACGGAGCGGCCTTTTCGCCCTCTCTACCCGATGCTACATAAACATCGGTCTGATCATAGGTGCATCCGAGCTCGCCTTTATCGGTAAGGTTTTCACCGTAAGAAATTGTTATTTTTTCACCGTATTCCGCCGAGGTGGTTATCTCTACAACGCCCGAGAGATTTCTGCCTGCATCATAAATCACAAAATCCTCACCGTTTAAAACTGGGGTTGGAGTTATTTTGTTTATTACCTTATCGGCAGGGAAATGTGCGGCTCTGAGCACCGCATCCTCAGAAGAATGCAGCACCACAGAAGAAATTTCATCCGCATCGCCAAAAAGTGCCGGTGCAAACGGGGTTGTTAAATCCTGCATTTCGCCTATAAAAAGCTGATTGTAGATTATATGACTTTCTATAGACTCAAAATCTTCATCCGAAACAATGGTATCGGAAGCGGTTTTTAGCATAAGCTTTATTTTCGGCTCGCCATACTCCATATGTCCCTCGGCAATACGAGCACACTGATTGTACCAACCGTTGCCCAACACCACCGCAATGTGGTTTTCGCCTTTCTCCAAAAGGGAGGATACGTCATAAGCTCTGTAATACTGTGAATACGAGAACTCATCGTTCAAGGGATAGATAAGCTGCATTTTTTCATAGCTTCGCTTATGGTAATCGGAGTTTACGTCAAAAAAGTCATCGCTTACGGGCTTGCCGTTGATGTAGCATTTTGAAAAGCCGAGTGTTAAGAGATATAAAACTGCGTTTTCGGTGGACTCCACCTCAAAGCATCTGTGTAAAATCGGAGCGGTATCAAAAAATGCGGCGGAGATAAACTGAGCATCTTCAAAATCGCCAAGGAGCCCTACCTTAAAGACCGTTTCGGCGGTGCAAAGCTCTTTGTTCTCATCAAAAAGGGTTAGCTTAAAGGTGTAATTTTCAAGCCTTTTAAGCTCGGTTTTTGCCAAAACATAAGGCTTGGAATAATCGCCGCTTTGCTCCCACACCAAGTCGCCGTTTTGGTTTAAAATAACGGCTTTTTGGGTTTTGGGAGAAAGATTTTCCACCTCAAAGGTAAAGCGATAGGGCGGCTCGGCCGCCAACTGATTTTGATTATCACACACACGCAAGTTTTTAATCATTTGAACCTCTCCAATAGCTTTAAACTAGTCGATATCTTTTCCGCAACAGCGTTTATATTTTTTGCCGCTTCCGCAAGGACAGAGTGCGTTTTTGCTGACAACGCCCTTTCCACGTACTGTGCGGTCCAGACTACCATCGTCAGCCGATTCGGTTTCCTCGGCAACCTTTTCTCTTTTTACCTCTTCATCGGTTTTAAATTCAACCATTAAAACACGCATCGCTGTCTCTCTGCGGATAGACTCTGTCATATTATTGAACATATCGGTACCGTCATTGCGATATTCCACAACGGGATTGTGCTGACCGTAGCTACGAAGTCCTACGCCCTGACGGAGCTCATCCATAGCATCAATATGCTCCATCCAATGCTCGTCAACAGTTTTAAGGAGGATGTAACGCTCAATTTCACGCATTTTTTCTTCTGAGTATTTTTCTTCCTTAGCCTCTAAATACTCATTAGCACGATTTACCAAAAGCTCCTCAATATCCTCATAAGAGGTATCTGCAAGCTCGGCTAATGAAAATTCCAAATCGCCCTCCTTTAAAAGCCAACCGCCAAAACGGTTTTTGAGGGGAACAAAATCCCAATCATCGTGAACATCAGAATCCTCAATACAGTTGGCAACCTCCTCTTTAAGGGTGATTTCAACCATACCACGGATTTTTTGCTTAATATCCTCACCATCGAGCACCTGATTGCGCTGCTTATATATAAGCTCACGCTGTTGATTCATAACGTCATCATATTCCAAAACTCTTTCACGAATAGCAAAGTTACGGGATTCTACCCTGCCCTGTGCACTCTCGATTGAGCTTGAAAGAAGACCGGTTTCAAGGGGCTGATTCTCATCTACCTTGAGCATAGACATTACTCTGCTTACCCTTTCGCCACCGAAAAGACGCATTAAATCGTCATCAAGAGCAACATAGAATTTTGTGTTTCCCGGGTCGCCCTGACGACCTGCACGACCTCTGAGCTGATTATCAATACGGCGGGATTCGTGACGCTCGGTACCTATGATTGAAAGACCGCCGGCCTCCCTTACCTTTTCGGCCTCGGGTGCAATCTGCTCCTTGTACTTTGCAAGATAGGTTGTAAACTTTTCTCTTGCAAGCAAAATATTCTCATCATCAGTATCAGCATATCCGGTAGCCTCGGCAATAATTTCGTCGCTGTAGCCCTCGGCTTTAAGCTCTTTTCTGGCCAAAAATTCAGCATTACCGCCAAGCATAATATCGGTACCACGACCTGCCATATTTGTGGCGATGGTAACTGCGCCGTATTTACCTGCCTGAGCTATAATTTCGGCCTCTCTTTCGTGGTGCTTTGCGTTGAGTACATTATGGGGGATTCCTGCTTTTTTAAGCATAGAGCTGAGTATTTCAGATTTTTCAATAGTAACGGTACCAACAAGCACAGGCTGACCCTTTGCGTGACACTCCTTAATATGCTCAATAACGGCATTAAACTTTGCAAGCTCGGTTTTATAAACAACGTCGTTATTATCTTCACGTATTACCGGCTTGTTTGTGGGAATTTCTACAACGTCAAGATTATAAATTTTTCTAAACTCGGCCTCTTCGGTAATGGCAGTACCTGTCATACCCGAAAGCTTGGAATAAAGTCTAAAGAAGTTCTGGAAGGTGATGGTTGCAAGGGTTTTTGATTCGTGGGCAACCTTAACCCCCTCTTTTGCTTCAATTGCCTGATGCAAACCCTCGTTATAGCGTCTGCCGAACATCAAACGACCGGTAAATTCATCAACAATAATAACCTCGCCGTCCTTAACAACATAATCAACGTCACGCTTCATAACACCGTGAGCCTTTATTGCCTGATTTATGTGATGAGCAATAACCATATTCTCGGCATCGGTAAGATTATCTATTTTAAATTCCTTTTCGGCCTTTTTAACACCCTCGGGAGTGAGGGTGGCGCTTCTTGCCTTTTCGTCAACAACGTAATCTCCGTCATAATTGGTTTCTTCGTCCGACTGTTTGTCATCGGTTTCGGCAACCTTAACCATCTTAAGCTTTCTGGCGAAGCTGTTTGCGGCAAGATAAAGACTTGTGGACTCCTCTCCTCTACCCGAAATGATAAGCGGAGTTCTTGCCTCATCTATTAAAATAGAGTCAACCTCATCCACGATGGCGAAGTTATGCTCACGCTGAACACGCTGCTCCTTATAAATAGCCATATTATCACGTAGATAGTCAAATCCTAGCTCGTTGTTGGTGCAGTAGGTAATATCGGCATCATAAGCGGCCTTTTTCTCATCGTGGTTCATTCCGTGGATTATAAGGCCAACCTTAAGACCTAAAAATCCATAAAGCTTGCCCATCCACTCCGAGTCACGCTTTGCGAGATAATCATTAACCGTTACAATATGAACGCCCTTGCCCGAAAGTGCGTTTAAGTATGCCGGCAGGGTAGCCACAAGAGTTTTACCCTCACCTGTTTTCATTTCGCTGATTCTTCCCTGATGGAGTATAATACCGCCTAAAATCTGCACGGGGAAGTGACGCATACCAAGAACACGGTCACCGGCCTCACGACAGGTTGCAAAGGCTTCAGGTAGGATATCGTCTAATGTTTCGGTAGCGGCAAGACGCTCCTTAAACTCTTCTGTTTTTGCTTTGAGCTCGGCATCGGTGAGCTTTTTATACTCCTCCTCAAGTGCCAGAACCTGATCCATTAAAGGGGTGATTCGCTTGATTTCTTTTTTGCTGTAATTACCAAATAATTTTTCTAATAATCCCATTATATAAAATCCTTTCAAATAGGTTTATTTTTGCGAGAATTTTTTTAAAACGCTGTTTTTCTTCGCATATAACAATACATTGTATATTATATCAAATGCAGAAAGAAAAATAAAGTATAATTTGTAAAGAAATGGAGTTTTTTTCGCCTTTTTCATTGACCTTTTTTAAAAATAGGTTTATAATATAAAAAAATGCAATATAAAACTTGAAGGAGTTTTGAAAATATGCTTTATCATTCTATGAAAATTGCAGGACTTGACCGCAATCTACCCCTTTGCCCCGTAAACGAAAATCTTTACATTGGCGCATTTGTAATGTTTGGCGACACCGAGCTTACTACCGCCTGCGCAAAAGAGCTTTTAAAAAAAGCCCCCGAGTACGATTACTTAATTACTGCTGAGGCAAAAGGTATTCCCCTTTGTCACGAGATGGCAAGACTTAACGGCGACAACTATTATCTGCTTGCCCGCAAGGCACCAAAGCTTTATATGACAGGAGTTTTAGAGGTTAATGTGCGCTCCATCACCACCGATGCCGAGCAAAAGCTTTACCTTGATACCGCCGATGCCGAAAAAATGAAGGGCAAGAGAATTTTGATTGTTGACGATGTTATTTCTACCGGTGAATCCCTTTACGCACTTGAACAGCTTGTAAATCAGGCCGGAGGAATTACTGTTGGTAAAATGACGGTGCTTGCCGAGGGTGATGCACAAACAAGAAAAGATATCACCTATCTTGAAAAGCTACCGCTTTTTAAACCCGATGGAACTGTAATTTAAAAATTTAAGTAACAGAAAACCTCGTTCCAAAACGGAACGAGGTTTTTTATAGCTGATTATAAATTATGCTAAATTAGAAATCAAAATCGTCTAAAGAATCCTCTAATTCATTTAAAGAATCTTCTAACTCATCTAAACCTAAATCGATATCAGCATCGGTGTCGGTATCGGTATCTCCACCTAAATCCATATCGCCAAGACCGCCCAATACCTTCATGGTAATTCTAGCAGCTTCACTTTCGAACTTCTCTTTGTCTTCACCCTCTAAGGTTTCAAGAGTTTCAGAAAGCTTTTCATCCCACTCTTCGCCTTTTTCATCAAGCTCGGTTAAATCGTCGCCGGCTTTCATAGCAGCAACATATTCATCAACGAACTCTTCATACTCTTCAAGGGTTGCCTCCCAGCCGCCTTTGCTACAAGCAACAAGCGAAACCATAAGTGCAACAGCAAGAATAACAGCTAATAATTTTTTCATTTTTATTACCTCCAAAATATGTTTGCCCTAACACAGGACATCTAAATTATACCACGCTATTGTTAAAAGGTCAATATTTTTATTTAAAGTCAGGCGGTATATATAACAAAAAGGTGGTTTTGAGAAACCCCAAAACCACCTTTTTTATAATTAGCTAAGATCACCTAAAGCTTCTACTAAAGCCTCAGCTGCTTTTTCCTCATCGCTTTTGCAAGCTGCGAAAGAGAACATAAGAGCAACAGCAAGAACAACTGCTAATAACTTTTTCATAATAGCTACCTCCGTAATTTATTATGTTGAATTTTCCAACACTCATATTATAGCACGCTCATACCGATTTGTAAATAGTTTTTTAACATTTTTTTAATATTTCAATGTGATTTTTGTTCATACTTTTACTTAGCCAATTTACAAAATATTGTTTAAATATCGCTTTTTGTACGCCTTACTGCCGTTTGCCACTGACTGTAAAGGTTCTCGGCATCGACAAGGGATATTTCGGGGGAGAATACTGTATAGCCGTTATTTTCAACCATTTTTGCGATTTCTTCGGTGCTTTTCCAAAATCCTACAGCGAGTCCTGCCAAGCAGGCGGCACCAAAGGCTGTAGCCTCGGTTATGTAGGGGCGTTTTACCTCCAAGGACAAAAGATTTGACTGGAACTGCATTAAAAATCTGCTTACAGAAGCACCACCATCTACCTTGATTACGGTTATGGGGCAGCCAAACTCCTTTTCCATAGCACGCACAAGGTCGGTTACTTGGTAGGCAATGCCCTCCAAAACGGCACGACATATATGTGCTCTGCCACTACCCCTTGTAAGTCCGGTAAGGGTTCCTCTGGCATACATATCCCAATGGGGTGCGCCGAGTCCCGTAAATGCCGAAACAAAGTAAACTCCACCGTTATCATCAAGGGATTCGGCAAGCTCATCACACTCACTTGGTTTGTTTATAATGCCAAGCTCATCCCTCAACCATTTTATGGAAGAACCTGCATTAAAAACGCTACCCTCGGCGGCATATACCGTTTTATCGCCAATTTGCCAACCTACGGTGGTTATTAAATTGTTTGAAAGAATCGGCTTATTGCCGATATTCATAAGAGTAAAGCAACCTGTGCCGTATGTGTTTTTGGTATCCCCCATTGCAAAACAGCACTGACCAAAAAGTGATGCCTGCTGGTCACCAACCGCACTGCAAATTGGAATACCTTTATATTCGGGAAGAAAATCACAATCAATCTCACCATAAATTCCGCTGGTGGGAACAACCTTTGGCAGCATACTCATAGGAATGTTCAAGGTTTCACAAAGCTTTTTGGAATATTCCAGCTTATTTATATCAAAAAGCATAGTGCGGGAGGCGTTTGAAACATCGGTTATGTGATGTCTGCCGCCCGTTAAATTCCATATAAGCCAACAATCCACCGTACCTGCGAGCAGCTCGCCACTTTCGGCCATCTGTCTGGCGCCGGGAATATTATCTAAAATCCATTTGATTTTGGTGCCGCTGAAATAAGCATCAATAGGAAGACCTGTGATTTTTTTAATAAAATCCTCAAGTCCTCGTGCCTTAAGATTCTCACAAATATCTGCGGTTCGGCGACATTGCCATACTATTGCATTGCAAATGGGTCTACCGCTCGATTTTTCCCAAACGATAACCGTTTCACGCTGATTGGTTATACCAACCGCCGCAATATCTAAGGGAGAAACATTTTTATTTTCCACCGCCGCTTTAAGGGAATTTATCTGACTGTTTAAAATGTCCATAGGGTCCTGCTCCACAAGACCGGGGGCAGGAAAAATCTGTCTGAAATCCTCTGCGGCAGTAGATACAATTTCTCCCGCGCGGGAGAATAAAATTGCGCGGGAGCTGGTTGTGCCTTGGTCTAAAGCTAAAATATATTTTTTCATTACTTAGTTACCCAAATACTCATTAAAGGTCTCATCCGGTTCGGCTTCGGTTGTATCGTCGGTGTAGGGATCCTCATAGTATCCGGAGGGCTCGGAAGAAACCTCGGGTTCAACAACGTTTGTATTATAGTAGATTGTGATACGATCGTCCGGGCTGATTGTTTCACCCATAGCAGGAATGGTTTGGAAAACAATAAATTCCTCGGTTGTCTTTTCACCCATTTTTCCAACAACGGTAATGTTCTCAAAATCGAGACCACGTTTAAGCATCGCAATAAGGGCTTCATCCTTGGTCATACCCTTTAATGATTCGGGTATTTTAACCTTATCAGGTCCAAGACTTACGGTAAGCTCAACAACTGTACCTTTTTTGGCGGCTGTGCCTACCTTTACAGATTGAGCACAAATTTTGCCTCGGGAGAATTTGTTGTTATACTCTTTTCTTACAACCTTGAAATCAAACCAATTTGAGTACTCATCATTTTCTAATAGATCGGCATAGGAGCTGCCTGAAAAATCAGGTACAGATAAATGCTTTTCGGGTGTTGATGACGCACTTACTGTATGGTAAGATTCATAGCTTGTTTGCAGTTCGGAAGAGGAAGAACCATCACCTGCGCTGTTTTTCTGATTCAGGAAAAAAATTACACCTAAAACCAAACCGATTATCAAAAGGGTTATGAGGGCCGCTATTAAAATATACTTTTTGCCGCCTGATTTTTTAGGCTTTTTATTTCCGCTATTATTACCATCTGCGGTAGCGCTGTTTTTAGCCTGAACAGGTGCCTCTACCTCTGCCGCCTGAAGACTTTCACGCATTTCCGCCATAGTTTTTGTGCGGTTTGCGGGCTCTAACTGCAAGGCATTTGCCATAGTAATTAAAACGCTTCTGGGAACCTGCTCTGCAACAGAACGGGAGAAGGTCATATTATCACTTTCCAAACGTTGCTTGGAGTCGGGTGGCGGATTGCCTGTAAGTGTGCGGAAAAGCACCGCCGCTACGGCATAAACATCCGAAGCTGCAGTAGGCTCTTCACCACGATACTGCTCGATTGCCGCAAATCCGGGATAAAGCTGTGCAGTCATAGTGCTCTCAGCATTACGTACCGCAGGTACACAGAAATCTATTATATGGATTCTGCCATCACGACCTACTATTAAGGTGTCGGGTGAGATTCCGCCGTGAACTATGCCGTTTTTGTGCAAAGTATCAATAGCGGTGATAAGAGGCATAAGCAGTGAACGCATCTGCTCCCAAGTGAGTGCTCCGCCGTTGCGAAGCAAAAACTCTTTAAAGGAAATTCCGGGAGGATTTTCTGTTACACAGTAGGCAGTGTTGTTAACCTCAAAAACGTCAATAATTTTGTAAAGTGCAGAAACATCTGAAAGTCCTGCCAGAGTTTGATGTAGCTGAGTGAATTTTATAATTCCCTCATTGTAAACAAAGGCTGCGGTTTCGTCAATATTTACTGTTCCATTGGCGGCTCTTGAGCATAAACCCTCGGGAAAATATTCGGTTATTTTAACAACCGATTCGGTTACCGAATCAAAGCTTAAATAGGTGAATCCCTCGCCGGTTTTACTGAGGACCTTACCTACAAGGTATCTTCCTGCCAAGACCGTGCGAAGCGGCAAGCTACCCGGCTGATTATATGTGCGGCTGTCAAATCCGCATACCGAACAAACCTGTTCTCCGCCGAGACTGCTCATACATCCCATACAAAGATTGTTATTTTGTTGCATTTGAAATCTCCTTTCTGTTGATAAAAGAAAATTTATTTAAAAATATTTTTAATTTATATAAAAGCTAATACGCCTTTATTACGGTTAGAACTTGAAAACACATATTTTTTGCTCTACTTTGTTTAAATACCGGTAAATCCTAATACATACTTGCATTATTTAAAAGTAGCTCTGCCATTTTTTTATCATTGGATATGGCAGCTTTTAGCTCCTCCAAACCGGCAAAGGCAGTTTCGCCCCTTATAAAATCCACAAGATGGATTCGGATTTTTTTCCTATATACATCGCTGGCAAAGCCTATTATATTGGTTTCACTTATAACAAAATCGGTTTTAAAGGTTGGTCGAACACCTATATAAGTAACCGATTTATAAATCTCACCCCGAAATTCGGTAAAGCTTGCATACACACCAAATTTTGGAACAACAAGCTCGGTGGGATAGGCTATGTTTACGGTGGGAAAACCAATTGTTCTGCCACGCTCATCGCCGTGACGCACCTTACCCGCAAATGAAAAATAATTATTTAGCATTGTATTTGCCTTTTTTATATCACCGGCGGAAATTGCCTCTCGTATTGCGGTGCTGGAAACGGGTTTTCCGTCCATTAAAACGGCATCGGTGCATTTGTACTCAATACCTCTCGCTTCACAAAAATCATAAAGCGTTTTGGTATCGCCCTCAGCGCCCTTTCCAAAGCGAAAATCATAACCTGTAGCAATTATTTTCGGCGAATGTTTATCTACAACAAAGGAAAGAAAGTCGATAGGTGACATATCTTTAACCTTGTTAAAATCCATAACCTCTACCTTTGCACCAAGTACCTCCAACACACTTATTTTATCCTCGGGTGTCATAATGAGGTTTGATCTTTTATTGATTTTTGGGGGCGAATCAAAGGTTAAAACCAAGGGGGTGAGCCCTTTATTTAGTATGTTTTGGAGCACCGCTATATGCCCCGAATGAAGACCGTCAAAGGTGCCTAAAGCAACTGCATACTCGGGCATATTGCTACTCCTTTCCTTTTGATATCAATTTGAAAATAATCTACACATCGTCTGACGGATGATAGGTAAGACATTTGATTTTGAGGGCTGACTTTGCTGAATCTACCTCTCCGAGCCCCAAAAATCTTTCTTTGCATTTTACACGGTAGATCTCACCGTTTGAATATTCTTTTGAAAAATATAGTCTTTCAAGAGCAAGCTCACCGCCGTTCGAAAAGCGTTCGGCCTGCTTTAACGACACATTTATTTCGGGATAATATAAAACTGCAAGCTCGGGAGTTTTTATAAACTCATTTATATTTTCGGGGGTGAGGGAATCAAGCTCGACACACTCCTCGATTTTAAAGCCTGCTGTTTTGGTGCGCTGTAAAGCTGTTAGTACGGCCCCTGTACCCAAAGCCTTACCGATATCGTCGGCAAGAGAGCGTATATAGGTGCCTTTTGAGCAGAGAACTCTTATTTTAAACTCATCATCGCTATAGCTTAAAAGCTCAAGCTCAAAAATCTTGATTTTTCTGGGCTCACGCTCAATCTCTTTACCCTCACGAGCCAAATCGTAAAGGCGAACACCATCCTTTTTAAGGGCGGAATACATAGGCGGAACCTGAAGCTGCTCACCCAAAAAGCCGTTTAAAATCTCCAAAAGCTTTTCTCTGCTCACCGAACACTCCTTTTGCGAAATAACATTTCCGGTTATATCTAAAGTATCGGTTGTAATTCCAAGCTTTACAGTAGCTATATATTCTTTGTCAGCATCTAAAATATGACTGCAAAGAACGGTTGACCTGCCCACAAAAATGGGTAATACACCCGTTGCCATTGGGTCAAGGGTGCCGGTATGCCCTACTCTTTTTGTGTGCAACAGCCATTTTATTTTTGCAACAACGCCAAAGGAGGTAATATCCTTTGGTTTATTTATCAGTAAAAGTCCCTGCAAGATTTTCCTCCTTTGCCAAAACATCTATACTTGAATCAGGTTTTGAAAGACATTTTTCGCTCTATTTTGTTAAAATACTCGTAAATCCATCATATTAAATGGATATGAACCAAAAAATGCCTAGAAATTACCCTTTAAGGCTGGTTCAAATACAGCAGCTTTGGCAAACTGCCTTTACGTGCTTTAACATTTCGGCCTTTGCCTGCTCGGCTGAATACTCAGCCCCAAGCTGACAACCGGCTGCTCTGATATGACCGCCGCCACCCACACGCTTGCAGATTTCAGATGCATCAACGGGCGGATAGGTGCGAACCGAAATTTTAAATCCGCCTTCCGCTCTCTCCCTGAGGGTAACTCCTACTATAACTCCCTCAATACTGCGGGAAATTGAGGTAATGCCCTCCAAATCCTCATCCTTACAGCCTGTTTTCTCATACATTTCACGTGTTACGGTTATAATGGCACAGGTGTCATTAAAATGGAACTCCATAGCCTCTAATGCCATACGCTCCAATTCAACACGAATACGACTTTTTGTTTCAAACATTATTCTATTGATTTCGGCTGTATCAATACCAAGCTCCATTAAATCGGCACCGATGCGGAGCGTTTTAGAGGTGGTGTTGGAAAATCTGAAGCAACCGGTATCGGTTGAGATGCCTGTATAAAGGGCGAGCGCCATATTTTCGTTCACCGGAATTGACAGCTCTTTTGCCAAATCAAAAATACATTCACAGTTTGCGGCGGCCTCGCTATCGAGATAGGTGGATTTTGCATAACCGATGTTTGAAACGTGATGGTCAATGCAAAGCTCTACCCTGTCGGCGTAATCCTTTTCCAGCTTGCCAAGGAGCTTTACGTCGGCAACATCTACTGCCACCACCGTTACGTCCTGCTTAAAATCAGCATTCTGTGGTGCAAATTTTGTAAAATATGAATATTTTTCAGGGATTTCATCTGAACAGATTACGGTTGATTTCTTGCCCATTTTTTCTAAAAGCATAGCAAGTCCAAAGCCCGAACCCAGAGTATCGCCATCGGGATTCTGATGGGTTAAAATAACAAAGTTATCTCTTTGCTTTAAAAAATCCGCCGCATCTTTTAAGGTTATAAAACAGTTTTTATCCAAACTAATTCTCCTCATCAGAAGGATTATTTTCTCCTTTATCAAAGCCTTCGATTATATTCATAATCTCGGCGCTTTTTATTATGGAATCATCGGCAATAAAGCGAAGCTCAGGCACCTTGCGAAGTCTTAAACGACTGCCGAGCTCACGGCGAAGATAACCGGCCGCACTTTTAAGTCCCTTAACCGAATTTACGGTAGCTTCATATCCATCAATAGCACTGACATAAACGGTGGCATAGGATAAATCTCCCGAAACATCCACCTTTACAATGCCTATGAGGGGGCTGACACGAGGGTCTTTAACCTCACGCATCAGCTCGGATAAGGCTAACTGAATATCGGAAGTGATTCTTCCGTGTTTAAATCCTGCCATAACTAATCTCTGTACTCCTCTATAATAAAGGCCTCAAATACGTCGCCCTCTTTAACATCACCGTATTTTTCCAAGGTGATACCGCACTCATAGCCCTGTGCAACCTCTTTAACGTCATCCTTAAAGCGGCGGAGCGAAGCGATTTTATCCTCAGCCAATACAATGCCGTCACGAACAACACGAATCTGTGCGTTACGTGTAACCTTACCATCGGTGATATAGCAACCTGCAACGGTACCGATGCTGGAAATTTTATAGGTGTTACGAACCTCAATCTGACCGAGCTGTACCTCACGGAATTTAGGTGCGAGCATACCCTTCATAGCGGCGGTGATTTCTTCAATACAATCATAAATAACACGATAGGTACGAATATCTACACCGTCACGCTCGGCGGTTTCCTTAGCAACCGAGTCGGGACGAACGTTAAAGCCTACAATAATTGCACCTGATGTGCCTGCAAGCATAACATCCGACTCATTGATAGCACCAACGCCGCCGTGGATAACCTTAACACGAACTTCCTCGTTACTGATTTTTTCCAAGCTTTCACGAACGGCCTCAACAGAGCCCTGAACATCAGCCTTAACAATAACGTTAAGCTCTTTCATATCGCCATCTTCAAGATGTGAGAAGAGGTTATCAAGTGTAACCTTTTGTGCGGCACTGAACTGTGCCTCTTTAGCCTTTTGCTTTCTCTGCTCAACAAGCTGACGAGCCAAACGCTCATCCGAAACGGCATCAAAATCGTCACCTGCTGAGGGAACCTCTGCAAGACCTGTGATTTCTACAGGAACAGAGGGGCCTGCTGTTTTAAGGGTCTGACCCTTTTCATTGGTCATAATACGAACCCTACCAACCGACGTACCGGCAACTATAATATCGCCCTGATTAAGTGTACCGTTTTGTACCAAAAGGGTTGCAACAGGGCCACGACCCTTATCGAGTCTTGCCTCGATAACAACACCCTTTGCTCGACGGTCGGGGTTAGCTTTAAGCTCGGCCATTTCAGCAACGAGCAAAATATTTTCTAAAAGCACATCAATACCCATATGAGTATGTGCAGAAACGGGAACGCAGATAATATCTCCGCCCCACTCCTCGGGAACGAGAGAGTGCTCGGTAAGCTGCTGCTTAACACGGTCGGGATTAGCCTCGGGCTTATCCATTTTGTTAATCGCAACAATTATTTGAACATTTGCGGCCTTTGCGTGATTTATGGCCTCAATTGTCTGGGGCATAATACCGTCATCAGCGGCAACAACCAAAACAGCGATATCGGTAGACATTGCACCAC
Organism: Clostridia bacterium; assembly: GCA_017397065.1. Next base: position 31,626 of record JAFQKE010000028.1, read on the forward strand.
GCTGACGCATAGAGGTGAAAGCGGCGTGACCGGGAGTATCAAGGAAGGTGATGTTATGACCCTCATGATTTACTCGATAAGCACCGATGTGCTGTGTAATACCGCCGGCCTCTGTAGAGGTTACCTTTGCGTTACGGATAGCATCCAAAAGGGAGGTTTTTCCGTGGTCAACGTGACCCATAACAACAACGATAGGATCTCTTTCCTTAAGGCTCTCTGCGGTATCCTCGGTGTCGTCCATAATTCTTTCCTCAATGGTAACAACAACCGCTTTTTTAATTTTGCATCCGAGCTCTAAAACAACAATTTCTGCTGTATCATAGTCGATTGTTTGTGAAACAGATGCCATAACGCCAAGCTTCATTAACACCTTTATAACCTCAGCGGCGGTCTTTTTAAGACCTGCGGCAAGCTCACCAACGGTGATTTCATCGCCAACCGTAACGGTAACGGGCGTCTTTTTAATCTTTTCGAGCTGCATACGGCGAATACGATCTGCCTCGGTTTCACGCTTTGCATTCTGCGGACGCTTCTGGTCACGGGATTTCTGCTTAATTTTTTGCTTACGCTGCATATTATCCTTCATAGTGTTTGCAGGTGCAATGTTTTCATATTTCTCGTTGTATTTTTCAATATCAACATTGTTAGCTCTGGTATCTACACGACGGATTTCCTGAGGGCCACGCTTGGGTGCGGGTCCGCCTGCTTTTTCCTTTTTGGGTTGGGGCGGAATGATAATGGGATCGCCCTTAACCTCCGTTTTTTTGTTTTCAACCTTTTTAGACTCAGGTTTTTTAGCTTCGGGCTTTTTAGCTTCAGGCTTTTTATCGGTAGCCTTATTAAGGTCTGCAGGTTTTTGCTCTGCCTTTTTCTCAGGCTTAACCTCAACCTTTTTGTTAAGCTTTTCGGGAACGGACTTTGCCTGCTCCTTTGCCTGCTCCTTTGACTGCTCCTTTGCCTTTTCAGCAGGCTTTTGTTTTTTAGGTGCCTGCTCTTTTTTCTCCTCTGCGGGAGCGGCTTCAACCTTAGGCTCTGCCTTTGCGGCTTCGGCAGCACGTTTTTTGCGCTCGGCGGCTGCCTCTTTTTTAATCTGCTCCAGCTTATCCATCTCTGCCTTGGCGGCATTTTTAGCCTTTTCTCTTGCCTCGTTGCCGGCGGCAAAATAAGCATCAAAGCTAGTTACAGAATTATCAACGGTCATTTTATTAAATATATAATCAAGCTCATTTTCCTCAAGTGCATTAGAGCTTTTTTTGGCTTCACCGCCCAAGGGTGCTAAAATTGCGCTAATTTCCTTGGAAGATACACCAAAATCTTTTGCTAAATCACTAACTTTATATTTACTCATCAATCGTTTCCTCCTTGCAAAATCGCTTTACTAAAGCCTTCATCGGTTGTGGCAAGCACGCCTGCGGTTGTTTTTGTAGCGTGAGCAACGGTTTCTCTGTCAAACTGAAGTCTTATAAAAACCGCCCTGCCACCACTTGCATGGTATTTAAGCTCTTTTTCGGTTTTTGGCGAAATATCATTACTTAGCATAACCAGACAGGTTGCACCTTTTTTTATAAGCTCGGTAACATTTTGAGTACCGGCCACAAGCTTACCTGCTTTTCTGCAAAAACCTAAAAGAGTGAGTATTTTATCCTCAGTCAAGCCTCTCCAACTCCTTTTTAAGGGACTGATAAACCTCGTTTGGAATGGCCATAGAAAAGGTGCGTTCCAATCTTTTGGTTTTAACGGCCTTTTCAAAGCAATCTGCTTTTTTGCAGATATATGCGCCACGACCGTTTTTCTTACCCCAGAAATCGAGTGAAACATCGCCCTCGGGAGATTTAACCACCCTGAGCAGTTCTGCTTTGGGTTTCATTTCATTGCAGCCAAGGCACATTCTGAGTGGTATTTTTTTAGGCTTCATAGGGTCACATTCCTTTTATCAATAAAATAGATTTTTGACGACGGATTTTTATTCTTCCTCATCCTCACCATAATAGCCGCTTTCAGGGCGGATATCAATCTTCCAGCCTGTAAGACGTGCGGCAAGGCGAACGTTCTGACCCTTATTACCTATTGCAAGGGATAACTGCGAATCGGGAACTGTTGCACGACAGGCTTTGGGTTCCTCGCTTAAAATTTCTACCGAAACTACCTTTGCAGGAGAAAGTGCCTCTGAAACAAATGCAACGGGATCTTCAGAATACTTAACAATCTCAATTTTTTCGCCTGCAAGCTCTTCAACGATTTTATTTACACGAACGCCACGCTGACCTATGCAAGCGCCAACTGCGTCAATCTCTTCATTAGCGCTGTAAACGGCAAGCTTACTTTTTGAACCGGCCTGACGGGAAACTGCCTTGATTTCAATAGTACCATCAAAAATCTCGGGAACCTCCATCTCAAAAAGGCGTTTAACAAGGCCGGGATGGGTTCTGGAAATTATAGCCTTGGGGCCTTTTTCAGAATCCTTAACGTCTACAACATATACCTTAACGTGGTCGCCCTCATGAAGAACCTCATCGGGAACCTGCTCGCTCTTAAGGAGGATTGCCTCGCCTCTACCTATGTTGATGGTAGCGTTGCCGGTTTTAGGGTCGATACGCTCAACGGTGGCAGTAACAAGCTCACGGTTACGGCTTTGGAAATCTGCAAGGGTCTGACCCTTTTCGGCCTCTTTAATACCCTGACGAATAACGTGCTTACAGGTCTGAGCCATAATTCTGCCAAAATTCTTGGTATCAAGAACAATATCAATATGACCGCCAACAACGGCATTCTTTCTGTGGATTCTTGCCTGCTCCAATGTGAGCTGGGAGTAGCTGTCCTCTACCTCCTCAACAACCTCTTTGCGAACATAAACCTTCATCTTTTGCTTTTCCATATCAATATCACAGAAAACAATTTCTCTTCCGCCGTATTCCTTTTTAACTGCGGTTACAATAGCGTTTTCAATTTTTTCTGCAAGATACTCTGCGCTGATTCCTTTTTCCTGCTCCATAAGTGCAAGTGCTGCAAAAAATTCCTTATTAGACTTACTCATTTTTTATTTTGACCTCCAAAGTTTTTTATACTAATCTAAATCACATAGTGTTGCCTTTGCAACTGCCGACAAGGGATACTCTTTAAGCTCCCCATCCACCGTTAAGGCTACCGTATTATCCTCAAAGGATTTTAGAATGCCTTTAACCGATTTCAAGCCGTTTTCTGCCTTATAAAGCGTGAGGGAAATCTCACTGCCCACAAAGGCTAAAAAATGCTCCGGTTCTTTAAGCTCACGTTCCAGTCCGGGGGAGCAAACCTCTAAATAATAGGAAACGCTTATGGGATCTGCCTCATCCAAAACGGGATCTACTGCATGAGAAACATCTGTGCAGTCATCAATGGTAACGCCGCCCTCTTTATCAATAAAAATGCGAAGATACCACGACGCCCCCTCCTTAACAAAGCGGACGTCCCAAAGGGTAAGCCCTAGCTGCTCCACATACGGCCGCACAAGGTCTGCCACCAGCTTTGCGGTGTGATTACCTGCCAATGCACACAACACCTTTCTGTTAGTAGGATTTTTAAATAAAGTCGTGACAAAAAGTAGAGAGCGGGTTGCCCCACTCTCCTTTCTAACACATCTACATTCAGTATTATACCACAAGTAAACAAAAAAATCAATAGTTTTTTCGAATAAGTTTTAATCAATTAAAAAGTAGGGGATGGCGCCCACGACATCCCTAAAAGAATTTGCACAAATTATAGTTTAAATTAGCCTTCCCCTTGATGGGGAAGGTGGCGTTCGTGCGGCGAAAAGCCGTGCGAATGACGGATGAGGTGAAAGGAAAATTGGCACAAACTACACCTCATCCACCGCTAAAGCGGTCCCCCTTCCCCATCAAGGGGAAGGCTTATAAACTACAATTTATATAACAACAAGCGGTATAGCGTAAGAATAGCTATACCGCTTGTTTGATTTTTCTTTTAAGTCACATAACCGGTGACTGATTGGTTCTGATTATTTCGCAACGATATTAACAAGCTTGCCGGAACAACGATTTCTTTAATAATCTGCTTGCCGTTAAGCTCATTTGCAACCGCCTCTTTAGCGGCGGATAACATATCCTCTTTAGAGGCATCGGAGGCAACCATAAGCTTAGCCTTGATTTTACCGCAAATCTGAACAACGATTTCAATTTCGCTATCCACACACTTTGCCTCATCATAGCCGGGCCAATTGCCGTCTAAAGCGAGCATTTCGCCATAGCCGCACTGCTCCCACATTTCCTCGGTGATGTGAGGTGCAAAGGGATTTAAAATTAAGAGGAAGTCTTTAAGCTCGGCTTTATTGATTTCACCCTTTGAATAAACATCGTTAAGGAGGGTCATAAGTGCAGCAATTGCGGTGTTATATTTTAATGCTTCAATATCCTCGGTAACCTTTTTAATGGTTTTGTGGAATGCCGAGGAAAGCTCCTTTGAATATTCATCGCCATCAACCAGAATTTCCTGTAAATTCCAAACTCTGTCAATAAATCTCTTACAGCCCTTAACCGAATTTTCAGACCAAGGAGCGGCCTGCTCATAGTCACCCATAAAGAGAACGTAGGTGCGAAGAACATCAGCACCAAGAGCATCTACAACCTCGTTGGGGTCGATAACATTACCACGAGATTTACTCATTTTTACGCCGTCGGGGCCGAGAATAAGACCCTGGGCGGTTCTTTTTGCATAGGGCTCGGCACAGGGCACTGCACCGATATCATAAAGGAACTTGTGCCAGAAACGTGAATAGATAAGGTGGCGTGTAACGTGCTCCATACCGCCGTTATACCAATCAACCGGCATCCAATATCTCAGCTTATCCATATCGGCAAGACTTGAATCGTTGTGGGGGTCGATGTAGCGGAGGAAGTACCAAGATGAGCCTGCCCACTGAGGCATGGTATCGGTTTCACGCTTTGCATCGCCGCCGCATTTGGGACACTTGCAGTTTACATAAGAATCGATTTTAGCAAGGGGACTTTCGCCATCGGTACCGGGTTCAAAATTTTCAACCTCGGGAAGTCTTAGCGGAAGTTCATCATAAGGAACGGCAACCATACCGCATTTTTCACAATGAGCAATGGGAATGGGCTCACCCCAATAACGCTGACGGTTGAAAGCCCAGTCTTTCATTTTAAACTGAACGCCGCCCTCGCCAATACCTTTTTCAGATAAAAACTCTATCATTTTAGCGATAGAATCTTTTTTGTTATCCAAGCCGTTTAAGAAATCGGAATTAACCATTTCGCCGTCACCGGTGTAGGCGGCCTCACTTATATCGCCACCCTTAATAACCTCGACAATATCAATACCAAATTTCTTAGCAAAATCATAGTCACGCTCGTCGTGAGCAGGAACAGCCATAATAGCACCCGTTCCATAGCCCATCATAACGTAATCGGATATGTAGATAGGAATATCCTTACCGCTTACGGGATTTTTTGCGGTAAGACCTTCGATTTTAACGCCGGTTTTATCCTTAACAAGCTGGGTGCGCTCAAACTCGGTTTTCTTTGCACACTCGGCTCTGTAATTTAAGATTTCGTCCATATTGGAAATCTTATCGGCATATTCATCTAAAATAGGATGCTCGGGTGCCATAACCATAAAGGTTACACCAAATAAGGTGTCGGGACGGGTGGTGTAAATCTTTAAGCTTTCGGATATTTCATTGAGTGCAAAATTAACAAAAGCACCACGGGATTTACCAATCCAGTTAACCTGCTGAAGCTTGATGTTGGGAAGATAATCTACCTCTTCCAGACCCTCTAAAAGCTTGTCGGCATATTCGGTGATTCTGAGATACCAAACGTCCTTGGATTTTTGAACTACATCGCTGTGGCAGATGTCACACTTACCGCCTTGAGAATCCTCATTTGAAAGAACAACCTTACAAGAGGGGCAGTAGTTTACAAGTGTTTTATCACGGAAGGCAAGTCCGTTTTCAAACATTTTAAGGAAAATCCACTGAGTCCATTTATAGTATTTATCATCTGTGGTATCAATGGCTCTGTCATAATCAAAGGAAAAACCAACACGCTTTAACTGGCTTGTGAATTTTTCAATGTTAATATCGGTAACCTTTCTGGGGTGGATTCCGGTTTTTATGGCATAGTTTTCGGTTGGCAGACCGTAAGCATCAAAGCCTATGGGGAAAAGCACATTATAGCCCTCAAGTCTGCGCTTTCTTGAAACAACCTCAAGTCCGCTATAGGCCTTGATATGACCAACGTGCATACCTGCACCGGAGGGATATGGGAACTCTACAAGGCCGTAGAATTTAGGCAGAGTATAATCCTCTTTAGCCTTAAAAGCACCTGCTTCCTCCCACTTTTTTTGCCATTTATTTTCAACTAAAGTAAAATCGTATTTCATTGGGTATTCAGTCCTTAAAATAATCTTTTAATCTTCTATATATTTTGAAATATCAAGCTCTTTGCCGTCATTCCAGGTGTGATCCAAGCCGTAAAAATCACGGTTTTTAGCATCCATAACATTTACAACCACGCTGCCGTAATCGAGGAGAATCCAGCCTGTTGTTCTACCCTCGATGTGGTGTGGTTCAAGCCCTTGATTTGAAAGGGCATCCTCAACCTCATCCGAAAGGGCACGAACGTGGGTGGTAGAGGTAGCAGTAGCAATTATAAAATAATCTGCCAAAACAGTAACCTCTGTTACCTCAATGGCCTTTAAATCCATTGCTTTTTTATCGTCAAGCGCCTTGCACGCAATCTTTACAATATCTAAACCCTGCAAAGTAAAACCTCTTTTCTATTTTTTAACATCCGAAAGGGCACCGCCCTGCTGTACCTCACTTGGTCGGGTAGCTACACCCAATCTTTTGTGCAATTCAATCATCTGAATATCATCCTCGGTAATAGGAATACCGTAGGGATTGAAATAGGTATTAAATATTTCAATATACTCATCCTTATGGGGCGACCACATTGAAAGTCTGTTATAGGTAGCGAACTGACCGGGTACGGCATAAATTCCCATTTTTTCCATTGGGATTCCCTGAACCTCATCAGCGTAACCTAAAATCTGACCGATGGTCATATCGGTTGTAATCTCATTATAGCAGTTTTTGGCTATGCTTGCCATCTGACTTACCGACATTGACTGAAGCTTTTTGGCAAGTGCCACATAAACCTCACGCTGAGCCTCAATACGGTCGATATCACCCTTTACATAACCGTCCTTAACGCCGGTACGCTTACGCACAAAGCCAACCGCCTGAGGGCCTGTGAGCTTTGTAACGCCGGGCCCGATTCGCATATGCTCTTTGGTAAAGGGATTCATAACATCAATACCATCAGCGTTTGGTGTTTCAATATTAACGGTTACACCGCCCAAGGCATCAATAACGTTTGAAAATCCTTTAACAGTGAATTTAACATAGTGATCAAGCGGAATACCAAAGTAGCTTGAAAGTCGGCGACGGAGCGCATTTATCTGCTTTTCGCCCGGACGTGGATTACCGTGAACCGCATTAACCTTTTTGGTTGGAACGTCATCACCTATATAAGTATCACGTGGAATCTGCAGGAAGTTTAAGGTATCCTTCTTATGGTCAATACATGCCACAATTATAATATCGGTAAGGGTTTCGCCGGGGTCAACACCCACAACAAGAATATAACTTACGTTTTCATCCTCACTGTAGATAAGATCCTCAAATTCGCCCTCTTCAATTGTCTGGTCATTTGCGTTTTCGCCAAACAAATCATCAAAGCCCTGACCAAACATCCACAATGCCACGCCTGAAGCGGCATTTATTATTATTGAAAAGGTTAAAATCAATGATGCAATTACATTAACCCATATTCTTGTTTTTTGACGTTGGGTTCTGCCTTGTTTTTTCTTTTCCTTGGTGCTGGAAAAAGAATACAGATCAACGGTATCTTCATAGTTTTGTTTTTTACCCATAGCCGAAAACTCCTTTAATTTTTCACAATCTCACGGTATGCATCCATAGTATCGCTATGCACCGGCATACCTCTTTCTGTCAGGTCAACAACCGTAAAAATAAGTGCCTCACGCATTGCGTGCTCTATTGAAACATCAACCGCTTTGCGCATATCATCCGCACCGGGATAGTCCCTGTCCTCCGACGTAAAATCGGCAAGATAAAGGATTTTTTCAAGCAGAGACATATTCGCCCTTGCCGTTGTGTGATAGCGAACGGCTGAAATAATTTCAAAATCGTTAAGCTTTAATTTTTCTTTTATATAAACCGCACCCGCCATAGCGTGCCACAGCTTGCGGGCATTTTTTTCAACGTTACCTAGTATTATACCAAACTCATCTAACAATTGCAACTGTAAATTTGGCTCGTCATCCTTGCATATATCGTGAAGCAGCCCTGCAAGAAATGCCTTTTTAGTGTCACAGCCGTATTTTTCGGCAAGACGAAGTGCCTCTTTTGCAACCGCAAGTGAATGAAAAAATCTTTTTTCACTAAGCCTTTTTTTAAGAATATCAACATATTCTGCAAATTCTTCTCTATATAAAATACCTTTTCCTACAAAAACAGGTTCCATAATTTCTCCCTTATACAGCGAATGTTCTTTAATGTATTTTAAAACCAAAGGATTTAAAAATTCTGATATATTTTCATTGTTTAAAAAAGCCGCTCTTATATTACTTGAAGAGATTGTTGGAGGGCAAATATCAAGCAGGGTGATTTTAGCCCCCAGATTTTCAAGATTTTGTTTTGCGGCAATAATCTGCTCATTAGAAATGCCGTCACGCCCAAAAACATAAAGCTCCGCAAGGTATAAAATATCAACATAGTTATACCACTTATGAAAATTCACAAGGCTATCCGCCCCGATTACCAAAGCAGGATTTTGAATGCCCTTTTGCCTTAAGCTTTTAAGGGTGTTTACGGTGTAGCTTTTTCCCTTAATAGAAAGCTCTTCCAAGCATATTTCGGACTTTTTTACACCCTCAAAAGCGAGCCTGCACATATTAACCCTATGCTCCACCGACAAGGTATCAAAAGCTTTGTGTGGGGGTGTTTTTGCCGGCATAATTAAAATTTTAAAAATCTCAGGCCGTGCCGCAATATACTCTAACATAGCACGATGCCCTATATGAGGTGGATTAAAGGTGCCGCCGAATATAGCGGTTTTTTTAATATCTTTCATACTACTTTTTATTTTTTGCTTTTAAAAAAATTTTTTGATTCTCTTTGCTTTTTCTGTAAAGCACAAATTTTCTGCCTATTACCTGAACAACGTCAGCGCCAACCGAATCGGCGATTTTATCGGCAGCCTCACGTGAGGATTCGGGAGAGGTTTCAAGTGCAGTTAGCTTTATAAGCTCTCTTTTTTCCAAGGTTTCATCCACCTGACGGATAAGCTGATCATTAACGCCGCCCTTACCCACCTGAAAAATAGGCTCCAAGCTGTTTGCCATACCTCTGAGCTCTGCTCTTTGTTTACTGTTTAACATAATTTATTCTATCCTTAATAAATGTATTTTTGTCATACAAGACTGTTGCCTGCAACTACCTGCAACTAAATATACTTGTTTAATTCTTCTACCATTTTTTGAAGTGCTCTGCCACGATGACTTATAGAGTCCTTCTCTGAATCCGAAAGGAGACCAAAGCAACCAAGCTCACCCACAAAAAGAGGGTCGTATCCAAAGCCGTTGTTTCCCTCTCTGTGGTCGGCGATGTAACCCTCGCAGGTGCCTCGAACGGTGAATTCTCTGCCGTCGGGAAATACAACCGCAACGGCCGAAACATACCTTGCGGTACGCTTTTCATTTGGTAGACCCTTTAGGGCATTTAGCAATTTTTCGTTGTTTTTTTCATCGTCCTGCTCCTCGCCTGCATAACGTGCCGAGTAAACACCGGGTGCGCCGTCTAAATAATCCACACAAAGTCCCGAATCATCGGCAACGGCGGCAAGTCCTGTGATTTTCATTGCCGAGCGAGCCTTAAGAAGTGCATTGCCCTCAAAAGAATCGGCATCCTCAACAACCTCGGGGAGAGGCTCATTTAAATCACGCTCTGAGATAACCTCGTGACCGAGCGGGATTAAAATTCTTTCGAGTTCTTTTAATTTTTTAAGATTTTTTGTAGCTAAAATAAACTTCATTTTAATTAAACCTCTTCGGGGAAAAGTCCGTCGGCAAACTCTCTTGCATCAAACGGCATAAGGTCGTCAATCTGCTCACCAACTCCTATGAGCTTAACGGGAATGCCAAGCTCATCCATAATTGTTATAACAACGCCGCCGTGGGCTGTGCCATCTAACTTGGTTAAAACAATACCCGTAATATCTGTAACCTCGCTGAACTGACGAGCCTGATTAACGGCATTCTGACCGGTTGCGGCATCCAACACCAAAAGGGTCTCCTTTTTGCCGCCATCAATGGATTTATCAATAACACGATTCATTTTGGCAAGCTCGTCCATAAGATTTTTTTTGTTATGGAGGCGGCCGGCGGTATCACAGATGATAACATCGGCCTTTTTTGCCTTTGCAGATGACATAGTATCAAAAACAACAGATGCAGGGTCGGTGCCCTCAACGCTTTTTACCATTGGCACGCCTGCACGCTCAGCCCAAATTCCGAGCTGGTCAATAGCGGCGGCACGGAAGGTATCGGCGGCACCCAAAACAACCTGCTTGCCCTGTGCTTTAAAGTTGGCGGCCATTTTACCAATGCTTGTGGTTTTACCAACTCCGTTTACACCAATAACCATAATAACGGTGGGGCTCACACTCACATCCAATTCGTTGTTGCCGTTTAACATTTCAAAGATAATATTTTTAAGCATACCACGAATCTGGGCAGGGTCATCCACCTTTTGCTCCTTTACCTGCTCACGCAAAATATCGCAGATTTTTGTTGAAGTTGCTGCACCAATATCACAAAGGATAAGGGTTTCCTCCAACTCCTCAAAAAGGTCTTCATCTATTTTTTTAAAGCTGCTGAGTACCGAGCCTACCTTTTCCATAAAACCGCTGCCGGTTTTTTTAAGCCCGTTTTTTATCTTACTGAAAAAGCCCATTAAAATGCTCCTTTAAATTATTTCTCTAAGGATTTTAAATCCATTTCAAGCTGTGCAACATCAAGCTGAATAAGCTTTGTTACACCTCTTTCCTGCATTGTTACACCGTAAAGCATATCTGCCGCCTCCATTGTGCCTCGGCGGTGGGTAATACAAATAAACTGTGTATCCAAATCGGAACGCTTCATATAGTTTGCAAAACGGTCAACGTTAATATCATCAAGTGCTGTTTCAACCTCATCCAAGAAGCAGAATGGCGGTGCATTAACCTGCATAATTGCAAAGTAGATGGAGATGGCTATGAGTGCCTTTTCACCACCCGACAAAACGTCCAAACTGGGAACATTTTTACCGGGGAGCTTTGCAACAATATCAATACCGCTGTTTAAGGGGTCTTCGGGATCGGATAGCTTGAGCTCGGCGTGACCGCCGCCAAACATTTCGGTAAAGATACGGGTGAAGTTAGTGCCGATTCTCTCAAAGCCCTCTAAGAACATTGTTTTCATCTGCTCGGTTAAATCACCAATAAGTTTTAAAAGTTCAGCCCTGGTGTTTTCCACATCGGCAACCTGAGCCGACTGGAATTCATAACGCTCGCTAACCTCTTTATACTCCTCAATAGCGCCGACATTTACGTTACCGAGCGCCTTGATTTTAGATTTGGTTTCGGCAAGATTTCTCTTTGCCTCGGCAGGATTTTCAATTTCAATACCCATACACTCTGCCTCGGTGCGGGTGAGCTCATATTCATCATAAAGACGTCTTACAATATCATCCAGCTCTTCGGTCATTGCCTCTTTTTTGGCTTTTAAACGCTCAAGCTCACCGTTGACACGCTCACGCTCCAAGGTTTTATCCTTTTCGCTTTGACGGAGAGTGGTGGAGGAGGCCTCGATTGAGTGGCGTTTTTGAAGCTGAACCTCAACCTCACCCTGCTTATTGGAAACCTGATTTTTAGCGTCTGCAATAGCGGCCTCAAGCTTCAAGATTTCCTCCTCATAAGTCTTGCCCTTTGATATGGCCTCCAAAAGCTCATTTTCAATCTGTACTGACTGCTCACCTCTGCCGCTGATGGCCTTTTTAAGAAGCTCAACGGCGGTTTTTGCCGATTCAATATCCTTTTCGTTTGCGGCAAGGGTAAGGCGGAGCTCGGTAAGCTCATTGCTGAGTGCCTCACGCTCATCGGCCGTTTCGTCTCTGCCACCGTTCATTTCATCCATCTGATGCTTAATATCGGCCTCGGCCTTTTCAAGAATGGTTATCTGCTCGGCGGCCTGCTCGGCTGATTTTAAAAGCTCAGCGGTGCGGACTTTAGCCTCATCGCTCTCCTTTTCAAGCTCGGCAAGATTTATTTTTGCGGCGGCAAGAAGCTGAGATACTCTGCGGATTTCACCCTCTACACGGATTTTATCCTCGGTAGCGGTCACAGCCTCACTGCGAACTGCCATAACCTCCGCCTCGGCGGCGGCATAGGCCGACTCAGCGGCAGCAAACTCCTCTTTAAGCACGGCAAGCTTCTTCTCTTTGTTTTTTGCCTGATTTTTAAGGTTTTCAATATCCCCTGCACGGCTGAGAAGTCCCGAATGCTTACCGAGTGAACCACCCGTTAATGAACCACCCTGATTTACAACCTGACCGTCAAGAGAAACCACCTTAAAGCGATAGCCATATTTTTTGGCTATGGTTGCGGCGGCATCAATATCATCTACAATAACGGTTCTGCCCAGAAGAGAAGATATAATATCGCTGTATTTTGAATCAAATTCTATTAAATCGGACGCCATACCAACATAGCCGTATTGGTCATCAAGACCCTTTTCGGTAAACTCTCTGCCCTTTATGGAGGTCAGAGGCAGGAATGTTGCACGGCCTTTATTTTCTGATTTTAAGAAACGAATTGCTTTTTTGGCATCGCTATCACTATCTACCACTATGTTTTGAGCGGCGGCACCAAGAGCAATTTCAATAGCAACCGAATACTCCTTAGGCACCTTGATAAGATCTAAAACAGGGCCGTGGATACCGCTGAGGAGTCCCTTTTCGGCCTCGGCAACGCAGGCCTTAACAGAGAGCTGATAGCCCTCCATATTTTTTTGCAAATCCTCTAAAATACCTGCTCGACGACGCTTTTCAGCAATATCCAAGCTAAGGTTATCCATCTCTGCCTTTTTATCGTCCACCGCCTGCTTGCGGTTTGCAAGGCGCATTTCATAGCCCTTAATAGTATTTTCGGTAGAGGTGATAATATCATTGGCGTGGCTTAAATCCTTGTTAAGCTCGCCCATCTCTTTTTCGAGTGCCTCAATTTCGCCCTTTCGCTCCTCCGCAGCGGCGGTTATAGTCTGTGTGCGTGAGGAAATTTCGGCGATTGAAGAACGGGAAGTAACCTCGGTTACCCTATAATCAGAGAGCTTTATGGAAAGCTCATTAAGCTCCATAGCCTTACTCTCAAGACTACGGGAGATGTTTTCGCTGCTTTGAATAAGAGAGGAAAGCTTTTCGCTGACCTCGGCGGCTTTTGCCTCGATATCTTTGCCGTTTTGAATAAGTGTTTCAATCTCCTGCTCTTTATTCTTGGCTTCGGTTACGGCATCCTCATCTGATTTTAAAAGCCCCGATTTTTCCGACTCTAAACGGGCGATATTTTCATTATTATGCTCGATGTTGGCCTTAGCAACATTTATGTAACCCTCGGTACGGGCAATTTGCTCCTCCAAAGAGGAAATTTCAGCCTTAAGCTCATCTACCGCCATTGTAACCGAAACAAGCTCTGCCGAATTTTTTTCCATAGTTGCATCAAAATCGGTAAGCTGTTCCTCAATCTGACGATACTGCTCGGTGGCAATTGCGATTTTGCTCTCCTGCTTACGGAAAGCCTCTTTTGAAGCCTCCAGCATATAAAGCCAAAGTCCAATTTCAAGCTGCTTTTTCTCCTCAGCCAGCACTAAAAACTTTTCGGCCTTTTCGCTCTGCTCCTTTAATGGGCCAACTCGACCTTTAAGCTCATCTAAAATATCATGCAGACGAATAAGGTTTTCATCGGCGGCTAAAAGCTTGCGTTCGGCATCAATTTTACGGTAACGGTAACGGGAAATACCCGAAGCCTCCTCAAAAATATCACGACGCTCATTGGATTTTGTGCTTACAATATTATCTATTTTACCCTGACCTATCATAGAGTAACCATCACGGCCAAGACCTGTATCCATAAATAATTCGTGAACGTCTCTAAGACGCACCGAAACACCGTTTATTGCGTACTCGCTTTCGTGCGAACGGTAATAACGGCGTGTAACCGACACCTTGTCCTCATTAAAATTAAGACCTCTGTCGGCGTTATCAAAATGAATGGTAACCTCACAGTATCCGTGAGCCTTACGTTTGGCGGTGCCGCTGAAGATAACGTCCTCCATACTGGTACCACGAAGGCTTTTGGTAGACTGCTCACCAAGCACCCAACGAACGGCGTCCGAAACGTTACTTTTACCGCTTCCGTTAGGGCCTACAACGGCTGTAAGACCTTTACCAAATTTAAGTGTTGTTCTATCGGCGAAGGATTTAAAGCCGACAATATCAATTGATTCTATTCGCACCGGTTTACTCCTTTTGCAAATTTTTTAAACAAAACTAATTTCCAACTAAATATTATACTACATTTTTTGGATAAAATCAAATACTTTTAAAAGCAATAATTAAAGTGCTGAGTGACTGAGTTTTTCAAAACACCAAAATAATCTTACACTAAAAGCTTGTTACCGAAAAATTTTCGCCTTCGGTAATTTTTGCACAATAGCCCATATCCTTTAAAGCCGCAATATTGCTTCTTTTTTGACCTACCATTGCCGAAACCTCAGATTTTGGCAGGCAGATTTTTATATTCCCTTTGGGTATTTTTTTATCCTCTATGATTTTTAACACTTTTTTAAGCAGAACTCTGCTTTTACACAGCTCGCCAAATGCGGGATGCCAAGGTCCCTCAACAAAGCCCGGAGCCTCAACCGAGTGAAGTCCCACACGAATTACCTTTACATCGGTATCTTCAAAAAGCATTAAAAGTTCGGCCACAAGCGATACAGCCTGCTCCAAACTTTGTGGTGCATACTCCTTCTTTTTATAAAGGGAATAAAGATATGTTCCTTTGAGCAGAAGGGTGGGATAAATTCGCACCGTATCTGCCCCAAAATCTATTATTTTTTTTGCCGTGCAAAAAGCCTTTTCGTCGGTATCTCCCAAAAGACCGGTCATCATCTGAAGTCCAAGTGAAAAGCCCTGTTTTTTAATTAGTGCCGATGCTTTTTTTACATCCTCGGCAGTGTGCCCACGATGATTAAGCTTTAAAACCTCATCATCAAGGCTCTGGCAACCAAGCTCAATTGCCGTTACACCGTAGGATTTTAAAATGCTTAAAATTTCAGGGGTTATGGCATCGGGGCGGGTGGAAATGCGAATACCCGAAATATTGCCTTTTTTTACTTGGCTATACCCTGCCTCCAAAAGCTCAAGCATATAATCCTTGGGAATAGCGGTAAAGCTGCCGCCAAAAAATGCAAGCTCGGTGTTTTTGGGAATATATCCGGAATGCGAAAGGGCGGTCTGCACCGCCTTTTGAACATCGTCCTTTGTTGGCGAAATATTTTCGCCTGTAATTGTGTTTTGATTACAAAAGCTACAGCGGTGTGGACAGCCTATATGCGGCACAAAAACAGATATGTTTCCGTGCCTCATAGCTCAACTCCCATAAGCTCTAACGCCTGCCTTGCAGCCGCCTGCTCGGCATTCTTTTTGCTGTGACCGCTACCCTCACCAATAACGTTTGAATTAAGGTGAACCTCAACCGTAAAGCATTTATCGTGGTCGGGTCCCGACTCGCCGGTTAAAACATATGTGAGCTTTTCCTCGGGGTTACGCTGAATAATCTCCTGAAGCTCGGTTTTGTAATCCTTAAAATTATCGTTTTCCAAATGGGCAAGCTCGCTCTGCACAAAACGCAGAACGTGACGCTTTGCCGGCTCAATACCGCCGTCAAGATAAATGGCGGCAAGAATAGCCTCAAAGGCATCGGCCAAAATTGAGGGGCGTTCGGCTCCTCCGTTGGCCTTTTCGCCCTTACCAAGCAGAAGAAAATCGCCTACCTCCAGCTTTTTTGAAAAGGTGCAGAGTGTTTTCTCGCAAACCAATGAAGCACGTATTCTTGTAAGCTGACCTTCGGGAAGATGCGGAAAGTTTTTGTAAATATACTCAGAAACTATAATAGACAGCACCGAGTCACCCAAAAACTCCAATCTCTCGTTGGAAGAAATCTCGCCTTTTTTCTCATTGGCGTAGGATGAATGAGCAAGTGCATTTTTAAGGAGTTCTTTATTTTTAAATGTATATTTTAAGTTTTTCTCTAACCGTTCCATAACATTTACTTCCTAAAAATAATAAAATTTTATTCAGAAAGACTGCCCGAAATTTTTTCGATAACACCGTTGCCTGCAAAGGCGGCGGCCTTGCCTATGGCATTTTTAATAGCCTTGCCGTTTGAGGAACCGTGAGCCTTGAAGACCGGCTTTTTGGTACCAAGCAGGGGTGCACCACCGATTTCGGTGTAGTCGGATTTTGCCTTGATTTCATAAAGTCCTTTTTTAATAAGCAGTGCGGCGATTTTGGATTTGATATTTTTATAAAGCACCTTTTTAATCATTGAGAACATTGTAAGGCTTACACCCTCAATGAGCTTTAAGGCAACATTGCCGGTAAAACCATCGGCTACAACTACATCAATTTCTCCACTTGGGATTTCACGTGATTCCACATTGCCGATAAAGTTTATAGGGGCATCCTTTAAAAGATTATAGCTCTCTTTGTAAAGCTCGCTTCCCTTAGTATCTTCGGTGCCGATGTTAAGAAGACCAACGGTAGGATTTTTTCTGCCGTCCACCTTTTCCATATAAACCGAACCCATAATACCGAACTGATAAAGCATCTCAGGGCGGCAATCGGCATTTGCACCGATATCAAGCATAAGATAATTGCCCTTTTTGCCGGGAATAAAGGAGGCTAAAGCCACCCTTTTTACGCCCTTGATTCTTTTAACAATCAAAGAGCCACCTACAACCAAAGCACCTGTGCTGCCTGCCGAAACAAAGGCATCGCCACTACCCTCTGCAAGGGCTTTAAGACCAACTGCCATAGATGTTTCCTTTTTGGACTTAATAATTTCAGCAGGGTCATCGTGCATATCCATAATGTCATCTGCCTGCAAAATCTCCATACCCTCTAAGGATATAGAATTTTCCTCGGCACATTTTTTGATTTTCGCCTCATCACCGGTTAAAAGAATCTCAACATTATACTCTTTAACGGCCAAAGCTGCTCCCTCTAAAACCGAAAGAGGTGCGTTATCTCCGCCGAATGCATCTACAATAATTTTCATAATTTATCTTCCTTTACTGATTTTCAAAATCTGATAATGTCTTTTCAAAATCCTCCAACCCACGTTTTGCCAAAAGTCCAAAGCGCTCTCTTTTATCACGAACACGCATATCAAGAGGGGGCAAAAGCCCAAAATTTGCACCCATAGGCTGGAATTTTTTTGTATTTGGGTCGGTTATATAGTTTAAAATTGCACCAATTACGGTGGTTGTGGGAAGAACAAACGGATTTTTACCATTTATGTAGGCAAAAACGTTAAGACCTGCCATAATACCCGATGCGGCCGACTCCATATATCCCTCAACACCCGAAAGTTGACCTGCAAAAAATACATTGGGATTTGCTTTAAGCGAAAGATTTTTATTAAGTAGCTCGGGGGAATTTATAAAGCTGTTGCGATGCATAACTCCATAACGCATAAATTCAGCATCTTTAAGGGCGGGAATCATTGAGAACACCCTTTTCTGCTCACCAAATTTAAGGTTGGTTTGAAAGCCCACAAGGTTGTACATACTACCCTCACAGTTTTCCTTTCGAAGCTGCAAAACCGCCCAAGGACGTCTTCCTGTGTTAGGGTCGGTAAGACCTACCGGCTTCATAGGGCCAAAGCGGATTGCATCGACGCCACGGGATGCCAATATTTCGATTGGCATACAGCCCTCATACACATTTGGGTCGCCGTCAAACTCTTTAAGGGGGGCTCTTTCGGCCGAAATAAGTGCCGAATGGAAAGCCTCATACTCCTCTTTATCAAGGGGACAATTTATGTAGTCATCGCCCTCGCCCTTATCATAACGGCTTTGATAAAAGGCCGAGCCCATATCAATACTCTCGCCCGATACGATAGGTGCGGCGGCATCATAAAAGCTAAGATACTCACTCCCCAAGGCATTTTTTATATCCTCGGCAAGGGCATCATCGGTGAGGGGGCCTGTGGCGATTATTGTAGTGCCATCCACAGGGATTTTTTCCACACACTCATACCGTACTTCTATATTGGGGTGGCTTTTGATTTTAGCGGTAATGTAGGCCGAAAAGCCGTTTCTTTCCACCGCAAGAGCACCACCGGCAGGAACCGAAAACTTATCTGCCGATTCTAAGCAAACAGAACCGAGTCTACGCATTTCTTCTTTAAGCAGACCTGCCGCCGACTCAATTCTTGATGCTTTAAGCGAATTGGAGCAGACAAGCTCGGCAAATAAATCGGTTTTATGGGCAGGAGATTTTTTATCGGGCTTCATTTCATAAAGGGTGACCTTTACTCCCCTCTCGGCGAGGGTATAGGCCGCCTCGCAGCCCGCAAGACCTGCTCCTATAACATTTACTTTATTATTCATCTTTTTTACCCTTAGCCGCCCCTTTTTTAGCGGTTGATTTTTTGGCAGAAGACTTTTTGGTGGTTGATTTTTTCTTTGCCGCCGCCTTTTCTCTGCCCTCTACTCTGGTGGGGCACTCGCTGTTTATGCAGTAGGTTCTGCCACGGGTGCCTTTAAGCATAAAGCTGCCACAGGTTTCGCAAACCTCCCCTGTGGGAATACCGGGAGCGGCAAAATCACATTCGGGATAGCTTGCACAGGCATAAAAGGTCTTGCCCTTTTTAGAACGCTTTTTAACCAGCTTGCCGCCACATTTGGGGCAGGGCTCTTTAACCTCATCCTCGGGTAATGGCTTTGCGTTTTTACATTCGGGGAAACCGGGGCAGGCAAGAAACTTGCCGAAGCGACCGCTTTTTATAACCATCTTTCGACCACAAAGCTCACAAACCTCATCCGATTCCACATCGGGCACCTTGAATTTTTGACCATCAAGCAGGGTTTCGGCTGTAGTAAGACTGCTTTCAAAATCGTTATAAAAATCCTCTAATATCTTTTGCCATTTAGAATCGCCGTGCTCGATTTTATCGAGTGACTTTTCCATACCGGCGGTGAATTTAACATCAACAATTTTTTCAAAATGATCCTTTAAAAGGTCTGTAACCACCATACCTAGTGCGGTAGGCTTAAAGGATTTTTGAACACGCTCAATATAATCCTTTGAAAGAATATTACTCACAATCGGAGCGTAGGTAGAGGGTCGGCCAATGCCGTTTTCTTCAAGAGCTTTAATGAGGGTAGGCTCGTTGTAACGTGCAGGCGGCTGAGTGAAGTGCTGCTTTTGCTCCAAGGATTTTGCCTTAACCTCATCACCCTTTTTAAGGGGAGGAAGCTTACTGCTTTTTTCGGTCTCCTCGGTATCCTTACCCTCTTGATACAAAACGGTAAAGCCATCAAAATTAACCGAGGTTTCGCTTGCCTTGAACATATATTTATCTGTAACAATATCTATTGACACAACATCATTTATACCCTCTGCCATTAAGCTGGAAACAAATCGGCTCCAGATAAGGGAGTAGAGTTTAAACTGCTCGTCGGTGAGAAATGCACGCACCCTTTTGGGGGTGAGTTCAACATCGGTGGGACGAATGGCCTCATGAGCGTCC
Organism: Clostridia bacterium; assembly: GCA_017397065.1. The sequence goes on from JAFQKE010000028.1 coordinate 51,575, forward strand.
TGAGCGGAGGCCTTACTTTTAAAATATCTTGGCTTTGCGGGAAGATAATTTTCGCCATATTCCCTTTTAACAAAGTCGTTTACAGCCGCTCTTGCCTCCTCTGAAATGCGGAGCGAATCGGTACGCATATAGGTGATAAGACCGGTGGGATTTCCCTCAACCGAAACACCCTCATAAAGCTGCTGTGCAACCTTCATTGTACGCTGACCTGTATATCCCAGCTTTCTGGAAGCCTCCTGCTGCATAGTAGAGGTTATAAAGGGAGGGGCGGGCTGAACCTTACGCTTGGATTTTTTAACCTCGCTTATGGAGTATTCGGCACCCTTTAAATCGTCAAGGATAGCATTGACCTCATCCTCATTGGCAATGGCGATTTTTTTGCCTGCAACATCGCCGTGAAAATGAGCGTTAAAGCTTGCCTTCTCCTTTTCAAAAACGGCCTCAATACTCCAATACTCCTCAGGAATAAAGGCTTCTATCTCTCTTTCTCTGTCCACAATAAGACGGAGGGCTACCGACTGAACTCTACCTGCCGAAAGTCCCCTTTTAACCTTTTTCCACAAAAAGGGACTGAGCTTATAACCAACTATTCTGTCCAGCACACGGCGAGCCTGTTGAGCATCTACCAAATCCAAATTGATTTTTGAAGGCTTGCTCATACCGGCTTTTATGCCTGTTTTTGTGATTTCGTTAAAGCAAACTCGGTTTTCTTTGCTCATATCAAGCTTTAGTATCTGAGCAAGATGCCAGGAGATTGCCTCACCCTCACGGTCCGGGTCGGTTGCGAGATATACAAAATCGCTTTTCTCGGCTGCCGATTTAAGCTCCTTTATAATCTCCTTTTTATCGGACATATTTACATACTGGGGCTTAAAGTTATTTTCAACATCCACGCCGAGGGTTGTTTTGGGCAAATCACGAATGTGACCGGCCGAAGCCATAACGTTATACCCTGTGCCGAGATATTTTTTTACGCTTTTAATTTTTGAGGGAGACTCAACAATAACCAGCTTTGACATTATATCATTCCATTCTTAATTACTAAAATCCAACTTTAAACTGTCTATTTAACTCTTTCGTATTGACCAACCGGAACGGCCTTTATAAAGCCAAAAAGCTCCAGCTCGGTGATAGCGGCGATAAATTTACCGCCCGTTACTCCACTTCTTTGGGAAAGAGTATCAGAAAATTCTGTATTTTCTTTAAAGGAATTGTAAATTTTCTTTGCCTCATTCGAACAGGTCATAGCTTCGGCAGGGGTGGGAGTGAAAGAAATTTCGCTATTTTCCTGCTTTTTCTGCTTTTCCTGCTCGGCTTTAACCGATTGCGGCTTTGGACTTACATCGGGTGAGGGACTTTTCGGTCTCTCTTCCTTTTGAATATCTATTTTGGGGTTATCGTATGAGGTTTTGCTTAGTGTCATTCGTTTAAGCTCCTCAACATAACCCTGTCTTATTTCCTTTGTAAGCCTTTCGCCCGATTTAAGTTTATCCGGGAAACGACCAAGATATACCTCGGTTATATCATCCGCATCAGAAAGTAGAAAGGCACCGTCTTTTAGCAAATCGTTTGTGCCACCATACTGCGGTTCATTTATATTGCCCGGTAAGGCAAAAAGCTCCTTGCCCTGCTCCATTGCATATGTAGCCGTAATCAAAGCACCGCTTTTACGCCCTGCTTCAATTACCACCACACCGCAAGATAATGCCGAAATAATTCGGTTGCGGATAGGAAATGTATATCTGCTTGCGGGAGTTTTTGGCTCAAATTCTGATATTACTGTGCCGCAAATTTCAGCCTTTTTTCTGAGCGAATCCTGCGACATTAAATATTTTGTATCCAGCCCACATCCAAGCACCACAACGGTACTTCCACCGGCCTTCATTGCACCGGCGTGAGCCATACTGTCTACACCCACAGCACCGCCGCTTACAACCGTAAAGCCTGCAAGTGCCAGCCTTGCTCCAAGCGAATAGGCCGCCTTATGCCCAAACTCGGTAGCCTTTCTTGCACCCACAATACCAATTGTTGGAGCGGTGTTATCCAAGGTGTTTCCCCTTGCATAAATTACTACGGGTGGATTTTCAATATACTTAAAATTTGTGGGATATTCGGTGTCCTCAGGGGTTATTATTCTGATTTCGTTAAACTTGCAATATTTTATAATCTCATAGATTTCATCGTTTGAGATTTTGTTTATTCTTGCAAGCTCAGCGGTGGTGAGTATGCGGCTTTCAATCCACTCTTTTAAAGAAAGAGCGGTGATTCTTTCAATATCACCAAAGGTATCTAAAACCTCACGCAGCTTATGGCTTCCCGGCTTTAAAATTCTTTGAAGCCTTATGTAGCCAAACTCTTTGGTAAAGGGAAGCTTATTGTTCATCGGCACATCTCCCACATAACAATTGCGGCGGCAACGCCTGCATTAAGCGACTCGGCTCTGCCCGCCATAGGGATTGTTACAAGCCTGTTGCAAACCGACCTTGCAGCATCGGTCATTCCCGACGCCTCATTGCCTATAACGGCGATTTCATTTTCGGTAAACTTTACTGTGTTTATGGGGGTTGCATCGGCATCAACAACCGTTCCGCTCACCTTAAAGCCCCTGTTTTTATACTCGGTAATGGTTTTTAAAAAATCGCTTGTGTGGATTATGGGAATACGCAAAAGAGCCCCCATAGAAGCCCTTAGCGATTTTGGAGAAAAGGGGTCGGTAGATTCGCCCGACAGTATGATACCCGAAAAGCCAAGTGCCTCTGCAGTTCGGGAGGCGGCACCCAAATTAGATGGATCCTGCACCCTCTCAAAGGCTAGTAATCTGCCCGATTGCGGCGGAGCAATAGCTTTACTAAAACGGGCAACAAGAAGTACACCTTGCGGTGAGCAGGTGTCGGACATCTTTGCAAAAACGGCATCATTCACCTCTTCACAAAGCTGAGATATTGCAGAAAGCTCTTTGATAAGAGCGGCATCCGATTTGAGAAGATTTGGGGTATAGTATAGCTCTAAAACCTCTATATCCTCTCTAAGAGCTTCGGCGCAAAGTCTTGTGCCCTCAAGCAGGAAAACGCCTTCATCCCTACGCTTTTTTGCAGAGCCCATAAGAGCCGCCACCCTTTTGATTTTTGCATTGTCCTTTGAAGTTATCATACCGTTTTCACCCCTTTTAAAGCGGTTTATTAAAAAACAAAACCGCCCGAGAAGGATTAAATCCCGGGCGATGAAAAATTATTTGTCAAGTGCTTTCTGAGCAGTTTTTACAAGAGTTGCAAAGCCGTTTGGATCGTTAACAGCTAAGTCTGCAAGCATCTTGCGGTTCATTTCTACGCCGGCTTTTTTAAGACCGTTCATAAATGTAGAGTAGTTCATACCGTTTAATTTAGCAGCGGCAGAAATACGGGTAATCCACAAACGACGGAAATCACGCTTTTTAAGTCTACGACCGATATAAGCATAATTGCCCGATTTCATAACAGCTTCTTTAGCGGTTTTAAAGAGTCTGTGCTTTGCACCAAAATAGCCTTTAGCAAGCTTCAGAACCTTTTTTCTTCTTTTACGCGTCATCATAGCGCCTTTAATACGTGCCATTTTCAGTTACCTCCGTTGTTACTTCTTATTTATAAGGAATCATTTTCTTGACCGCTGCAACATTGGTAACGTCAGCAACTACGGTCTTACGAAGATTTCTCTTACGCTTGGTTGTTTTCTTGTTAAGAATGTGAGATTTGTAAGCATGTGCACGTTTTACCTTGCCGTTTTTGGTAAGCTTAAAACGTTTTTTAGCGCCACTGTGAGTTTTGATCTTAGGCATTTTAAAGTCCTCCTTAAAAACTTTAATAAATTACTTTGTTGGCTTGGGTGCCAGGAACATAAGCATATTTCGACCTTCCATCTTTGCGGGCTTCTCTACAACAGAAACCTCGGAGCAATAGTTGGCAAATCTTTCCATATTTTCTATACCGATTTCAGGATGGCCGAGTTCACGACCACGAAAACGAATGGAAACCTTAACCTTGTGTCCGTCCTTCAAAAAGCGAATTGCGTGGTTTCCCTTTGTTTCAAAATCGTGGGTGTCGGTTGCAAGACCCAAACGAATCTCTTTCATTTCAACTACCTTTTGATTTTTACGGGATTCCTTTTCACGCTTTGCCTGATCGAAACGGTACTTGCCGTAATCCATAATTTTGCAAACTACGGGGTCGGTATTGGGGGACATACAAACCAAATCAAGATCCTTGCTGTAAGCAGCCTCGATTGCCTTGGATGTTTCCATAATACCAAGCTGTGAACCGTCAGTATCGATTACACGGACTTCCTTTGCTTGAATTTCCTCATTGATGGTTAATTCTTTAATGCCGATGATGAGCACCTCCAAAAAATGAAAGCACGAACAGCAAAATAACCGTTCGTGCGTAAAAACATAATAAGCATACCGCTAGCTATAGCAGGTGAATTTTACTTATTAACCCCTTTAGTAAGCCTTGGGGGTGAGAACGATTCGGTCTGTTCTGCTTTATTGTCGAATGATATAATACCATAAACTTTTTGCTTTGTCAAGACAAAATTTAAATTTTTTCAAATTAAACCCTGATTATCCTTTAAAGCTTGTTTACATCTGCCTTTGTTACAATGTGGAAGCCGTCGTCTGTAAGCACCTTTTCAGCCTTTTCGTTATCCTCAACACGGATAACAACATAGGCGTGCTTTTCGGTACGTGACATAAATGCGTATAAATATTCCATATTTATTTCATTTTGGTCAAGAACTCTTAGTGCCTCCGAGAGCTTGCCGGGTGCATCGCCGATTTTAACACCTACAACGTCGGTCATTTTAATAAGGTAGCCCTCTTCTTTGAGAATATTCTCTGCGGCAACCTCATCATTTACAATAAGACGAAGAATACCAAAATCTTCGGTCTCTGCAATGGAAAGTGCTCTTAGGTTAATATTGTGATTTGAAAGGGTGTCGGTTATAGCAACCAATGCACCCTGCTTATTTTCAACAAATACTGTTAGCTGTTTAATAGACATAATCGCAACTCCTTTTTCCTAATATTAAATAAATTATACAAGCTTTCTCTTATCAATAACACGAACGGCCTTACCCTCGCTTCGGGCGATAGACTTGGGAGCAACAAGGTGAATTGCGGGGTTGATGCCAAGCATTGCCTTCATAGCGTTTGCAAGAGACTTTTCTTTTGTTAAGATTTCGCCAACCTTATCGGTAAACTGCTCGGGTGTCATCTCAACATTCACCTCAAAGGTATCGGTGTTTTTAACACGGTCAACAACAATCTGATAGTTAGGCTGATAGCCCTCTTTCAAAAGCACAGTCTCAATCTGGCTTGGGAATACGTTTACGCCACGGATAATAAGCATATCATCGGTTCTTCCCATAGGCTTTGCCATTTTAACAAGGGTACGTCCGCAGGAGCATTTTTCGCGGGAAAGCACGCAGATATCACGTGTGCGGTAGCGAAGAAGGGGGAAAGCCTCCTTATCCAGTGATGTGAAAACAAGCTCTCCCTTGCTTCCCTCGGGTAAAACCTCGCCTGTTTCGGGGTCGATAATCTCAGCATAAAAATGGTCTTCATTTATATGCATACCTGTCTGCTCTGAACACTCAAACGCAACACCGGGGCCGCTGGTTTCGGTGAGTCCGTAAATATCATATGCCTTAATACCAAGGGTTTCTTCAATGCTGTGACGCATTTCCTCTGTCCATGGCTCTGCACCAAAAATGCCGGCTTTTAGGGGAATATCATCGGGGCCATATCCCTGCTCCTTTAAGGTTTCGCCAATGTATGCAGCATAGGATGGGGTACAGCAAAGAATGGTTGCACTAAGGTCTTGCATAAACTGAATTTGTCGCTCGGTATTACCCGATGACATAGGAAGTGTAAGGCAACCAACCTTATGCGAGCCGCCGTTAAGACCGGGGCCGCCTGTGAAAAGTCCATAACCGTAAGCAACCTGACAAACGTCCTTGTTTGTGCCGCCCGCTGCCATAATTGCACGTGCACAGCAATCCTCCCACAAATTAACGTCGTTTTGTGTATAGAAAGCAACAACACGGCGTCCGGTTGTACCCGATGTAGACTGAATACGAACGCAGTCCTCAAGCGGTTTTGCCAAAAGTCCATAGGGGTAAGCATCCCTTAAATCTGCCTTTGTAAGGAACGGAAGCTTATAAAGGTCGTCGATGCCCTTAATGTCCTCCGGCTTTACACCCTTTTCATCCATAAGATTACGGTAATATTCAACGTTATCATAAACGTGCTTTACCTGTGCTACGATTTTTTCGGACTGAAGCTTTTTCATATCCTCAGCCGACATAGTTTCAATTTCTTTTTGATAGTAATTTTGTGTCATTTAAAACACCCTTTCTTTTTTGCGTTCGACCTTTTTGAACGCTACTGATTTTAAGCATTCGGAGTGTAAAAAGGGCAAACAAAAACGCCCTTTGCATTCCGATAAAAGAATACAGAGGACGAGAAAATTTTAATCCCGTGGTACCACCTCAGTTCGCCATCATCTCACGGTGACGGCCTTATCAGGTACTAACATACCTTAGTTCTATAACGGGAACTCCGTTGCATCCTACTAAAGATTACTCTCATTCAGTGCACTGCTAACAGAATGAATTCGTGAAGGAACGCCACTTTGCCTCGCACCAACCGGCAACTCTCTCAAGATAGATTCCAACCTACTGGTTTCTGGTCTTCGCATTTAGTGTGTACAAACAATTAAATTGCTAATGCAATTATAGCACCTTGTTTTTTGAATGTCAACTATTTTTTTGTGAATAAAACAAAAACACCTTTATCAATCTTCCTCCAACAATTTTGAAGGTGATACCTTTAATACTTGTGCAATTTTAAATAAGGTTTCAAGAGAAACGCCACGCACGGTACCCGTACCTTCAACCTGCCCCACAAAGCTTACACTTTTACCGATAAGCTCAGCAAAATATTCCTGTGTGAAACCCGATTTTCGTCTGTAATATGCGATTTTCAAACCAAGAGTAATGTATTTATCCGGAAATTCAGTCTTCATTTTGTTTCTCCTTTTCCTTATATCTTTTCTCATATAGATATATTTTATTGGAAACAGGAATATTTTATTATAAACTTAAATTGCAGATTTATTTACTTTAAGTGAATAATAATGTATAATGATTATAAAATTATTCACTTTGGAGATGATAAATGTGAAAGAAAATAACCTATTTTCCTGAAAAAATTATTGGTGCAGGCAAGGCGGTCTATGTAAAACGAAATTACGAAATGATAAAAAATAGCCGTTTTTGTATTTTTTATTACGATGAATCAAGCCAACCTACCACCCGAAAAAGCGGGACTAAAATAGCATTAAAATATGCTCAAAAATCCAAAAAAGAAATTATCAGGATTTAATAAAAATAATATCTTGTAAAAAGAGATAAAATGTGATATGATAGTATAGAATTATTATGATATTAAGGGGGCGTTTTTATTGTCGGATAACAGACCTATAGGTGTTTTTGATTCGGGTCTTGGCGGTCTTACGGTTGTAAGAGAGCTCAAAAAGCTTTTGCCGAATGAGGATATTGTTTATTTTGGTGATACCGGCCGTGTTCCTTATGGCACCAGAAGCAATGATATTGTGCGAAAATACGCCCGTGAGGACGAGGCTTTTTTGCTTAGTCAGAATGTTAAGATGATAATTGCCGCCTGCGGCACAGTTTCATCGGTGGCCTATATGACGGCCGACGAGCTTCCCGTTCCCTTTTTGGAGGTTGTTACCCCTGCGGCCATTGCGGCGGCCAAAGCTACCAAAAACGGCAAAATCGGTGTTATAGGCACCCCCGTTACCATAAAGAGCCGCTCACACGCAAGGGCTATACTTCGCATTCTTCCCGATGCCAGAATTGCGGCAAACGCCTGCCCGCTGTTTGTTCCTTTGGTGGAGGAGGGTTGGATTTCTCCCGACGATACCGTCACCCAAGAGGTGGCAAAAAGGTATCTTGAGCCTTTAATCGAGGGGGAGGTAGACACCCTTATTATGGGATGCACCCACTACCCTGCTTTAAGGAGCATTATTGCAAAAATTATGGGCGAAAATGTAACCCTTATTGATCCCGGTGCGGCAACGTCCGAAATGGTTAAAAATCATCTTACCGAAAACGGTCTTTTAAATCCAAATGGCGGTAACGCCCGATACTTTGTAAGCGACCGACCCGACGCATTCTCAAAAACGGCAGAGATTTTAATGGGAGAAAGCATTGAAAAGGGCGTAAGTCAGGTAGATATTTTTAAATATATTTAAGCAAAATCAACATATAGTTAAGGTAAACAAAATGAAAGATGTATTAGTAAAGGTTAAAACCCTGCAAAGCGGTGAAAACACCGACGGTGACACCATTGAGCTTACCGCCGAGGGAAAATTCGCCGAAAAAGACGGTGCTTTTTTAATAAAATATTCCGATGCGTTTATATCGGGCGACAACGAGCCTATCCAAACCACCGTAAAGGTCGGCTCAGACGGTGCAGTTTCGGTCACCCGAAGCGGAAGCTACCAAAGTCGTTTTATAATCGAAAAGGGCAAGCGATGCAACTGCCTTTATCAAACCCCATATGGCACTATGACTATGGGCTTTTACGGTGAAAAAATTGAAAATAAATTAAACAAAAACGGCGGCGAGCTTTCACTGCTATATACAGTTGATATAAACGGCGCAGAGCTAAACCGCAATCAAATGACAATCAGCGTTAAGGAAGTGTAACAATGTCACAAATTGTAAATAAAGTAAAAAACGAAATTAAAGGAACAATTTTATCGGCCGCAGACAAATGCATTAAAAATGGTGTTTTTGAATGTGATTCTCTGCCCGAATTTGGTATTGAAATCCCCGGTGACCGCTCACACGGCGACTATGCCGTTAACGCCGCTATGGTATGGGCAAGGGCACTTAAAAAAGCTCCCCGTATGATTGCCGAGGAAATTGTGAAAGAAATTACTCCCGCAGGCTACATAAGCAGAATTGAAATCGCAGGTCCGGGCTTTATGAACATCTACCTTTCTGACCGCTTTTACAGCGACATTGTTTTAGATGTTTTAAATCAGAAAGAAAACTACGGCAGAAGCACTCACGGCGAGGGCAAAAGCGTACTTGTAGAGTTTGTTTCGGCAAATCCCACAGGCCCTATGCACATCGGCAACGCTCGTGGCGGTGCTCTTGGTGACTCTATAGCCGCCGCTTATGACTGGGCCGGCTATGATGTAAAGCGTGAGTTTTACGTAAATGATGCCGGCAATCAGATAAACAAATTTAAAATCTCGCTTGAGGCAAGATATTTACAGCTTTTTGACGATACTGTTGAAATCCCCGAGGACGCATATTTAGGTGATGATATTATCGCCCATGCTAAAGCTTTTGCCGAGATTCACGGCGACAAATATGTATCGGCCACCGAGGAGCAGCGCAGAGATGCTCTTTGCGATTTTGCTCTTCCCAAAAACATTCAAAAACTAAAAGATGACCTTTTAAAATACCGCATCACCTATGACCGCTGGTTCTTAGAGAGTGATCTTCACTCAAGCGGTGCCGTTACCGATATAATCGAAAAGCTGAAAGCATCGGGCTACACCTACGAGCAGGAGGGGGCCTTGTGGCTTAAATCGACCGAATTTGGCGATGAAAAGGACAGAGTTTTAATGCGTGCCAACGGTGTTCCCACCTATTTAGTGCCCGACATTGCCTACCATTATGACAAGCTCGTTACCCGCAATTTTGACAAGGCTATTGATATTTTAGGTGCCGACCATCACGGCTACATCGCCCGTATGATGGCAGCTCTTACCGCTCTTGGCGTTGATGCCGACCGCCTTAAAATAGTTATTATGCAGATGGTTCGTTTGGTTAAAAACGGCGAGACCTACAAGCTCTCCAAACGTTCGGGTAAGGCTGTTACTTTGGAGACCCTTTTGGATGAGGTGCCGATAGATGCCGCAAGATACGTGTTTAACTCCAAAGAGCCCAACACTCATCTTGAATTTGACCTTGATTTAGCGGTTGAGCAGTCCAGCCAGAATCCCGTTTATTATGTTCAGTATGCGCACGCAAGAATTTGCAGCATTTTACGTAATCTCGCCGCCGAGGGAATATCTCCAAATGAGCTTTCGGCCGATGCTTTAGACTGTCTTTCGGCTTCGGAGGAGAGAGAGGTTATACGTCACCTTTCGGCTCTGCCGCAGACCATTATAAATGCGGCTGAGGGTTACGACCCTGCTCTTATCACCCACTACGCATTCGACCTTGCAACACTTTTCCACCGCTTTTATAACTCCTGCCGTGTTAAGGGCGAGGCCGAGGAGATTATGCAGGCAAGACTTAGCCTTTGCGTTGCCGTTAAAACGGTTATTGCAAATGTATTAAAGCTCCTTAAAATTGACGCCCCCGAAGAAATGTAAGCAGTCTAAGACCGCTTTATTTCGAATAGAGTTTTAATCAAGCTCTGTAGTCACGTTCCGTGGCCACAGAGCTTGTTCTTTTAATGCGTTTTTTGCTTGTGCTGCACCTATTTTCATCCCGATAAATTCTTATTTGACATGCGGATTTAGGGTTTTACCGTAGGGGTCGGCGCCTCGACGACCCGTTGATTATCGCAAAAAAGGAATTTCACTTTTATTAAAAAATATGGTGTCAATACAAAAAATCAATGTTTAAAATTCAAAGATTGCGTTAATTTTTAGGGATGTCGTGGGCGCCATCCCCTACACGTTTGACGTGCAAAATGCGGGAATCCTTTGTAGGGAACGGGCTTGCTCGTTCCGCAAAAAAAAATTAGCAAAAACTTTGGCGGCAGGAGCAAGCCCCTGCCCTACGGATATTACCGAAAATTTGCAAAAAACGAAATTTAACACACAAATTTTGGAGTAACAACGTATGGAACAACCAATGTGTTGTTCCTAAATACAAATTTGTTGTGGTTTATTAGGAACGACACGCAGGTCGTTCCCTACAAACAAATCCTTGAATTTCTCGAAATAAAGCCTCGTTTCGAGCCTGATGGTCTTCGAAACGAGGCTTTTTATATTTTTTAAGGCTGATTTAATATCTGCTCTATTTTCTCTTTGGTTGCAAGACCGGGCAAGGCTGCGGTTGCGGCACCTGCGGCGGCACCGAGCCTTAGGGCATATTCAAATCCTTTTTCATAACCGGCCAAAAAGCCGGCTATCATTGAATCGCCCGAACCGACGGTGTTGATTGCACTCACCTTAAAGGCCGACTGACGGTAGACCCTGCCATCTGCGGCAATAAGCAACGCACCCTCGCCGCCAAGCGACACAAGGACATTTTCTGCACCCCTTTGCTTTAGGGTTTTAGCGGCAGAAATTATTTTTTCATCATTATCCATAGGTTGACCTGCAAGCTCTTCAAGCTCTTCTCGATTAGGCTTTATTAAAAATGGATTATACTTTAAAACATTTAAAAGCAAATTTCCCGTAGCGTCCACCACAAGGCGAACACTTCTGCTTTTTAAAGATTTTGCTATCTGCTCATAAATATCGGCAGGGAGTGACTTTGGAACACTACCGGCCAAAATAAGTGTGTCGCCCGATTTTAGATTTTTAAATCTTTCAAAAAGGCAGTTCAGTTCATCATCGTTTATGTTTGGCCCTGCGGCATTTATTTCGGTTTCGCTTTCGCCCTTTAGCTTAATATTTATGCGTGTGTTGCCCGATGAAAGGCGTATGAAATCGGCTTTTATTCCCTGTTCGGCTACGGCTTTTTCAAGTGCCTGCCCCGTAAATCCGGCTGTAAAACCCAAAGCGGTTGTGCTTACTCCAAGCTCCGCCAACACCTGTGATACATTTATACCCTTTCCGCCAAAGTGGATTTCCTCAGCCGCACTTCTATTAGTAACACCAAAATCAATCTTCCCCACCTGCATAACGTAATCAATGGCAGGGTTAAAGGTTACCGTAAAAACCAAGCCGCTCTCCCCTTTTTTATAATAATATCTTAAAGGAGGGACTCCGCACCCTCCCTTAAACGGGAGGGGATGGAACCCCTCCCCTGCATTTTTAAATATAAAATATTACTTCATTTCGTCAATCAATCGGCAGGCGGCAAGTGCGGCAACCGCACCGTCACCTGTTGCGGTTGTTACCTGACGGATTTTTTTGGTGCGACAATCGCCTGCTACAAAAATACCTTTTGTGGCACCGCTTGGAATACAGTCCTCATCTGATACTATATAGCCATACTCATTTAAATCCAAAACATCCTTAAATGGCTCATTCTCCGGTTGCTGACCTATGGCAACAAAAATTCCGTCGACATCGAGCGTTTCGGTATTTGAGTCTTTATCGGCTATAACAATACCCGTCATAGATTTATCGCCAAGGAGCTCATTCACAACTCTACCTAAAATAACGGTGATATTTTCCTTTTGCTCAATATCACGCTGAAGTCTCTCTTCGCCCGTTAAAAACTCTAAATTCTGCACAACATAAACGTGGGTACAGCCCTCGCTTAAAGCTATTGCTTCCTGAAGAGCGGTATTTCCGCCGCCGATAACGGCTACGGTTTTACCCTTATAAAACGCTCCGTCACAAACTGCACAGTATGAAACGCCCTCGCCTATAAGCTCATTTTCCTTAGGAAGACCGAGCTGACGGTGCTTTGAGCCGGCGGCAATTATTACCGCCTTTGCATTATAATCGGCATCCTTGCCGTGAACGGTAAAGTTACCTGCCTCGCCCTCAATACCTATAACGGTATCCATCTCGATTTCGGCACCCTGCTCGGTCACCTGATCGATAAGCTTTTCAGCAAACTCATTACCGCTCATAACCTTAAAGCCGGGATAGTTTTCCACTCTGGGAGAATATGTAATCTGACCTCCAAAGGTCTCCTTTTCAATTACAAGCACCGATTTATCGGCTCTTAAAGCGTAGAGTGCGGCGGTAAGACCCGCAGGGCCCGCACCTATAACAATAATATCGTACATATATTTACCTTCTCTTTTAAACCAAATTAAGAGGTCATCTGCACAAGACAACCTCTTATTTTGAAAATTATTTTACAGTCTCAGTCTGCTCAATAAATGCTTTGATGTTTGAAAGATTTACAATTTTTTGGGTCTCGCCGTTGGCTGTTACAACCAAGGTGGGAGCCTGATGGATTCCATACTCCTCTGCAAGTGCGGGATTCTGGTCAGCGTAAACCTTTTCAAAAGCAATGCCTGCTTTATCTAAGAATTTTTCAGCCATTTTGCAATTGGGACAGGTTGTGGTTGCAAAAAGCAATACCTTATCATCCGAGCATACGCAGGTGTCAGCCTCTGCCACTTCGGGAGCGTTCTTTTTAGAAACAAGCTCCTTACCGAATTTAGCAGGAGTGTAAACCTTTCTGTGCTTATACTCCTGAGATTTACCATCGTTCCAGTTTTGAACGGGACGATAGTAGCCTGTAATACGGCTGTAAACCTCGGTTTTCTCACCACACTCGGGGCAGGTGTAAACCTCGCCTTGAATATAGCCGTGGCTCTTACATACTGAGTATGTGGGAGAAAGGGTGTAATAAGGAAGCTTATAATTTTCAGCAATCTTGCGGATAAGATTTGCAGCAGCCTTCCAATCGGGGAGTTTTTCACCAAGGAATGCGTGGAAAACAGTACCTGATGTGTAAAGGGTCTGAAGCTCATCCTGAATATCCAAAGCTGCAAAAATATCATCGGTATAACCAACGGGAAGATGTGAAGAGTTGGTGTAATAAGGTGCCTCGCCCTGTGATAAATCAGAAGCGGTAATGATGTCGGGATAGTGTTTTAAATCGTGCTTTGCAAGGCGGAAGCTGGTAGACTCTGCAGGGGTAGCCTCTAAGTTATAAAGATCGCCATATTCCTCCTGATAATCAGAAAGACGCTCACGCATATGGTTTAAAACCTCTTTAGAGAATTCCTGAGTAGCCTTATCTGTCATATCAGCCTTAAGCCATTTTGCGTTAAGTCCAACCTCGTTCATACCAACAAGACCGATGGTGGAGAAGTGGTTATCAAAGCTGCCTAAATAACGCTTGGTGTAGGGATAAAGTCCCTCTTCCAAAAGATTGGTGATAACCTTTCTTTTGATTTTAAGCGAACGTGCAGAAATATCCATCATATGGTCAAGTCTCTGATAGAACTCTTCAGGAGTGTTGGAGAGATATGCAATTCTGGGCATATTGATGGTAACAACACCAACAGAACCGGTGCTCTCACCACTACCAAAGAAGCCGCCTGATTTCTTTCTGAGCTCACGGAGATCCAAACGAAGTCTGCAGCACATACTACGAACGTCGCTGGGCTCCATATCGCTGTTGATATAGTTAGAGAAGTAAGGTGTACCGTATTTGGAGGTCATTTCAAAAAGGAGCTTGTTGTTCTCGGTTTCAGACCAGTCAAAATCGGCTGTGATGGAATATGTGGGGATAGGATACTGGAATCCACGTCCGTTAGCGTCGCCCTCAATCATAATCTCGATAAAGGCCTTGTTAACCATATCCATTTCTTTCTTACAGTCTTTATATTTAAAGGGCATTTCCTTACCGCCTACAATAGCGTTAAGCTCTGCCAAATCGTTAGGAACGGTCCAGTCTAAGGTGATGTTAGAGAAAGGAGCCTGTGTTCCCCAACGAGAGGGAGTGTTTACACCGTAAACAAAGGATTCGATGCACTTTTTAACCTGATCATAATCAAGGTTATCTGCCTTAACAAAGGGTGCAAGGTAGGTATCAAATGAGGAGAAAGCCTGTGCGCCTGCCCACTCATTTTGCATAATGCCAAGGAAGTTTACCATCTGGTTACAAAGGGTTGCAAGATGCTTTGCAGGTGCAGAGGTGATTTTACCTGTAACACCGCCAAGACCTTCTTGAATTAACTGCTTGAGTGACCAACCTGCGCAGTAACCGGTAAGCATTGATAAATCGTGAATGTGAATATCTGCATTGCGGTGAGCGTTTGCAATATCATCATCATAAATTTCGCTGAGCCAATAGTTAGCGGTGATGGCACCCGAGTTGTTAAGAATAAGACCACCTACAGAATAGGTAACGGTGGAGTTCTCCTTAACACGCCAGTCATTAACCTTAACATAGTCATCAACAATCTGTTTGTAATCCAGAATGGTGGATTTAATGTTACGGAGTTTTTCACGCTGACGACGATAAAGGATGTAAGCCTTTGCTACATCGGCATAGCCTGCCTGAACCAAAACAGACTCAACGCTATCCTGAATATCCTCAACGGCGATGCGATGCTCCTTAATTTTGGGTTCAAAATCGGCTGTAACCTTAAGTGCTAAAAAATCAATAATATTTTGGTTGAACTCTTTTTCCTGTGCTTCAAAAGCCATGGTAATTGCTTCGGAAATCTTGTTTAGATTAAAATCAACAATTTTTCCGTCTCTTTTAAGTACGGTATACATAGTTTTTCTCCTTTCGTTTTTTCCATTTATTTTTTGGTGCGTATACAAGTATATTATATCTTGTGTCATTTGTCAATAGGAAAATACAAAATATTGTAAAAAATTTTTAAAGCGAACACTACATATTGTGTACCAATTATTTTCACATTCCTCGAATTTCGGCCTTTGGAAGTCGATTTTTGAGCAAATTCAACAAAGATTTCATCTCTTTTTCTCCATATCCGTGCAAACCGTCATTGATAAGGTTGCCGGAATCCTCAAAACCTTGTAGGTAGTATTTGTGGTCGCCTTTAATCCAATCCCCTATATCTTGTATCTCGATTTCGCTGTGAAGCTCCTTTACAACGGTGGTGCGGAACTCGAAATCCACCTTATTGCTCTTTAAAAATTCAATACTGCGGTTAATGGGGGCTATGTTAAAGTTGCGTATTCCCGTTGCTCTGCCGTAGCCCGAGGGAGAGCTTTTAATATCCATAGCAACATAGTCCACAAGGCCTTTATTCACAAGGTCAATGAGTTTATCGGGCAAAAAGCCGTTAGTATCCAGCTTTACGGCGTAGCCTATATTTTTTATTTTGGTTAAAAACTGCTCTAAATCGGGCTGGAGAGTCGGCTCGCCACCCGTAACACAAACACCGTCTAAAATCCCAAAGCGTTTATTTAAAAAGTCAAAAAACTCATCCTCTGTCATAAGGGGTACATACTCAGGGCCTATTACCAGCGATGCGTTATGGCAAAAGGGGCAACGGAAATTACAGCCACCCGTAAACACGGTGCAGGCCATTCTACCCGGAAAATCCAAAAGGGTTAATTTTTGCAGTCCCATAATCTTCATAAAACACACACCTCTTTTTATATAAATTTCTCATTTAACAGGTCGCTTTAATATAATAACATATATTTACCTTAAAAACAACAAAAATTTATTGATTTACACAACATATTGTGGTAAAATATTTCCATAGCAATACTGTCGGAGGTATTTTATGAATAAAAAACAGCTTACACTTCAAAATTCCTCGCTTTTTGCCGAGCTTGAACGCAAATCAAAGGAGATTGAAATACTCTCAATCCGTTTAGAGGAAAGTGAAACGAACTCCCTATCTTTAAAGGAAGAGAACGATACGCTTAAAAGCGAAATTTCAGCCCTAAGCACCGAAATAATGAATCTCAAAAATCAAATAGAGCTTATAACAAATGATTATAACAGGCAAACAGACGCACTTAAAGCCGAGCTTGAATCCGCAAAAGCAGAAATTGCCGCAACGGTCGCCGCTAAAAGCGAGGCCGACTCCCTTACATATAATATAGATACTGCAGCGGTAGACGAACCTGCTATTCCTGAAGAACTTTCGGACGAATATCCAATTAAGGCCGCTGCCGATAACGAAGATGACGAAACACCCCTTTTGGAGGTTGCCGAAGAATCTGCCTTACCAACCGAACCCGAAACCGAAATTAAAGAGACTCAGACCGAAGAGCGAATAATAAAGAATAGAGAATATCTTTCCCTAACGCCCGAGGCTGACCAAAAATCCACCTTGCCCGACTGCACACCTATGAATGATTTACTGCGTGATTACGGCGCTAAGATAATAGGCAAGGTTACACGTGTTACCGCCGAGGTAATATCTAAAATAAGCACCACCGATGCCGATGCGGCGTCCAGCCTTAAAACTCTGGCTCTTGGCAAAAATGAAAGCTTTAAATTCCGCATAATGGAGCTTGCCAAGGAAAGGTCGGATTTTGAAAAAATTATGGAAGAAATGGATTTTCTTGCCGAAGAAACAATTGTTTATCTTAAAAGCATATGATACAATAAACTATCAAAGTTATTGACGTTTAAAATTATAAGTCATACATATTTCCTGAAAAGGGTGAATTAAAATGAAAAAAATAATATCCTTAATTGTAATCTTCACTATGCTCTTAACGCTTGTGGCCTGCTCCTCTAAGGATAAGGAACTGGAAAATACACTTTTCTCAATACTGAACAATGAAAAAACCTTTATAGCCGAAAATGGTGATGCTGTTTTTTTAGAGGATTACGTTTTTACAAACAGGTCATTAACGTCGGTTGAGACCTATGCTCCGGTGCCCACCGAGTATACTTTTGTAGATTTTGATAAAGACGGTGCTAAAGAGTTTGTTGTGAACTTTTTTGATGGATATGAAAGTCTTTACCTTTTGTTCCACATAAAAGAATCAGAGGTTTATGGCTATGAGTTCAAAAGCACCGATTTGCAGTCCCTTAAAAGCGATGGCTCCTTTATGATGACCACCGCCTCAAAAGGGCAATATATCTGTAATTTAACCTTTAACGGCAACAAATATATTCTTAATTTAAACGCCGCATACGACCCTCCCAAGCTTGAAATCGGCGGTGAACTCTACTCCGAGGTGGAGGTTCAAAAATATATCTCCGAATGGCAGCTTAAAGAAAACGCCACCTGGCATTCCTACGGTGATTCAGCCCACACAAATATAGTCACCTCTACAAGCTCCGTTTCGGCCGAAAACACCTCAATGATAGACCTTAGCAACTATATTACTGTAACCTTTGAGGGTAAAGATATGGCAGGCTATGCCACCGTAACCTTTGATAAAGAAAGATTTTTGCTGGATAATATTAACAAGGTCTCCTTTAAAGAGGAAAATATGCAGGTCTACAATGATCTTTATGGCTATGTGGACGAATCGGCCGCAAGTGCTATGCTTAGCTTTATAAACGTAAAGCTGGACGTTGTTAATAAGCTCTCCAATGGTGACACAGTTCAGGTTTTGTGGGAGCTGGACAGCGACAAAATCCTTTCATATTTTAATGTAAACTATATTCATCCACCAAAAACCTACGTGGTAACGGGGCTTGAAAATCCGGATACCTATGACCCATTTGAGAACCTTACGGTTCAGTTCTCCGGCATATCTCCATACGGAACGGCAAGCTGTAGCAGCAGTTACGATTATTACGGCGGAACCTACACCATTTCTCCGAGCAGCAACTTGAAAAACGGCAGCAAGGTAAAGGTTACATACAACTGTCAGGATAACGCCACTATGATGGAGCTTTACGGCACCTACCCCTCGGTACTGGAAAAGACCTACACCGTAAAGGGGCTAAGCTCATACGTAAAATCCACCGACGAAATTTCAGATGACCAATATAATCAAATGGTTGCCGATGCGGCACAGCACGTATATGTTCCGGGGTATGGATATTACTCCGACGCAACATATTGCGGAAATTTCTTCTTCACTTCAAAAGGCGATCCTAATGATTACTATTACAGCTACGGTAAAACCCTTGGAAATATGATTTTCCTTGTTTTCTCACACCCCTCTGACTGGGATGACTCCTATTCCCGTACCGTTTACAGCGTAATAAGGCTTGACAATATAATTATTGATTCCTACGGCAACATATCATATTTTTCATATGACTTTACAAATTTTGATTCATATTATGAAAATGAAAAGGAATTAAAAGCATTGGCAAACGGATATAAAAGCGATATGAAATTCACCGATAATTTAATGCTTGACTAAAAACGGAGATTTAAAAAAGATTATTATATCCCTTTAAATTAAGAATAAAATGAAATAAAAAATCTGCAATAAAAGTGAGAAAAAAGCACTTTCGTTGCAGATTTTATTTTTATAAATATATTAGGCAGATAAACTAACTTCTAATATCCGGTATTTTTTAGAAAAGACCTGTGATTTTGCCGTTTTCATCAACGTCAATTTTCTCTGCTGCCGGTACCTTTGGTAAACCGGGCATAGTCATAATATCGCCTGTAAGCACTACTATAAAGCCTGCGCCTGCCGAGATTTTAACGTTTTTAATGGTTACGGTAAAGCCATCGGGTGCACCGAGCTTTGCAGGGTCATCAGAGAAACTGTACTGTGTTTTTGCCATACAAACGGGGCAATTTGCAAAGCCGAGCTCGGTGAGCTGTGCTATCTGCTTTTTAGCGGCAGGAAGAATATTTATACCGTCACCGCCGTAAACCTTTTTAACAACGGCTTCAATCTTTTCTTCAATGGTGCCGTCCAGCTCATAGGCAAAGGTGAAGTCACCCTTTTCCTCATCGCAAAGGCGAACAACCTCTTTTGCAAGGTCGATTCCGCCATTTCCACCCTCTGCCCAAACGTTGGAGAGAACGGTGTTTACGCCCAGCTCTTTGCATTTAGCAATAATGAAGTCAATCTCATTATCGGTATCGGTGGGGAAACGGTTTACAGCAACCACGCAGGGAAGCTTATAAACATTTTTGATGTTGGAAACGTGGCGAAGAAGATTGGGAATACCCTTTTCTAAAGCACCTAAATCCTCATTGCCAAGCTCTGTTTTTGCAAGACCGCCGTGCATTTTAAGGGCACGAACAGTAGCAACAACCACAACGGCATCAGGGGTGAGTCCTGCCATACGGCATTTAATATCCAAGAATTTTTCTGCACCAAGGTCGGCACCAAAACCGGCCTCGGTAATAGCATAGTCACCCATTTTAAGGGCAAGCTTTGTAGCCATTACAGAGTTACAGCCGTGTGCAATGTTAGCAAAGGGACCGCCGTGAACAAAGGCAGGAGTGCCCTCTAAGGTCTGCACAAGGTTGGGTTTTATAGCATCCTTTAAAAGAGCGGTCATTGCACCTGCCGCCTTAAGCTCGCCACAGGTTACAGGCTTATCATCATAGGTGTAGCCAACAATTATGCGTGAAAGACGCTCTTTAAGGTCGGTAATGGAATTAGAAAGGCAAAGTACCGCCATAATTTCGCTTGCAACGGTAATATCAAAGCCATCCTCACGGGGAACGCCCTGCATTCTGCCGCCGAGACCGTCAATAACGTTTCTGAGCTGACGGTCATTCATATCCACACAGCGTTTCCAAGTGATTTTTTTAACGTCAATACCGAGTGCATTGCCCTGCTGAATATGGTTATCGAGCATAGCGGCAAGAAGATTGTTTGCGGCACCGATTGCGTGGAAGTCACCGGTGAAGTGAAGATTTATATCCTCCATAGGAACAACCTGAGCATATCCGCCACCTGCGGCACCGCCCTTAACACCGAAAACGGGGCCGAGGGAGGGCTCACGAAGAGCAACTGTAACGTTTTTGCCGATTTTTTTAAGACCCTCTGCAAGACCTATAGTGGTAGTGGTTTTACCCTCGCCCGCAGGGGTGGGGGTAATTGCCGTTACCAGAATGAGCTTGCCGTTTTCACGGTCGGTCTCATTTAAAAGTGCGGGATCAATTTTAGCCTTATATCTGCCATACTGTTCAATATACTTTTCATCAACATTTGCAGTCTTGGCAATTTCGGTAATAGGCTGCATTATACATTCCTGAGCTATTTCAATATCGGATTTATACATTTTAATTCACCCTTTATTTGTAATATTCAAAAGCACTGTCAAAGAGTCCTAAGTTATAATCACCCGGAACGTTGCGATAGAGGTTATCGCCAACACGCTCACTATGACCCATTTTACCAAGTACACGACCGTCGGGAGAGGTAATACCCTCAATTGCCCATACCGAGTTGTTGGGATTAAAGCGAACATCGTCGGTAGGATTGCCGTTTAAATCAACATACTGAGTAAGAATCTGACCGTTTTGCTCCAGCTTTTGCACAAGCTCCTCGCTTGCGATGAAGCGACCCTCACCGTGAGAGATGGGAACTAAGTAAACATCACCAACATTAGCCTTGCTCATCCAAGGGGATTTATTCGAAGCAACACGTGTGTGAACGATTCTTGACTGATGGCGGCCGATAGTGTTAAAGGTAAGTGTTGGGCAGGTGGCATCGGTATCAATTATCTCGCCGTAGGGTACAAGACCGAGCTTGATAAGTGCCTGGAAGCCGTTGCAAATACCGCACATTAAGCCGTCACGCTCTTTAAGGAGCTTCATAACGCCATCTTTAATTTCGGGTGAGCGGAAGAATGCGGTAATAAATTTACCTGAACCCTCCGGCTCGTCACCGCCCGAGAAGCCGCCGGGAATGAATACTATCTGGCTATCTGCGAGCTTTTTAGCAAAATACTCTGTAGATTCAGCAATAGCCGATGCTGTAAGGTTGCGGATAATAACCGTTTCGGCCTCAAGACCTGCACGTTCAGCCGCTCTTGCTGAATCGTACTCACAGTTGGTGCCGGGGAATACGGGGATAAGCACCTTAGGTCTTGCAACCTTAATGGCAGGAGAAAGTTTTTCTTTTCTTTCAAAGCTAACTGTTTTTATAGCCTTGCCATCATTTTTAATATTGCAGGAGAAAACAGGCTCCAGCTTATCTTCATAGATTTTTAAAAGCTCGTCAAGAGCAACACAATTACCGTCACGACAGATTTTTGTCTGCTCGGTGGTTGCACCAATAACCTTGCCTATGTTTATATCCTCAGCAAGCTCTAAAACAAAGCTACCGTATGAATAACCAAAGATTTCATCGAGTGAAAGCTCAGGTGCAAACTTGAATCCAATAGAGTTACCAATAGCCATTTTAAGCACAGCCTCGGCAACGCCACCCATACCGGGAGTGTAGCAGGCTACGCACTTTTTACTGCGTGTAAGCTCGGTAACCTTATCGAAAACTGAAAGTAAAGACTCGGTAACGGGAAGACCGTTTGCATCATACTCGGGAGAAAGTAAAACAACCTTGTGACCTGCCGCTTTAAATTCGGGAGATACAATGTCGGTGCATTTTTCGGTTGTAACGGCAAAGGAAACAAGTGTGGGAGGAACGTCTAAATCCTCAAACGAACCGCTCATAGAATCCTTACCGCCAATAGCGGCAATGCCGAGCTCTTTCTGGGCTATAAATGCACCAAGAAGTGCGGCTAAGGGCTTGCCCCAACGCTTAGAATCCTTTAAGGGCTTTTCAAAATATTCTTGGAAGGTTAAATAAACATCCTCAAATTTTGCGCCCGAAGCAACAAGCTTTGCAGCCGATTCCACAACTGCCAAATATGCACCGTGATAGGGGCTGGCCGATGTAATGAATGGGTTGTAGCCGTAAGACATAATAGAGCAGGTGTTGGTTTCACCCTTTTCGAGTGATACCTTGTGAGCCATAGCCTGAATGGGGGTAAGCTGATTTTTACCGCCAAATGGCATAAGCACTGTGCCTGCACCGATGGTGGAGTCAAAACGCTCGCTGAGACCACGCTTGGAGCAGATGTTAAGATCGCCTGCAAGGTCTTTCATACCGCTAACAAAGTCGGCAGGTGCTTCCTTTTTATAATCTTTAGCGGCGGCAGGAGCAATATCAATGTGCTTTTCTGCACCGTTGGAATTTAAAAATTCACGAGAAATATCAACAATTGTTTTGCCGTTCCAGGTCATACGGAGCCTTGCCTCGGCGGTAACCTCGGCAACAACAGTAGCCTCAAGATTTTCGAGTGTCGCAAGCTCTAAGAATCTATCAACATCCTTGGCCTCAACAACAACAGCCATTCTCTCCTGAGATTCACTAATAGCAAGCTCGGTGCCATCAAGTCCGTCATACTTTTTTGGAACCTTATCAAGGTTAATGAGGAGTCCGTCGGCAAGCTCACCAATAGCAACCGATACACCGCCTGCACCGAAGTCGTTACAACGGCGGATTAAAAGAGATGCCTCAGGGTTTCGGAAAAGACGCTGAAGCTTTCTCTCCTCGGGAGCGTTACCCTTTTGAACCTCAGCTCCACAGCTTTCAAGTGACTGGAGGTTGTGGGATTTTGAGGAGCCTGTAGCACCGCCACAACCGTCACGACCGGTGCGGCCGCCAAGAAGAATAACCTTGTCGCCGGGGTCGGGACATTCTCTGCGAACATTTTTAGCAGGAGCGGCGGCAACAACTGCACCAATCTCCATACGCTTTGCGGCATAGCCGTCATGATAAATTTCATCTACCAAGCCGGTTGCAAGACCGATTTGGTTACCGTAAGAGCTGTATCCTGCGGCGGCGGTAGTAACAATCTTTTTCTGAGGTAATTTGCCCGTTAAGGTTTCATCAACAGGGCGGAGGGGATCGGCGGCACCGGTAACACGCATTGCGCCGTAAACATAGGAACGTCCCGAAAGCGGGTCACGGATTGCACCACCAATACAGGTAGCGGCACCACCAAAGGGCTCGATTTCGGTAGGATGATTGTGGGTTTCATTTTTAAAGAGTAAAAGCCAATCTTCATCATTACCGTTTACATCAACCTTGATTTTAACGGTGCAGGCGTTGATTTCTTCCGATTCATCAAGTTTTTGAAGCTTGCCCTGCTTTTTTAAATATTTAGCGGCAAGAGTACCAATATCCATAAGGTTAATTGGCTTGGTTCTGCCAAGCTCTTTTCTTGCTTCAATGTACTCATCATAAGCCGATTGCAAAAGCTCGTCCTCAAACTTAACGCTGTCAATGGTGGTGAGGAATGTGGTATGACGGCAATGATCCGACCAATATGTATCTATCATACGGATTTCGGTGATGGTGGGATCTCTGTCCTCGGTTTTGAAATATTCCTGACAAAAGGCAATATCATCGGCATCCATTGCAAGACCATAATCGGCAACAAACTGCTCCAAGCCGCTTCTGTCAAGCTTTAAAAATCCGTCAAGAGTTTTAACCTCGGTGGGAATTTCATAATCGGTTGCAAGGGTCTCGGGCTTATCCAAAGAAGCCTCTCTTGCCTCCACGGGGTTGATAACATATTTTTTGATTTTTTCGATTTCTTCAGCAGTAAGGTCGCCATAAAGGGCATAAACCTTAGCGGTGCGAACGGTTGGACGCTCACCCTTTGATATGATTTGGATACACTGGGCGGCGGAGTCGGCACGCTGGTCAAACTGACCGGGAAGATACTCAACTGCAAAAATCACCTTTGCGGCGGCATCTTCAAATACTTCTGCCGTTTCATCAAGCTGAGGCTCGGAAAATACGGTGGAAACCGAAGCTTTAAAAAGCTCCTCGGTAATATTTTCAACATCATAACGGTTGATGAGCCTTAACTCCTTTAAAGAACTAATCTGCAAAAAGGAAACTATATCTTCCTTTAGGTGGTCGGCTTCGTGGCGAAGCCCCATTTTCTTTTCTACAAAAATTCTGTAAACCATAAATCCTCCATAGCGAAATATTTTCGCCAAACACACTATCTTTTTATTTAATATTATTTATTAAACGCCGCAAGAGCACGTTTACCAATATCACTTCTGTAAAAACCGTTAGAAAACTCTACCTTTTTGGTGGCGGCGTAGGCCTTTTCTATTGCCTTTTCAAGATTTTCGCCGGTTGCAGTAACGCCAAGAACTCTACCGCCGGCTGAAAGGAGCTTGTCGCCATCCTTCTTGGCACCTGCCACATAAACAAAGCTGTCGTCGGTAGCGTCAGGGAGCTTAATTTCAAAGCCGTTTTCATATTTTACGGGGTAGCCCTTAGAGGCAACAATTACACAACAAGCGGCACCGTTTTTAAACTTAACCATTTCGGGTGTTAGGTTTTCATCGGTAACGGCCTGCATAATAGTAAAGAGGTCGCTTTCCAAAAGGGGAAGAACAACCTGAGTTTCGGGGTCACCAAAACGGCAGTTGTACTCAATAACCTTGGGTCCTTTGGGGGTGAGCATAAGACCAAAGTAAAGGCAACCCTTAAAGGTTCTACCCTCGGATTTCATTGCATTTATGGTGGGCAGGAATATTGTTTCCATACACACTTTCGCAATATCCTCGGTGTAATAGGGGTTGGGTGCAACGGTACCCATACCGCCGGTGTTAAGACCTGTATCGTTATCGCCCGCACGCTTATGGTCCATTGAGGAAACCATAGGAACAACCGTTTTGCCATCGGTAAAGGCGAGAACCGAAACCTCGGGACCGGTTAAAAATTCCTCAACAACAATGTTGTTTCCGCTTTCGCCAAAAACCTTATCCTCCATAATGGAGCGAACGGCATCTAACGCCTCCTCACGGGTTGTGGCGATTATAACACCCTTGCCGAGAGCCAGACCATCGGCCTTGATAACTACCGGAATATCGGCAGTTTTTAAATGCTCTAACGCATCGGTCGGATTATCAAAAACAAAATAATCTGCGGTGGGAATGCCATATTTCTTCATAAGATTTTTAGAGAAAACCTTACTGCCCTCAATAATAGCGGCGGCCTTGTTAGGGCCGAAGCATTTAATGCCGATTTCATTTAAGGCATCCACACAGCCGAGCACCAGCGGGTCATCGGGAGCTACAACGGCATAATCAATTTTTTCTGTTTTCGCAAATTCAACTATTTTTTCTATGTCCTTTGCACCTATGTTAACGCAAGTAGCGTCCTCGGCGATGCCGCCGTTACCGGGCAGGGCAAAAATAGTATCAATCTTTTTGCTTTTTTTAAGAGATTTTATAATGGCGTGCTCACGGCCACCGCCACCTATAACCATAACCTTCATTTTAATACCTCATTTGTTGATTAGTTACCTTCCCCTCAAGTGGAAGACTTTTTTGCGGACAGTCGAGGCTAATTCCCCTCATAGGGGAAATGCCACAAGGTGGCAAAGGGGTTTGGGCGAAGCCGTACCGCCTGTCCCTACGGTATATAAATTCAATATAGATAATTGTAAATTGTTCAGATTGCTGTTTTTGCACGAAGAGCTGTGCTATTTGCACCGCCTGAGTGCTAAAAACACAATATGGACAATTTTAGTGGTGGAATAATCTCATTCCGGTAAATGCCATTGCCATATTATACTTATTGCAGCAAGCAATAACAGCATCGTCACGAATTGAACCACCGGGTTCTGCAATGTATTTAACACCGCTGCGTTTTGCACGCTCAATGTTATCATCAAAGGGGAAGAATGCATCTGAACCAAGAGCCACGCCGTCGATGGTAGAAAGATAAGCTTTAATATCCTCATCGGTTAAAGGTGCGGGCTGTTCGGTAAAGTAGTTCTGCCAGATGCCGTCGGCAGTAACGTCCTCCTCGTTGCGATTGATATAACCGTCAATTACGTTATCACGGGTGGGGCGGGCAATATCTGCCTTAAAGGGGAGATTTAAAACCTTATCGTGCTGACGTAAGAACCAAGTATCAGCCTTAGTGCCTGCAAGACGGGTGCAATGGATTCTGGACTGCTGACCTGCACCAACACCGATTGCCTGACCGTCAACTGCATAGCAAACCGAGTTGGACTGGGTATATTTAAGAGTGATAAGAGCAATAATTAAATCTCTTACTGCACTTTCGGGGAGCTCCTTATTATCGGTAACGATATTAGAAAGAAGCTCACGATTGATTTCAAAATTGTTTCTGCCCTGCTCAAAGCTGATGCCGTAAACCTGCTTGGTTTCAATCTCGGCAGGAACATAATCAGGGTCAATTTTAACTATGTTGTAGTTACCGTTTCTTTTGGATTTTAAAATCTCAAGTGCCTCGGGCTCATAACCGGGGGCGATGATACCGTCGGAAACCTCACGCTTAATCATTAAGGCGGTGGTAACGTCGCAAACGTCAGAAAGAGCTACCCAGTCACCAAAGGAACACATACGGTCGGTGCCTCGGGCTCTTGCATAGGCACAGGCTAAGGGGGAATCATCAAGACCCTCAATATCATCTACAAAGCAGGCCTTTTTAAGCTTGTCTGAAAGGGGCACGCCAACTGCGGCGGAGGTGGGGCTTACGTGCTTAAAGGAGGTAACTGCCGGAAGACCGAGCGCCGCTTTAAGCTCCTTTACAAGCTGCCAAGAGTTGAATGCATCTAAAAAGTTGATGTAGCCGGGGCGACCCGAGAGAATCTCAATGGGAAGCTCGCTGCCATCTGCCATATATATTTTTGAGGGTTTTTGGTTGGGATTACAACCATATTTAAGTTCAAATTCTTTCATTTTTGATTTTCCTTTCAACAAAACGGGACGTCGAGGGCGCCGTCCCCTACATTATTTATTTTTATTAACTATTCGGGAATCATATTTGCCGGTTTTAAGATCAATATATCTAACAAAAAGGGATACCTTGTTATCTTCATTTAAATTCTCCCAGATGAGATTTGTTAAGGAATCAATATCGGTATCGGGAAGCTCTAAGGTCTTGGGCTCACCCTCAAAGCTTGGGAGGGGATTTCCGTCACACTTGTAGGTGTGAATGAACTTTGCTTTTCCGGGGAGGGGATTAGAATAAGCGTAGGTGTAACGCTGACAGGAGGAGCCGTCACCATCGGCCGATTTTAAAATAGACATTGCATAGTTCATATCGCCGTTTTCAAGGCGGATAATGCCGGAAATTCTGGGGGTGTAGTTGGGGGCATCGTCCTCAAACTCACGGGTGCGGAGTGACTGCTCAAAGGTCATTTGTCTATCCATAAGCTCATAGATTGTGTCGGTCTGGTCGCCGTTGGTAACGATTGTTTTGTTACCAAGAACACGAACGGGAGCATAGATTATAAGGTGGGGGTCTACCATTTTGCTTTCATCAAAAGCCTGAGTGCGGATACCCTCGCCGTCCTCTACAAATACTCTGTTGCGGCTGTTTTCACTTCTACCCATTATAAAATAGGCGGTGATTGCCTTTTCGCCATCGGCAGATTTGCCGATTATTATTCCTCTGCCGTGGTAAGCAAGAGAGTTAAGTTCATTCCCAATAGTTTTGATTTCCATAACACACATTCCCTTTCAAAATTATTCAGCTATTATTGTTTTACCGTCTTTAACGGTGATTTTTCCGTCACAGAAAAGCTTTGCGGCAAGGGGAAGAATCTTCCACTCGGCCTCAACCATAATTCGTTTTTGTAGGGTTTCGGGGGTGTCGCCCTCTTTTACCTCTACCGCCTTTTGCAGGATTATTGGACCCGCATCACACTCGGCGGTTACAAAATGTACCGTTGCACCCGATACCTTAACGCCCTTTTTAAGAGCCTCCTCGTGCACGTGCAGACCGTAAAAGCCTTTACCGCAAAAGGATGGAATAAGTGCAGGATGAACGTTTATCATCTTGTTTTTAAAGGCATCGCAAACCTGCTCATCTAAAATGGTCATAAAGCCTGCGTAAACCACCAAATCCGCCTGCTCTTTAATAAGCATATCACGCATTGCCGCACTGTAGGAGGCAATATCGGCGTAATCTTTTCTGATTAAGGTTCGGGTTTTAATGCCGGCGTTTTCGGCACGTGTTAGGGCGTAGGCATCTGCCTTGGAGGCTATAACGCAGGTGATTTTACCCGAGCCTAACTCCCCTGCCCTTTCGGCATCAATAAGTGCCTGAAGATTAGTACCGCCGCCCGAAACCAGAACAACGATTTTCTTTTCTATCATAAAATAACACCCTCGTCAGAGGAAACAACCTCGCCGATAATGTAGGCGTCCTCGCCGTTTGCATTTAAGATTTCTACTGCCTTTTCGGCATCCTCTTTAGCAA
The DNA here is from genome assembly GCA_017397065.1 of Clostridia bacterium. The sequence goes on from JAFQKE010000028.1 coordinate 80,395, forward strand.
CGGTAACGCTCATACCAACACCCATATTAAAGGTGTTGAACATATCACGCTCGGGGATGTTGCCAACCTTTGCAATGTAATTGAAAATAGGTAAGATTTTAAGTGCAGATTTATCTACCTTAACGCTTTTGCCATCGGGCAGAGCACGGGGAATATTCTCATAAAATCCGCCGCCGGTGATGTGAGAAACAGCCTTAACCTTAACCTCTTTAAAGAGGGCGAGCATAGATTTTACATACATTTTTGTGGGGGTGAGTAAGGTCTCGCCCAAGGATTTGCCACCGAGCTCCTCAACGGGGGCGGTTAAATCTGCGTTTTCAATATCAAACACCTTGCGAACCAAGGAGAAGCCGTTGGAGTGAACGCCGGTGGAGGCAAGAGCAATAACCACGTCGCCGTCGGTAACGGTGTTTTTATCTAAGATTTTTGATTTATCTACAACGCCGGTGCAGTAGCCTGCAAGGTCATAATCCTCCTCGGGCATAAGACCGGGATGCTCGGCAGTTTCGCCACCGATTAAAGCACAGCCTGCCTGAACGCAACCCTCGGCAACGCCGCCAACGATATCGGCGATTTTTTCGGGATAGTTTTTGCCGCAAGCGATATAATCAAGGAAGAAAAGAGGCTTTGCGCCACAGCAGATAATATCATTTGCACACATTGCAACGCAGTCGATACCGATTGTATCGTGCTTATCAAGAAGCATTGCGAGCTTGATTTTGGTGCCAACACCGTCGGTGCCCGAAACCAAAACGGGTTCACTAATTCCGGTGAGGTCTAAGCCAAAGCAACCGCCAAAGCCGCCAACATCATCAAGGCAACCCTCGTTTTTGGTTCTTGCAATGTGCTTTTTCATAAGCTCTACCGAACGGTAGCCGGCGGTAATATCAACGCCTGCTGCTGCGTAGCTTTCTGATCTTGAATTTTTCATAATGTATTCCTCTTTTCCTTAAATTTCGTTTATGTGAATAATGTTTTTTTACCTGCTCCACCGCTAATGCGGTCCGCCCTGCCCCTGAAGGGGAAGACTTTGGGAGGTTTTGTTTAAATTTTTGCGGACAGTCCGGGAGGCCTGTCCCTACAGTTTACACCCGAATAACAAAAATGTAATATGGGCAATTTAATCAAAGCCTTAGCCGTAGAGAAAATTGTTTGGATTGAATTTTTCGTGCGAGGTTTTTACCACAGTTTACACCCGAATAATAAAAATGTAATACGGGCTATTTAATCAAGGCCTAGCCGCAGAGAAAATTGTTCAGATTGGTTTTTTTGTGCGAGTTTTTTACCACAGTTCACACCGCCCAAGCAACAAAAATGTAATACGGGCAATTTAATCAAGGCCTAGCCGTAGAGAAAATTGTTTAGAGTGCCGTTTTGGGTGAGCAGTGCCGTACATTTTGTACTGCCCCGACCCAAAATGGTGCTATGGGTAATTTAATCAAGGCCTAGCCGTAGAGAAAATTGTTCAGATTGAATTTTTCGTGCGAGGAGCTGTGCTATCTGCACCGCCCGAGCAACAAAAATACAATATGGACAATTTAATCAAGGCTACTCTTTGCCATTCCAGCAGTAGGTGCATAGTTTACATGGTTCAAGGCCGATAGCTTTAATTACTCCCTCCAAGGACTGAAACTCCAAGGAAGCAAAATTAAGTTTTTCAGCAATGGACTTGCGGAGATTTTTGCCACGCTCGGTGAAAGGGTCGCTATATTCTTCTAAATATTTAAAGCCCTCTTCTCCCTCTAATTCCATAATTGTCTGCCTTGCAATAAGCTCCATTTCATCGGTAGCACGAGAAAAATTAAGATATTTACAACTGTACATAATAGGCGGACAGGCAGAACGCATATGCACCGACTCTGCACCGTTATCATAAAGAAAATCTACCGTTTCTTTAAGCTGAGTTCCACGAACAATGGAATCATCAACAAAAAGGAGATTTTTACCCTTAATTAAATCGTGAACGGGAACCTGTTTCATTTTAGCAATGCGATTACGCTCAATTTGCTTTTGCGGCGTAAAGCTTCTCGCCCACGTTGGGGTATATTTTATAAAAGCACGTGCAAAGGGAATATGACTTTGATTTGCATAACCGATGGCGTGAGGTGTACCCGAATCGGGAACGCCGCCCACATAATCTACCACCTCGGCATTGCCAACCTCTTTGTCGTGCTCGGCCATTATACCGCCGTTGCGGTAGCGCATAATCTCAACATTAACACCCTCGTAGGTGGAATTGGGATAGCCATAATAGCTCCAAAGGAAGGAGCACATTTTCATCTCCTTGCCGGGGGGTGAAAGCTGAGTGCAATCCTCTGCGGTGATTTCTACAATTTCTGCAGGGCCAAGCTCCTTATAATCCTCGTAGCCCAGCTTCTGATAAGCAAAGGATTCAAAGGAAACACAAAAGCCCTCATCACATCTGCCAACCAAAACGGGAAGTCTGCCAACTCTGTCACGTGCGGCGATGATGCTGCCCTTATCGGTTAGGATTATGATTGTGGTTGTACCCTTTACAACCTCCTGCACAAAGCGAATACCATCGGCAAAATTTTCTTTTTGATTTATAAGAGCGGCGATGAGCTCGGTGGGATTTACCCTGCCGCCCGTCATCGAATCAAAATATCCGCCCTTGGAAAGATAGTCGTTAATCAACTCGTCGGCATTGTTTACAATACCAATGTTGCAAATTGCATATGTGCCAAGCTTAGAACGGATAAGCAACGGCTGAGGCTCAAAATCGCTTATACAACCGATAGCGGCAAATCCGTGCATTTCTTCAAACACTTTTTCAAACTTGGTACGAAAAGGAGAATTTTGAATATTATGTATTTCACGCTGATGACCTATTTCTGAATCATAAGCCGCCATACCGCCCCTACGTGTGCCTAAATGTGAATGATAATCGGTACCAAAAAAAACGTCTGCCATAGCATCGTGCTTGGTAACCGCACCAAAAAATCCTCCCATTTTTAATCATCTCCTGAACTATTTGCTGTTTTAATTTTTGATATTTTATTTTTCTATATAAACAGTTGCAGCCGACCAAGGCTATGATGGTCGGCGCAAATCACACCGTTTAAAAACGGCGTGAAAACTCTTCATTTATTTGACGGTCTTTTTCCAAAACGTCACGTGCAGCCTTTGCTCTTTCGGCCAAAAGCTTGGTGGTAAGGTCGGCATCATTAACCGCCAAAATCTGAATTGCAAGAAGTGCGGCGTTTGCGGCACCGTCAATAGCAACGGTTGCAACAGGGATTCCTGCCGGCATTTGAACGGTGGAAAGAAGTGCATCCATACCATCTAAAACCGATGCCTTTATGGGAATACCGATAACCGGCAAAACGGTGTTTGCGGCAATGGCGCCTGCTAAATGGGCAGCCTTGCCTGCGGCGGCTATCATAACACCGAATCCATTTTCAGCGGCAAGCGATGCAAAGGTCTTGGCCTGCTCGGGAGTGCGGTGTGCCGAAAGCACATGAACCTCAAAAGGAACTTCATACGTCCTTAAAACTTCTACAGCCTTTTTAACTACGGGAAGGTCGCTATCGCTTCCCATAATAATTGCAACTTTTTTCATATGCAAACATTCCTTTCATTTGTTTTGAAAATAATAAAAAACAAAAAGGCGGTCTTATCCCTTTAGTTAGGAAACAAGACTGCCCAGACGGTCGGCAAAAGCCGGTATAAGTTAAAACCTTACCCTATTTTCTTTGCTCCATGTGGTGCTCCACTTAATTCCGTCAGGGACAAAGAAAGCTATAATATTTATGTTTCAAATAACAAAAATATTATACCATATAAGGCAATTTGTGTCAATGAATAAAAGTTCTTTTTTAAGGCTTTTTTTATTTTTAGTTAAATTTCATAATTAACGCAAAAAACTATTTGTTATTTTTGAAAAATTTTCTGTTCCATAAAGGGATTGTAACAAAGCAAACAGCGGTACCAAGCACCGCAATCAAAGCCCAAACACCCACCGTTACCGACCAACCGGAGTTATCGGTAAGCAGGGCGATTCCGTAGGTAGAAACGGCACTGCCCACATAGGTGCAGGAGTTAAGAAGCCCCGAAACCAAAGATATTTTTCCGGTGCTTTTGTAAAAGGACGGCACCATACAAATAAGCATAAGATTTACGCCGTGCATTGCGCCCACCAAAACGGCAAGGCAAACAATTGATATTACAGCACTGCCGCCGTTTAAAAGATAAAGTATAGCAGCCGCAATACTGCCGACGCCGAATATTACACCAGCCGAAAGAACAGGGCTTTTGAAAACCTTGTAATAGAGCCAACCGCCAAAGCCGTGGCAGACCATACTGAATATGGGAAGCACAACGCTTGTGAGAATTGCCAAAGCACTTCCGAGCTTAAACATATCGTCAATATAGGTGGGAGTCCAGGTTGTAACGCCGTCACGAAGAGCTCCCTGAAGCACAATCGCCATCATTATAAGCACAAAAAGAAGGTCTATTCTAAAGCGGCCAAGCGGAGGAGCGAATTTAAAATTATTATCGCCTTTTAAATCGGAATCCGAATCGATTTTCGGGCAGAGCATCTGCCACACAAACAGCATAAAAACGCCCAAAACAGCCGAAACCCAAAATACGCTTTTCCAGCCCCAAAGGGAGATTAAAAGGGGTGATATTAAAAACACAACTATGGTACCTGCCGAGCTTCCGTAAGAGACCTTAACGCTTGCCTTGCGGTATTCATCACCCTCAAAGAGGTTTACCATAAGGCGTACCATTGGCGGCCACATAAAGGCTTGAGCAAATCCGTTTACGCTCCATAGCACCGCCATTTGAATTGGATTATTGCAAAACGGGATTATTATGTTGATAAAAACAGAAATCAAAAGTCCTGCAAAAACAAGTCGCTTAGGTTGGATTTTATCACCCATAAAGCCGCTTATTATCTGCCCCACTCCGTATGTTATAAAGCTGCCTGTAAGTGCAACCGAAAGCGAAGCATTACTAAAGCCGGTGGATTTTACCATTTCTACCAAAACGGCACCATAATTTATACGGGTTATGTAGCTTATAAGATATGTAGCCGCAAAAAGGTAGGCAACGGCACCGCCGCTCAGCTTTTTCATCTAAAATCATCCCTTTTAAAAGACATTTACGCAACAATATTAGCACAGTTAAAATATGATGTCAATAAAAAAAGGTTGCCCGAAAGCAACCTTTTTAAAAAGCTTATTCTACCGCTTTATTTTTTGTTGCAAATTTAATTACAAACAAAACGGCAATGGTCATAACTACTGCCATAGGCAGGCATATCCAAGCATTCTGAATAAAGGGAGCAATAAGGAAGTTTACAAAGGATATTGCCGCAACAGTAATTGCATAGGGAAGCTGAGTTGATACGTGATTTATGTGGTCGCACTGTGCACCCGCAGAGGACATAATGGTTGTATCGGAGATGGGTGAGCAGTGGTCGCCGCAAACGGCACCTGCAAGGCAGGCAGACATACCAATAACCATAAGAGTATGGTCGGCAGGGTCGGGGAAGAGAACAATAACAATGGGAATAAGTATACCAAATGTACCCCATGATGTTCCGGTTGAGAAAGAAAGTATGCAAGCAACAACAAATATAATTGCAGGTAAGAAAAGATTTAAGTTTCCTGCGGCGTTTTCCATAAGCTGTGCAACAAAGATTTTTGCACCGAGCAAGGAGGTCATATTTTTAAGTGCGGTTGCCATAGTTAAAATGAGAATTGCAGAAACCATTGCCTTAAAGCCTGCAGGAATACTATCCATAGCAGATTTAAAGCTTACAACTCTTCTTATAAGCATATAAACAATTACAATAACAAGTGTAATGAGTGCACCCCAAGGCAGACCTACGGTTGCATCGGTATCGGAGAATGCCGAAACAATGTTGATTCCCTTAAAGGAGTTGCCGTTACCTACATAAAGAAGTGCAGCAACAGAGCATACAATTAAAATTATAATAGGTAATACTAAATCAACAACCTTGCCTCTTTCGGAGCCTTTTTCATTGCTCGCATCAGAAACCTGTTCGCCCTTACCGCCAAAAAGGTCGCCCTTCATAGCCATAAGCTCGTGCTTTCTCATTGGGCCGTAATCAAACTTCATAAGGGTGAGAGTTATAATAAACACAAAGGTTAAAATGGAATAGAAGTTATAGGGAATAGCCTCAATAAACATTCCAAGTCCCTTGCCCTCGGGGAAGGAGGAGGAAACTGCGGCTGCCCAAGATGAGATAGGTGCTATCATACAAACGGGAGCTGCGGTAGCATCAATTAAATATGCGAATTTTGAACGGGAAATCTTGGCTTTATCGGTAACGGGACGCATAATTGAACCGACTGTAAGGCAGTTGAAATAGTCGTCGATAAAGATTAAAACACCTAAAACAAAGGTTGCAAGAGAGGCACCCACTTTAGATTTTATGTGTTTTTCAGCCCAACGGCCAAATGCGGCAGAACCGCCCGATTTGTTGATAAGAATAACCATAATTCCAAGTAAAACAAGGAACATAAATATACCTGCCGTGCCCGAAATTGCATCGGTAATACCGGTGGTAACTATGTTATCCATCGCTCCTGTAAAGCTGAAGTTGGCCGAAAGAACACCGCCAACCACAATACCGATAAAGAGTGATGAGAACACCTCTTTGGTAATGAGAGCAAGCACAATTGCTATGATTGGTGGCACAAGTGCCCAGAAAGAAGAATAAAGAGGTCTTTCTGCCTTGGCCGTTTCCATTGCGAGCTTATAATGCTCCTCGTGATTTTCGTCATAATAGTCTGTGCTTTCGGGATTTTTGTGGTCTGTGTATTTGTCTAGATAATCAAAAGCAACTTCGGAATCTGAAAAATCATATGATGAAAAATCAGGTGCTTCGGCTGCCGCACTAAAGCTAAACATAGACACAGCAATGATTACCACAAATAGCATTGCTACAAGTTTTTTTGCTATTGCCATTTTTTGTTTTCTCCTTTTTAAAATAAGTTATTCGATACCCATCGACATTTATAGACAAATATTAACACATTATTAAGAAGTTGTCAATAATTTATTTCTCATTTAGATATCTTTATTTTGTCGCAATTCATCGCCCACTTTGTGCCAATAAATCCTCTGCCCCATCGCATACGCAAACTTATTTTTAAAAAAAAGTCTGTTCAAAAACTGCGTTATAGTATATAATGATAATATAAACATAAATAAAAGGGTGATTTTATGCAGCTTGTTTTTTTAACAGCCTTAGGAGTGGGCGGTGCTACCGTTATAGGAGCACTAATTGGATTTGTGTTTAAACAGTTCTCACATAAATTTTCTGATATTGTGCTTTCCTTTGCGGCAGGCGTTATGCTTGCGGCGGCAGTTTTGGGACTCATTGTACCATCGCTTGAATATGGAGGAAAATGGGGACTTTTAATAACTATAGCAGGTATTTTTTGTGGAGCTGTCTGCCTTAATCTTATAGATAAATTAGTTCCTCATATGCATAAATTTATGGGCGAAACTGAGGGCAATTTAAAAAGCGCCAATTTAAACAAGGTGCTTTTGTTTGTAACCGCCATTGCCATACACAATCTGCCGGAGGGTATTGCGGCGGGTGTTAGCTTTGGTGCCGACAACCCTGAGGGAGCGCTTATTATAGCCGGCGGAATAGCCCTGCAAAACATCCCCGAGGGAATGGTTATTATAGCACCTATGCTGGCGGCGGGAGTAAGCCCCGGCAGAACCTTTGTTATAGCAATGTCCACCGGCGTTATTGAGGTTTTCGGCACACTGCTTGGCTACTTTGCGGTGAGCTTAGCATCGGCAATTCTCCCCTTTGCACTTGCCTTTGCAGGCGGCACAATGCTCTATGTTATAAGCGATGAAATGATACCCGAAACCCACGCACACGGATATCAGAGAGGTGCGACCTATGCGCTTTTGGTAGGATTTTGCCTGATTCTTGCAAGCGACGTGCTGTTAGGATAAATTGATTTTTAAGGCTCTTTGTCAATAGTTGGGGTAAAGAGTTAAAACAGAAAAGATTTATGCAAGCAGTCGCAATTAGGCGGCTGCTTGTTTGTTATGTAGTTGTTGATGTGAAAATATATGTAAAATACGGTTTCTAAAACGTTTAAAATTCCTGTAACCGTATGCATTTCTTTTTAGAACTTTAATCTTGTTGTTGCAACCTTCAGTAAATCCGTTAGTAATGGTCGTAGAGAATGAATTAATAATACCGGTATACCAAGTTCGCATTGTTTCTGCACATTTCTCAAACTGTGGTATACCGCAGTCTTCTGCATTTTGAATCCAGTCAGACATAGTTTGTTTTGCACTTTCTACATCCTTGCTATTTAGTATCTTTAGAAACTGTTCTTTGTAAAAATATGCTCTGCTTATGTTTACGGAATAATATAGCATAACATTAACCTGTTGTTTTTGTTCTTCTTCAAGACTGTCATATCGTTTAATTAGTAAAGATTTTGACCTTTTAAAATACTTACGCAAGTTTGTACTTAGTTTCTTTTGTTCTTCTTTTCTAACATTCTCAAATGCCCATATTGCTTGCCTTATCCAATGGTATTTATCCACTACTTGAGTTGCATTTTTAAACCATACATCAGAAACATCTGAATATGTACGCCACATATCGCTGACAAAATACTCTACAATATCTCTTTCGGCACGTGTAAACCCTTTAAAATAGCGAGTTAGGTAGGGCTTGTATCGTTCAGGGAGAATATCTAAAACTACTTTATTAACCGGATCAGTTAATATGCATTGGTACTTTTCGCCCCAAGTATTGCCTTTGAATTCATCAATAGATAACGCATTGGGCAATTCGGGTTTTGGATAAGATATGACATCAAATATTCTAATTACAGTGGATACGGAGAGATTAACCTCTTTGGCAACGCTTGTAAATGAGCGTTCATCACGGAGCTTATCTATTACAAAAGCACAAAGACGAATAGTCATTCTATGGTATTTAGGTAAAAAAGAATTAGTTTCAAAAAATCTTTTGCCACAATGTTTACATCGGTATCTTCGTTTTCGTAAAACGATACTTACGAGTTTTCCAAAGGCAGGGATATCTTTAATTACCTGTTCTCGGTAATCGTGAACTGTATTAGTTGCGGTACCGCAACTAATACAGTTGTGCTCTTTCCTCTCCATTTCTGCGTATATTATGATGTTTTTTTCATTTTCTTCAATATTTGTTATATTTAATCCTTGCAATCCGAGAAGTTTTTCTGTAAAATATTTATAGAGCATATTTGGTCCTCCGTTCATGGTTACTAGTCATTTCCATTTTAACGGATTTTTTCCAAATATGCTCTACTTTTTTCTTTTATTTCATTTTTTCTTCGTAGGCTCTACTTGGTTACCCCAACATTTATTATAGAGCCTTTTTTAATAATAAGTCCACCATCGGTTAAAAATGATGGTGGACTTATTGTTATTAAAAAATTACTTTATAGGATTATTCTATAATAAGCTCGGGATTTTCAGCAAAGTGCTTAAGCATCACAATGGGCTCGGTTTTAGAAGTGTTTGTGATTGTAACGCCATTTTTTGCTGCGGACTCGGTTACAAAGAACTCATCATTTGTGAGCTCACCGTAACGAATGAGAGTTGGGGTGGCAATATCCCATACACCCATTTTGCCATAGCCCTCTAAAAGAATAAGACCGTAAGCCGCCATATCCTTAACAACCACCGTCTGACCGGGATAAACGGTAAGACGTTTTGCCGATACAACAGGGCATTTGTAGCAAATCCACTCTTCCTTTGCTTTTTCATTTTCCAAATAACCTTGGGTGCCATAAAACGTTTTTTGGTAAACTCGGGATCGGTATTTGCCTCCCAGTCGATAACATCCATAAGGTAATCAATATTGCCCTTTTCCTCCTCGGGACAATTTTTCCAAAGTAGATCCTCAGATACACATTGACCGCCGTAAAGCACCGATTGATACATAGCATAAACATCACTTGCAAACTGCGGCTCATAGGTGCAAAGACTACCGGGGGCATGAAGCACTCCGGGAGGTACGTCCCAACCGGTATCGAGGGATAATTTGTATGCTCGAGAGAGGTCTAAAAGCTTGTTATCGCCCTTTGGAAAGTCCTCAAGAGATTTTTTAACCTGTTCCTTTGTAACCTCGGGATTAACACCGAAAAATGTAAGCGGAAACTCGCCGCCGTGGTTATTGCACTGTGAGGGGAAGAAATACATCTCGGGTTTGCCGTCAGCTCCTACCCTTTTTGCGTGCTCGTCACGGTGGTGAATGTGGTGCGGCAGAGGGCCTGCATTATCAAAGAATTTAGAGAACATAGGCCACTTATGGTACTTGTTCCAAAGATCTTCTCCAATAATCTCACCTTTAAGCTCGTCAACAGCATCACGCAGTAAAACTCGCTCGCTGCCATCTTTAGATACAATATATGAAAGTCCCTCATCATCGGGGGTGTCGGGACCGTTTTCTGCCCAAGTAGTGGATGCGAACCAACGTTCATCAATGCCGCCACGCTCTAAACCTAAAATATAATAATCATCGGGGTGAAGCTTGATTCTTTTGCCCGGGCGACAGAACGAACGGGGTACCCAGGTGGGGGCAAGACGGTAAATGCCCTCTCCCTCATTTAAAAGCTTTTTGGAAATTGACATAAATTATACCTCCAATTTATACATATCAAAAATATTGAGCTCTTTGGTTTTAAAGGTTACGTAATCGCCCTTTTGCTCGAAAGGGATTTCCTCGCCCATTGGCAAAAGCTTAACCTTTTTAACGCCGCTGCATTTAACCTTTATTTCAAAGGGTGACTGAATTTCGGTGTCCTCATCATCGGTGATGTAAACCGCACTGAGGGTAATGCCGTCCGCCTCCTTAAAGGCGATGAGTTCAACGTTTGGCGATGCATTTGTGGTAATAGTGGGTTGGCTGTATCCCGCATATTTTAAAAGATTTATTAAAATTTCACGGTAGATTTTAATTGTTTTTGCCTCCAGACCGAAAGCCGACCATATAACCTTGCCCTTGCCGTAATTTTTAACCACAACACCTGCATAATCGGTGGGGGTTCCGGGGGGATTGGAGTGGATTGAAGCAAAGGCGTAGGGGTCGTCTTTATTTATATAAGGTAGAGTTATGGTGGCTAAAACCTCGGCGTCCTTTATCTCTTTTACTATTGGAAGCTTGCTTTGACAGGCTAAAGGATATTCAGCGTTAAATCCGCCCAGAAGCTCCTCGTATTCGGGCTTTGGTGCCAAATAAGTGTAGGAATTATAGGTGGTATCCAAAAGCTCGGTGGATAAAAATTCCCTTAAGAGTTTTTCATCATCACTGCCGCTGAAGTAAAGAATACCGCCATTTTTTACATAATCTTTGAGCTCAGTTATGGTGTTATCGTTTGTGAATCGGGGATTTGCCATAATAAGCGCCTTGTATTTTGAGATTTGATTTATTGTACGCTGTGAAAATACTCCAAACGGGATTTTTTTGCGTATAAGATTTTTAGAAGCGGTGAGAGTGGCGTTGTAGGTGTCAAATTCCGATTTAGCGTTCATACCTCTGCCCTCAATGCAGTAGTAAAGTCCAATATCGGCAATAAGGTCGCCGCTACCCATATACGGCTCGTATTTTTCGGTTTCACGGTAGACCTCGCCCAGCTTATTATAAAAACGGGAGTCCATTGTGCCTTTTGGGTCAATAGCATCTATAAAAAAGTTTGCACCCTTGTGGGCAACGGTTAAAAATGCTGCAAGCTTTAGCTTATCGCCGCTCTTGGTAACGGTGTGACAAGCAAGACCGGGGTCGCATCTGCCCGTCATATATTCAAAGGGCTTGTTAGGTGTAACTGCATCAAAATATTTGCAGGTAAATGACTGGGTTAAAAATCCCCTGTAAAGGTCGCCCGATGCAAAATCCTGATAGTCGTTAAGCACCTCAGAGGATATAAACTCATCTGCAGGGAGCATTACGCAGGCGTAGTTGTAGTAGATAGCTATGTCAGGGCGAATGCTTTTAGCGTAATCGGTATATTCCTTTGCGTATTCGGCAGTCCAAGTTTCTTTAAGGGCTATGTAATTATCCCATTCCCTTGTACCACGTTCGGTGGGCATTTCGGTGCCGTAAACCGCTTTCCATTTTGCTATGCAGTGCTTGCAGTGGCAGGGGTATCGCCAAAAGGGCATATCAAAAAACAGTCCGTCAAAATCGGCGTAATCAAGCATCTCTTTAATCTGAATTTTAACAAACTCTCGGTAATCGGGATTGTTGGGGCAACAGTAACCGTAACGGTCGCCGCCAAATTCCAGCTCTGCATCACCTTTCATAGGAATAACCTTCCAATCGGGATGCTTTTTAATTTCAATGCTGTTGTAATTTATGCTGTAATATGCAGTAACGTCAATGCCGTTTTCGTGGCAGAGGTCTGTGAGCCTTTTCATAGCGTCAGGCTTTTCTAAAAATGCGGGATGAGTGTGCCCCACCTTACTGGGATAGTGACAAAATCCAACGTGCGACTGCAAATAAATCATAGCGGATTTTACGTTTGCTCTTTTAAGATTATCTACATAGCTTTCGGGGGAGAAATCTCTTAAAAAAATCCCTTCGCCCCAATCGTTTATATGCATATCTAAAAGATGCCTTCTGTAACTGTTTTTATACCACATAAATACCCTCCTATAAATAGCACATTTTAAAATCAAATATTATTACGTCTTGATTATATCACATATAGGTGGTATAATTGTAGCAATAATCATTTTAATTTTAGCATTTTTCGGTGGTGAGATATTTGCCCTATTCACAAAACGAAATCCTTGCAGAAATAGTTAAAAACTTTGCGGTAATAAGTAACGTTACCGTTTCGATTTTTGATGCCGAGCGAAACTGTGTTGTTTCGGGGTCGGACAACATCCCCTTTTGCAAAACACTTAGAAAAACGCCCGAGCTACGTCAAAAGTGCCTTGAGTGCGACAAAATAGGATTTAGAGGCTGCTCGGCAACCAAAAAACCCTATCTATACCACTGCCATATGGGGCTTGTGGAAATAACCGCCCCCATAATGTTCGGTGACACCCTTATAGGATATGTAATTATAGGTCAGTTTGCCGACCAGCCCGATAAACAAAGCGTTAAAAAGGCGGTGGTTAATACGGCAAAAAAATACGGCTTTAACGCCGATAATCTGCTGACCTATGTTGATGAAATACCCTGCCCCGGTGACGCCTACATAAATGCACTTTCTCAGCTTGTGGAAATGTGTGCAGGGTATATCTGGATTAAAAATGTTTTAAAGCTCAGCGAAAGCGACCTCGCAATGGAAATCAGGCTTTATATTATAAGTCACCTATGTGACGATTTATCGGTTGATGTTCTTTGCAATAAGTACGGACTCTCAAAAACCGCCCTTTATCAGCTTTTTAAAAAGAATTTTGGCACATCGGTGGTGCAGATTATAAGAAATGAACGCATAAACAAGGCCAAGGAGCTTTTAAGGGAAGATAAGATATCCATTGGTGACGTAGCACAACAGGTGGGAATTGCCGATGCAAACTACTTTACACGCACCTTTAAAGCACTTACGGGTAAAACGCCCAAAAATTATGCCAAAACTCATCTGACCGCCCACTTGCCAAAGGAATAATTATATGTTATACTTTAGATGTATAAAAAATATACTAAACGATTGGAGAAAAATTTATGACCATTCGCGATATCACAAAAATACTTTCCGCCGAGATTATCTGCGGTGAGGAAAATCTTGAAAAGGAAGTTCACAACGCCTGCGGCTCGGATATGATGAGCGATGTTTTGGCCTTTGTTAAGGATCAATCGGTGCTTATCACGGGGCTTTGCAATCCTCAGGTTATTCGCACCGCCGAAATGATGGATATTATATGCATTTGCTTTGTTAGGGGCAAAGAGCCTGATGAATCAATGATAGAGCTCGCCAAAGAGCGTGGAATCGTACTTATGACCACCAAAATGCGTATGTTTATAGCCTGCGGAGTTCTTTATGAAAAGGGACTTGGAGGAGGTCACAGCCAATGTGTATGACAATGAAGCTTCATTTTGATGTTTCGGGCGAAGATTTTACACGTGCAGGCGAGGCATCAGGAAAGGTTAAATCAAAGCTCAAGCAGTTGGGTATTGCTCCCGATGCTGTTCGCCGTGTTGCAATTGCCCTTTATGAGGGTGAAATAAATCTTGTTATTCACGCAGGCGGCGGCGAAATTGATGTTGAAATTTCTCCTGAAAATATAAAAATGACCCTTAGCGACAAGGGTCCCGGTATTGCCGATGTTGAAAAGGCTATGACAGAGGGCTATTCCACCGCTACCGAAAATATCCGCTCGCTCGGCTTCGGTGCAGGTATGGGTCTGCCCAATATGAAAAAATATTCCGATGATATGAAAATCGACACCAAGCTTGGTGAAGGTACCACAATTTTTATGCAGATAAATTTATAATCGGTCAAAGACCGAATTTTTGAAAGGTATTTAAAAAATGTCCAATTTTACACATTCTGTTTATCTTGATGCTGAAAAATGCAAGGGATGTATAAATTGCATAAAGCGTTGCCCCACGGGTGCAATCCGTGTGCGTGGCGGCAAGGCACACATAATTAAGGAATTTTGTATTGACTGTGGCGAATGCGTTCGTGTTTGTCCGCATCACGCAAAAAAAACAAGGTATGACAGCCTTGACACTATGAAAGAGTATAAGTACAAGGTTGCTCTGCCCGCTCCCTCATTTTATGCACAGTTTAACAATGTTACCGATACAGGTATTATTCTGAGAGCTTTAATAAAGCTTGGCTTTGATGATGTTTTTGAGGTTGCGGCCGCCGCCGAAATGGTTTCAGAAATGTCCCGAAAATACATAGCCGAGCACCCCGAGGGCAGACCCTTTATCTCCACCGCCTGCCCCTCTATAGTGCGGCTTATAAGGGTGCGTTTCCCCGAGCTTATTGAGCGTATGCTGCCCATTATAACTCCCGCCGATTTAGCGGCAAAGCTAGCGGCAAAAGAGGCTATGGAAAAAACCGGTCTTAAAAGAGAGGAGATTGGAATTTTCTTTCTCTCGCCCTGCCCTGCAAAGGTAACGGCCACCGAAGACCCTCTTGGCATTGAAAAAAGCGAAATTGACAGGGTTCTTGCCATTAAAAAGGTTTACACCGCTCTGCTCCCCCATATGAAGCACGATGACGCCGGCGACGCCGAGTACAAGCGTGCAGGCAGAATCGGAATCAGTTGGGGTATTACCGGCGGTGAGGTGGGCGGTCTTTTAACCGACAGCTACATTGCGGCCGACGGAATTGAAAACGTTATAAAGGTTTTGGAGGATTTAGAGGACAGCAAAATCAACAATGTTGATTTTATTGAGCTTGACTCCTGCACAGGCGGTTGCGTTGGCGGCGTTTTGCAGGTTGAAAATCCTTATGTAGCCAAAACCAAACTCAAGCTGCTTAGAAAATATATGCCTATTGCCGGAAGTCATTTGGACGGCAAGATTTCCGATGATTTCTTCTGGACAAAAGTGGTTGAGTTTATCCCCGTTTTCCGACTTGGCGCAACACCAAAGGAAAGTATGGAAATGATGCAGAAAATCGACGAGCTTGCCGAAGCTCTGCCCGGACTTGACTGCGGCTCGTGCGGTGCCCCCTCCTGCCGTGCACTGGCAGAAGATATTATAAGGGGCGTTGCAAATGAGAGAGATTGTATTCATCTGCTCAAACGCTATCTGCACAAAATTTCCAGCGACCTTAATGCTTTGTAACCGTATTAAGAAGGATTAAAACTTAGAGTGTTAAAAAAATTTATTAAATCCCTTTAAATAAGAATAAAATAAAATGAAAAATCTGCAATAAAAGTGTAAAAAAAGCACTTTTTTGCAGATTTTTGTGTTTATAAATAAATATAATTGCAAATAAAAAAATATTGCAATTTTTAATTATAAATGGTAAAATATACTTGCGACGCCAACTGAATAAATTTTCTCATACAGGGGAAACTCACCTTGGTAAAAGGTGTTTTCCTCTTATTCTCTGTGTGAGAAAACGGTTGGTGTCGCAGCTTACCGAGGAAACACTTTTTCAGCACATCTCTTCGGGGGTGTGCTTTTTTATTTATAATTCCTTGGAGCGTTACTCGGTGAAATATATTGTTGTTTAGGTGATATTTATGATTTTAAAAGAAAATGCTTGCCCTTGTGCATATTGTGATTATTTTAAACCTATTGAATATGAAAAGAACAACAGAATCATTCAAAAGGGATATTGTATAAAGAAAAAGCTTTTTCGAGATTTGTACGATTCTATTTGCAAAGAATTTGTTTTAAAAAAAGGCATATATACTAAAAAATGGCACCCTTAAAAATAATGAATTGCGTTTTTTTGCAACTTTTCGGTAAAATCTGTAGGGCAGGGGTTGCCCCTGCCGCCAAAGTTTGCACTAATTTTTTATGCGTTTGGCTAAACCTCGTTCCGCAGCCGGAAAGATACAGATAAATTGTGGTTAATACACGGATTGAGGGTTTGAATTGTAGGGAATGACCAATGTGTCATTCCGCAAAAAAATACGGCAATTTATCTATTTTGTTACGGAACAACACGCTGGTTGTTCCCTACATTGTTGCTCCAAAATTTGTTTGTTAAATTGTTATTTAGTTCCGGATAAATACCGTAATTTATAATTTTTCACGGAATGACACGCAGGTCATTCCCTACGTTATAACCCAAAATCCGTACATTCAAATTTCAATTTATCGGTTTATTTAGTGGAACGGTCGAGACCGTTCCCTACGTTTGCAATTTCCCCGGCCGCGGAACGAATCTAAGCCAAACGCATAAAACCTATTCGGAATTGGATGAAACGTCACACGTTTCAAACAACAATTTACCAATTATAATCATTTTGCATTCTGCATTTTATAAACCGTCTTGGTCTTCTAAAGGCGGGTTGAAAGCTCTTTCAGCAGATTTATTGTGCTTTGTCCGGGCTTAAGCTTAATAGTAAAATGCACCGGCTCGGTTGGTACCAAAAGCGTACCCTGACCGAGTTTTTTTATAAGCTCGCCTGCCGTTTCGGGCTCAAAGCGCTTAAGGTAAAAATTGATTTCGCTTTTATCTCCCGATATTTCATAAATGCCGTTTCGTCCTGCCGCACCTTTAAGGAATGCAACGTCCATAAGCCCCAAAACCTCACTCGGCGGCTCGCCGAATCGGTCGCAAAGCTCGTCAATAACGTCCATTTTATCGTCTATAGTTTTTATGTCTGCAATGCGGCGATAAATGCTGAGTCTGTGCGAAAGTGAGGGTATATAGCTTTCGGGAATATTTGCACTTATATCCAAATCTACAGAGCATTCCTCCTCCACCTTTTTTTGCTCGCCTTTCTCCTCGCCTATGGCCTCATTCAGCAGCTTTATATACATATCATAGCCGACGGCCTCCATATGACCGTGTTGCTCGCCGCCCAAAATATTGCCTGCTCCCCTTATCTCTAAATCACGCATAGCAATTTTAAAGCCCGAGCCAAACTCGGTATACTCTCTTATTGCCTCAAGACGTTTGGTAGCTACCTCGCTGAGCGCCTTGCCACGCTTAAAGCAGAAATAGGCATATGCCCTGCGGCTTGAGCGACCAACCCTGCCCCTTATTTGATGGAGCTGAGCCAGACCCATACGGTCGGCGTCCTCAATAATCAAAGTGTTGCAGTTGGGAACATCTACGCCCGTTTCAATAATCGTGGTGCAAACCAAAATATCTATATCGCCCTCTAAAAGGGATTTCCAGACCTTGGAAAGCTCCTCCTCACCCATTTTTCCGTGAGCCAAGCCAACGTTTGCATCGGGCAGAGCCGCCTTGATTCTTGCGGCACAATGGGCAATACTCTCCACCCTGTTGTGCAGATAATAAACCTGACCGCCACGTCTGAGCTCCTTGTTTATGGCCTCCATTAAAACGCCGTTGTTCTGCTCCATAACATAGGTCTGAACCGGCTGACGGTCCTGCGGTGCCTCCTCGATGGCAGACATATCCCTGATGCCCGACATAGCCATATTAAGGGTGCGTGGAATGGGGGTGGCGGTAAGGGTTAAAACGTCCACCGCCTTGAACATATTTTTAAGCTTTTCTTTCTGGGCAACACCAAAGCGTTGCTCCTCATCTATAATAACCAGCCCTAAATCCCTGAACTTGACGTCTGAAGAAATCATACGGTGGGTGCCTATAACAAGGTCAACGTCACCCCTTGAAAGTCCTTCAATAGCCTTTTCAATCTGCCTTTTTGTGCGAAAGCGTGAAAGCATTTCGATTTTAACGGGCAGCTCACCAAATCGCTCGGTAGCGGTGAGATAATGCTGCCAAGCAAGAATGGTGGTGGGCACCAAAATGGCACACTGCTTGCCCTCGCAAACGCACTTAAAGGCGGCACGCAGGGCAACCTCGGTTTTGCCAAAGCCAACATCACCGCAAAGGAGCCTATCCATTGGAACGGCACGCTCCATATCGGATTTGATTTCATTTATGGCAATAAGCTGGTCTTCGGTCTCCTCATATGGGAACCTCGCCTCAAAATCGGCCTGAAGCTCGTTATCGGGTGCAAAGGCGTAGCCCTGCACCTTCATTCGCTCACCGTAAAGCTTTATAAGCTCCTTGGCGATGTCCTTTGCGGCGGCACGCACTCTGGCCTTGGTTTTTTGCCACTCCTGACCGCCAAGACGGTGGAGAAGCGGCCCGTTTTCACCCGCCGCACCGATGTATCGGGATACCAAATCAAGCTGAGTTACCGGAACATAAAGCACATCGGTGCCCTTGTACTTGATTTTTATATAATCCTTAACAACACCGCCCGTTTCGATGCGGTGAATGCCGTCAAACTGACCTATACCGTGGGCAAAATGAACAACGTAATCGCCAACTTTAAGCTCCTCCAAAGAGTTAAACGACTCTCCCTTTGAGCGTTTTTTGTTCTTTTTTGATGAGAAGTTAAGCGGCTTATGGGCAATAACAAGCAGATTTTGTTCATTTATCTCAAGTCCTGCCGAGAGGGCGGAGGGAATAACAAAAACGCCTGCCCCTGCTATAATATCGTCGGCTAGGGCTTTTTGTGCGTGAATATCATTGCCCGAAAGCTGATTTACAAGTATTTCGGCACCCTTTTCGCTTCCCGATAAAATTACGACCGTCTGCTTTCTTTTTATGGCGGGGCGAATATCCTCCATCAGAACATCCATACTTCCTCCCCACGGGGAGAGCTGTTTTGCAAAAATTGTCTGCACCGCCTTGGGCGATACGGGATAGCTACTGCCCGTAAAGCTATCGGCATAGATTGTATTAGATTCGGCAATAGCCTTTGAAAGGGTTGTTCGGTTGAGGAAAATACTGCTGTCGCCGGAATCAATAATCCCGTTTTCAAAAAGGTCCTGGAGCATTGCGAGTCTTGATTCCTCCAAGCCCTTGAGTCTTGATAAAACATTGCGGTTTTCACTTAAAATCAAAACCGAATCTTTGGTATATTCACTTAAAAAGACGGGTGGCGTTGGTAGGTAGCTCATATATTTATCGGCATTTACCGTAGCCCCCGATTTAATATCATCAATATCCCTGCCCACCATTGCCTTAAAGCCGGCACTTTTGATTTTTTTGCTGTTTAGAAGAGAGCCCAGAAGCTCCAAAAGGTCGTCCTGACCTACAAAAAATTCTGTGGCAGGCAAAATGGTGAGTTCATTGCAAATATCGCCTCGTCGCTGCGAAGACGGGTCGAAATATGACATAGTGTCAATCTCATCGCCCCAAAGCTCAATTCTTACGGGACTTGTTTCGCCAACCGAGAAAATATCCACAATGCCGCCACGCACCGAAAACTGACCCATACCGTCAACCTGCTCGGCAAAATCGTAGCCCATCTCTACAAGCTTTTTTGAGAGCTTTTTAATATCCAGCTCATCGCCCGGACAGATTTTTTGGGCAGAATTCATAAGTGCTTTTGGCGATATGGTTTTGCCTGTAAAGGCCTCAATATCAGAAAAAATTATGTCGGTCTCGCCGCTTAAAAAACGCCATAAGGCACCTATGCGCCTATGCTCATACTCTTTGGAGGCGCCCAAGGTGTTTAAAAAGTTAAAATCCCTTGCAGGAAACACCTCTGCTCTGCCGCCCACAGCCACAGCATCGGCCGCCATTTTTACGGCGGTGCCCTCGGTGTCGGTTACAACAAAAATCTTTTTGTTAAGGGTTTTATAGGCGGCTACCGAAAATACCGAACGCATAGCTCCGGGCATGCCGAAAACCGCAACAGGAGAGCCCCCCTCCCCCGTTACGGTGTTTAAAACCTGCTGTACTGACGGCATTTGACTAATAATTCTTGTTAAAAATTGCATCACTTATTATACCTGTTCATTGCGGTTGGAATATCATTTTTTATAATACATTCTACGGCCTCGGCAGCCTTAGAAATGCTATCGCTTATTGTTTTTTCGTCCTCTTTGGGGAACTTGGCAAGCACCCAGTCTTTAATATCATAATCGGGGTGTGGCTTTTGACCGCAACCGATTTTAACCCTTGGAAAGGCATCTGAGCCGCTTAGCTCAATAATATCCTTAAGACCTTTATGTCCACCTGCCGAGCCCTTTGCCCGAATACGAAGTCTACCCACATCAAGGGTAATATCGTCCGATATTACAATAACATTTTCTATGGGGATTTTGTAAAAGGACATAGCCTCAGTTACCGCCTCGCCCGAATTATTCATATAGGTCTGCGGCTTTAAAATAAGCAGACGCTTTTCGCCAATTCTTGCATCGGCATAAAGACTTTTGAATTTGCTTCGGTCACACTTTACCGAAAGACTTTCGCAAAGGGCATCCACCGCCCTGAAGCCGACGTTATGACGGGTTTTTTCATACTGAAGTCCCGGATTACCAAGACCTACTACTATATAGTCGAATCCTCCCGAGGGGGATTTTTTAAATCGTGAAAACATAAAAACTTCTCTCTTAAAATTATTTTACTCTAAATTATCGGTAAGGAGCATTATGCCGGTTAGTGCGGCAAGAGGAGCCGTTTCGGCACGAAGAATCCTTTTGCCGAGCGATATTGTTTTAGCTCCTGCGGCAGTTAGCATTTCGGCCTCTTTAGCGGTAAAGCCACCCTCGGGGCCGGTTATTACGGCTATTTTTTTAGCTTTGTCGTTATCCCACAGGGTTTCGCCAAGCGGCTCGCCCTCCACCTCATAGAAAAACAGCACCAAATCAAAATCGGTAAAGGAGGCCACAAAATCTGAAAGCTCTGAGGGCTGTAAAACGGTGGGCAAAACGCCCCTGCCGCACTGACCTGCCGCCTCGTTTGCTATTTTTTGCCAACGCTCCCCCTTGGATTTAAGGGATTTAGCATCCGGTCGGGAAACGCAGTTTGCAGAAATAATGGGTTTTATTTCGCCTACTCCCAGCTCCACCGAATGGCGTATAACCGTTTCAAACTTATCGCCCTTTAAAAGGCAGGTGCAAAGCGTTACCTTTATATCCGGCTCACTCTCGCAGGGCTTTACCTCTTTTACTTCAAGGGAGATTCTGTCACTTGAAACGGCCGATATAACACAGTTATAATCGGTGCCCTTGCTATCGCAGACGGTAAGTGCTTCTCCAACCCTCATTCTGAGGGAGCGGGCAATATGGCTTGCATCTGCCCCCTCTAAAAAGGGATTTGTTTCAAAATCTTCTTTAAAAAAACGTGGCATTTATTGTTCCTCATTATCCTTTGAATTTTCCTCATCCGAGTTTAGCAAATCAGATAAAGAAACATCGTCCATTTCCTCTTCTTCGGTATCGGTATTTATCCAAAAACCACGATTAAAGTTGGAGGTCTGCTCGTCATAACCGTAAATAATGCTGTCGTCGGTTATTTCCACATCAAAAAGACTTCCTCTGTCTTCGGCGTTCTCCATCATAAGGTCCTTGGCGGTATCTCTTTTAAACTTTTCTATAAGGGTGTCTCCCTCGGGATACTCGGTTGCACCAAGACGTCCCTTTTTGCTTAAAACAGCCGAAATCAAGGTGTAGAGCAGCCAGATTAAAAAGGCTACGGCTGTAATCATAACACCAAGCTTTAAGCCGGGAGTTTCATAGCTAAACTCTATTTCATTTGCCCCTGCAGAAACAGCAACGGCCATAAAGCCTTTATTAACCCTTTCAATTTCTGCCTTTTTGCCGTTTACGGTTGCAGTCCAGCCCTCATCATACGGCACCGAGAAAAATACAAGATTCTCACCCATTGTGGTGATGGAGGCCGAAAAACCATTTTCGGTTTTGTTAAAGCTATCCACCGCATTTTCTTTAAGGGCGGCGGCATCCTCCTCCAGCTCCTGCTCATCATAGTAAAAATCAAGAAGAGCATCGGTGCTAAGATAAAATTCTGCATCATATTCTTCTTGGTACTCAAAATCTCCGTCTTCCACCGGCTGTTCGGTAGTATTATCTACCGGAGTATCGCCAAAATCCATCAGGTCAGATTCATAAGACTGATTTAAAAAGTCTGAAGCATCAGATTGGGCGGAATCCATACTCTCGTCCTGTTCGGGTATAAGAACCTCTAAAGCGGAGGTCTCCTCCTCTGCTGCGGTGGCCGAAGCATTTGCAGGATTCTGATAAACCTCTTCGGTTATAAGCTCGCTCTTTTGGGATTCTTCGGATGAATCGTAAGGCAAAGAAGAATTATCATTTGTTGAGGGTACAGAGTTTACATCATTACCAATAAAACCATCTTCGGGTCTTTGCTTTCCGTAATCGGAAATATTTATTAAAAATCCACCGTATTTTGCAACCTGCTCATCGGTAAGCAAAATCGCCTTCATCATTGCGTTGGAGCGGTTTACATCCTCTATACCTCCGGCCTGTGCCTCGGTCATATAGTAGTCATAGGTAAAGCCCATTCCAACGTAATTTTTATTTATATAAACATCGTAGCCCTTTTCGTGACGGTAGAATTCAAAGCCCTCTACCTTGGGTCTGCCCATATCGTCGGTAAAGCTCTCGCCGTCCTCTTTGGCCAAAAGATATTTTACACCGAGAAGCGAACGTGCGGCATAGGATTTTGGTTCGGGTCGGCTGGCAACGCCACGCTCCTCACCAACAAACTCCCAAAAATCGGTAACCGAGGTGGGCACAATCGAATGAAATGCGTTTATTGTGCTGTAATCAAGGAACATACCTGTGTTATCAATGCCATCAAAAACATCTATACGGTAGGAATCCTTGTCGCCGCCGAGGTCGATTTCGGCCTCAATAAGGTCATTTATAACCACATCATAATCGTATGAATGACTGCGGCCGCAAATTACAAAAAATCCGGCGTAAATTATGCTTATTACACAGACAATAGCGGTGGCGGATTTCATAAACTGCTTTCGTTGCTTTTTAATGGATTTTAAAAGCAAGCCTAAAATAACAAGCGAAATAATGGCGATTGCCGCCGTTGCCAAAAATCTGTAGAGATAAAAGTCCTCACTCTTTTCATAGAGTCCGCCCTCTATACGGCCGTCCTCTGTCTCCTGCGGAAAAAGACCAATCACAGCCGTGGCTGCCACCGTTATTCCCATTACCCATTTAAAGGGGGATTTGAAGTGGATTTCGGTATCCTCAATGCCCATAGCCGTTACAAGAGACATTATTAAAATAGGCATATAATACCAGCGTGCGTAATATGCGCTGTTGAACATATAAAATGCACTGTTTAAAACGGGCACCAACGCCATAAAAATGGAAATTCCAATCATTCTGCGTTGCCATGTGCCTTTTTTCTGTTGCAGCCAAGCGAATACGCCCACCATAGAAAATAGCGGCAACCATCCGCCAAGGGAGGACCATTTTACATCTGCACCGGGGAAGAAAACCGGTCTTGCGGGAATATCGGGCGGGAAGAAGAAGCATTCAAATATATTAAGATATATCTGCTCCTTGCCGTACATAATGCCGCTCCAACCGTATAAAAACTCGCTTACTCTACTGTTGCCCAGTACGGCGTGGCAGGTTGGAAGCAGTATTGCCGCCGAAATAAGAAGTCCCAGCACCGCCTCAAAAACAAACCACAAAAAGCGAGAAACTCTCATTTTATAACAGCCGGAAAATACCCTTACAAACCAATAAATAACTGTAAATACCACCATTCCAAAGAAGAAGAAATAGTTGGTGATGGCCGTAATTGCTACCATTGCGGCGAAAAATCCACGACGGTTCTCGGTTATTAAAAGCTCCAAGGATAAAAGCAGGAGCGGAAAGAAAACTATAGCCTCGTGGAAGTGGTTGAAGAAGATGTTGTATACCGAGAATCCGGAGAATGCATACAAAAGTCCACCAAGCCTTGCCGCCTCGGGAGTACGGGTAAATCTGCGGATATAAAGATAACCTGTGAGTGCACTAAAGGCAAATTTAAGTATGAGCAAGGGGCCTATTAAATAGGGCACAAAATCGGTAGGAAAGGGTAAGGTGAGCCAGAAAAAGGGACTTCCCAAGGTATAAAACGAGTAGGAGCCGACAAAATTCACGCCAAGGTCGGTGCCAAAATCCCAGCCGATGTTGCCCGAACGAAGCATCTCGTGGCAATGCTTGTAAAAGGGTATCTGCTGAACATTAAAGTCACCGTAAAAAAGAAAGTATCCCCCGTTTTGTATCATAAAGGGTACAAAAAACGCCGCCGCAGTAAGCAAAGCAATTAAAAAGGTCGATGTTCCTTTTTCCTTTGTTACGCCGAGCGTCTGGCGTTTAAGGGTGCTAAAAGTCATACCGCAATTTCCTCCTTGTCATTATCTTTTGTTATTTCTTCTTTATCTTTTGAAAACATAAATTTAACCGAGATATAAGCACTTACAACATATATAGCAAGATTTATTAAAGAAAAAATCACCATAAATGCGTTATAGTAATTATCAAACACCGAAACGGATGAATAATTACCAAGTGCGGAGCTTACGTCCTCCGACCGCCAGGCAAACATAGGAATTGCCTGATTCAAAAATGTTATAATGCTTATAGCCATAAAGCAGTAAAAAAATCCTCTGTGACGGTGCAGGACTGCCGCCATAAGAATGAATATGAGCACCACAAACTGATATCTTTCGTGCATACGGGTCATAAACATAAAAAGGGTGTTCATAAAAAGGAATCCCAAAACCCACACCGATTTTCTCTCGGCACGCAGGTAAACGTAAATCATAAGTGCAATAAGCACCAAAACCAATATTAAGCTGAGGGTATAAAGGGAGGGCGTGCCCACCGTATCCTCTTTCCAGTTAAGACCGAAAATACCGTAAATGTTGTAGGCGCTAAGGGTGCAGTAGGGATAGGTTCCCTGACCGCCAAGATAAACGTCGAAAAACAGCATAGGATTCTTTGAGCCAATCATAAAGGGCACAAAAACTACTGCTACCGTAGCTGCGGCAGATATGATTCCCTTTAAAAACTTTGCAAATCCGTACCGATAAAATAGCTCGGCCAAAAAAATCGGCGTAAAGAAAAGGCATTGATATTTTGTCATTCCGGCCAGAGCAAAAACCACCGCCGCCGCAATAGGTTTGCCACGCTCCAGCAAAACAAAGCTTAAAAGAAGCAAAAGACACATTATAGAATCGGTTTGCCCCCAAAAAGCACAGTTAAAAATCGTGCTGGGATTAAACATCCATAAAGCCGATGCCACAAGTCCCGTTTTGGGGCTATCTTTTTTTAAGACGTAAAAAAGAGCTACCGCACATATAATATCGCCCAAAATAGGCCACAGCTTCATTAAAAACATTTCGGTATAATTATGTAAATCATCGCCTATGGCCTTATAAATCCCACCGGTGATTTTTAAAAAGAAAAGATATAGCGGAGGATAATCAAGGCTTAGCTCCTCGGCACGGGAATAAACATCAAACATTCCGTCGTTAAGACCAATAGCCCAAGTTTTGTACCACAGGGTATCCTGAGGGTTATAATATCCTATGCCTATGGCAAATCTTAAAAAGATACCAAAAAAAAGTATAACCATAAAAATATCGATATATTTTTTGTTTAAAGGCTTCTTATTTAAAGAAAGTTGCATTTCATTCTCCCTTAAAAGATAAAATTTACCCTATTTTAATTAACTACTTGATATTATAACAGTTTTTGGTATAATAATCAATGGAATATTTTTAAAAATGAGTGATATTTTTATGAAGATAACGGTGCTGGATGCGGCAACTTTGGGAAAGGATGTTACCTTTGATAAATGGCAGGCCTTTGGTGAGCTTGATTTACACCAAACCACCCCTGCCGATGAGGTTATAAACCGCCTTAAAAACAGCGATGTCGCCATTCTTAACAAAACCAAAATAACAAAAGAAGTTTTAACCGCTCTGCCAAGGCTAAGGCTCATTTGCGTAACGGCAACCGGCTATGATAATATTGACACCGTAGCCTGCAAAAAAAGGGGCGTTGCCGTCTGCAATGTTAAGGGCTACTCCACCCACTCGGTAGCGCAGGTAACCCTGTCGCTTGTGCTTGCACTTATCACCCATCTGCCCGAGTACAGCCAATCGGTTAAAAGCGGGGATTACACCGCAAGCGGTATTGCAAACAAGCTCACCCCCGTCTTTCACGAGCTTTATGGCAAAACCTTTGGCGTTGTGGGGCTTGGAAATATAGGCAAGCAGGTTGCACGGGTGGCGGAGGCATTTGGCTGCAGGGTGTTATGCTTTAAACGCACCCCCGACCCCGATTACAACTGCGTGGATTTAAACACCCTTTTAAGGGAATCGGATGTTGTTACCCTCCACCTTCCCCTGACCGACGAAACCTTTAATATTATAGATAAAAACGCCCTTTCGCTTATGAAAAAATCTGCAATACTTGTTAATGCGGCAAGGGGTGCCGTCACAAATGAGCAGGACGTTGCAAACGCCCTTAAAGATGGCGTTATAGGCGGATTTGCCACCGATGTTTACTCTTTAGAGCCACTGCAAATCGACAGCCCTTTGCAACAGATAAAGGATATGCCCAACGTGATTTTAACCCCCCATATGGCGTGGGGAGCGTATGAATCCAGAGTCCGTTGCATTGATGAAATCGCAATGAATATTGATGCCTTTTTAAAGGGCGAAAAACGCAACCGAGTAGATTAACGATTTTAAAGATTTTAAAGATTTTAAAGATTTTTTAAAAGGAGCAACCCTGAATGAAAAACAACTACTATTCTATGCTTTTCAGAATGAAGTACATAAATCGCTGGGCACTTATGAGAAATCTTCGCCCCGAAACACTCAGCGAGCATTCACTAGAAACGGCATTTATTGCCCATTGCCTTGCCATTATTGCCAAAAGACGCTTTGGCGAGGATATTAACCCCGAAAAGGTTGCCGTAACCGCCCTTTTTCACGATACGGCAGAGGTTATAACAGGGGATTTGCCAACGCCGGTTAAATACTATAATGATGACATAAAATCGGCATACAAAAGCATTGAGGCGGCCGCCGAGGACAAGCTTTTAGAGCTTATTCCGGAGGATTTAAGGGATGATTTCACCCCGCTTTACCGCCCCGATGAAGCTACCGAAAGATACGTTAAAGCGGCAGATAAATTTTCGGCTTTAATAAAATGTCGGGAGGAATTATCGCTTGGAAACAAGGAGTTTGCCGCCGCCGCAAAATCCTCCGAAAAGGTCATAAAGGCACTTAAGCTCCCTGCCGCCGATGTCTTTTTAAAGGAGTTTGTCCCTGCATTTGAATCAGCCTTAGACGAAAGTATGGAGTAGTTTGAAATGCCGTTTGGCATTTCAAACTTGTAGGGGATGGCGCCCACGACATCCCTAAAAGAATTTGCACAAATTATAATTTAAATTAGCCTTCCCCATCAAGGGGAAGGCTATATTTTGAAACTAATTATAGCTAAATAATGAACTAAAGTCAATAAATATTAAAAAATGCTGATTTTTTTATTTTTCTTTTAAAAAACTATTGGAGAATCGTCTGTTTTGTGCTATACTAGAATAGAATAATTATTTGAAACTTCAAGGTCAGGTGAAAATTATGAAATATATAAATATTGCCGATGGAGTTAAGGGACTTTTTTTTGAAAACAATCGCTTTTCTACCACCCATATCTCCATAAATTTATATCTTCCCCTTAAAAATGAAACAATCGCCGTCAACGCCCTGCTTCCCTACGTGCTTTCCTCCTGCTGCAAGGAGTACCCCGATTTCAGCGCACTCAATCTGCGTCTTTCGGAGCTTTACGGTGCAGATGTTGGTGGCGTTGCCGATAAAATTGGTGATACTCAGATGCTTAAATTCTTCTCCTTTTGCATAAAGGATGAATTTGTGCCCGAGGCCGTGCCGGTTGCCGAGCAGGCCTGCGATTTGCTTTTCTCTATGCTGTTTGAGCCGTCTGTAAAAAATGAAAGCTTTATGGAGGCCGACGTTGAAAGAGAACGCCGCTTAACCTTAGAAAAAATCGCCGGTATTATTAACGATAAACGCTCCTACGCCGTAAGCCGTACCATTCAGGAAATGTTTAAGGGTGAGGCTTTCGGTCAGCTTAAAACCGGTAGCTATGAGGCGGTTGCCGCCATCTCCGCAAAGGCACTTTACAGTGCTTGGTGTGACGTGATTTCCACCTCCGAGATTGTGGTTCAGGTTATAGGCAAGCAGATTCCGGACGGACTTTTTGAGCGTCTTGCCCAAAAGCTAAATGGCTTTAACCGCAAGGTTATCCCCGTTAAAAAAGCCACCCCAAAAACCCCAAACGCTGAGGTTTTACGCATTGAAGAAAATATGGATGTTTCCCAAGGAAAGCTTGTTATGGGCTTTTGCACCGACAAGGTTGGCACCGATGAGGAAACCGCATTTTTAGCCGTTTTTGCCGACCTTTTTGGCGGCGGCCCCTACTCCAAGCTCTTTAAAAATGTACGTGAAAAATTAAGCCTTTGCTACTACTGTGCCGCAAGACCCAACCGTGCAAAGGGTTATCTTCTGGTAGACTGCGGCGTCGAGCCCGAAAACGCCGAGCGTGCCGAAAAAGAGATATTAAATCAGCTTGAAGATATAAAAAATGGTGATTTAACAGCCGAGGATTTAGCGGCCTCCATCCGCAGTCTTAAGGATAGCCTTATCTGCCTTAATGACAGTCAGTCCGCCCTTGACAATTGGTACAGTATGCGAATCGGCGCTAATCCCCTTTCGCCCGAAGAATACATCTCAGTAATCGAAAAGGTTACGCTTGAGGACGTTAAAAAAGCGGCAAGTCTTTACACCTTAGATACGGTTTATAAAATTATGCCACAGGTTAAGGAGGGTGAAAAGTAATGGATAAAAGCATTATTAAAAGCGAGCTTATTCAAAAGGAATATATTTTAAACGAGCATCCCTCAGGGCTTAAAATTCTGCTTTACCCTATGAAAGGCTTTAGCTCAAATTACGGTATTTTCGGCACAAAATACGGTTCGGTTGATAACGCCTATATTGATGAAGATGGCAAAAGAGTAGACCTGCCGGAGGGTATTGCCCACTTTTTAGAGCACAAGCTTTTTGAAAGCGAGGATGGCGACGCATTCACAAAGTACGCCAAAACAGGTGCATACTCCAACGCCTACACCTCCTTTGACCGCACCTGCTACCTTTTCTCCTGCTCCAACCGTTTTTATGATAACCTGAAAATTTTGCTCCGCTTTGTCCGCTCTCCCTTTTTCACCGAGGCAACCGTAAACAAGGAGCAGGGCATTATAGGTCAGGAAATTCGTATGTATGATGATATGCCCGGCTGGAGGGTTATGTTCAATATGCTGGAGGGTGTTTTCCACAACCACCCCGTTCGCATTGACATTGCCGGAACGGTGGAATCAATTGCAAAAATCACCGATAAAACCCTTTACGACTGCTACAACCGTTTTTATGACCTTTCAAATATGTTTATTGTTCTGGCAGGCGATTTTAACACCGATGAGGTGCTGGATTTCATCTACGCCAACCTGAAAGAATCAGAAAATCCCATAAAATGCTCCTCGGTAATGCCCGACGAACCACTTTATGTTAAAGAGAATTTTGTAAGCTGTAATCTAGACGTTGCAAAACCTCTTTTCTGCCTTGGCTTTAAAGAGCCCTCTACCGGCACCACCGCCGATACAAAGCAGCTTGTAGCTATGGAAATTCTGCTTAAAATGCTTGCCGGCTCGGCCTCCCCCCTCTACAAGGAGCTTTTGGATGAGGGGCTTATAAATGAGGAATTTTCCTTTGAATATTTCAGCGGTAGAGGCTTTGCTCTGCCTATATTTGAGGGCGAATCAGATAACCCCCAAATGGTTATGGATAAAATTTTAAACAAGGTAAACTATTATGCCGAAAACGGACTCGACACAAAGCTTTTTGAGGCTGTTCGCCGTGACCTTTACGGCAGAAGTGTCCGCCGTTTTGATGCATCTGAAAGCGTTTGCTCAATGCTCACCGATGCAACCGTTCTGGGCTACGACCTTTTTGAGTATTTTGAGATTTTAAACAAAATCACCCCCGATGATGTTGCCGAACGTCTTTCTGTCTTCAACAAAAAGCAGGCAGTTTTATCGGTTGTAAATCCCATACAGGAGGTTAAATGATTATGCATATTTCTCTTTTTGGAATTGAATTTGACATTAACCCCATAGCCTTTTCCGTTTTTGGCGCATGGGACGTTTACTGGTACGGTATAATCATCACTACCGGCGTTCTGCTCGCCTTTTGGTACGGTATGAAAAACGGTAATCGACTTGGAATAAATCCCGACCACATTTTCAACGCATTTATAATTGTACTTCCCGTAAGTATTTTATGTGCCCGCTCCTACTACATTATCTTTGACCCCGACGTAACCTTTGCCGAGTTCTTTGGCTCGGGAGGAAAGGGCTTTAGCGGTCTTGCCATCTACGGCGGAGTTATTGGTGCCGCTATAACAATTTTCATAGTGCAAAGGATTTTTAAATTCAGTATTCTTGCCGCTTTAGACGTTACCTCCATTGGATTTTTAATCGGTCAGGGCATCGGCCGTTGGGGCAACTTTGTAAATCAAGAGGCATACGGCATAGCAACCGGCAGCGACTGGTTTGGTATGACAGGCAGTAAAATCGCCGCACAAACCGGTAGCACCGCATTAGTACATCCCTGCTTTTTGTATGAATCAATTTGGTGCATAATTGGATTTTTTGTGCTTCACCATTTTAGCAAAAAGCGTAAATATAAAGGCCAGATTGCCCTTATGTACGGTGCATGGTATGGCTTTGAACGCACCTTTATTGAAATGCTGAGAACCGACAGCCTGTTCCTTGGCAACACCGGAATCAGGGTTTCAAGTCTGCTTTCGGCTCTGCTGTGTATCGCCTGTGTAACCGCCTTAATTGTTATGCATAAAAAGGAAAAGTCCGATAAGGATAACAAAGAATATGTTTCGGTTTTTGCCGAGGTTAACGCCGAAGTTGCCAAAGCCGATTTTAAAGAAGAAATTGAAGATGCTGTAACTGCTGAGGAAACTGAAGAAGTAGAAACTGAAGAAGTAGAAATCGAAAATGCCGAGGCAAACGCAGAATCGGGAGGAAATTAAAATGAATATTATTGATGGAAAGGCCATATCGGCCAAAACAAAGGAAGAGCTGAGATTAGAGGTTGCCGCCCTTAAAGAAAAGGGTGTTTCGGTTGGTCTTGCCGTTATTATTGTGGGTGACGACCCGGCCTCCCGAGTGTATGTAAACAACAAGAAAAAGGCCTGCGAGCTGCTTGGTATTTATTCTGAGGAGTATGCCCTGCCTGCCGAGACCGATATGGATTCGCTTTTGGGTCTTATCAGCGAGCTTAACGGCCGAAGTGACATAAACGGAATTTTATGCCAGCTGCCCCTCCCCCGTCATTTAGATGAAAAGGCGGTTATAAATGCCATCTCTCCCGAAAAGGATGTAGATGCCTTTCACCCCGTAAATGTTGGTAAAATTATGATAGGCGATTTTGATTTTCTGCCCTGCACACCGGCAGGCGTTATGCGTCTTTTAGATGAATCCGGCGTTGAGATTGAGGGTAAAAACTGCGTTGTTATAGGTAGAAGCAACATTGTTGGCAAGCCTATGTCAATGCTGCTTTTACACCGCAACGCAACCGTTACCATTTGCCACTCCAGAACACAAAATCTAAAGGATGTTACAAGCAAAGCCGATATTCTTGTTGCCGCAGTTGGCAAGGCTAACTTTGTTACGCCCGATATGGTTAAGGAGGGCGCTGTGGTTATTGACGTTGGTATAAACCGCCTTGATAACGGCAAGCTTTGCGGTGACGTGGATTTTGATGCAGTGAGTGAAAAATGCTCATTTATCACCCCCGTTCCCGGCGGTGCCGGTCCTATGACCATTGCAATGCTTATGGCAAACACCGTAACGGCCGCCAAAAAGCAGAACAACCTGTAAGAGGTGCCGCAGATGACCAAACTCTTAAAATGTCTTTTATCTGCGCTATTATTGGTTTTTATTATTGCTTTTTCGGCTTTGGGCGTGCTGGCTAAATCCGCCGAGGTTCCCGAGCACGGGCTATCAATAGACCTGCCGGATGATTACACCCTGCTAAATGCCGAAACTGCTGAGGATAATCTCGACCTTATTGAATCGTTGGGCTACACGGTTGAATCCTTTAAAAACTACCTGAAATCCTCTGATGTGAATGCGGCCGAGACCCTCTTTTTAGCAATAAACTCCAATACTAAGTCCCAAATATCCTTAAAAACCTGGTCTACCGAGTTTTCAAAAAAAATCGAGGACTTCTCACATTTAGACGAAAACTCTCTGCTAAAAACTGCAAAAGAGCTTATCCTAACCGATAACGCATCTTACAAATCTGTTTTGGCAAACGGTATGAATCTGCTGGAGGTCAGGTTAAACGACAAGGACAGCGGCGGAGATTTCTGTTCGGTGCAGTACATCACCGTCTGCAACAGCAATTTTTACTCCTTAACCTTTACATTTTCGGGCAAAATAGATGAGCATAAGGTTCAGTCCGCTTGGGATACGCTGATTACCCTTAAAATAAACACCGAAAAGGAAAAGGCTGTATGGGATGTCAACTCTGTTTTAAATATGGTTCTTTCCTGTGCGGTGATTATCATAGCAATATTTGTTGCGGTAATAATTATCATCTCTATAGTTAAGGATATTAAAAAACGTCGCACAGATGAATATGAAACAAGCGATTATATTGCACGCAGAAAATAGACCAAAAAGTGCAAAAAATGCAAAAAATGCTTGTTTTTACATCTTGCAAAAGCGAACAATATATGTTATTATATTTATAGAAAGCTTAATCTGACATAAAGCAGAATTTCGGTTCTCCTGAGTGAAAGAGAGTTAAAATATGGTATTTTTTTATTTGGCTACACCTCAGGAGAAGTGTAGCCATTTTTTTATAAAATTTTTCAAAAGTGAGGTTTTGTTATGGAAACAAGAGTTGCCGTTATGGGTATTATAGTTGAAGATACCTCATCGGTGGAAGCACTTAACGCTCTGCTTCACGAATACGGAAAATATATAATTGGCAGAATGGGTCTGCCCTACCGCGAAAAAAACATAAACATTGTATCAATCGCCATTGATGCCCCTCAGGATGAAATCTCCTCCCTCTCGGGTAAAATCGGCAGAATAAAGGGAGTAAGCGTTAAAACCGCCTACTCAAATGTTACCGGCAATGAATAACGCAAAAGCCCTTTTAGATACTTTAGAAAAAACTCACTCCCTTACCTTAGAGCAATACGAGCAGCTGATACTCGGCTACTCAAAAGAGGTTGCCGCATACGCCGCCGAAAAGGCTGTTAAGGCAAGGCAGGAGGTTTACGGCAAGGATGTTTTTATTCGTGGTCTTATTGAAATAAGTAATTTTTGCAAAAACGACTGTTACTACTGCGGCATTCGTAGGAGTAACAAAAAATGTGAGCGTTACCGCCTTACAAAGGAGGATATTTTATCCTGTGCCGAGCAGGGCTACGCTTTGGGCTTTCGCACCTTTGTAATGCAGGGCGGCGAGGACGCCCGATTTACAGACGATTTTTTGGTAGATGTTATTAAAGCCTTAAAATCCCTCTACCCCGACTGTGCAATAACGCTTTCTCTGGGTGAGCGTTCCTTTGAAAGCTACAAGGCATTACGACTGGCCGGTGCCGACCGATATTTACTCCGTCACGAAACGGCCGACAAGGAGCATTATGAAAAGCTTCATCCAAATGATATGTCCTTTGAAAACCGAATGGAATGTTTAAAAAATCTAAAAAGTCTCGGTTTTCAGGTTGGTGTTGGTTTTATGGTGGGCTCACCTTGGCAAACATCAAAAACCCTTGCAAAGGATTTAAAATTTATTGAAACCTTTGCTCCCGCTATGTGTGGTATCGGCCCATATCTCACCCACAAGGACACCCCCTTTAGTGATATGCCATCGGGCAGTATGGAGCTCACTTTATATCTGCTATCCATCATTCGACTTATTGACCCCACCCTTTTACTGCCGGCAACCACCGCTCTCGGCACTATCAAAGAGGGCGGCAGAGAGCTTGGAATTTTAGCAGGCGCAAACGTTGTTATGCCAAATCTTTCCCCCCTTACGGTGCGTAAAAAATATGAGCTTTATGATAACAAAATCTGCACCGGCGATGAGGCGGCCGAAAGCAAGGCTAACCTTGAAAAAAGTATGGCTGCCATTGGTTACAAAATCGTCACCGCCCGTGGCGACCACAGACTAAGTCCGATTATTCCGAATAAGATTTAATCAAGGTCTATAACCTCGTTCCGCAGCCGCGGACTAAGTCCGTTTATTCCGAACAGGTTTTATGCATTTAGCTAAGTCTCGTTCCGCAGCCGGAAAGCAGGCAGATAAATTGTAGTTAATGTACGGAATGAGGGTTGAATTGTAGGGAATGACCAATGTGTCATTCCGCAAAAAAATACGGTAATTTGATTGTTTTGTTACGGAACAACACGCCGGTTGTTCCCTACAAAGGTTCCCCATATTTTGCAGGTCAATTTATGATTTGTCCATCCCTTTATAAAACGTGACAAAGTCACCGATAGTGTGACGAAATCACTGATAGTTATAAACTATAAACTTAATCCAAAGGAGTGCTTGTTATGGCAATATACAATCCCAAATCTTTAAAAGCAGAAGAATTTATTAACGACGGCGAAATTTTAGAAACCATACGCTACGCCGAGGAAAACAAAAACAACATTGAGCTTATCGACTCCCTTTTAGAAAAGGCTCGTCCTAAAAAAACCGAGCTCGGTGTTACCTGTGCAGGTCTTACCCATCGTGAGGCATCTGTGCTTTTAGCCTGCGAAATTCCCGAAAAAATCGAGGCTATGTATGCTCTTGCCGAGGAGATAAAGCAGGCGTTTTACGGCAACCGTATTGTAATGTTTGCCCCGCTTTACCTCTCCAACTACTGTGTAAACGGCTGCACCTACTGCCCCTATCATCATCAAAACAAAACCATCTGCCGCAAAAAGCTCACACAGGAGGAGGTTAAGGCAGAGGTTATTGCCCTGCAGGATATGGGACACAAGCGTCTTGCCATTGAGTCGGGTGAGGACCCCGTAAACAACCCCATTGAGTATATTTTAGAGTGCATTAAAACCATTTACAGCATTCATCACAAAAACGGTGACATTCGCCGTGTTAATGTGAACATTGCCGCAACAACGGTGGAAAATTACCGCAAGCTTAAAGAGGCCGGCATTGGTACATACATTCTCTTCCAAGAGACCTATCACAAGGAAAGCTATGAGCAGCTTCACCCAACGGGCCCCAAGCACAACTACGCCTACCACACCGAGGCAATGGACAGAGCAATGGAGGGCGGCATTGATGATGTAGGACTCGGCGTTTTGTTTGGTTTAGAGCTCTACAAGTATGAATTTGCAGGACTATTGATGCACGCCGAGCATTTAGAGGCGGTTCACGGTGTTGGCCCTCACACCATCAGCGTTCCCCGTCTTAAAAAAGCCGACGACATTGACCCCGACCAATTTGACAACGGCATTTCCGACGATATTTTTGAAAAAATCATTGCCTGCATTCGCATTGCTGTGCCCTACACAGGTATGATAATCTCTACAAGAGAAAGCGAAGCGGTGCGTGGCAGAGCCTTAAGGCTTGGCATCTCGCAGATAAGCGGTGCCTCCAGAACATCGGTTGGCGGCTACACCGAGGAGGAACGCCCCCACGATTCTGAGCAGTTTGACGTTTCTGACCAACGCACCTTAGACGAGGTTGTTCGCTGGCTTATGGAGCTTGACCACATTCCATCTTTCTGCACCGCCTGCTATCGAGAGGGCAGAACGGGCGACCGCTTTATGCAGCTTTGCAAAACAGGTCAGATTCTTAACTGCTGCCATCCCAACGCTCTTATGACCCTGACCGAATACCTTATTGACTACGCAACCCCCGAAACAAGAAAGGTTGGTTTTGAGCTGATTGAACGTGAACTGAATAAAATTCCAAAAGAAAAGGTTCGCCAGATTGCCAAGGATAATATCGAACAGATAAAGGCCTCCAACAGAAGAGATTTCAGGTTCTAAACACAAGGTGTTTTATTCCGAACACATTTTGTGCACCGGATGACACTCCGCTGCGTTAAACAAGCAGATAAATTGTTATTTATATGCCTTCCCCTTGATGGGGAAGGGGGACCAACGCACGTTGGTGGATGAGGTGAAAAAACCGCTAAATTATGCGATTTTTTGCGGACAGTCCGGGAGGCCTGTCCCTACAGATGTTTAATATAATCACATCTTCAAATTACAATTTACCGGTTATATAATTTTGCACTCTGCATTCTGCATTCTGCATTTTATAACGTCACACGTTTCAGATTCTAATTTATAATCAAATCCATCTGCGACCAATCAATGGAACCGTTTTTATAATCATATTTTTTCTCTCGCGCACGTGCGCCTTTATTCTTTACATTATTTTCTTTCTTTTCTTTATTATATTGTGGCGATTTGTTGGTGGCTTGTTGGTGGTTT
Source organism: Clostridia bacterium (assembly GCA_017397065.1). Next base: position 117,411 of record JAFQKE010000028.1, read on the forward strand.
GTTGGTGGTTTGTTGGTAAAAAAATAATCGCTACCTTGCGTTTTTCCCCAATCTAAAAGGGTTATAATAGAATATTTGTTGGTGGGTTTTATAGAAATCTCACCTGTTCTTTCAAGATTTGCAAGTGCAGCTCTAACCTTATTTTCACTTAAATCAAGTTCTTCAGCCAACTTTTTTCTCCCCGTTATAAGCTGACCTTTTTTAAGTGTTAATTGTTTCCACTTTGTTTCTTTAAATGCCGCTTTGGTTAGCAAATAAATATAAACCTTTAAAACATTTGCATCAGTAAACCATCGCCAGTTCGTAATATCTCTTGGTAGCTTTACAAATCCGTCATTCATATTTTCTCTCCTTTGTTTTTTAAAAGAGAATACCATAAATTTAAAAATATTTCCCCCCACCAAAGAATAACTATGAACTTATAACTATTGGAGACTGCCGCCTCACTTAAAGTTTTTGCAGTGCAGGTCGATGGTTTTCGCTGTCAAGCGAAAGGATAGCTATAAACTATAAGTTTAAAAAGGAGCATTTTAATGAGTTTAAATAATGTTGTTTCGGCCGAAAGGGTGCATATTGGCTTTTTTGGGCTGAGAAACGCCGGAAAATCCAGTCTGGTGAACGCCGTAACGGGGCAGAACCTAGCTCTGGTATCGGACGTTAAGGGCACCACCACCGACCCCGTTTCAAAGGCAATGGAGCTTCTACCCTTAGGCCCCGTTGTTATAACCGACACCCCCGGCATTGATGATGAGGGCGACCTCGGACTTAGGCGTGTGGAGCGTGCAAAGCAGGTGCTCTCAAAAATCCATATAGCGGTGCTTGTGACCGATGCAAATTGTGAGCTTTCCCCTTTGGAAAAGGAGCTTATAAAGGCAATTGAGGATAAAAAGCTCCCTCTTATAATCGCTAAAAACAAGTCCGATTTGCTAGACCTAGTTCCCGAAAAATCTCAAAACACCATTTATGTCAGCGCTCTTAAGGGCATCAACATAAATGAGCTAAAGGATATGCTTGCAACCCTTTTAAAGGACGCAAAAAATGATAAAAAAATCCTCGCCGACATAGTAAACTACGGCGACAAGGTTATTTTGGTTGTACCTATTGACGAATCGGCACCCAAAGGCAGACTTATTTTGCCACAGCAACAAACCATAAGAGAGCTGCTTGAAATTGGGGCAACCACGATTATTGTAAAGCCGGAGGAGCTTGCCGACGCCCTCGATTCAATGAAGAATCCGCCAAGGCTTGTTATTACCGATTCGCAGAGCTTTGGTGCTGTTTCAAAAATAGTGCCCGATGATATTCCTCTTACCTCTTTTTCTATACTTTTTGCCCGATATAAGGGTGATTTAGAAAAGGTTGTTGGCGGTGCTTTTGCTCTTGATAATCTTAAAGATGGCGACACCCTGCTTATCTCAGAGGGCTGCACCCACCATCGCCAATGCAAGGATATTGGCAGCGTTAAAATTCCCGGTTGGGTAAAAAAGCACTCGGGCAAGGAGCTTAATTTTGAGTTTACATCGGGCGGAGAATTTCCCGAAGACCTTTCAAAATATGCCGCTATAATCCATTGCGGCGGCTGTATGCTTAATGAAAAAGAGATGAAAAGTCGTCTGGAGAGAGCCGGTGCAAAAGCCGTTCCCATTACCAATTACGGAATTGCCATTGCCCATATGCACGGAATTTTGAAGCGTTCTATAAAGGTGTTTAATTTAAACGGGTTATAAAAATAAAATCTGCAATAAAAATGCTTTTTTGGCACAATTATTGCAGATTTTTTATATTACTTCTGTTCAATAAGCTCTTTGCCGCCCATATAAGGACGAAGAGCCTCGGGGATTTTAACCGAATATTTCTCTCCATCAAAGCAGAGGTTATTTTCTAAAAATGCAATAAGCATACGGGGAGGAGCAACAACGGTGTTGTTAAGTGTGTGTGCAAGATACTTTTTGCCACCCTCGCCCTTAACACGTATGCCAAGTCTTCTTGCCTGCGCATCGCCGAGATTAGAGCAGGAGCAAACCTCAAAATACTTCTTCTGTTTGGGGCTCCAAGCCTCAACATCGTAGGATTTTACCTTTAAATCGGCCAAATCACCTGTGCAGCACTCGAGTGTACGAACGGGAATATCAAGACTTCTGAAAAGCTCTACAGAATAGCTCCACATTTTGTTAAACCATTCCATACTCTCCTCAGGCTTACAAATAACAATCATTTCCTGCTTTTCAAACTGATGGATACGGTAAATACCACGCTCCTCAATACCGTGAGCGCCCTTTTCCTTTCTAAAGCAGGGTGAATAGCTGGTAAGGGTTAGGGGCAGCTTCTCCTCGGGGGTGATGGTATCAATAAACTTACCTATCATAGAATGCTCCGATGTACCAATGAGGTATAAATCCTCACCCTCAATCTTGTACATCATAGCGTCCATTTCCTCAAAACTCATAACGCCGGTTACAACGTTACTGCGAATCATAAAGGGAGGAATACAGTAGGTAAAGCCCTTATCTATCATAAAATCTCTTGCATAGGCGGTAACGGCAGAATGAAGTCTTGCAATGTCACCCATAAGATAATAGAAGCCCTCGCCTGCAACTCGACCGGCAGATTCTTTATCAATACCGTCAAAAAGAGCCATAATATCGGTGTGGTAGGGAATCTCAAAGGTGGCCTCGGTCTGCTCGCCGTACTGCTTAACCTCTACGTTTTCGCTATCGTCCTTACCAACAGGAACGCTCTCGTCCACAATGTTGGGGATTTTCATTTGGAGCTCACGAACCTTTGCCTCAAGCTCGGATTCCTTTTCCTCTAAGGCTTTAAGCTCGGCGGCCTGCTCGTTTACAAGGCGTTTCATATCCTCGGCCTCGTCACGCTTGCCCTGACCCATTAAAATACCAATCTGTTTGGATACCTTATTACGGTTGGAACGAAGCTCGTTTGCTCTGGTGTTGGTGTTGCGTTTTTCGTTATAGAGCTCAATAACCTCGTCCACCAAAGGAATCTTTGAATCTTTAAACTTTTTCTTTATATTTTCTTTAACCAATTCAGGATTTTCGGCAATAAATTTAATATCCAGCATAATTAAACCTTCCCTTTTAAATAAAAAATATATTTATATTAGTATATCACTTATATTCTCTACTGTCAAACAAAAGATTTTTTACACCCTGTTATTGGTTAAATGTAACAATTTTTTAAATTTATTGTTGAAAAATACAGTTATTTATGCTATAATCGAAATTAATGATAATAATCATTAAATTTTGTAAAGGAGATATGAAAGATGACACGCAAATTATTATCACTAGTTTTATGCCTTGCGTTGCTTTTAACGGCCGTTCCTTTTGGTTCTGTTGCTACCGCTGAAGATGCTGCAGCCGCAACAGATAACCTTTTGACAAACGGCGATTTTGAAAGCCATGCTGACGGCGTACCCACCAATTGGGAAATCAGGACAACCGAAAATACTAGTTCTGAAATTGTTGAGGATGTAGAAATCGCAGAGGGTGTTACCAAAAATGCGGTAAAATTCACAACCACTGCAGATGCCCCTACCACTAGAAGCGAATTTTTCTACACAGGAAAAGTGGAAATTGAAAAGAATGCCAAGTACACCACCACCTACTGGGTAAAGGTTAAAAATGTAAAGGGCTTCCGTACATATATGTATGAGCCCGACTATGTTGCTCTTGATGGCACAAACAAGCATCAGGATACCGCAGCAGAAGGTCAGAATATCTACACCTTCTCCTACGATAACGGTTCTACCCGTGTTATCCGTACCGATATTAAGCACAACTTTACAATAGCTGAAACAGGTACCGCTATTGATGGCGGCGGACCTTCAATGTTCATCTCCCGTGCAAATGGCGTTGAACAGCCCCTCACCCCCGATTATCCTGCTACCGAGCGTCAAGATGAATGGTTCCAGATCATCCACACCTTTGAAACAGGTAATGATGACGCTCACAAGGCTGATGTAAGATACCAGTTCTCCATTCCCGAGGCTGTTGACGGCGAGGTTTGGATTGCGGATATGCAAATGAGCGTTGAAAGAAATTACGTTCCTGCAGTTAATGACGATACCTTAGGTACAATTGCCGAGGGCACTAAGATTCCCGTTAACTTAGGCGAAGAGGTTACTATTACCGCCGAACCCTTTGCATTAAACAGCTTTTTGGGCTGGTATGAGGGCGACACCCTTGTTTCTGAGGAGGCTGAGCTTACCTTTGTTTACAACGGTAACGCAACCCCCACCTATGAGGCACGCTTTGAAGCAAATGAGGATTCTGTAATTTACAACTTTGAAGAAGGCTATACTAACAATCAGACTTTAGCACAGGCAACTGCTTCAGTAGGTACCGAAGCATCTGGTCCATATTCTGCCTTTTTGGGTACCGAAACTAACGGTAGCGGATTTGTTGTTGACTCTAGCTATACCGGTACTTGGCGTAAAGCTACCATAACTACTAATAAGTATGCTCATTCAGGTACATACGCAGTTAATTTCTCCGGTCAGTACGGTAGCTTAGGTTATAAGTTTTCTGGTCTTGAGCAGAACAAGGACTACAATGTTTCTGTTTATGCTTATTTAACTCATACCGTTTCTGCCGATTGGGCAGGTGTAGGTAATATTATTATCACTCCTGCTACTGCAAGTTATCTTGATACCACAGCAAGATTAGCAAATAAATCTGTAAGAGAAACAGACGTAACCGCAGGCTGGAAGAAGCTTGAAATTGATTTCAACTCCGGCGATAATACCGAGGTTATCTTCTGGGTTGATTCTAACGGAACTAACGCATATCTTTACCTTGATGATTTCGCAGTTACTCCTGCGGCTATCAACTACACACCAAATGTAAACGATAAAGCTTTAGGATATACTAACACCGTTAAAACCAGAGTTGGTGCAAAAACAACCGTAGTAGCAACTCCCTTAGGCGAAGCCACCTTTGATGGTTGGTACAACGGCGAAACACTCCTCTCTAAGGATGCAAAATATACCTTTGTTTACAGCGAAAATGCCGCAAATTATGAGGCACGCTTTATTTCCAGCGGCTTTGGCGTTGACGGTAGCTATGAAACCGGCTACACAAACGGTCAAACGCTGGCTCAGTTACAGCACACCACAGGTACCGTTGGTGGTGCAACCTCCGATTGGACACCCGATTTATGGAAGCAAAGCTCGCTCGACGGCAATAATGAATACTTTATGGAATCCAACAACAGCGGTAACTACCGTAAGGCGACTATTTCCAACGCATATGCTTATGCAGGTCAGTATTCACTTAAATTTGAAGGTCTGTTCGGCATGATGGGTCGTAAGTTCACAGGCCTTACCGCTAACACCGATTACATTGTTTCTTTCTATGCATTAGTTAAAGATAATGCTGCTGCCCAAGTTGGTGGTTTCCGTGTTACCACTGCTGACACAGCACCCGTTCTTGCAGACGGTCACACAATTGCCCTTGAAAACTGCATTGCAGGTACATATGACTATTACGGTACTCTCGATGAATGGGAAAAGGTTACCTATAAATTCAACTCAGGCAATAATACAGAGGTTATCTTCTGGATGAACCACAACAATACAGGTTCAATTTACATTGATAACTTTGTAATCACCAGAACCGCAAACGTTACTACCCAAAAATCAGCCTATGGTACCGCTACTTCGGTTGGAACAGTTGCCTATAACGAAGCTGTTACCGTTACCGCTACCCCCTATGAGGGCAACACCTTTGAGGGATGGTACATTGGCGAAGAGCTTGTAAGCGAGGATGCAACCTACACCTTTAATGCTGCAGGCGACGTTGTTCTTACTCCTGAGTTCAGCGGCACCACCTATGAGCATTTTGCATTAAACGGTCAGGACGGTACATTTGAAAATGGTTCCATTGATGGAATCCGTTTCAGCGATCCTAACTATGGTTGCGAATGGTGTAATTACAGTATAATAAACACTGATGCTTATGAGGGAAATAATGCACTAAAGGTCCACGCAAGACATAGAAACACCATTATTCCTTTAACAAATCTTGATGCAAACACCAACTACACACTTTCTTTCTACTTCTATATTAATGAAATAGAGGCTCCCGCCGGTGACGGTAGTGGCACTATAAAGAGAGCTAAGCTTGATGGTGGCATTACAGCCGCTGATGTAGAAGTGCTTAGTGGTGAAGTGGTTGCTAAGGCTGATACTATTCTCTCCACCGCATCCTGGCAGAAGTTTGAGCTTTCCTTCAATAGCGGAAATGCTACCGAGCTTAACCTTGTTCTCCGCTTTTTACGTGAAACAGATGGCAAGGGCTTAATCATTGATAATATGGAGCTTATACACAAGGATACAGTAGCACCTGAAATTGTTGCCGGTGATATTGATGGTACAGGCGAGGTTGACCTTAGCGACGTTACCGCATTGTCCAGACACCTTGCAGGTTGGACTACCGACGCAGACGGAAATGCTCTTAACGTAAATGAGGACGCTCTTGATGTTAACGCCGACAGCGCAGTAAACCTTAAAGACCTTGTTTTACTCGCACAGTATGTAGCAGGTTGGGGAGTAACACTTTACTAATCTCACAAACTAAATAAGTTTTATTAACAAAGTCTCGGTTGCCGGTGCAACCGAGACTTTTCTTTTTATATACAGATAGATAAATTGTTATTTATAAGCCTTCCCCATCAAGGGGAGGGCTTTATTTCGAGAAATTCAAGGATTTGTTTGTAGGGAACGACCTGTGTGTCGTTCCTAATAAACCACAACAAATTTGTATTTAGGAACAACACATTGGTTGTTCCCTACGTTGTTGCCCCAAAATTTGTGCTAAATTGCGTTTTTTGCAAATTTTCGGTAATATCCGTAGGGCAGGGGCTTGCTCCTGCCACCAAAGTTTATACTAATTTTTTTCGGAACGAGCAAGCCCGTTCCCTACGACCAACCCATATTTTGTAAGATCTTTATAGATTGCAAAATCCGTTTATTTATGCATTTTTTTACGGACAGTCCGGGAGGCCTGTCCCTACGGTATCACCCAAAAATCCCTGCGATAAACTACAATTTACCGATTATAATAATTTTGCACTCTGCATTCTGAATTCTGCATTTTATAAATCGTGACAAAGTAGGGGATGGCGCCCACGACATCCCTAAAAATTAACGCAATCTTTGAATTTTAAACATTGATTTTTCGTATTGACACCATATTTTTTAATAAAAGTGAAATTCCTTTTTTACGAAAATCAACGGGTCGTCGAGGCGCCGACCCCTACGGTAAAATCCCCCGTCCACCGTCCTATTCGTAAAAAACCCTTGGTAACAGAAAAATCCGTTACCAAGGGTTTTGTTTTATTATTTATTTTTCTTCCTTTAAGGCACGCTCTAACCAAATGGAGGCAATATCCATTGCGTTGTAAAGACCACGTCTTTCGCCGTTTTTAACAAAACGCTCCATAATGGGAATTTCGGGATCGGTTTTAAGCAGCTGAATCTGAACTTTATCAGGAAGCTCTTCACCGTTTTCCTCCTTGGTGCTTAAAATCTGTAATACGCAAACATACTCATCTGACATATTACCGTAATATATGGTGTTGCCGCCACGAACTAAAGGACGGCCCTTGTAGGTAAGAAACTTTTCAGCCATATTCTTGCCTTCCTTTCCGGTAAACCAAGCTAAAACTAGTTGGTCATATAATACTTTACAAGGGTTTGAAGCAGAGTATCACGATCAATTCTGCGAATAAGATTCCTTGCGTTATTATGGGTGGTGATATAGGTAGGATCCTCTGAAAGAATGTAGCCTACCATCTGATTTATGGGATTATAACCTTTTTCTTTAAGTGCATTGTAAACTGTAAGCAAAAGCTCACGAATTTCACGATCACGATCATTTCCCAACGAAAAAGTCATTGTTCTATCCATCTTCTCCACTTATATCACTCTCCTTAAATTTATTAACACTATTATTGTATACTAAAAAAGTATATTTTTCAAGTGCTTTTGCGTTATTTAATAAAATATTAACCAATTTAACATTTATTATCCACGAAGCTCGGCGCCTGCTTCTGCCAATTTTTTAATCACCTTGTTCATAACGGTTGCTATCTGCTCATCTGTAAGGGTTGCATCGGCAGAGCGAAGTGTTAAGCTGAATGCCACACTCTTTTTGCCCTCAGGAATCTGTGAACCCTCATAAATATCGAAAATAGATACAGACTCTAACAGTTTTCCGCCCGCTTTTTTGATTATATCAAGCAAATCGCCAACAGGAACTTCCGATGCACAAAGCAAGGCAAGGTCACGATTAACGGCCGGGAATTTTGGAAGTGGTGCGTAAATTACCAAAGGACTGCTAATATCCTGCAACATATCCAAATAAATTTCGGCTACATAAGCTCTTGCGGTTAAATCAAATTTATCGGCGGTATCGGGGTGAACCTCACCAAATACGGCAACGGTTTTATCACCCATAACAGCCTTGGCAGCTCTGCCGGGATGGAGGTACGGCTCATCGGCACGTTCAAAACGAACCTCAGCTCCGCAAAGCTCCATAACCTGCTCTACAACGCCCTTGAGTGTATAGAAATCCTCTTTTTCGCCGTAAAGACCAATTGCAAGAGTTTTAAGCTCATCGGGCTGCTCGGTCATAGGTAGACTCTTTGGAATAAAGCGTTTAGAAATCTCAAAGAAGCCTGCCTCGGAATTTTTGCGGTTCATATTTGTTGAAACAACCGTAAGCATTGAGGTTACAAGCTGTGTACGCATTACCGAATATTCATCGCCAAGGGGATTTAAAATCTTAATACCGTTAAGGCGGCTGTCATCATCGGGGAGGTTAAGAGGGTCAACCGATTTTGAGCCTATAAAGGAGTAGGTTGCAATTTCATAAAGACCGTTTGCAACAAGCAGAGTTTTAACCTTATCCTCCAAAGCACGCTCGGGGGTAACGCTTCCTCTTAAAACGGCACCGCTTATGGGAGTGCCTACGATATGGTCATAGCCATAAATTCTCATAACCTCTTCAGCAATATCGGCCATATACTCAATATCGTCACGGAATGACGGTATGTGGCAGGTTAAGGTATCGCCTGAAAGGGTGGTGGGAATGTGGAGGCTGTTTAAGATATTTACCATTGTATCGGCAGGAATATCAAGACCTAAAAGTGCATTGATTTTAGCTACGCTTACATTAAGCACACGTTCGGCAGGCAGACCGTCATTGCAATCTAAAACGCCATCAACAATTTCGCCTGCTCCAAGCTCATAAATAAGCTGTAACGCACGGTTTGATGCGTATTCGGTATTCATAATATCGGTTCCACGCTCATATCTTGCGCTGGATTCGGTACGAACACCAAGAGCTCTTGCAGTGCGGCGAACGCTATCACGGCGGAACTTAGCCGACTCTAAGAAAAGGGTGGTTGTATCGTCCTTGATTTCGCTGTTAAGACCACCCATAATACCTGCAAGGCAGGAGGGATTCTCGGCATCGGCAATAACCAGCATATCGGTGGTTAGATTATGCTCTTTTTCATCCAAGGTGGTAATCTTTTCGCCCTCATTTGCGGTGCGGACAATGATTTTTCCGCCCTTAATATCACGGTAATCAAAGGCGTGGAGGGGTTGACCGGTTTCAAGCATAACAAAATTTGTAATATCAACAATATTGTTAATTGGGCGCATACCCGAAGCCTTTAAGGCACGCTTCATCCAATCGGGGGAGGGAGCGATTTTAAGATTTTTAACAAAGCGACCTACATAGCGTGGGCAGAGGTCAAAGTTTTTAACCTCAAGCTGCATATAGTTGTTTATATCGTCGCCGGCGGTTTCAAAGGTAGGTACGGGGGGCTTGAACTCGGTGCCAAGCACAACGCCAATCTCCCTTGCAATACCCAAAATACTCTGACAATCGGGGCGGTTAGCGGTGATTTTAAAGTCGATTATCCAATCGTTAAGACCTAAAACCTCACGCATATCGGTACCGGGGGCGATTTCACCCTTTAAGATTAGTATTCCGTTTACCGAAGCACCCTCATAATCGTCCTCGGTAATGCAGAGCTCCTCGCCGCTGCAAAGCATACCGTTTGAAACAACACCTCTGAGCTTGCCGCTTTTAATGTTCATACCGTTAGGTAGCTTGGAGTTGTGAAGTGCGGCAGGAACATAAGCACCCTCAAACACGTTATCGGCGCCGGTAACAATCTGCACAGGCTCGCCTGCTCCAACATCACTCTGACAAATAACAAGGTGGTCAGAATTTTCGTGAGGAGTAATTTCTAAAATTTTACCAACAACAACATTTTCCATACTGTCGGCGGTGTTTATGGCTTCCTCAACCTCAAAGCCGGCCATAACCATACGGTCGCAAAGCTCTTCGGCAGGAACGTTTATTTCAACATAAGTTTTAAGTTGTTCTAATGAAACCTTCATTTTTCTGCACTCCCCTTTCCTTAAAACTGTTTAAGAAAGCGAAGATCGTTTTCAAAAAGCAAACGAATATCGCTGATTTTATGACGAGTGGTGGTAAGGCGGTCAAGACCGATACCAAAGGCAAAGCCCGAATACTCCTCAGGGTCAATTCCACAGCCTTTAAGCACCTTGGGATGAACCATACCTGCACCAAGAATTTCTATCCAACCGCTGCCCTTACAAACACGACAACCCTTGCCGCCACACTCCGAGCAGGAAACATCAACCTCAACGCTGGGCTCGGTAAATGGGAAGAAAGAGGGGCGGAATTTAACCTTGGTATCGCTACCGTAGATTTCTTTTGCCATTGTTTCCAAAGTGCCCTTTAAATCGCACATAGTTATGCCCTTATCAACAACAAGTCCCTCAACCTGATGGAAAACAGGCGAATGGGTTGCATCAACATCATCCGAACGATAAACTCTACCAGGGCAGATCATACGAATGGGGGGCTTTCGCTTTTCCATTGTGCGAATCTGAGTAGCAGAGGTCTGTGTGCGAAGAAGCATATTTTCGGTTAAATAAAAGGTATCCTGCATATCACGTGCGGGATGGTCCTGAGGCACGTTAAGAGCCTCAAAGTTATAATAATCGGTTTCAATCTCTGGGCCGTCAACAACATCAAATCCCATTGATTTGAAGATATCAATGAGCTTATTGAGTGTGCTGTTAAGAGGATGGAGAGAGCCTACCTTAGCTTGCTTGCTGGGTATGGAAATATCCAGAGCCTCCTTTTTAAGGCGGAGCTCCAATGCTTTTTTATTCATTTCGCTGAGCGCAGTAGCTATTGCACCCTCAATATCGGCACGAACCTCATTAGCGAGCTGACCCATTTTGGGACGCTCCTCGGCCGAAAGACTACCCATTTGCTTTAAAATAGCGGTGATTTCGCCCTTTTTACCAAGGTAACGAACACGAAGCTCATCTACAGCTTTAACATCTTCTGCTGCGGCAAGCTCGGCTTTAGCCGTTACTCTGATTTCTTCCAGCTTTTGCTGCATAAAAAACAAATCCTTTCGATATAAATTAAAGTGATGAATTTTAAAAAATAAAAAAACGCCCCCATAACAGGGACGAAATCCTTTCGTGGTACCACTCTGTTTTTGCATTAACCTTACGGCTAACACCTCATTAGACTCTTTTGAAGTCTTAGCGATGTAACGGTCGCACCCGTTGTGCCTACTAAAACAAACATTTAAAGGTAAAGACCTTGATTCTTTGCAGATTCAACACACTGCTCGCAGAATGAACTTCAAGTGGATATTACCGCCGTTTTGCACCAACCAACGGCTCTCTAAAGGTTTTTCTCCGCCCTACTCTTTCTGCTCAGACGCATTTACACATATTATAAATATTTTACCTCAAATGCACACAAAAGTCAAGCGTTTTATTCCGAATATGTTTGTATATATCATAATCCCTTTATATAATCGAAAAATGATAAAAAATTGTGGTTTGAACGCAGAAATTTTCGGGCGATACCGTAGGGACAGGCCTCCCGGACTGTCCGTGAAAAATTGCATAATTTAGCGCTTTTTCACCTCCTCCACCAACATACGTTGGTCTGACAGACCCGTACCCCTCTGTCGGCTTTGCCGACATCTCCCCTTCACAGGAGGGGAGTCGGCCCCTCCCCCATCAAGGGGAAAGCTTTATTTCGAGAAATTCAAGGATTTGTTTGTAGGGAACGACCTGCGTGTCGTTCCTAATAAACCACAACAAATTTGTATTTAGGAACAACACATTGGTTGTTCCCTACGTTGTTGCACCAAAATTTGTGTGTTAAATTGCGTTTTTTGCAAATTTTCGGTAATATCCGTAGGGCGGGGGCTTGCTCCTGCCGCCAAAGTTTGTACTAATTTTTTTCGGAACGAGCAAGCCCGTTCCCTACGACCAACCCATATTTTGTAAGATCTTTATAGATTGCAAAATCCGTTTATTTATGCGGTTTTATAACGGACAGTCCGGGAGGCCTGTCCCTACAGATGTTTAATATAATCTCATCTTCAAACAACAGTTTACCAATTATAATAATTTTGCACTCTGCATTCTGCATTTTATAAAGCGCTTTACGATTAGCTTAACTCGATGATAGCCTTTTCTGCTATTTTTATTTGATTTCTTGTTCCAATTCTTTGAAATACTCTGTATCAAAAAACTCTGTTATGCTGATTTCAAGTCCATCGCAAAGTTTTTTAATAGTAACAATTCCGGGATTTTTGCTTTGATTGTAAAATATTGATTTTACTGTAGTATAAGGCACGCCGGATATACTCGCAAGTTTACAGAAATTTATATTTCTTTTATAGCAAAGTTCTTCAAATCTTTTTTTAACTGCTTCTGTGATATTCATAAAAACACTCCTAACGAATATATTTTATACTTTCCGTTAGGAGCGTTTAGACTATATATTATACGATATTACTATATATAGTCTTTCAAATATTTAGCTACTTCAAAAACAAAATATTCAACCGAGCATTCAATACCTGCATCAGAAAGTGCCGCCGCCATTTCTCTGTTCACTTCTTCTTTTGATATGTTTTCTTTAATTGCCAGTTCAGATATTATATCATCATATCGCATTTTCTCACCACCTTTTATTGCATTATACTATATATAGTCTATCGAAAGTTGTCGAAAAAAGTATCAGTTAAAATTTTTATTAGCAAAAAATACGGTGGTTTTTTTGTTGCGGACAACAGTTTACCGATTATAATAATTCTGCATTCTGAATTCTGCCTCTGCATTTTATAAAGCGTTTTAAGCTATAAACTAACAAAAGCACCCGTGTTAATTACACAGGTGCTTTAATATTACATTATTTAATCGTTTTACGATTAGATTAACTCGATGATAGCCATTTCAGCTGCGTCACCACGGCGGGGGCCTGTTTTAACGATACGGCAGTAACCACCGTTTCTATCCTGATACTTAGGAGCAATTTCGTTATAAAGTTTCTTTACAACGTCCTCCTTAGTAATAAAGGCCATAGCCTGACGTTTGCTGTGAAGCGAGCCATCTTTAGCGAGTGTAATATACTTCTCACACATAGAACGAACTTCTTTTGCACGAGTAACGGTAGTTTCGATTCTGCCCTTTTCAAGCAAGAAAGTAACCATAGCTCTGAGCATAGCAGTTCTGTGATCAGAAGTTCTACCGAGTTTTCTGGTACCGGCCATTTAATATTCACTCCTTATTGGTGATGAAAAATCATTATTCGTCATTGCGGTTAAGGGTAAAGCCAAGAGAATGTAACTTAGCAATAACCTCTTCCAATGATTTACGACCAAGGTTGCGAACCTTCATCATTTCTTCCTCTGATTTGCTGATTAAATCCTCTACCGTATTGATTCCGGCACGTTTTAAGCAGTTAAAGCTACGAACCGAAAGATCCAGTTCTTCGATGGTCATTTCAAGAACCTTCTCCTTGCCGCTGTCGCCCTTTTCAACCATTGTTTCAACATCATTGGTTTCTTCTGCAAGGTCAACAAACATCTTTAGGTGATCGGTAAGGATTTTTGCGGACAATGATACTGCCTCTTTAGCAGTGATAGTACCGTTTGTCCAAACCTCAAGGGTAAGACAGTTGTAATCGGTTACCTGTTCTTTACGAGTATTTTCAACCCCGAATTTGACCTTTTTAACGGGAGTGTAAATACTGTCTACCGGAATAAGTCCGGTGATAACCTGTGCCGGCTTATTTGCCTCAGCGGTAACATAACCGCGGCCTCTGTCGAGAACGATCTCCATAAAGAGTTTTCCGCCCTCGCATACGGTGGCAATATAAAGATCCGGATTAAGAATTTCAACCTCAGAATCTGCCTTAATAGAAGCAGCTGTTACAACGCAAGGACCTTCTGCCTCAATATAAACGGTCTTGGGTCCGCCTGCGTGAAGCTTTGCGGTAAGACCTTTAATATTAAGAATGATCTCTGTAACGTCTTCCTTAACGCCATCAATAGTTGAAAACTCATGAAGGACGCCGTCTATCTTGACTGAGGTTACAGCAACACCCGGAAGGGATGACATCAATACTCGACGAAGAGAGTTGCCGAGAGTTGTGCCGTATCCGCTTTCAAGCGGTTTCAAGGTGAACTTTCCGTAATTTCCGTCATTGGAAACTTCAAGCGCCTCTAGTGTGGGCTTTTCAATCTCTATCATTAAAAGCTCCATTTCTCCGCACAAATTAATATAGTAAACTTGAGTTCTGTGGGTGGTGCGGTACCGCACAGAACCAAAACCAACTTATTACTTAGAGTAGAACTCAACGATAAGCTGTTCCTCAACAGGAGCATCGATTTGATCACGAGTAGGTAAAGCAATGATTTTTGCTTCAAGAGCATCTCGATTTAAATCAATCCACTGGGGAACGGGATGAGCAGCATTAGCTTCAACAACTGCCTTGATTTTATCAAGACCGCGGCTCTTCTCACATACGGTAACAACGTCACCAGCACGAAGGAGATAAGAAGCGATGTCAACTCTGTGACCGTTTACTTCAAAGTGACCATGACCAACAAGCTGTCTGGCCTCGGCTCTGGAAGAAGCAAAACCTACTCTGTAAACAACGTTATCAAGGCGGCTTTCAAGGATTCTTAAAAGGTTTTCACCTGTAACGCCGGTTTTGCGCTCAGCAATTTCAAAATAATGATGGAACTGACCTTCCTGAACACCGTAAAAACGTCTTGCTTTCTGCTTTGCACGAAGCTGCAAGCCGTACTCAGAATTCTTTTTACGTCCCTGTCCATGCTGACCGGGAGCATATGCTCTGATACCTACAGAACATTTATCGGAATAGCAGCGCTCGCCCTTAAGGAACAATTTCTGACCCTCACGGCGGCATAATCTACAAACTGCACCGGTATATCTAGCCATCTAACACACCTCCAAAATAATCGATTAAACGCGTCTTCTTTTAGGCGGACGGCAGCCGTTATGAGGAATGGGGGTAACATCTTTAATCATGCTAACCTCAAGACCTGCAGACTGCAATGCGCGAATTGCAGCCTCACGACCTGCTCCGGGGCCCTTAACATAAACCTCAACGGTTTTAAGTCCGTGCTCCATAGCTGCCTTAGCAGCGGTTTCTGCTGCGCTCTGAGCAGCAAAAGGAGTAGACTTTCTGGAGCCTCTGAAGCCAAGCTCGCCTGCGGAAGCCCACGAAAGTGCATTAC